>DASRRV010000331.1:0-3260 GCA_035695545.1 Candidatus Sulfotelmatobacter sp. | reverse complement strand
GGTCATCCGGGAAGAGCGTGGGATCACATACGACCGTGACGGTGAAGTTGTGAAGCGATTTGGCTTCCATGTGCTCGGGCGTCACAGCCTAGCCACTTTCCTGATGGACGAGCAGGAAAACCCAGCAGTCGTGCAGGCGGTCATGCGCCATTCCAAGATGGACATGACCCTGTACTACTCGCATTCGCAGCGCAGGGCGAAGCGGGCAGCGCAAGAAAAGATGCTTAACCACCTGCTCCCGGAAGAAATGCGGGTGCGAGTGCGGGTCCAGGAGGCTATTCAGTAGAACTCAAGTGGATCGGGAACTTGCGTATAATGATGAACTTACCGCAGCAAAGTGGGCGCTTAACTCAGCGGTAGAGTGCCATCTTCACACTTCGTCCCTATCCAATACTTTCAACAACATAACTAGGCTATCGGGGACTGCCAAATACCTGATAATACGTGCAAGACAGGTGTCTCAACGGGTGCCAGTGCGGGTGCTCAGCGGAAGTACGTAATATCGGACGGCTGGCGCTTCCTTCGGAGAGGTCCGGATCAACCGGGTGAGCGGGTGGATCTGACAACATTCCCTGAGCTCGCGTTCACCGAGAGAATTTCCCAAAGCGTGCCTGGCGCACGGTTTCATTACAGAGCACGTTATTGTGCTTCCCGAAAATGTCATCGAGGTAGAGCAGCCCAAAACGGACTTTTTTCTCGGGGACCTTGCAGCAGGCTCTCCGGGTTTCGTTTCTGCGCATGCTGGATTTCTACGGGCTGGCCATTCGCGTGGATCGGAGACTTGCCGTGCAGCGCAGTACACAGTTCGGGCAAAGAGCGGGGAACTGGCTGAAACCTGGCAATCCAACCATCTGCGACCGCGGATGACGGTCATTTCCCGGGCTGCGAAGAAAGGGCACGGTGTTGTGTACCGTATATGGTACAATTAATTGTGGCGGATAAGCGTAAGGGGATCCAACCCGAAGAAGGGCCCGAGGCCGACCTGCAAGGGAAGCGCGTCCTAGCAGTCTTCTACCGGACTGAGGCCGGCGGCGAGCCCGTACGGGAATGGCTGAAGAGTTTTTCCGCTGAAGACCGCAAGCGGATCGGCGAGGACATCAAGACTGTCGAGTTTGGCTGGCCAGTAGGGATGCCCGTTTGCCGCTCTGTCGGCGGCGGTATTTACGAGGTTCGCTCAGACCTGGCTCGAAACCGAATTGCACGAGTGCTGTTCTATTTCGACAGAGTTGGCCGAATGGTGCTGTTGCATGGGTTCATCAAGAAGACTCAGAAAACGCCTGCCGAAGACTTGGAATTGGCTCGGCGAAACAAGAAGAAGCATGAGAGGTCACAATGAAGGCAAAGAAAAAGAACGGCGCAATCAATCACACTGGTTCGACCTTTGACAGTTTCCTCGAAGAGGAGGGCATCCGAGAGGAAGTCGAGGCCGTTGCAGTCAAGCGCGTGATTTCATGGCAGCTTGCAGAAGCCATGAAAAAGAAAAGGAAAACCAAACAGGCCCTTGCAAAGGAGCTTAACACGAGCCGATCTCAGCTTGACCGTCTGCTCGATCCGCAAAATATCGCCGTTTCTCTGGACACGATTACTCGCGCGGCCAGGGCCCTGGGCAAGAGGCTGATTATTCGGATTGCTGACGCCAAAGCGGGTTGAGAGGTGGAAGTGTACCAATTGGAAATGGAGATTTCGGCGAACGATCTGGAGAGCGGTATAGGGCGCACCGTTGCTGAACCTGGGATGTACGTCTGTGATAGACATCACAAGGTGGGACCAGGCTTCTGAGATACAGATGTGGGCACGATTACGGCAATTGTGCAATCCGTTCAAACTTTTACTTGATGGCTGATCAATATTGATGATCGACCGATCACAACTCATTGAAAATGCAGGTTCGCAGCTGTTCGGCTGTTGCCAGAAAAGTTCTAAAATCGTCCTCTAGCGGGCCGTACATCTGACGCCGTTGTGCGTGCGGTACCATATGTTGGCCAGCGGTTGGCTGCGCCGCCGGTCGCAATAACGTGACTAAATGCAATTCTGGGAAACGTAATGGACCTTAAGACTCTGCTCGACATACCTCCATGGGACTGGCCAGAAGATGCCGGAAGGATGTTTCACAAGATTCTGGTTGATCACCGAGCGAATGAATCTGACCGACTAGTCGCTGCCGAATTGGCTGGTGATTTTACCGTGATCAACGACGATCTAGCCGATACCTTATTGGCGGTGGTATGTAGCGCCGAACCAGAGCAACTCCGCGCTCGGGCGGCAATTTCCCTTGGGCCGGTCCTGGAACATGCGGACACGGATGGATTCGAGGATCCGGATGATGTACCCATTACTGAGCAAACGTTCCATGACATCCAGGACAGGCTCGAGAAGGTCTACCGCGATCACAGCACTCCCAAAGAAGTGCGGCGGCGATGTTTGGAAGCATCGGTACGCGCCGCGAATGACTGGCACGAGGATGCGATCAGCTCTGCCTATTCCAGCGGAGACAAAGAGTGGATGCTGACGGCCGTGTTTGCGATGCGCTGGGTTCGCGGCTTTGACAATCAGATACTGCAGGCCCTGAAAAGCGACGATCCTGAGATTCACTATCAGGCGGTAAATGCGGCCGGGAACTGGGAACTGGACGCGGCGTGGCCTGACATCGTGGAACTCGTCAATGACGCTCACACGCCAAAGCCCCTGCTGCTTGCTGCTATCGGCGCCCTCGCCAGCATCCGTCCTGCGGAGGCGGCGGAAATCCTCGTCGACCTCCCAGAATCCGACGACGAAGAAATCGCTGAGGCTGTCAACGACGCCCTGGCGGAGGCGGAGGGACCTTCAGACGAGGAAGACGAAGAGGATGAGTGGGTCAATTGAGCGGCCGAACGAGTTCGCAAATCGACCTGTCGGTGGCGAATTACTCAACTCACGCGGCAACCGGGGTTTGGTATAAGCCTCGACAATGCTTCAGCCATCGATAACAACTGAGATTTGCTCGTGAGCGATCGGCGTTGACACCCGTCACCGGAGGGTGCCCTTTGCGTCCGGCGTGCGTGCGATGCTCATTATAGTAATGTTAGAAATCGAGTAGCTTCGCCTCGTATGGTCAAGAAACCGAAACGAACTGAAATCACGTGAGTTGCAATGCAGTCTTCTCTGCTGGAATGACCTTTCCTGAAGCTCCGTAAACCTCTACAATGCAGCTTCCGCGGTTCGATAATCAAGGAGCGAGAAGCGAAATGGAGTGGGCTCGGTTGTTGGCGTACATCACCGGG
>DASRRV010000330.1:0-53378 GCA_035695545.1 Candidatus Sulfotelmatobacter sp. | reverse complement strand
GATACGGCGGTCTGTACGCCAGCGTACCGACCGGCACTTTCTACTGTGACAGACTGGCTCCGCCATGGCACAGCGCGGCTTCACTATTCTGAGGTATGTCGGCAAGATCCCTGCGATGGCAGGGTGTGCAAGGTGCCAAAGAAAATTTTTCACGCCAGCCTCGTTCGGGCGAGACGACGTTGGCGCACGACAATACCTGCTGGAGAAATTCGACGATCATCAGTGCCAGGTAGACATCGAGCTTCTCGCAACTGAGCGTCGGAACGGACGACTTTGGTGATACCCAGCCCTGTTGCACAGTCCGGTGACGACCTCGGCGTCGAGTCGTGCGCGGTGTCAGGAATTTCTCTCTTCATAGACAATGCCCCTCCCGAACTTGCTGCTCGGAAATAGGCCAAGGCGGAATTGGCCAAGCTGCTGTAGTCGGACCGCAATCATTTGAGAGTCAACGCAGTTTGTAACGTTGTAGCTTCCCGGTCGCCGTTTTTGGAAGTTCGGCGAGGAACTCAAGAAGGTGGGGCCGCTTAAAGACCGGCAGGCGCTCGAGTACAAAGCCCTGCAATTGAGACGCGAGTTCGGCGCTTCCGCTTTGGCCGTCGCGCAAGACAACGCAGGCAACCGTCTTCACCAGTCCATCCGCGTCCTTTCGTCCGACGACGGCGGCCTCTTGCACCTGCGGATGTTCGAGCAGTGCGTTCTCGATTTCAACCGGGCTGACCCACACGCCGCTGACTTTCAACATGTCGTCGGATCGCCCGGCATGCCAGAAATATCCGTCGGCGTCCTGCCGGTACCGATCGCCCGTTCGCATCCAGTGGCCTGAGACCGTGTCTTTCGTCCTCTCGTGCTGGTTCCAGTAGCAGACGCAGGCCGCATCGGTCTTGATGACTAGATCGCCCATTTCGCCTGGCGCGACGGCGTGATCGTTCTCATCCACGATGCGCGCTTCAACTTCCGGAACGACGGCTCCGCTGGACCCGGGCTTGATCGCACCCGGACGGTTTGAGATGAAAATATGCAGCGCCTCCGTGGATCCGATGCCATCGAGGATCTCAACTCCAAAGCGCTCTTTGAAGCGGTGAAAGATCGCAGCGGGCAGACCCTCTCCCGCTGAGATAGCGTGGCGAACCGAAGAAAAATCGGGAGCATGACCTGCCTCGGCTGTTTCAGCGAGCAGCTTCGCGCAGGTTGAAGGCACGGAGAAGAACAGTGTGGGACGCGATCGTTTCACCAGATCGAAAATGCTTTGCGGCTTAGGAGAGTCCGGCAGAAGTATGCTGGTTGCCCCGACGGCCAATGAAAAGTAAAGGCCATTGCCCAGCCCGTAAGCGAAGAAAAGTTTGGCGACGCTAAATAGGCGGTCCTGCTCCGTAATCCCGAGGATCGCTTTAGCGTAATGCTCCGCGCAGACCACCATGTCGTGCTGCAGGTGCACGCAGCCCTTCGGCCGACCCGTACTTCCAGAGGAATAAAGCCAGAAAGCCGCGTCGTCTTTGCTGGTCCGGGCCGCGTCGAGGACGACCGACTCTTCTCGAATCCAGGCGTCAAATGACCGTGTACCTGCTCGGTCATCTCCTCCAACCAGGATGAATGTCTCCGCATAGCGGAGTTTTTCGCGAGGAACGGCTTGGAGCTGGGAAAAAAGAGAATCGCTGACAATCACAACTCGCGCTCGCGAGTCGTTGAGCAGGTATTCGTAATCACCCGGCTTCAACAGCGTGTTAACTGGGACTGGCACTGCTCCGATCTTGATTGCTCCGAAGAAGCTGACTGCAAATTCCGGTGTGTCGAGCAAGAGTAGAAAGACCCGCTCTTCGCAACGGACTCCCATTTTTTTGAGGGCATTGCCGACTTGGTTCACGCACTCGAAGAGTTCACGGTAGGTGACGCGACGCTCTTCGCATTCAATCGCGATTTTTCCGCCACGACCCTCTTCGATGTGCCGATCCACGAAGTAGCTCGCGGCGTTGAATTCCTCAGGAAGCGGAAACGGCGACTTCGAGGTCATGAGTGGAAGTTGCAGCGCAAACCGAGACGAGTTCGTAGATTTACGATTCGTACACCCACTTGCCGCCGACCATGGTCCGTTCGACGGCAATCTTGTGCAAAGTCATCGGGTCGACTTTGAACGGATCCTCTGCCAGCACTACCAAGTCGGCAAACTTTCCTGGCGCAATCGAACCCTTCGTCTTCTCTTCAAAGCTGGAGTGCGCGCCGTTGATCGTACCGCAGCGGATGGCCTCTTCCACAGTAATCTTCTGGTTGGCGCCCCAGACGTTGCCCTTCATGTCGGTGCGGGTCACTTGGGAGCGTAACCACATCATCGGGTCCGAGGGGCTTGCTGTGTAGTCGGAAGAATCCGCCGGCTGCAGCGCGCGGGAGAGAAACTCGCGCATGGGGAACATATGCCGTGTGCGCTCTTCGCCGTAGAAGTGCATCACATCGCCGTGGAAGTAGACGTATCCGGAAAACGGCACGGGGATGGCCTGCAGCGCCTTCATGCGCAGCAACAGTGATTCGTTCAGCAGCGTGCAATGCTCCAGCCGGAACCGCGGATCGGATTTCGGCGTCTCGCGTTGCACTTGCTCGTAGACCCCGAGCACCATGTCGATCGCCAAATCTCCGTTGGCATGCGTGGCCAATTGCCAGCCTGCCGCATGTGCCTTGAGCGAGTTCTCGTAGAGTTGGTCACGGGTGGTGACCTGTAGACCGTGATAATCCGGAATGCCGATGTATGGGTCGGAAAGCCACGCCGTCCGTTCCGAGATCGATCCATCCGCAAACTGCTTCACCGCTCCAATCCGCACCCATTCATCGCCAAAGCCGGTGTGCACGCCGGCGGCTATCATCCGGTCAAGCGCCTCGACCGTCATGTGACAGCACACGCGCATGCGCAACTCGCCGGCGTCGCGCGCGTCCTGATAGCCCTGCAGGTTTGCCGGCATGGTCAGCGCATCTCCGGCGGAGGTGACGCCTTTGCTGCTGAATATCTTCGAAATGAGTTTGGCGCCTTCGCGAAAATCGTCGCGGGTTGGAGCGAACGCAATAAGCTGCGCGAAATGTTCGGTTGCCTTGTCGCCCACGTGTCCGGTGAGATGTCCCGCACCATCGTGCTCAAAGCGTCCGCCGGGAGGGTCGGGAGTGTGTTCGTCTACACCCACGAGCTTCAAAGCGAGAGAATTTACGAAGATCGTGTGCCCACCGCGATGTCGCACCAACACAGGATGATTCGGCGCTGCACCATCGAGATCCTGAATAGAGAGGGGCCGCGGAGTCTTGCCATCGTCGTACAAAAATCCCAGCACCCACTGGCCCCCAGGAGTTGTCTCGGCGCGCTCGCGCAGAGCAGCCTGGATGTCGCTGATCGAGTCCATGTCACAGGCCACCATGCGAAGGTGGTTCACTCCCGATTCGCAGGGATGTGCGTGCGCGTCGATGAAGCCAGGGAATACGGCCTTCCCGCTCAGATCAACCTTCTTGCTCAGGCCAACCGCAAGGCCAAGCACCTCGTCGTTGGTTCCCACCGCAAGGATGCGGCCGCCGCTTATGGCTACCGCTTGCGCGCGCGGCATCTGCTCGTTCACGGTCCAGATGTTGCCGTTGTAGAGAATCAGTTCGGGCTCCATGCGCGCAATCGGGAGCAGCGCAAAAGCTCCCATGCCGTAGAGAAAATCTCGCCGTGAAACATCGCCAGTGAAACCGCAAGCGGTCTTATCGATCTTCATGAATGAGTCGGTCTCCCCGCCAGATGTTCCCATCTACGTCGCAAGCAACTCCTGCACAGCGCGAAAAGCCTGATCAATCGCCTGATCCGTGTAGGCGGCGGCCGCTGCGTCGGAATTAGCGATGGCAATGCGCCCAAACCGCTGCCGTGCAATATCGCACGGACGCTGACTCTCAGGCCAGTCCGGATCCCACAGAGGGTTGTACTCGTAAGCATAACCGTGCGGCCAGCGGTTCACGGTGATGGCGTCAATGTCGCGCGCGGGATCGAACCCACCCGGGGACAAAATGCGGGCCAGTTGGTCTCGAATGTTGCGTTCGAAAGTTTCGAACGGAGTTCCCAACAAGTCGTAGCGCCCCGCCCGCTGCTGATCGCGCGCAGGCAATCCCGGTTGGCAGGGGGTTCGCAGCATCCGCACCAGAATTTGTTCCTCGGGAGTCTTCGGTGACTCGTAGTCGCCGATGTCGGTCGCCTGATCGAGTCCGACAGACGAGTGATACATTCCTGGCGACGTCACCCGCGAAACTCCGAGCTTGTGAAACGAAGTCCAGTTCTTGATCGCAACGACTGTATACACGAGCGGAACCTTCACCCCATACTTCAGCGCCTGCTTCTGCTTTTCAGGAAGTTCCGGGCACACGTATGGAATGACCATATTCCAGCAGGCGAGAACGACGGACTTCGCACGCACTGTGTACGTCTTCGTCTCGCGACCATAAGTGACTTCGACTTCTTTCGCCGACTTCGCATCACCGACGTGCCGCACCTGAACTGCGGTGCTGTTGAGCCGAATCCGGATAGGCGATGTCTTCCTGTCGAGTTGGCTATAGTCGATTTTCGCAGTAACGATGTCTTCGGGTGTGCGCCCCGGAGCGGAATTCGGAATCAGCGATCGCACCAGCATGCGCGCAATGGAAGCGTTGCCGTCGGGGAAGTGAAAGTGATACGGCTGCGACGGAGTGACCTCACCCAACGCGGTGAAGCTCAATCGTCCGCCGGTGGGAACTCGATCGAGGCCAAGCCCTTCGAAGCCGGGGAAGTGAATCGCCCAACAGTCGAGCGCAGGTACGCCATCAATTCCAATGCCGTATAAACCGTGAGTGCGTGTCTGGTAAATGGCAACAGCGTCGGCGTGGGCCTTCACGACATTCAGCAGAAAATCTTTGTAGCTCATGCGCGACAGCTTGTCTTTCTTTTCTGCCTGCGTCATGCCCGGCATGTAGTCGGTTTTTTCAGTCTGAATGCGGACGATGTCGCGCTGTGCCTCCGCCGATAGAGGGGTCTTCGCCAGAAAGTCCGTCCAGTCCTTTGCCCCGCCTCCACCGCCGGGCATGCCTGCAACCAAGCGGTCGGCGCCGAAGGTTTCTTTGTCGAAGAAATAGGAGCCGCCCAGCCCCTTGTAAACCGAGCGGTCCGTACACTTCGCCTCCAGGGCAGGTGGGTCAATGCCTAGCTCCGTCATGAGTCCCGCAGCTTCGCGGCTGTAAGCGAAAGGAGATTCGATGGCAACCGTCCCTCCGTTGGCGAGGAGCAGTCGTCCACCTGGCCGGAACTCGTTGCGCTTGGCATGTCCACCGAAGTCGTCATGATTATCGAGAATCAGGATTCGAGCATTCGTCCCGGCATGCTTACGATGGAAATAGGCAGCCGCGAGTCCGCTAATCCCGCCCCCGACCACGACAAGGTCGTAGCTCTCCCCGGTGTCGACGGGCTTGTCCTTCCCATTCCAGAAGTTACCGTCTCGCAGGGAGTGCGCCGATTCGAATGAGCCCGGATGACTCCCGCGCATTCCGGTCAACGCCGGTGGATTGTATCCTGGGTGATCCTGCGCACATGCGTCGCTCTCCGCGGCTGCTAATAAGCTCGGCATCCAACCGCTGCCAGCAACGGCCCCAACCCCTACGGCGACGCCATTCAGAAAATCACGACGTGTGATCGCACGCGACATCCCCAGTTCTCGATCCCGAGCCCGCTTTGAATCAGACATGAAGGCAAACTTTCCCGTTAACTACGGTTAACTATGAGCACCGGTGCGCATGGCCATCACTTCTTTGACCGCGCGATGACCCTGATCAATTGCGATATTCGTATACGCGTGCCCATCCGCATCGGAATTCGCAATCGTGATGCGACCAAAAGGCTGCCGGCCGATCACGCACGGCCGCTCCGCAGCTGGCCGATCGAGCGGTTCAAACAGCCGGTTGTATTCGTAAGCATATCCATGAGGCCAGCGGTTTACCGTAATTGCTTCGATATCACTCGCTGGATCAAATCCTCCGCCCGCGAGAATCCGTCCCAATTCGTCGCGCACATTTCGCTCGAAGGTCTCGAACTTCGTGGTGAACAATTCCCACCGTCCGGCGCGGTATTGATCTTTGCAGGGTAGCCCGGGTTTGCAAGGTGTGCGCAGCAAATGCAGAACGCACGGTTCGTCGGGTGAAGCGGGAAACTTGTATTGGCCCATCGAGACCGGGAAGTCGAGCGTGATGTTTGAGAAGTACGCGCCCGGTGCGTAGATGGAACTTAATCCCAGCTTCTGAAATGCCTTCCAGTTCTTGATCTGTACATTCGTATAAACCAGCGGAATTTTCACCGCATAAGCGAGCGCCTCTTTCTGCTTGACCGACATTTCCGGGCATAAATAAGGAATCACCATGTTGTAGCAGGCGAGCACGCACGAGGCGGCACGCACCCGGTGAGCCTGCCCGCCGCGCACGTAGGTGACCTCGACTTCTTTCGCACTCTGCGGATCGCCCACATGTTTGGCGCGAACTGCGGTGCTGTTGAGACGCATTCTCACCTTGTTTGCGGAGTCGTCGAGCTTGGCATAAGTCATTCGCGCCGTGACGATGTCTTCCATCGTGCTGCCCGGCGCCGATCCTGGCACCAGTGACCTCACTAGGAGTCGCGCGATCGACGCGTTGCCGTCAGGGAAATGGAAGATGTACGGCTCTTCCTCTTCTTCGTCGTCGCCGGAACGCCTCTTCGGAAGCGTCATTCCCTCGAAACCTGGGAACCCGTATTGCGCGCAGTCATAGGCTGACACAGCGTCAACGCCCACTGCATACAGGTCGTGCGTTGTTGTCTGAAAAATCTTCGGCACATCGGGATGTGTCTTCACATCCTGCAGCAGAAAATCTTTGTAGCTCTTCTGGATCAGCTTGACGCGTTTTTGTTCAGGCGTCAGCCCTGGCAGGTAGTCGACCTTCGCGTCCTGCAAGCGAAGCAGGTCCCGGCGCGCGTCGGGCGCAACCGGCATCTGGTCGACAACCTTCGCAGAGTAGCGTGGCCCGAAATAATGCGCAGACTCGTCGAAGACCAGGCGATCCTCGCCAAACGTTTCCTTGTCGAAGAACGTGGCTTCGTTCAGCTTCATCGAAGAAAACAGCTTCTGGTCGTAGTACTGGTAAAAGCGCTGGACGTCGATGCCCAGCTCTTTCAGCAGGTCCTTGGCAACGGCACTGTAGTGCGCCGGCGCTTCGATCGACTGAGTGCCCCCATATCCCAGCAGCAGGCGATTTCCGGAGCGAAATTCGTTGCGCTTGGCGTGACCGCCAAAGTCGTCGTGATTGTCGAGAATGAGAATCTTTGAATCTGCCCCGGCGAACTTGCGAAAGAAGTAGGCCGCGGCCAGCCCGCTGATGCCTCCGCCCACGACGATCAGGTCGTAGCTTTCGTTATCAGCAGTGGCGTCCGGCCACTCCTTGCCGTCGCGCAGGTCGTGCGCCACCTCGAAGGAGCCGTCATGACTTCCGCGCATTCCGGTCTTCGCGGGCGGATAGTAGCTGGGGTCCTTCTCGGGAGCGAAAGGAGAATCTGGAATCCCAAACGCCTCCAGCCACGGAGTCCCCGCCACCAGCGAAGCCCCAACGGCGATGCTCACTCCGTTAAGAAAATCTCTGCGCGTGATGGTACTATCCATGCCCAGATCGCGATCGTCAGCAGAATACTTTGGAAGCTGCTTGTTAACCATGGTTAACCCATTGAACAGCCTGTTGAGCTTTCAACAGCATCAAAACGTAAGTTTCAGCGCCAATTGCAGTATCCGGGGATCGTACGTTGTGGTTATCTGTCCCAACAAAGGAGAACTGACTCTCGTGCTCCCCGGGTTCTTGAACTGCGTGTGATTGAAAATGTTAAAAGCCTCGACGCGGAACGCCAGCTTGATCTTCTCCGTGATCGGCGTGGCCTTCTCGAGCGACAGGTCCAGATTCACGCGGCCCGGGCCCGTCAATGAATTCCGCCGGTAGGTCCCGTAGTAGCCAACGGGACATGTGCCGTCAAACGCGCATGGATTCTGACCGAAGTCGTTGGGATTGAAATAGAAGCTCTGCGGGTTACCGCCCGAGTCGAACACGATGTGCCGCGGATCGAGCTTCTGCACCGATGGTATGAGTTGATCTGCCCGCACCACCTGGGGATCGCCGAACCCCGATGGCCCGGGATCGATCTCGCTCGCATTGCCGTACCCGCCGTAGAGATCGATCGGCGTGCCTGACTGGATGATGAAGATGGGAAACAGGCTCCAGCCTTTCGTGAGCCGTTTCGGTCCGGTGGCCCAGTATTCGGCAAAGGGCAATTCCCATCCGCCGCTGAGCACAAACCGCTGGCGCATGTCGAAGTCAGAATTTCCGTAAAACGCGTGGGGGCGGAAATAGGAAATCTGCTGACTGCGCTGGTTGAACCCAGAGCCGTTATCCAGATTGTGTGACCACGTGTACGAGGCCGTGAAAAACATCGAACCCAGGTGCGCCACGTTTCCACTCTGCTTGGTCACACTCGCCAGAAATCCGTTGTAGTTGGCGTTGTTCAGGCCATCGAAAGTGGTGAGCGGCGCATACCCGTTCATCGGCCCAATGAGCCCTTGCTTGATGTTGACCAGCCGGGCCGGATTTCCCTGCGAGTCCATCTGACCGGGAACGATGGGGTTCTCGTCCAGCCACGTTAGCAGCTTGTGGGACGAACTGCCAACGTATCCGAGTTCTAGCATCAGTCCGTTGGCCAGTTGGCGTTGCACGCTCAGGTTGTACTGATAAATGTAAGGCGTTTTCAGATGCGGGTTCACAAACAGATCGCCGAACCCGTAAGGATAGAAGCCAGAAAAATCCATATTCGGCGGTGGCGGCACCGACGGAAACGGATCGGGCACGCCGGCCGTCTCGTAGGGGAAAGTCATGTTTGTGCTTTGCGCATCTGTCGGTGTGGCTCCAAAGAAGAGATCCGCCGAAGGCCACCACGGCAGCACGCCGTTGTTCCAGTCAGACATCCATCCATTGAGCGTGTCGAAAAACATTCCGGCTCCGCCGCGAACGCTGGTCTTGCCGTTGCCGAACGGATCCCACGCGAAGCCGAAGCGCGGAGCGAGGTCTTTGTAATCCGGGAAATACCAGCCCTTCGGAGCGCCCGAATCGCCGGGAACTACAAGTCCGGGGGGAGCATTCTGGAATCGCGTAGACTGAAGTCCAGGAATAAGCGCGAAGGTGTGGCCGTGAATGTCCGTCTCTGGGCCTGTGTATTCGTATCGGAGTCCGGCGGTGATCGTGAGCCGCGGCGTCACCTTCCATTCGTCCTGCACAAACGCCGACCATTGCTTCTGA
Source organism: Candidatus Sulfotelmatobacter sp. (assembly GCA_035695545.1). GTDB lineage: Bacteria > Acidobacteriota > Terriglobia > Terriglobales > Acidobacteriaceae > Sulfotelmatobacter. The sequence goes on along the minus strand of DASRRV010000330.1, from coordinate 44,057 downwards.
TGTTCGTTGTTGTTGCCCGAAGGGAACTGCAAGTACTCGTCAGGAGCGCCAAACAAAAAGTCCGCCAGATCGCTGCCAGAGCCTACTCCGGTGGCCGACCCGTAGAACAGGAACCATCCGTTGGTTGCATAGCTGTAGACGGAATTTTCCTGCAGGAAGGCGAGCCGGCCTCCGGCTTTCACGGAGTGTTTTCCCTTGATCCAGGTCAGATTGTCCGAGAACGCATAGGTGTTGTCCGCCTTTTTGCGCGGTACGTTTTCGTTGAAACCAAGGTTCAGCCCGCTATCAAACAAATTGATGATCGGCGGCCCACTTTCCAGATCGGAGTTGATGGTTACGCCCAGTGCGGTTGGGCCCGGAAGAGTCTTCCCGGGAGTGTCATGGTTGTAGTAACGCTCCGCCGTGGCGTGGAATTCGTTCAACACAGACTGGGAAATCGACTTTGTGTAACCGATGTTCAGAAACTGATTGGTGATGGGAATGTTGGACGGGAAGCCCGGAACGCTGGCATCGCCGCCGCCGGGATCGAAGGGCTGCACTTGCGTCACTTGGCTGGAGCCAACCGTTAGTGAGAGGCGATCGCTCTGGTTCAAATAAAAATCCGCTCGGCCCGTGTATTCTTCCCGATTGTCTGTGGCGCTGCCTAACGGATTTAGCTGACCACTCGTGGAGGTGGGCACCAGGCCCGCAGCGATATATGCCTTCGCCACCGGATCAATTGTGGTTGGGTCAATGATGCCTTGGGTAGCTAGCGCTGGGTTTGATTGGAAGTAGCTGTGGGGAGCTACACCACACGAACTACCATCCGGAATGGGTCCTCCGTTCCCGTCGACCGCGTTTTCGTGCAGCCCACTGAGATAGCAGGCTACTCCTGGATCTACTCCATTCGGATCGAAACCGTTGATCCCATGATGCGAGAAGTCGCCTCCGAGTTCCGCCGGAGTGTAGGTCGCCACTCCGATCCCATGAACCACGGCCGACTGCCGCTGGCCCTGATACCCGAAGAAGAAGAAAATTTTGTCTTTGACGATCGGTCCGCCCACTGTTCCGCCAAACTGGTTGCGCTTCAGAACTTCCTTGGGATTGCCAGTAAGATTGTCGAAAAAATCATTGGCATTGAAAGCATCGTTGCGCAGGTAGTCGAACAGGCTTCCGTGAAAATCGTTAGTACCCGATTTGGTGACGACACTGATCGTGCCTCCACCGTTGCGGCCGTATTCGGCGGTGTAGTTGTTGCTTAGAATGCGAAACTCTGCAATCGTGTCCGGGTTGGGATCAAACACCACGCTATTGCCGGTGACAGAATTATTCGTTCCGCCATCCAGCACATAACTCACGGCGTCCGCGCGTCCACCAGCGATGGTAAAGCTGCCTCCGCCATAGCCGGAGTCAGGAGCAGGCGCCACGCCGGGCTGGGTCAGCGCCAGGTCGAGCACGTCGCGCCCATTCAGCGGAAGGCTCTCCACCGGAGCTCCGCTGACTGTCGCGCCTATTGTGGGATTCAACGTTTCTACCTGCGCAGCTTGCGACTGCACATCGATCGTCTCAGTCGTAGCGCCTACTTTCATGTGAATGTCGATGCGCAGCGACTGGTTGATGTCGAGCCTCTGCGCTTCGATCACGGCCTTTCTGAAGCCCGTGATTTCTACAGTTACCGAATAGTTTCCAATGGGAAGGTCCAGAACCTGGTATGCCCCTGTGGCGTCCGTTGTAGTGATCGACTGAACGTTCGTCCCGGTATTCACCACAGTGACTTTGGCGCCGATCATGGCGGCACCCGACGAATCGGTCACAAAGCCCACGACGCGGCCCGTACTGGTTTGGCAGAGAGCGAAGTTGGACAGGGACAGGCAGGCGAGAGCGGCCGCGATCAGGAACCGGCACGTGAGACTTAGCGAGAAGGGAATAGACGCTGGGTGGGGTGTCATGGCTATCCGGGCCTCCTGGGTATACAAATTACCGGAGATCGCCGACGGCGTACGAAAGGGAGAGAACGTGCTCGCACACAAAGTGTTTCGGCGCGGGCGTGGCGGGTAGGACTCACACATCCCGTCCTTGAGACGGAAACACAGTCCGCCAAGACTCTCTCTGGAAAGACTTCGCCTCTCATCAGCAGATCCTACGGTCTCCGCGATGCTCAGTCTTCTGATTTGGAATGGAAGGCTGCCAAACCTTACTATAGTTTCGGAAGGTTACGGAAAGTCTCGCTGGGTTGTCAAGCGGGAATTCCGCATGTGTCACTGCAGAGCGCAACTGCAGTCAGTTGGAGTACTTTATGGAGTGCATGCCGGCTCTCGCGAGCGGCTCGACTCGTTATGGACGATCACGCGTTGTTGCAAGAAGCCCTCGCAGAAGCCAGAAAAGGCTTGCGCGACGGAGGTCTGCCCATCGGCTCCGTGTTGGCGGATAGCCAAGGACGGATCGTGGCCCGCGGTCACAATCTGCGCGTCCAGACCGGCGACCCCACAGCACACGCCGAAACAGTCTGTCTGCGCAACGCCGGACGCCGCCGCGACTGGCCCGAACTGACTCTGGTCAGCACTCTCAGTCCCTGCATCATGTGTACCGGCACGGCGTTGTTGTATAGAATTCCCCGCGTCATTGTGGGCGAGAATCGAAACTTTATGGGCGCGGAGGATCTGTTCCGGCAACATGGAGTAAATCTGGTCGTTCTCGAGCATGCTGACTGTATCCAGATCATGCGCGAATTCATCAATGCACACTCAGATCTTTGGAATGAAGATATTGGAAAGTAATCTCCGGCGCGGCATTGCTCGGTTCGCGGGAATTCTTACGCTCATGCTCGCCGTTTGCTCCGCTATTTCCGCGGGACAGAGGCCGAACTTTGTTGATGTGAAGCCATCGCCTCAACAAGTCGAATGGCAAGACCTCGAGTTCGGAGTTCTCATCCACTTTGGCACCAACACATTTCTGGATCGTGAGTGGGGCGACGGTACTGCCGACCCGAAAGTGTTCGCTCCCACGCAACTCGACGCTGAACGATGGATGCGTGCGATCAAGGCCGCTGGGGCAAAGTACGTCGTCCTGGTGGCCAAGCACCATGACGGTTTCTGTCTCTGGCCCACGGAGCAGACTTCGTACAGCGTGAAGAGCAGTCCCTGGCAAAATGGCCAAGGCGACCTGGTGCGCCAAGTCTCGGACGCGGCTCGAAAGTTCGGTTTGAAATTTGGGGTCTATCTTTCTCCATGGGACCGCCACGAGCCGAAGTACAAGAACTCTGCGGAGTACGACGACTACTACATTGCGGAGTTGGGCGAATTGATCAGTAACTACGGCGACCTCGTTGAGTTCTGGCTCGACGGAGCGGGCAGTGCCGGCCACGTCTACAACTTCCCGCGCATCATCGAGAATTTGCGGGTTCAGCAACCGAACGCTCTGGTGTTTGCCGATGCTGCGCTGTTTGAATATGGGGATATTCGCTGGGCAGGCAATGAGGATGGCTCCATCCCGTACGAGAACTGGAACGTGCTCGACCGGCACGGCTACCTGCGCTGGCGACCCGCTGAGGCGGATACGCCGCTGCACAAGGGGCATTGGTTCTGGCATCCGAACGATGAATCAACGCTCAAGACTGTGGACGAGCTGGTGTCGACTTATGAGGAGAGCATCGGACGGGGTGGGCAGTTAATGCTGGGGCTATCGCCTGATCGCCGTGGGTTGTTACCCGAGTTGGACGTGAAGCGCCTCGAGGAATTTGGAGCAGCCATCCAGAAACGCTACGCCGAGAACTTAATCGCCCAACACGTGAAGGGCGATAGCGCGGCGGAGGCAGCGCTAGATGGTGATCCCGATACGTTCTGGTCCGCGCCCGCTGGTTCGCATCGCGCAATGATTGAGGTCAATTTCCCTAAGCCGGTGAGCTTCGACCAGTCGCTGGTCATGGAGTGGCTGAATGACGGACAGCATGTTGAACACTTCCGGATTGAAGAATGGACTGGGAAGGCGTGGAGCACGCTCGTCGATGGCCACCCGATCGGTCACAAACGAATCGATCGTTTCCCAACGGTGACGACCACGCGGGTTCGCCTGAACATCTTGTCTTCGTCGGGAGAGGCGCACATTCGGGAGTTTCAGTTGTTCAACTCCGCATCTGAGAGGAAATTGACGAAGGCAGCAACCCACCAGAAGTAGCGGCCTATTTACTTAGCTCTCCCGTCGCTTGAAAGCTCACTCCGGCAACTGCCGCGCCCGAGGCCAGCACTCCTCGGATCCGCTCACGGTTCGCTCCAACTTGATTGATGGCCGCAGATAGTCCTAGGAGGGCCTGCTGTGGTGGAGAGCCTTCCGGCAAGCGGAAGATCCACGGAATGTTCGTTGAGGTAAGCGCGCGGTCAGACGAAATAGCGATGACGGGAACGAATGCCTTCACCGCAATTTGTTCCGCGAGATGGCTGGAGGGGCGGTCCAGTGCGATCAATGCCAATACATGGTCCTGGTAAACGGCTTTGACCAAATCGCTGGAAGCCTTACCCCATGACGTTTCCGACGGGATCGCGATCAGAGAATAATGCTTGCCGGAACCGTTTAGAGAACTCAGCAGGCCCACCATCTCGGGGGATCGCACAACGTCATCGGCATGAGGCCCAAATACCCCGATCTGCAAACTGCTTGCTTTTTCGTCGGGCAGCGATGGGCCTGAGTATTGAACACCGTTCTCGCCGACGCGCGCATAGGGCTTTTCCATCGTGATCCGGCGATACTCGATTACCCCGTTGTGCACGTTAGCAAGAAACAGTGGCGCGATATTCTTGCAGTTTGGATCGAAAACCATATCGCCGGTGACGCCCTTGTAACTCGCGGTTCCAGTCAGGGCATCGCGAATGCGGCCTCGATTCAGACCCGCGCGGCAGATTGCTTGAAGCAAGATCTGCATCTGGTCGTATGCCAGCGCCGCGAACTGATCGGGCTTCTCGTGATACTTCGCCTCATAGCGAGCGACGAATTCTTGCCAATGCGGATCGTTGCGAGTCGGATCGTACGGGAAAACCGCCTCGAATCCCTCCGCGGAAGGTCCAGCCAATTTGATTAGTTCATCACTAATTGTGCGATGGCTGCCGAATACCCGCTGCTTCATTCCCAGTTCCTGCATCTGCTGCAGGATCATCGCCGTCGGACCAACGTCGGTCCACAGCACAATCGCGTCGACGCGGGAATCTTCAATCACCTGCAACTGCCGGCGAAAATCTGTTTCGCCCCGCACGAACTTCTGCTCAACCACCACCGGATGCCCGAGCCGCCGCGATGCGTCGCGGAACTTGATCACGCCGAATCGTCCATAGCGATCATTCACCCGGAGAATCGCGACCCGCTTAATCGCCAGCTCAGTGTAGATATGACGCGCCAGCGTGTACCCCTGCATGCGATCGTCCTGCAGATCGGTGAAGTACCAGGGAATGATCGTCTCCGGAATTGTGGGATCCGTCGACGCGCTGTTGACGAGCGGAGTCTCGGCTTTCAGGGTGAGGCGAAGAGCGATGTGAGTCGATTCCGCGCTGATGGAGCCGAACATAGCCCAGACCTTGTCGTCATAAATCATCCGGACGGCATCGTTCGAGGCCGCGCCCCAGATGGCAGAATCCCGCGAAACGCCAGGAGCGCCAGCGCTGCTGTTCTGCCAGTTGTCGTAGTCGTTGTGAGTGATGAGGCGGAAAGGCTTGCCGCCGTAACCCCCGCCCCCATTGGCCTCGTCAATCGCCATCTGCGCGCCATTCAGCATATGATGGCCCAGCACTTTGTCGGGATGATCGTAGAGTGGCGCCAGAAATCCAATGCGGATCTCATCGAGACTCTTGAGATCCGGATCGGGGATGTCGCGTGCCGCTCCGTTGTACTCCACGAGATCCTGATAGTACTCATAATAAGGAGTCGTGAATTTCGAGAACGGGCGCAGGTCCTCGGGCGCCCCGGCGTAAGGCTTCAGCGAGCGAGATGCTGGCCGTCCCGGCGGATTGTGGCCGCACGAACAAGGTGCGACCGTCTGTGACCAGCCTGCGCAAGCAAGCACGACAGCAGCGATCAGCGAAATGGACACGAGGCGCATGGCGCTTCTCCTACTCCGCAGGCGATTCCCGCCGGAACATTGCAATCGCTTCGATTTCAATCAGCAGATCAGGCCGGCACAGAATTGCCTGGATTCCCGTGGAAGCGGGCAGCGGATCGAGACCCTGCTCCTTGTAGAAAGCTGTGCGCTCTTCGTTGAATCCCTGGTAGTCGCGCTCAATGTCGCGCAGATAGCAAGTCGTGCGGACGATGTCGTGCCATGTCGCGCCTTCGGCGGCCAGCAGTTTGGTGATGTTGTCAAAGGTCCGCCGCAGTTGCGCCCGCAGATCGCCCACATGCACAGTGCGGCCCGCCTCATCGATGCTGGCTGTGCCTGAGATCAGCAGGATAGTGAGCCCGTTCAAGTCAATCCGCATGCCACGGGAAAAGGCGCTGCCGTAGTCGTAGGCTTCGTTCAACGCTGTGTGATTGGTGATGGCCCGTTTCACTACGGGTGCTGTGGCCGCTTCTGCGAATAATTCCTGAACATTCATTGGATGGCTCCTGATCGTCCTTATTTATGCGTAGCTTTGCGCTTGCCCAAAACTTGTGCGGTTTCAACTGGACTCTTCTGCCGTATGCCGTGGCTTAAGCCCTTGGCGGTTGCGACCCATAGGTCATCGCCTTGGAAATCGACGCCGAGAATGTAGTTGTGTGCAGGTGCAGTCTGTACTGGAATTATCTTCACGTTGCCGGCCGCGTCGCGTACTAGCATCTCCGGCTTATGCGTGTCGAGCGCCGGACGGTACACCGCCCAGTTCGTTCCGTCGTAGTAAGCCAGTCCTTTGTCGGTCGAGAACCACGCACGATTTGCGTCGATCCCCTTTACCTGGCTGAGGAAGTTGCTCGGCAGTCCGCTGTCTTTTTGCAGGAAGTTATGCCAGTAACGTCCGTCGTAGTGGCTCGCGCCGAAGTAGGTAGCGACCCAGAGAATCTTGTCGACATAGCTGACCGAGGTCGTAATCTCGTGAATCAATCCTTGATCTTTCATCAGGACGAGTTCAGTCTCTCCGTCGGGATCGTTGTAATCCTTCCAGCGCTCCGTCTCGACGTCGTACTCGAGAACACCACCTCCCCACACCGCGTAATAAACTTTGTCCTCGCCCGGACTGACGGCGTAGGTCCAGATCTCGTACATCGGCGTGTTGCGTTCGTTGAACAGCGCCCACTGTCCCGTGCGCGTATTCATGCGGCTCGCGCCAGCGGCGGTCGCGGTCCATACCAGGTCGCCTTGTACTCCGACTCCATAGACGATGTCGTTGCTCAACCCGGAATTCAGTTGCGTGAAACTGTCGATGCGCCCCGCGGATACGCGGCTCAGGCCACCCATGGTGCCGACCCACAAGTCGCCGGTGCGCCTGTCGACAGCTAGCGACAGCACGGCTTGATGGACCAAGCCATCAGCGGGACGAAAAACCTTCCATGCTCCGTTCTCATACAGCCCCAAACCATTCTCTGTCCCGGCCCAGATGCGTTTCCCATCGACGAGCACGCAAAAGACGTGGTTGTCGGGCAGGCCGTTCGCCGTCGTGAAGTTTTCCCAGCGGAACCGCGGCATGTCCTGACCTGCGGCCACGGATGCCGTGATGAGAAGTACGAGTATCACAAACCAGATTCTCGGTTTCATAACGTTTTCAGGTATTCGATGAGATCGTTCAGTTCGTCCTTGGTCAGATCGTTGCTCACGCCGTGCGTATCCTTCGGATTGAACACGGTCCAGATTTCTTCCATAGAACGCGCCGACCCGTCATGCAGATACGGCCCCGAATAGGCCACGTTCGAAAGCTGTGGAACATCGATAACCGAAGAGCGATCGGTAGGCCTGCCCGTACCAACGTCAAACTGCTGCTGGTTGGTGTACTTGGGCCCGCTGTGGCAAGTGCCGCACTGATTCGCCTCCGGGATCGGCTTGCCGTTCGTGTATTTCGTTCGGTCGAAGATGGCCTTGCCTCGTTCTTGAGCCGCCGTCAACTCTCCGTTCGGAGCCCGATAGCGGTTCGGCCGATAGGGCAGGGAATATACGAACGTCACCAGATCGGTGAGTTGCTGCTGGTTGAAGCCCTGGGAGCGGAAGAAGAACTTCTCCGTCCGCGGGCCGCACTCCGTCGGCATGTCGGGATTGCCGCCGTTCCACTTAAATGGCTCGGTGCCTGCAAGATTTTCCAGCGAACGGTTATCGACAATATCTTTGCCGAAACCGTCTGGTTCCAGGTCCCACTGCAAGCCGTCGATGGTGGCATCGAGGTGGCAGTTGGCACAGCCAAACTGTCCTTGAAAAGCGAAGTCGGCGGTGAAGAAGAGCCGTTCGCCGCGCCGCAGCGCGTCGACCGTCTGGGGTCCGCCGAGATCGATGGTCGACAAAACTTTGTTCGTCGCCGCGTCAATCACAGAGATGTTGTCGTCCAATCGGTTGGCGACATAGAGCCGCTTGCCGCCTGCCGAAAGCAGAACCCCGCGCGGATTTTGCCCAACCGGGACTCTCGCGACTACGTAATCGCCAGACGCCGAAAGATCGTTGACGAACGGCTGGCGTCGCGCGCGCACCGTTTTCAAGAGATGAGGAACATCAATCACGGTGACGCTCTGCGAGTTTGCCGTGGTCAAAAAAATCTTCGACTTGTCTGGCGCTATCGTGACGCCCCACGGCAGAGCATAGTAGCGATCGAGTTCATCGATCGGAACCTGAACCGCTCCACCAACGTCTGCTCCGAACAGAGTCAGCGAATCGCCGAACACCCACCCGTGCTCCACATGCGCCAGCGGGATCAGATTCTTCGGCCGAAGCTGCGCCGCCACGCCCAGCCTGCCGTCCGCCGAGATCGCGATGTGGAACACGCCAGCCACGTTGTGCATCGGTTGGCGCTCGACCACAGTCTGGCGTTCCGTATCGATGACGGTGATCTCCGAATTAGGCTGAGTGCGGAAGGCTCCCGGGTTCGGATAGATGTGCGTGCAATAAATCCACTTGCCATCCGGGGACGAAGCCAGATAGCTGGCGCCGCGTCCTGCGAGTAAACGTTTCGTCTCTTGTCCACTCGCCAGGTCGATTACGGAGATGTCGCCGCTAAGGCGATTGGCGACGTAGAGGGTGCTGCCACCGCGGTCAAGAACGATTCCTGTCGGTTCAAACCCGGCGGCCAGCGTGCGCACCACTTTCAATTCTCTGGTGTCGATCACCGATACAGAATCAGAAGAGGCATTCGTGACGTATAACTGCCGGCCATCAGTTGACTGCGCGATACCGCGCGGAAGGCGGCCAACGGGAACACTGCCGACGACCTTGCCCGACTGAATTTCTACGATTCGTACTTCGTCGCTATCCTCGCAAACCACATAGAGCAGCCGGCCATCCGGCGAGAGCGCCATTTCGATCGGTGATAGATAGCGCTCCTTTGTAGGCGCCCCGGACTGTTTGCCCGCAGGCTTGGCGGCCATTGCCAGCAACGCCACTGCGAAGACGGCAAGCAGTCTTCGCATCAACTCGAACCCGCTCCTTGTAGTCCGACCGCGCACTCTACGGTTCCTCCACCAGCAACACGCGGTCAACGGCGAGATTCTCCAGGACCTGATCCTGTCCACTGGACCAGTGGATCGTCAGCTTCTCCGCCTTCGCGGCGCTGCCGAGGCCGAAATGAATCCTTCCGTCATCCTGCGACAAGTAACCGGATCCCGCCGTGCGCTCTGCGATCTGTTTCCGTCCGGCCGCGACCAGTTCCAGGTGCGCGCCAATTCCGTCGCGATTGCTTTTCTTCCCCTTCAGCTTCACCGCGAGCCAGTGGTTGCTGTTCTGCGAAACGTTGTGCAGCAGCGTCGCCGGCGCGCCCAGGTTCACGACGAACGCATCGACCTTTCCGTCGTTGTCGTAGTCCGCGAAGCAGGCCCCTCGCGAAACCGTCTTCACATCGAGCACCGGACCGGCTTCGCGCGAGACATCCGCAAACTTGCCATTGCCCAGGCCCCGAAACAGCGATTGCTCTTGCGGCACCAGATGGACCAGTCCACCGTGGAAGATCAGAATGTCGGGCCACCCATCGTTGTCGAAGTCGTAAATGCCCGAGCCCCAGCTCGTGTACTGCGCCGTAGCCTGCGAAATTCCCGAACTCGGGCCGATATCTTCAAAGCCGCTCGGGCCGATGTTGTGCATTAGCCGGTTGTACTTCGAGTCTGTTACCAGCAGATCCATCCGGCCGTCGCCGTCGATGTCGGCAAAGACAGGGCCCATGGCCGATGTGTTTTCACCGTTCTGTCCGTAAGCCACTCCTAGGTCGCCCGCGATTTCTTCGAACGTTCCGTCTCGCTTGTTGTGGAAAAGAAAATTCTCGGTCTTATCGTTGGCAACGTAGATATCGGGATAGCCGTCTCCGTCGTAGTCCGCCGCCATTGCACCCATCGTGCGGCCCTTGAACGAGCCGATCCCAGACTTGTCGGTTACATCCGTAAACGTGCCATTGCAATTGTTGTGGTAGAGACGGTTGGTGTCGCCCGCATAGTCGAGCGGGCCGGGATAGTTATCCGCGGCATAAAAGTTGCGATACTTCGGATCGAACTTCACGTAGCGCCCAACGAACAGATCCACGCAGCCGTCGCGATCGTAATCGAGCCACGCTGAACTGATCGACCAGCCGCCCACCTGGATGCCGGCCTTGGCCGTGACATCCGTGAACGTGCCGTCGCCATTGTTGTGGTAAAGAATGGTTTTGCCGTAGCCGGTCACGAAGAGATCGACGAACCCGTCATTGTCAAAGTCGGCTGCAATCGCCGCCGTGCCGTAGATGTTGGCTGCCACGCCGGCCTTGTCCGTGACATCCGTGAACGTCCCGTCTCCGTTGTTCTTGTAGAGATGGTTGTGGGGCGGGGTTGCGGGCTGTTCCTTGAGTGGATACGGATGCATTCCGTCTTCGAGCGGCTTGCCGGTGACCACATAGAGGTCGGGGAGCCCGTCATTATTAAAGTCAAACCACACGCACCCCGAACCGGTGCCTTCGAGCAGAGACCCCAGCCGTTGTGCGCCGAAACTGTGCGTAAACTGAATGCCCGACTTGGCGGTTGCGCCTTCGAATCGGATGGTATTGGGGGTTGCCGGCGTTTGCGCGAGCAGGGAAGTGGACAGTAGCGCCAGTCCTAGAAGTCGTATCTTCAATCTAGTTACCTCCCGCAGCGCTGTGCGCATTCCCGCCGGTCATGTCGGCAGGGGTCGTGGATTTCATCAGAATCATCGGGACGGCATTTTCAGGGGCGGTCTCCGGCCCGACGTGGCAGCCGACGCAACCGCGCTGTTCACCTCGTCGCATCCAGAAAAATCCCGATTGGCGCTTCAAAGTCTTTCCGGTGCCATCCAGCAGTTCGATCTGCAATGGTTGCTCGGTAGGTACCTGAACGAAGAATGATCCATCGCGTTCGACCGGAGCCGTTCCCAGCAACTTGACAGCCCCCGCGCCGTCGCGCGTGTAAAGCCGAACGGCATGAATGCTTCCGGGCACAAACTGATATTTCGAGGTGTAAGCGTTCAGGCAAAGGAGGTTGGCATTCGGCCAGTCGTGCAATCCTGAAGGATGCCGGTTCGGCACTGTGCGCTCGCCCAGCAGCGTTGGCTGCACCACGTCTACATCGTTCTCTGTCACTGCAGGGCGCAGCGTCGCAGCACCCGGAGTCCAAAGCATCAATTGAAAGGTTGCGTTCGTGTTGGGCCGCCAAGGCAGCAGCCAATCCCCTGTCGAGGTCTCGACGACGTCTCCTGCGTACTCTCCGGCCGGAGCGGAAATGTGAACTTCCTGCGCGCGCGCTGAAGTGAACTTCGCTAAACCAAGCCGCGATCCGAAGACGATGTCCCCTGAGTGCACCTGCCGGCCTTGTTGCCGGGCCGAGCCATGATCGCAGCGATACGATTCCACCCCGCTGCCGTCGGAATACACGGTGTAGATTTCAGGGCCAGCGGAGTCCCCGAGAGGGTGCCCCGCCTCGAACAGTATGCGTCCATCGCCCAGTACGTCGGATGGGAGATAGCTCGCTGGACCGTAGGTGAGCGCCAAGGGTTTTCCGCCGGTGAGATCTACAACTTCGATCACAAATCGCCCAGCGGTCTTCCGCGCATACACCACGCGATCTTCCGGCAGATAAAAAGGACGAATGCAATCCTCGGTACCAGAAGTGACGCGTCGCGGTTCGCCGCCTGCCAGTGCTGTCTCCCAGATCTGCCACGGGTCCTGAGGCTTCGCTTTTCCCGCGAAGAGCACCCGTTGCCCGTCGAACGAGACCGACGAATCTGCCGAAGCCGCGAATCCGGGCACCAGGGGATGCGAGCCCTTGGCATCGCGCAGAAAGATATTGGCGCCGGAAGAGAAGCGGTCTTCGCCATCCATCCAGGCGAGAGGTTCGCAGTGCTTGGTGACGGTATAGATAAGAGATGGCGAGTCGGTGCCGCCGGAAGCTTCCACGGCGGTTCGTGTCAGTCCAACGATGACCAGCGAAAGCGCGCAAGCTAGGATGGAACGCAACGCCACTAGTCGGCTCCTCTGACTGCGAGGAGTTGTGGACCGGGTAGCCGGTTCCCTTGCTGCAGCTCTAAGTAAGGTTGCAGGTCGCGCATCATGTTACGGAACTCGCCGAAGGTCAGCGACTGGTTCCCATCGCTCATGGCCTTTTCGGGGGACGGATGCACTTCCACAATCAGCCCGTCTGCGCCAACCACCACTGCCGCTCTCGACAGCGTCGGCACCAGGCATCGAATCCCCGCCGCGTGACTGGGATCAACAATCACGGGAAGATGCGAAACTGTTTTCAAAACCGGTACCGCAGCAATGTCCAAAGTGTTGCGCGTGGCTGTTTCAAAGGTCCGGATTCCACGCTCGCAGAGAATCACATCTGGATTTCCAGCCAGCGCAATCACCTGCGCCGACTGCAGCAGGTCTTCCAGCGTCGCCGTCATCCCGCGCTTCAGCAGCACTGGACGCCCGCATCCTCCCAGTTCTTCCAGCAGCGCGTAGTTCTCCATGCTGCGCGTCCCCACCTGCATGATGTCGGCGTACTCCGCGATCAGTTCGACGTCTTCCTCGCTCATCACTTCGGTGACGATGGCAAGTCCTGTCGCTTCGCGCGCCTTGCGCAAAATTTTCAGGCCCTCAACTCCCAATCCTTGAAACGCATACGGCGTCGATCTAGGCTTGTACGCACCCCCGCGCAGAACGCGCGCCCCCGCCTTGGCGACCGATTCCGCAGTCTGCATCAACTGGCCCTCGGACTCGACGGCACAAGGCCCCGCCATGACCACGAAATCCTTGCCTCCGATTTCAATATCGCCCACGCGCACGATGCTGCGTGCGCGCTCGCCGGTCTTTGCGACGAGGTCAAAACAGGAGAACTGCCCGTTCCATTTAGGATTCATCACGCGCCGTAATTTTAGTAATCCGCAATTCCTGAGGCATTACTAGGAATGCATTAGAGGCGCGTAAATACACATCAAAATCAACTCGCTACCCTGGAAATCGCATCCCTAAGTTGTTTGTATGGTTAGCGAAGCAAGCAGCCCGTGATTGCGATCACGCTTGTGAGAGACGGCGCGCACAGAGGGCGAATTGCGCTGTCAAAAGCAAGTTCCGGATACAATAACTAACGATCGCGAGGCTCTCATGACTACGCATGTCCGCTCGGAAATCGCCGCCGAAATCCCAGCCGTTCCGCTCACCACCGAAGGCTATAGCGTCCTGCACCAGATGCTGCGCTTCCGGCGCTCCGCCTGGCGTGCTCTGGCCGCTGCCGAAAAATCGGCGATAGCGAAAGAAGCATCCGACGCTCTCTCTGCCATGGAGAAGAACAGTGCCGGCCAGTCCGGCCTTTATTCGCTCATCGGCCATAAGGGCGACCTGATGCTGATCCACTTCCGCGAGTCGTTCGCCGATCTCAATCAAGCCGAACTCAAACTCGCCGCCCTCCGCCTGAGCGATTACCTCGAGCCCACCACGAGCTATCTCTCCATCATCGAACTCGGGCTCTACGATTCGACAGTGAAGGTTTACAAAGCGCTCGTCGATCGCGGCATCGAGCCCAATTCCGAGGAGTGGAAGCGCGAGATCGCCGACACGCTCACGCGGCAAAAAGAAGCCATGCGTCCGCGACTCTATCCGGAGATCCCCCCGCATCGCTACGCCTGCTTCTACCCCATGGACCGCCGTCGCGGCGAGGACAAGAACTGGTACACGCTTCCCATCGAAGAGCGTGCCCGTCAGATGAACGAGCATGGCCTGGTCGGCCGTCGTTATGCGGGAGAAGTGAAACAGATAATCACGGGCTCCATCGGCTTCGACGACTGGGAGTGGGGCGTTGATCTTTTCGCTGACGAGCCGCTGGTCTTCAAGAAGCTGATCTACGAAATGCGCTTTGACCATGTCAGCGCGGTCTATGCCCTGTTCGGACAGTTCTATGTGGGAGTTCGCGTTCCCGCAGCGCAGTTGGAAAAATTGCTAAACGGAGAGCTCCCGTAGATGCGTAAACCCGTGCGCCTTTCTTTGCGTTCTTTGCGGCTGTTCTTAGCGACCTTTGCGGTAATGTTTTGGTTTTGAACGTCCTACCAGGGAGATCCCGCATGTCCATCTTCGGCCTAATTGAATATCAAGATGCCACCCCTGAAGTCCGCGCCGTCTACGACGACATCATGGCGACCCGCAAGACCGACTGGATCAACAATTTCTGGAAGGCCATCGCCCACGATCCTGCCACGCTCAAGCGTACCTGGGAAGACATCAAGCAGATCATGGCGCCCGGCGCCCTCGATCCTTTGACCAAAGAGATGATCTACGTAGCCGTCAGCGTCACCAACCAGTGCAACTATTGCATCGCCTCGCACACGGTTTCGGCACAGAAGAAAGGGATGACCGACGCCATGTTCAAGGAGTTGATGGCAGTCGTCGGCATGGCCAACGAAACCAACAAAATGGTCACGGGATATCAGGTGGAAGTCGATGCACAGTTCAAGAAGTAGTCACGAATAGACCGACCTTCGGCTCTAGCCGTTACTCTCAATGTTCGCATATCCCGCTCCGGCGGTATGATCGAGGCAGCCTGGGAGGTGCTTCGGTCATGAGTACGATACCTTCTTTTCGCAACAGCCTTTTCCTGGCCAGTCTGACGTTCTCCTTGTTTCTGATTTTCGGATACGTATCCGATCTGCTCCAGATGCGGCACCCCAACTGGATCGTTGCGGACGATGTGATGATGGCAGGGGCCGCAGCCGTCCTCGTCTTTCGCTACGAGAGAGAGCGTAGCCGTTTCCTGTCTGAAAACTGCGCGTCATCCGTGACATGAATTCTTTCATACGCAATGAATTGCAGATCCTGTATACGTGCCTGGAGACTCAGGAAAAGACGCGCGTCTCGACCATTGAGCGCAGCGTGGAGCGCATCGATTGGGCCCTCCGCGAGTTGCTGCCGGGCGCACAGAAGCCGGTCCAGATTCCAGTGGAGAGAGTCAGTAGCAGTTCATAAAGAGAAGAGCCCGCGTTCGGCCTAACCTAGGGACAGTCTCGTCTAGACTCAAGACTTGCTCTTGAGCGTTGAATTGTAGGATGGGTCTTCTTCGCCGAAAGGCGTTTGAACTCATGCGCCTTCATATCCACCCGCCGCCCTCGGAAGCGCACTCCCTCAGCTTCCAGCCTCAATCGCTGTTCAATGGCTGAATCGCCAGTGAGTTTGATCTGCCCGCCCGATCCCAATACGCGTTGCCAGGGCAGTCCGAAACTACGCCGCAATACCGCCGCCACCTGCCGTGCCGCCCCCGGATATCCTGCCGCTCGCGCCACCGCTCCATAAGTCGACACTTTTCCGCGGGGAATAGCCCGTATCGCCTGCTCAATACGCAGACGCATCCGGCCAGCACTGTTTGGGTTGTCTTTTCTGGAGTGGGGCACTAAAGGAACCGGTTGCCTGGTGCCCCATCTTTGCCGCGTCGTCTGCGGCAAAGATAGGGATTCTAAACTCTAGATATTGAAACTAGGCAGCTTTGCGGAAAGCCTCAAGCGCTTCGTATTCCGAGTTGTGTACTTCGAACACCGTCAGCAGTTTCGTTACCTGTAGCAGATCGCCCACACGCTTGGTCAAGTTCGCCAGTTTGATCGCGCCCCCGGAGTTGTGTGCAGTCGTATGGAGCGCGACCAGCGTTCCCAGCCCACCCGAATCGATATAGTTCACTTCGCTCAGGTTGAGCACAATGCGCTTCTGGCCGTCAGCCACGGCCTTTTTCACTTCGTCGCGAAGCAACGCCGACTCTTCGCCAAACACAATCCGCCCGTTGCATTCGATGGCCAGAATCCCGTCCACCGTTCTCTTCGTAAGTTTCAATTGCATGACGCCTCTCTCCTTTGCGGCCGCCATAAGTGTCAGTCGCTTCAGCCGCATCCGCACAAATCTGGTCGCACAAGCCTATCGCGTGCACGCAAGCTTAGCAAGCCCGTACTGGCCGTTCTTGGCCTCTTTTGCGGCATTTCTGGGCAATTCTTGTAGCTCTAGTTTTGCTTTCCGCTGGGTCACGTCACCCGCCGCCATTCACGTATAATCGTCTCTTCCGCCCATGAGCTATACCGTCCTGGCCCGTAAATACCGCCCGCAGAAGTTCTCCGAGGTCATCGGACAAGAACACGTCACCCGCACCCTCCAGAACGCCATCGAACAAGGACGCACGGCCCACGGCTACATTTTCAGCGGCCATCGCGGCATCGGCAAAACGACGGTAGCTCGCATCCTGGCCATGGCGCTCAATTGCCGCTCCAAAGATCGGCCTGTCCCTGAGCCCTGCGGCATCTGCGAATCCTGCACTGAGATCCGCGCTGGCAATGCGGTCGACGTCATCGAAATCGACGCCGCCACCAACCGCGGCATCGACGAAATCCGCGAGCTTCGCGAGGCGGCGCGCTACCGTCCCGCCCGCGACCGGTTCAAGATATACATCCTCGACGAGGCCCACCAGATCACCGACGCTGCCTTTAACGCCCTCCTCAAGACGCTAGAGGAGCCTCCTGACCACATCGTCTTCATGCTGGCGACGACGCAGCCGGAAGATATCCCGCAGACCATCCGCTCGCGTTGCCAGCATTTCAGCTTTCGGGCCGTAAAGTTCGATGCCATCGTCGGCCAGCTTCGCGACCTGGTAACCCGCGAAAAAATCGAAGCTGACGATGACGCGCTAGCCCTGCTGGCCGAAGCTGGCGACGGCTCCATGCGCGACGCCCTATCAATTCTTGACCAGGCCATCGCTTCGTCCAGCGAACGACTCACCGCCGATTCTGTCCGCAACCTGGTCGGGGCCGCCCCTGCTCACATTCTCGAACAAGTGATGCAGGCCGTATCAGAAGGGAAGAGCGAAGAAATCCTTCGCCAGGTCGACCATCTCATCAGCGAGGGCCACAGCCCCACCCATTTCGCTCGCCAGATGGTTCGGTTTCTGCGCAATGCCACCGTGGCAAAGATCGCCGGGAAAGATTCGTCCTTGCTTCAAATCTCCAGCGAGGAACGCGAACGAGTAGCTCGCGTCGCCGACCTCTTCGCCGAAGAAGATCTCACCCGCCATTTGCAAATTATGCTCCGCACCCACGGCGAGTTGGGATACAAGCAAGAACAGCGCTTCCACCTCGAGCTGGGTCTGCTGAAAATGGCTCACGCGCAAAAGCTGATCCCCATCGAGCAGTTGCTGAGCGACGCCGCGAACGCTCCCGCAACGGGCACTCAACGGTCACCGTCGAGGCCGTCGATCGTCGGCAGCACTCCGAACTCCGAAGCGCGCCGCCCCGATGCAGCGCCAGCAGCCCGTCCAAACTACGTTTCTCCCTTCGCCGCTGACTCCGCCCGCAAAGGCACACCACGGCAAGAAGCCACATTCGAGCAGATGCCGCCCACGGGCCCGCGCATCGTTGTCGGACCTAATGTCTCGGAGCCGATCATCATGGGCTCTGCGGTACCCGAGCCCGCGCCGAACCCGGATCGTAGAGACGTAGCTGGCTACGTCTCTGCCGGCGCCATCAAACCGCCAACTCCAGAGCCGCTGCCGGAACCGAAAGCCACAGTTCCAGAGATGCCGTCGGCGCAAGCCGCCGCTCCCGATATCGAGCGCCTGCAGTCCGCCGTCCTCCAAGCCCTGACCGACGGCAACCAGAGAATCCTGGTCTCCATGCTCGAGTCCGGAGAATGGAGCGTCCAAGGCAACGAAGTGGTCATCAAGATCGCGGAATCGCAGACGGTAGTAGACATGTCGCTCGGCCCAGAGGCGAAGCGCCTGGCTATTGCGTCAGCCAGCGGGGTTTTAGGCCGACCAGTGAAACTGAAAGTAGTGCCAGGCGCCACAGTTGCTCCGCAAGAAAACAAACGCAACGGCGGCCCTCCGCGCGCGTCCGGCCCGGGAGGCCGTGGCCGCGCCGAGCAAGACCCGGTCGTGCGCCGCATGCAAGAAAAATTCGGAGCTGAGATTCGTACGGTGATCGACTACAGGGATAAAAGATAAAGACGAGGTTTCAAAGTTTCAGAGTTTCAAGGTTTCAAAGTAACCCCGAAGCGTCGGCCAATCGCGCCTTTCCTGTTAGAACTTGAGACCTTGAATTTTGGAACGTTGAAACTTTGAAACGTGGGGTGTTATGGGTGGATTCAACCTGCAGGACCTGATGTCCAAAGCCAAGTCGCAGTACGACTCCCTGCAGAAGAAAATGCAGGAGACCGTCGTCGAAGCTACGTCTGGAGGCGGTACCGTGACCGCCAAAATGGACGGCCGCAAGCAACTCCTCAGCTTGCACATCGATCCGGAAGCCGTAAAATCCGGCGATGTCGAAATGCTGCAGGACATGATTCTTGCCGCCGTCAACGAAGCCGCCCGCAAAGTCGATGCCCAAATGCAGTCCACCGTGGGAGGCATGCTCGGCGGTCTAGGCATCCCCGGACTCTAGAGTGAATCTATGAGATTAGCGGCCTTGATACTTGGTGCCGTTGTCGCGCCACTGCTCCTGCAGACGCAGACCTCACCATCGAAAGAGACCCACATGCACGCCACTGGACCGTTCGACGTAAAGATGATTCCGCAGGACGACAAGCTCGGCGACGGCATCACTCGCATGCTGCTCGACAAGCACTACCACGGTGATCTCGAAGGCGCTGCAAAAGGTCAAATGCTGACCACCGGCATCAGCGCGAGCAAGTCGGGCGCCTATATCGCTATGGAGACTTTCACCGGCACACTACAAGGCAAAACCGGCGGCTTCGCTCTCCATCACACCGGCATCATGCGAAACGGCACGCCAGACCTCACCATCAATGTCGTCCCCGACTCTGGGACCGGGCAACTCACCGGCATCACCGGCAAAATGACTATCATCATCGCCGCCGACGGCAAGCACTCCTACGATTTCGAATACACGCTTAATACGAATTGAGTAATTGTGTAATTTGGTAATTGTGCAATTTCGAATTGCGCAATGCGCCAGCTACAATGCTCGTAGCCGGTTTTTCAATTACTCAATTACCCGATTACAAGATTACTCAATCTCCCCATGTCCAAATTTGCCGAACCGATGTCCCGCCTGATCGACGAGCTGAAGAAGCTCCCTGGCGTAGGCGCCAAGAGCGCGCAGCGCCTGGCCTTCCACATTCTTCGCTCCAGCGACGATGACGCCGAAGCTCTGGCCGCGGCTGTGCGCGACGTGAAGGCTAACCTCCGCCTGTGCTCGGTTTGCAACAACATCACCGACGTTGACCCCTGCGTCTACTGCACCAGCGCCACCCGCAACCAGCGCCTGGTCTGCGTGGTCGAAGAGCCCACCAACATCGCGGCCATCGAAAAGACCAAGCACTTCAATGGAGTCTTCCACGTCCTGCACGGTGCCATCTCTCCGCTGCACGGCATTGGCCCCGAACAGTTGCGCATCTCGAACCTGATCACCCGCGTTGATTCGGGTAACGTCGACGAAGTCATAGTTGCCACCAATCCCACGGTCGAGGGCGAAGCGACCGCAACCTATCTCTCCCAACAACTCAAACCCGCCGGAGTGAAAGTCACCCGCATCGCCATGGGAATCCCCGTCGGCAGCGACATCGAATACACGGATGAAATCACCATGCTGAAGGCCATGGAAGGCCGCCGCGATATGTAATCCAGTCGTAGAGACGTAGCTCCGCTACGTCTCTGCCCGATACCACCCGACCCCGCCAACATGCACAACTTCCGGTGCAGAATGTGCAAGACTTTTCCGACACGTGTAAGCCGATGCCGACATGCGGGCGTTCAAGGCAGATTCGTGGTCGCAATGAAGACTCCTGTAATCAATGAGTTAGAATTGGTTCGCGACGGTGTGACTTTAAGGCGAATCCTGGCAGCCCAGTTGCTCCTGCGCTCCCGTCTGTTTCCTCGCTCTTTGGGATCTCTGACTTCAGTCGGCGATCTTTAGTTCGGCGATTTATGACTGCTCTGAGGAAGCAATCCGGGCGACCGGACTGGTCCTAACCCAACCAGAAAGCAGCCTCAGCGCCAGTCGCGCCGTGCTGTGATGTAACCGCATCCAACTCGACGCAGAAGAAGCCGGGCCAACCAGCCCGGTTTTCTTTTTGTCTGAAATCGTATTGCAGGAAATCGCAGCGCCGACGTCCCTTCGGCTGCGATCAGGGCAGGCTTCGCCGGCTGTCCGGCGTGCCGCGTATACGCCGATTGATACTCTACAGGGGGAACTAGTTAGGCAGCTCCGGCTCAAGGAAGACGTTCATTTCTTCCTCGGTGGTCGCTAATCCTTCGGGCAGTGTGCCGCGGTTGTATTCCGCCATGCGGTTCTTCCACTTGAGGAAGTCGGTAATGCTCTGCGGCTCGATCCGCACTTCGACGCGCCGCAGACTGGCCAGCAGCAGGTTCATCTCGTAACGGAGTCCCGCGGCCGTCCGCAGGTTCTTCGCTGACGCTTGCACCATCTCAATCCTGCCGCGACGCAGCTCCAGCAATCCCCAACCGGCGGGCAATTCTTCGGCCTTCACGAGCGCGGGAGGAGTCAGATAGAAGCGCTCGCTACCCACGCCTTTCTCCGGTTTCTGGCGAAAGGGCTTGGCGCGATCGGCAAGAAAGTCCGCCCGCGTCACTTTGCACTCGACCAGCACCGAATGGTTGGCGCGCTTCCATCCAATGGCGTCGGGCATCTCGCCGCTGACACAGGCTTGCTCGGAAAGCACCACGCCGCAACGATAGCGCCGCAGCCACCGCACCGCTCGTTCTACCAATTGCGCGTGAGTCATAATTTCGGCTTCCGGCTTTGGGCTTCCGGCCGCGGGAGAGCATCCTCGGAAAGCATTGCCATTTGTACTCTGCTCGAGCCCACGAGGAAAGTAACTCGGAGGCTTCGTCGTGCTGCTACTGTATTCTTCCCGAATTCGTTTCTGTGCCCCTGTTTCTGCGTATTCCTTATCTGCACACTCGTCTAAGCACTGGCTCGCGTACCGGGAACCGGACGCCGGAAGCCGGACACCGCTTTCACTACGACTGGTCTTCGCAGCACCGCCTCAAGCAAATATCTCTCGGCCGCGATCGTCTGCGCCGTCACACTTGCAGCGGCATAGCCCTCGGCGGCAATCACCAAAGCTTCGTTTCGTGCCAAGGGTTGTGGCTTGCGCAGAAAACCGTTCATGCGGCGCTTCCTGCCCTCGGCATTTTCGATTTTCACGCGACGGATCTGTCCGTCGTGCGCAGCATCGAACGCATTCGCCAATCTTAGAATCGCAGACAATTGAATCGTGACTCGTTGTTCGTCCGGAAGCAGGTCGCGCAACGCCTTGTGGCCGCGCGTGGGCAGCGCTCCGGCGTGAAAGCGCGCGACGATCCCTGCCCGGGCCATGTTTTCAGCCTTCCATCCAAGAGGCGTGCCGTGGCCCTTGATCAACTCCAGCGAGGCCTTGTGATGTCCCTTGTTGCCTCTAGCTTTTCCGACATCATGCAATAAGGCGGCGACGTACAGGCTGGAGCGTGCATCCGCTGCCGCGCCATTCGTTGCTTCCGGCGAAGCCCGAAGCAGCCCCGCGGCGTTGAGTCCGTCATAGAGTTCCAGGGCCAGCCGTGCCACTCGCTCGGAGTGAGCAAAGTCGGGATCCAGCGACTTCGCCCACAACTTCATGCGGCGTGTCGCAATCTCTTGAATCTGCTTGCCTTGCGGGAGTCCGGCGCGCCACACATTCCACGGCGAATCCGGTCCAACGGTTCTCTGGCGATACTCCTCAATGCGCTTCGTGCGCTCATCTACAATCCGCCCATGCCACGCCTTGCGCGAATCTTCATCCGGAAACGCATGACACGCGAGCGCGGTCGCCCATAGCACGTCTAGGTCGTGCACCTCGCCCAGCAAGTCTTGCATGTGCTTCAGGTCGCCGCTCCACGCTTTGTGCTCCTCGGGCAGGAAGTTCTCGACAATATAGCGAAAGCGCTTGATCCCGATGCGCAGAGTGTGGAACGCAACCTGCGACCGATTTCGCATGGCGCGAGTGTGCAACTCCCGGGCGGCGGTCCAGCGTTCGAGCGCCAGGTGCTTGAACACCGCGCTTCCCGGACGGATGCGCGCCGCCCGCAGAGGCAGAGACTTGCTCCACTGCCGCCACTGCTTGCGGTCGAATTCTTCAAGTGCTGCACGAGCTTCATGTTTCTGCTCCGATTCGCGTGCGCGAAGAATTCCCAGCAGCGCTTGCGCTGAGGGATCAGGAGAAACTTGACTCTGCGCGGAGGCTCCGTTTGCGGCGGAATTCTCTCGCACCTCTGGGGCCTCGGTCGACGGCGCCCGAGGTACAACCGTCGGAGCGGGGTGAAGTTTCTCGATCCACTCCATCATGATCTGGATATCGCGCAGCGCGCCCAGACGCTGGAAGAGGCGCTTTCCGGCTTTCTTCATCGCCTTCCAGTCGGGATCGGGATCCATCGCGATCATGCCGTCAGCCATGGAACGGCATCGGCGTATGGCGACCCGCAGGTCGTGGACCGGATCGGCGCTGAAGTCGGCGGCTACGTGTTCGCACTCTTCGAGTACTCGCATCATCCAGTAGCGCAATCCGGTGGTTTTCGCGGTGACCTTCACGGGGCCATTGTAGAATACCCGGACCTGAACAAACTTGACCGAGTTCCACCGAGACCCTCTATGGTTCTATGAAGACAATCTGCACTATCGCGCCGCTTCTCTTCCTCTCCCTGTCATCGCTCGTGGCCGCAGCCACCGACAAGGCAACCAGCCTTTCCGACGCTCAGGCCGCCATCGAAGCCAATCTGCGCACCCCGGAAGGCAAAGCTTTCGACGACCGCATGGGCAAGGAGCTTGTCGACAAGCATCTGGCTCCGATCCACCAGTGTAAGCAGTCGGCCGGTGGCGATTTGGCCAGCTTCTGGATCCCGCTGAAACTCGACAAGGACGGCGCAGCGCAGGAGATTCTTCTCTATCCCACCACCAAACTTGGTGCCTGCGCGCGGGAAGCCCTCATCACAGACAAATTCCTGCCCCCACCGCGGCCAGGCTATTGGGTAGGTATTTATATGAAGCTCTCTCGCTGACTCGCACTTTGATCGGAAACAGTCCAGCAGGGCCCTCCGAGCCCCATCCCGCGTATCCACCCCAATTCCGGGTCAATGGACTTACGGGCAAGTCGGCAATCCGCCTCAATTACCTCCGTAACGTTTTAGGCCTTACCGTTTCGCATTACCCTTGAGCTTCAAACTTGCGTTTCCGAGGAGTTCTTTATCTCTGCCACAAACATGTCGCAAGGTGCCCGTGCCGCCTCGGCGCGTGCGTTTGTTCATAGTCTGAACATCCTTATCAAGTATGCGCGGATGTATGGCTATGACCACAAACGCACTGAGGCGCAGTTTGAAATCACTTGGAACGAATTGCAGCAGGGACTGCCCTCCACTGGCGACGCCGGCTTCCTTCTGGGCGTTTCCGACAACAAGCTGCTGCTCGATGGCATTCCACTGGAGACGGGGAACGCAGAGCGGAGCTTTGCCCAACTGCTGAATACCGCTGGACTTGCCAGCCTGCACTTCTCGAAAGATGTCACGATCGCAGATTTCACGCGGCTGGTGCGCGCGTTCACTGTAGCGGGATCGAAGGCGCAGGACGTTTCGAAACAGATTAAAGAAGCGCTCGGAGCGGGCGCAGGCGCTAAAGGCAGCACCATCAAAATTAACGAAGTGAAGTTTGTGGCGGCCGATCCGCTGACCGGCGATGTGAGTATCGCGGCGCAGATTGCGGCGCAGACCCTAGGTCCTGAGTTCAAGCAGTGGCTGAATGATCCGCAGAAGCTCCTGCAATTGATTGCTGCGGCTGAGGGAGCGAACGCCGGAGGAGGAGGAGGAGGAGGAGGAGGACAGGGACAGGGACAAGGACAAGGAGTCCCTGGAGTTCCCATGGTTCCTCTGGGCAGCGTGCCCAATGCTCCTCGTGGTGCTGGGCAAGTAGCCGGTGGCGGTGGCGGTGGCGGAATCGGCACAGGAACCGGCGCGGCTCCGGCATGGACCGGTGGAATGGTTCCGCTGCAAGAACAGGAAGTGATTCAGGCAATCCGCCTACTCACACGGTTTGGCCAGGTGCAGCAGGATCCCGCCGTTAAAGAAGAAGACATCCAGAAAGAACTTGTCGAGACCGATCCCAACACGCGATTGAACCTGCAGCAATTGCTAGGAAGTTTGGCAGCCAAAGCGACCTCGGAAGAAGAAGACACGCCGCTACTGATGAAGGCGGCCGAGCACATGGCGATCCGTTTCGCTCTGGAGCGCTACCAGAAGGGCGAGATCAAGGTTAACGCCGTCCATCAGATGATGGAGCACATGAGCCGCCAGATGGACTCGTTGCGCCAGATTCTGAAATTGCAGGAAGACAAGATGAGCAAGGCCGGGATTCTGGTTGAGTCTCACGCCGACATCCTGGACCGCATGTTCTGGGCGGAAGTGCCCGAGTCCGGCAAGAAGAGCGTGCTGCTATCGCATGAAGCGCCTTGCGTCCCGCCGCGGAACCTGCGGCAGTTCGTGGAAGTGCTGCTCGAGCGCGATGACAAGCAGAGCGCGGCCGACATTCTGAACAACTATTCCAACTGTCTGGGCGCAAAAGAAGCAGAACCGCGGCGCCGGACGGCCATCGGCTTGAGCCAGTTGGCCGATCTCTATGCGCGGTTGGGCGGACAGCCGATGGGACAGGCCATCAAGAAGCTGGCCGAGGGACTCATCGCCGAGAGAGACGCGGAACTACAGAGCCTTCTAAGTGCGGCATTCGTCCGGCTGAGCCAGGAAGCCAGCGCAGCCAAGAACTACGCTGCGGTGAATGAAGTTTGCGCGGGCATGGAGTTGGTCAGCCTGGAGCGCCCGGTGCTCATGAACGATCTGCGTCCGCGGGTCGGCGTCGAAAACCGGCTGCCGGAGTTTATTGAAGAAGCGTTGCGCACCGATCAGGTTCCACCGGATATGTTGTCAGTGCTGCGGCGAACCAGCCAGCAGGGCGCGGAGCATCTCGCCGATCGCTTCTTCCGCTGCATGCGCCGCGACGAGTGCGACCGCATGATTGAGCTGGTAAAGGAATTGGGCTCTCCAGTGCTGACGCAGCTACGCGAGATTCTGCGAACCGGGCAGCCGCGGCAGGCATCGGGGGCAGTTGGAATCGTGAGCCGGCTCGATGTGGGTACGCTGCTGGAATTGCTGCCGGCGCGCTTGCCGGAGTGGAACCGCTTCTATCACGATGTAGTGGTACGGCAGATCGCCTATGGCGCCGCCGCCGATCGCGGGCGCACATTGCTGGAATTGGCGGAAGTTCTGGATCCACTGGTGCTGCCCGAAGCGGTAGACGAAATCGGGATGAGTGGCGACGTCGCCTCGACTCCGCCACTGATCGCTATGGCCCGACCCGGAGATGCTGCCTCGCGGTCTCCGTTTGTGCAGCTCAAGGCGATCGAGTCGTTGGGTCGCCTGAAGGACGCCGAAGCCGTAGCCACGTTGCGCGAAATTCTAGAAGCCAAGAAGACTTTTGGTTGGGTTCATCATCGCGAGCTGCGGATCGCCGCGGCGCAGGCGTTGTCCAAGACCGATCCACGCTACAGCTCGCAGGTTCTGTCCGACAGCGGCCTCGAGCCGGCAGAGCTGGCGATTGCTCCTCTGGATATGGCTCCTGCGTGTCCATGGGTGCGGCAACGGCGGTACGAACGCCTCATCCTGGCGAAAACCGTCGCGGCGACCATTGGCAGTTCGTGGGGCAAGTCGAAGATTCAGATTCGCGAGTTGAGTCTTGGCGGCGGTATGGGCACGAAGGAAGACAACTTGCGTATTGGCAGTGAAGCCGATCTGGAGATTTCGCTCGGCATGCGAACCAAGATCCGTGCGCATGTGCTCCTTCGGCGGGCTCGCGTGAATGAGGTGGGCTTCGAAATTGTGAATACCGACTTGGAGAGCCGGTACCGCCTGCGCCGCTTGCTGGTCGATGCCCTCAATCATGCCCCGCAGAATAAGGGTCAGGAGTGGAGCGGCGATCGCAAAGTGTAGGGAAGCAGCTTCTAGCTCCTGGCTGTTAGCTTCTAGCTTGAAAATACAAAAGCCTCTGCCTTCGGGCAGAGGCTTTCTTCCTGCGAATTGCGATCTTTTACCGTACGACCTTCACGAAAATGATCAGGAAGGTGAACAGAACCAGCGATTCGATGAAGGCCAGTCCGACGAACAGCGCGATCTGAATTCCAGGACGGGCGGCGGGATTGCGCGCCAATCCTTCGCATGCAGCGGAGGCTACCTTGCCCTGGCCCAGAGCGGCGAGAGCGGCGGCAAACGCCATGGCGAAGCCGGAAGTGATGGCGACCCAGTTGGTGCCGCCGGAAGCGGCAGCTTCATTGCCTTGCGCGAAGGCCGGCATCGCGAACAGCGATACGACGACCAGTGTGAGAATCAGGAATACGACTTTCCGCATTGGTGTGTCTCCTTAAGAATTTCGCCAGGAGGTGGTTGACGTCATCCTCTTGCAGACGCCCTCACACTGGTGAAGTTTGATTCCAAATAAAAGCTGAACAAAAAATCAATGTTCGTGCGCCGTAGCTTCGCCGAGGTACACGCAAGCCAGGATCACGAAGATGTAGGTCTGGATCAGCGAAACGCCGATGTGCAGTCCCTCGAAAACAATGGGCAAGCCGATGGGCACCAGGGAAAAGAACACCAGAGTGACCATCTCGCCGGCGAACATGTTCGCGAACAGACGAACGGTGAGCGACAACAGCCTCGCCGTGTGGCTAAAGATTTCAATAGGCAGCATCAGCGGCGCCAGCCACCAAACCGGGCCCATGAAATGTTTGAAGTAGCCGAACCCATTCGAGCGCAACCCCTGAAAGTGGTAGTAGGACCACGTCAACAGCGCGCAACCCAGCGGAACGATCGGAACTGCGGTCGGAGACTCGAAACTCGGGATAATCCCAATCAGGTTGCAGGTCAGAATGAACAGGCCAAGGGTTACTAGATAAGCATGGTAGGGCTTGTAGTGGTGCCCAATGATCTCGTGCCCCATGTTGCCGATGAAGCTTTCGATCCACTCTGCGGCTTGCTGCAGAGTTCCGGGCTGTTCCACCGAAAGCCGCAGGCGCACGGCCGCGAAAAACGTAATCAGCAGCAAGGCGACCATCACTTCCATGGCAAAGCTATTGGAAATGGGCGTGGCAGCATGTTTGGGATTGATATGGATCCCAAGATGGATTAGCAACGAGTACACGACTCCGCCGAACAGGCGGTTGAGCAGGGCGGTAAACCAGAGTTGCTCCATAGCTTATGACGATCCCAGCAAAATCCTGAATCCAAGTGGGTTAGTACCCGCGGCGCAAGGCGGTGTAAGCCTCGAAACCCGCCTCCGTCAGCATCGCCGCAATCGGCGTACCCAAACCGAACAGAAAGCCCCGAAAGGCTTGAGAGGAACTTGTGAATATAACATAGGCGACGATTCCCGCCAAAAGGTAACGCAGGAAGAATCCGTGCACCAAGGAATAGCCCTTTTCGGGTCTCTGGGTGTCGACAATACGGCTGGCAAGGGATTGCACAGCCTTATTCAGCGAGCGGAAGCTCGAGTACGCGATCAAAGCCCCCGCGGCAAAGCCCACCGCGACGACCCGCCCGAAACGCCACGCCACCAGCAGAGTAAATACGCCGCCGAGAATGATCACGAACCGCAGCATTCTAGGGATGGCAGCTGCGAAGAATCGGTCGGCCGCGGTGCCCGACGTTGGGGATTCTGGCGGGCGCGTGGGACTGGCAGTCATTGCTCGTCTCGCATCATTTATCGCGCATGGTGGCCGATGCCTTGCGGATCATCTCGGTGAACCCTGCGATGGCACCGAAGACGACTCCTGCAATGAAGACCCAGTGAGTATGGAGCCAGCGGTCCATCAACCTGCCGAGAACATATCCTAGAAAGACGGCCGCCGGAATAATGAACCCAATCTCAGAATAGCGAGCTGCGGATACCAGAGCGTTGGACTTCGGCGGGCGAGTGGGTTTTTCAGGCACGACTGGAGAAATTCTACATGAACAACTCATCTAGGAACGGATGCCTCGTCCGTCCCCGGGCGTAGGCCGGTCGCAAACCCGATAGTCGAAACCCTACCGGACTAACCTCGCCACGCTAGGATTCTGCACGATCCCCAGAGACCAGTTCACTAGCTCAATAAAGCTGTTGGGGAGCAGCCCAATGTACAGGGTGGCGATGCCCGTCACAGCGATCGCGGCCCGCATCGTCAAGCTCACAGGAAGGATTTCTTCTCCCTGTTCGACCTTGCCCATGAACATGGCGTTGGCGATCTTCAGATAGTAGTACAGACCGAAGACGGAATAGATGACGCCGAGCGAGGCCAAGGCGTAGTGGCCGGTTTCGATCAGGCTCAGGAAGATGAAGTACTTGCCCCAGAACCCCGCCAGCGGAGGAATGCCGGCCAGCGACAGCATGAAAACCAGCATCAGTACCGCTTCCACCGGCGCCCGCGAGTAAAGGCCATTGAGGTCGTCGAGTTCGTCGCCAATCACGTTGCGGTGCCGCAGAGCCGTGATCACCCCGAAGGCGCCCAGGTTCATGAAGGTGTACACCAATAGGTAAATCAGGATGCCCTTGATGCCGTCGGCATTCAGTTGAGTAGCTGTACCCGCAATCAGTCCGAGCAGCATGTAGCCGACGTGCGCGATGGAAGAATAGGCCAGCAGGCGCTTCGTGTTCGTCTGCGTCAGAGCCGCGAGATTCGCCCCGGTCATCGTCGCGATCGAAACGAACACCAGCACAGGCACCCACACCGAGCGCATGGAGATCAGTCCGGTCAAATGGAACGGACTGCCAATCAGAATACGCAGCAGCATCGCCCATCCCGCTGCCTTGACGGCAACCGACATGAATCCGGTGATGCTGGTGGGCGCGCCTTCGTAGGCATCCGGCGCCCACTGATGGAAGGGAATCGCCGCAATTTTGAAGAGCAGGCCGGTCAGAGTGGTCAACAAGGCGATGATCGCGACGGGCTTGTATTGGTTCTGCAGCAAAGCGGGCAATGCCGCGCCAATGTCAACCAGCCGGGTGCTACCGGTGAGTCCGTAGATCAGCGATAATCCGTAGGCGAAGATGCCCGAAGAGAACGCACCAAGGAGCAGATATTTCAGCGCGGCTTCGTTCGAGCGGCGGTCGCGGCGCAGGAATCCCACCAGCACATAGGTGGAGATGGCCATCAGTTCGAGGCCAATGAAGATGAGCACGATGTCGAAGCCGGCAGCCATGCACATCATTCCGGCGACCGACAGCAGCATCAGCGCATAGTACTCGCCATGGTTTTCGTGCTCGGTTTCCAGGTACCGCACCGAAATTAAGATGGAGACCGCCGCACCCGCCAGGAACAGATAAAAGAAATAAAGCGCGAAGCGGTCGACCAGCATAGTTCCCATCATCCCGACGGAACCCGGTGCGCCCGTGCTGTCTAACCAGAGTTGAATCTTGTAAACGCCGGCGGCGGAGAACAGCACTCCAATGAAAGCCGTGACGGCGTTGGCCCACTTCATCTCGGCAGGCAGCATGAGATCGATCAGCAGAATGCCGAGAGCAAACAGCGTGAGCAGAAGCACGGGGAGCGCCAGCAGGTAATCGGTCCACGTGAATCCGAGGGTGGGCACTAGTTCGTCCCCTTCGTGGATTTCATTGCTGCCACCGGCGCTTTAGCGACCGGAACGACTGCCGCAGGCGCCACCATCACCGGCTGAGGAACCGAAGCATTCTCAACGGGTGCGCCTTGCCGGTGCACGGTTGCCACCAGATGGTTTACCGGTTGCTCGAGAATTTGGAAGAACGGCTTGGGATACAGTCCGATCCAGAACGCCATGATGATGAGCGGAACGAACGTGGCCACTTCACGCGGCGTCAGGTCGTGCAGCTTCTCGTTCTTCGGATTCGTGACCGTCCCGAAGAAGACTCGCTGGTAGAGCCAGAGCAAGTACGCCGCCGCCAAAACGACTCCGGGGACCGCCCATGCGCCCCATTTCCACTTCTCCATGAATGCGCCTTGCAGGATGGTGAACTCGCCGACGAAACCGTTCAGCAGCGGCAGCCCCATCGACGACAGGAACATGATCATGGTGATCGTGGCGTAGACGGGCATCACATTGGAGATGCCGCCGTACTCGGCGATCTCACGCGTGTGGCGGCGCTCATAGAGGATGCCTACGATCAAGAACAGCGCGCCGGTCGAGATGCCGTGGTTGATTTGCTGCAAGACCGATCCGCTCAAGCCCGCGGAGTTCAGCGCAAAGATCCCCAGCGTGCAGAAGCCCAGGTGGCTGACGGAAGAGTAGGCCACCAGCTTCTTCATATCCTTCTGCATGAGCGAGACTAGCGCGCCGTAGATGATGCCGATGATGGAAAGCGCGATCATCCATCCGCGAACACTCATGCTCAGGAACGTCGTCGGATTCGACAGTACTTGCGGGAAGAAGGGAAGCGAGAAGCGGACGAAGCCGTACGTCCCCATCTTCAGCAAAACGCCAGCCAGGATGACGGAACCCGCAGTCGGCGCCTCGACGTGAGCGTCGGGCAGCCACGTGTGGAACGGGAACATCGGCACCTTGATGGCGAACCCGACGAAGAACGCCAGGAAGAGCCACACCGCGAAGTGAAATGGAATCTGCGGAGCGGTCTCATAGAGAGCGGTAAGGCTGAAGGTGTAGACCTGCGTGACCGTGTGATGGTGGAAGTAGAGATACAGAATCGCCAGCAGCATCAGCACCGAGCCGGTCAACGTATACAGGAAGAATTTGATGGCGGCGTAGAGCTTGCGCGGGCCTCCCCAGATGCCGATTAGCAAATACATCGGGACCAGCATCGCTTCCCAGAAAACAAAGAAGAGAAAGAAATCGAGCGCCATAAAGACGCCCAACATGCCGGTCTGCAGCACCAGAAACCAGATGTAGTATTCCTTGACGCGGTTCTCAATCGCCGTCCACGAAGAGAGAATCGAGATCCAACCCAACAGCGTCGTCAGCATGATCAGCAGGAACGAAATGCCGTCGATGCCCAGCACGTAGCCCGCGCCAATCGAGGGGATCCAGTTGTTGGCCGCGCCCTCAATAAATTTGAAGGGGGCCGTGTCTCCGCCTTTCACCTTGTCCCAGAACCAGGGAACCAGCGGCAGCGATATCAGGAAGCCGCCGAGCGCGAAGATATTCGCGATCCAGCGCACCGCTTCCTTGTTCTCCTTGGGGACAAACAGGAGCAGGATCGCGCCCAGCAGCGGCGTGAAGAGAATGATGGATAGGATGTGGTTATACATGATGCAGCTTCTTGCTCCTAGCTGCTAGCTTCTAGCCTCGGCCACCTCGCTCTTAGCGGTTTGCTAGAAGCTAGGAGCTCGCAGCTAGAAGCTGCCCTTCAGTGATACACGTAATAAAACACGAACCCAACTAGCCCAGCCGTCATGACCAGCGCGTACCATTGCACCAGCCCAAATTCCAGCAGCCGCGTGGGATAACTGAGCATGCGCGCCAGTATCGCGGGACCGTTCACGCCGACACCGTCGATAATCCACTTGTCCCACCAACTCGAAACGGTCGCCGTCAGGCGGGTCATCCAGCCGGCGGCGTTCACGGTGCCGTCGATTACGTTGGCATCGAACCACGAACTCGCTTCGCCCAGCCCCATGACGCCGAGACGCACGTCTCCGATCTTGCGGCGGCCCGTAAAGATGTAATCGTAGCTTTCATCCACGTAGTACTTGTTGAGCAAGGTCGCGTAGACCGGAGGCGCCGCAGCCGCGATCGGCTCGGTGTAGTCTTTGCTGGCGTTCTTGTAGAAGCGTGAGGCTGCGTACCATCCGCCAAAAGCAACCGCCACCGACAGGCCCATTAGCAAGAATTCTGTGCCGCGGTTTCCCTCTTCGCTCGGCGCCGGAGTTTCGTTCTCGGCCGAATTGGCGAATACAGGCTCCAGAAATTTCTCAAAGTGGTTCGACCCGCCGAGGCTCGCGGGCCAGCCGAGCCATCCGGCGGTGACCGAGAAGAAGGCCAAGATCATCAGCGGAACCGTCATCGACTTGGGCGACTCGTGAATGTGATGCTCGACTTCGTGGCTCACAACGCGCGACGGGCTCCAGAACGTCAGGTAAATCAGCCGGAACATGTAGAACGCTGTCATTAGCGCGGTCGCGAAGCCAATGGCCCACAGATAGGGGCTGTACTTCCACGCTTGCCACAGAATTTCGTCTTTCGAGAAGAAGCCAGCAAGAATGGGGATTCCCGCGATGGCCAGTGTCGCGATCAGCATCGTGCCGAACGTGACGGGAATCTTTTTCGACAAAGCCCCCATGTTCCGCATATCCTGCTCACCGCTCATGGCGTGAATCACCGATCCCGCGCCGAGGAAGAGCAGCGCTTTAAAGAAAGCGTGAGTGAAGACGTGAAAGACGCCAGCGGAAAAGGCTCCGACGCCCAGCGCCAGGAACATGTATCCCAGCTGTGACACGGTCGAATACGCTAGCACGCGCTTGATGTCGTTCTGCACCAGTCCGATCGAAGCGGCGAAGATCGCTGTCAGCGCACCCACGATGGCCACAACCATCATCGACTTCGGAGCCAGCACGAACAGCGCATTCGAGCGAGCCACCATGTAAACGCCCGCAGTGACCATCGTAGCTGCATGGATCAAAGCCGAGACCGGTGTCGGGCCTTCCATGGCGTCCGGGAGCCACACATAAAGTGGTAGCTGCGCCGACTTTCCGCAAGCCCCAACAAACAGAAGCAGGGTCGCAGCAGTGATGAAGGGGTCGCCGATGGCGAAATGTCCGGAACGCGCAGCCGCGGTCACGTCAATGAACCGCAGAGAGCCGCAGAGCCAAGCGATGAAGAACATCCCCAGAATGAATCCGGCGTCACCAATGCGGTTGACGATGAACGCCTTGTTCGCCGCGTCGCTCGCCGACTTGCGCTGGAAGTAAAACCCAATCAGCAAGTACGAACACAGCCCCACGCCTTCCCAGCCCACGAACATCAGCACGTAGTTGTTCGCCAGGATCAGCGTCAACATCGAGAACATGAAGAGATTTAGGTATCCGAAAAACCGGTAGTACCCGCCTTCATGCGCCATGTACCCGGTGGAATAAATATGGATCAGCATCCCAACGCCGGTCACAAACAGCAGCCAGATGCTGGAGAGTGGATCGAGCAGGAATCCGGCGTCAGCCTGAAATGCCGCCTGACCGTCGCGGGTCGAGTAGGTCATGTGGCCGGTGTCAGTACCAAGCCACGTATAGAGGATCTTCTGGTAGGACTGGTGGTCGTGTGCATCAGCCCATCCGGTGTACTGCCACACCGCCCCGCAAGCTATCAGGAATGCCAACGCGACCGTGCCAACGCAAACCGCGCTAACCGTCGCCTTCTGCAGCCGACGGCCAAAAAAGAACATGAGTGTAGCGCCGACGGCCGGCAGCAACGGAATGAGCCAGATGTGGTCGAGAAATAGCATGTAATCAGCTTCTAGCTCCTAGCTTCTAGCCGCTAGCTCAAGCAAAGGCCGCCAAGGGCGTTTAGCTAGGAGCTAGCGGCTAGAAGCTAGTAGGTGCTTTTCACCACTTCAACAAATTCACTTCATCCACGTTCACCGTCTCCTTATTACGGAAGAAGGCGATGAGGATGCCGAGGCCCACCGCAGCTTCCGCGGCGGCATCGGTAATGACAAAAATCGCAAAGACTTGCCCGTGCAGGGCCCCTGGTCCATGCATTCCCTGCCAATACCGCGAGAACGCCACCAGGTTCAGGTTCACGGCGTTTAGGATCAGTTCAATCGACATCAGAACGATGACCACATTCCGGCGCGTAAGCACGCCGATCACGCCCAGCAAAAACAGCGCCGCGCCCAAAACCAGGTAGTGCAAAGTCGAGATGTGAAGTAATGCATCCATAGGAGCTATGAGCTTTGAGCAATGAGCTTTGAGTAACAAGCAGCCTGGCAATCGCTAGATTTTGATTGCTCACGGCTCATGGCTCATCGCTCACAGCTGTTTTTCAAATCCTCTTCTTCGACATCACCACCGCCCCAATAATAGCCACCAGCAGTAGCAGGGAAGCGATCTCGAAGGCGAACATGTACATGCCGGTACCGTTATCGAACAGGAGCGCGGCAATTCCTTGCGTGTTCTGATCCTCCCCGTAACTCAGCCTGCCCTCCGGGAAGAGCGCTCTTCCTTTCGTATAGACCGTGATGAATAACCCGCCCAGCGCCGCAGCCGCCACAATGCCTACGAGCCATTGCTTGTTGAACTGCCGCTCTTTCAAATTGCGTTCGATCGAAATCAGCATGATCACGAACAGGAACAGCACCATGATGCCGCCCGCATACAGAATGATCTGAACGCCGGCTACAAATGGTGCATAGAGCATCAGGTAGATGCCGGCCTGCGCCAACAGCGCCGTAATCAGCGCCAGGGCCGAATGCACGGCGTTCTTGCGCGTGATCACCAGGATGCCGCCGATCAGCATGATCCCGGAGAGCAGATAAAAGAAAAACGCCGTCGCTACCGGAGGATTCATAGCAAATTCACCAACCTGTACCACAGCGGCACCACGACCCCGTCCCAAACCTCAGATCGCATGCCCACAACCGCGGTACAGACAAGCAGTCCCAGCCCCAGGGGCAGCAGAATCTTCCATCCCACCTTCATGAGCTGGTCGAAGCGATAACGCGGGAACGTGCCACGATACCAGATGTAGAGGTACATGAACCCGGCAACTTTCGCCGAGAACCAGAAAATGTCGCCTACGCGATCGCGGGCTGCCGGAACGAAGAGCACCAGGCCGATCAGGCCAAGAACCACGCCGAATCCGGCCAGGCCCATCGTCTGAATCTTGAATAGTGGATGCTTCGGCATGCGCGCCGTGTTGAAGAAGCACATGCCGGCCAGGCCGAGAAACGTCAATCCGGGAAACAGCGAGAAGACCAGATCCCACGTCGCCCCATGCAGCAAATTGGGGAACGGCCGCAGCCATCCGCCCAGCCACAAAGTCACGGCGATCGATGACACCGCGATCATCGCTGAGTATTCCGCCAGGAAGAACAACGACCAGCGGAAGCCGCTGTACTCCGTGTGGAAACCGGCAGTCAATTCCGATTCGGCCTCAGGTAGGTCGAACGGCGCACGGTTCGTCTCGGCGACCATGGCGATGGCGAAGATCACAAAAGCAATCAAGCCAAGCGGAAAGAACTTAAAGATGAACCAGACGCCCTGCTCCTGTTGCGCCTGCACGATGCCGATCATGCTGAGCGTACCGGTGTCGGTCATTCCCGCCGCGCCCGCTCCATAAAGGCCCATGCCATGAAGACTGGTCATCAAAATGGCCGAGACCACAGCCAGTCCCATAGCCACTTCGTACGACACCATCTGAGCGCTCGACCGAAGCGCGCCGATTAAAGGATAGTGCGAGTTCGAAGCCCATCCCGCCATCACGATGCCGAGCACGCTGAGCGACGACACGCCGAGCATGAACAGAATGCCGATATTCATGTCGGTAATGGCATGCGTAGGACCGAACGGCACGACCACGAACACGGTAAAGGCCGCCAGCACCACCATGAACGGAGCGACCCAGAAGATCGCTGCATCGGCTTCGGCAGGAATGATGTCTTCTTTCAACAACAGCTTGATGGCGTCGGCAATCGGCTGCAGCAGTCCGTGCGGCCCCACGCGCATGGGACCCAGGCGAACCTGCATGTGCGCCAGGATCTTCCGCTCGAGCCAGTTCATCGCGATGACGGCGACCGACAGTCCACCGAACACCAGCAGGATGTACACCGTCGCCCAGAATACGTTTCCCGCAGCCCCGGGCGTCTTATCGCTGCTGAGATAGGAGGTTATGTACTGGATCAGCTCGTGCATCAGCGGTCGACCTCGCCGAGAACGATGTCGAGCGTGCCAATCACGGCAATCACGTCGGCGACCAGTTGGCCGCGGCACATCACGTCAAGCGCCTGCAAGTTCACAAACGACGGCGGCCGCACCCGGATCCGATAAGGCTGCGTCGACCCGTCGCTGACGATGAAATATCCCAGCTCGCCCTTGGGCGCTTCAATCGAGTGATAGATTTCGCCCACCGGAGGCTTCATCACCTTCGGCACTTTGGCCATGATCGGGCCTTCAGGAATGCTCCCAACCGCCTGCTCGATGATGCGCACCGACTGCCGCATCTCGGCCATCCGCACCAGGTACCGATCGTACGTATCGCCGTTCTGCCCGGTGGGAATCTCGAAATCGAAATTCTTGTAGTTCGCGTAAGGAAGCGCCTTGCGGATATCCCATTTCACGCCGCTAGCCCGCAGCACTGGTCCGGTCACGCCCAGCGCGATGCAGTCTTTGCCCGAAATAACGCCGACGCCCTTGGTGCGCTCCAGCCAGATACGGTTGGTGGTCAGCAGTTCTTCGTACTCGTCGATCTTCGGCGCAAAGAAACTAAGGAAGTTCTTTACGTCTTTTTCAAATCCGTCGTAGGTCTCGTATTGCAGCCCTCCAATGCGGAATGCGTGCGTGGTCAGGCGCGCTCCGCAATACTTCTCAAAAATCTTGAGAATCTCTTCCCGGTCGCGGAAGGTATAAAAGAGCGGTGTAATCGCGCCAATGTCGAGCGCGTGTGTGCCGAGCCACAGCTGGTGGCTTGCGATGCGGTTCAGCTCAGTCAGAATCACGCGGACGTACTGCGCGCGGGGCGGCGCCTCCACGCTTAGAAGTTTTTCAACGGCTTCGCAGTATCCCAGCCCGTTCGACACCGCCGCGACGTAGTCCATACGATCGACGTATGGATTGAACATCGTGTAGGTGCGGTTCTCGGCAATCTTCTCGACGCCTCGGTGCAGGTAGCCGATGACGCACTCAAGTCCCAGGACCTTCTCGCCGTCCAGTCGCAAGATAACGCGCAGCACGCCATGGGTCGCGGGATGCTGCGGCCCCATGTTGATGACAAGCTCGTTCGTATCCAGAAACGTCTTGTCGGGCGTGTCGAGGTCGAGCGGCGAGAGTGTGTTCGGATCGGTCATTGTTTGCTAACTGCGTTTGCTATCTGCCCCTCGCTGGCGTCATTCCGAAGCCTCGCGCTTTCACAAGCGAGGCGAGGAATCTCGCGTGCAGCCGCGGTGAACGCAGGCATCCTTGCGTTCATTGCCCGCTCTCAATCCCCAAATTGATCTGCACCCACTCATTATCCTGCTGCAGAATTCCGTAATCCTTCCGCAGCGGATGTCCCTTCCAGCCGTCGGGCAACAAAATGCGCTTCATGTCCGGATGTCCGTCGAACTTGATGCCGAACATGTCGAAGACTTCGCGCTCCAGCCAGTTGGCCGTCGCCCAGATCGGCACCGAGCTAGCTAGCGTCTCCCCGTCGGCAATCATCGTCTTCACGCGGACACGTTCGTTGCGCGAGAACGAGTACAGTACCCAAACCACGTCGAACTGCTTCTCGCGCTTGGGATAGTGCACCGCGGTGATGTCCACGCAGTAGTCGAACTGCTCCTCGTTGCGCAGAATCTGCAGGATCTCAGGAATCAGCGAGCGGTCGACCACCATGTAGTTCTGCCCAAGATGCGTCAGAGGTTCGATGCCCGATCCATATTCGCCCTTGAACTTCGTAACCATAGGCGACTCCCAGGGAGTGGGCACTGGGACTGCGGGCTTCGCTGGAGCAGCGGCGGCAGGTTTGGCGGCGGCTGGGGCTGCGGGCGCGGGTGCCGCAGGTTTTGCCGGAGTCGCGGGCGCCGCAGCCTTTTCGGGAGGCGTTTTGGTTTCCGATTGCACCGAACCAGCGGGTGTAGCTTTCACCCCGCCCGGAGTAGCGGGCTGATCCGCCGCCGGTTTCGGCCCACCTTCCGGCGGCGGTGATAAGGGGGATTTGATTTCGTCCGGCATAGCTCGCGAAGGCGAAAAGCTCCCGCGTAGTGTGCGTTTTGAAGAACGTTAACTTTTATCAGCTTGAGAAGATGGTGTCAACGAACTCGGCTGAGAAGAGACTAAATTTACTTCTCTGTGCCGGGCAAACGACCAAACCCTGCATGATGCTTGAGGTCTGGGCGTTCCTCTTACAGCGATTGCAGAAAGGCCAGCAGGGCTTTCTGGTCCGAGGGCTTCAATTTCTCAAACCGATCGGTGACTTCCTCCGCCTCACCTTGGTGCCTGCGGATAGCGTCGTCGAGTTGCATCGAGCCGCCGTCGTGCATCAGACGCGACCGCAGCCGTAGTCCCCAAAGAGGTGCGGTCCTGACCTTATTGCGGGCGCACAGCGTGTCGCGCAACAGCTTCGGATGCTTCTCTCCTTCGGCCACGGCGGTTTGGTAACTTTCGCTGCACTCGTCTTCAACCTTCCCGATCGGGGTTTGGACCTCCGCCGTACTGGCTCCTTCCTCGCGAAGCCGTTTCTCGACGCGCTCGCGGCCGAAATGCTCGACCACCGCGATCGCAATACCGTCTCCCGTTCCCACATTGTGTAAGAGGAAGTCGCTGTATGGATGAATCGTCCGGTTCTCGACCGCGTCCGGATGTAGACCGGGTCCTCCCGGGGCCGCCGGGCTCTTCCCGGTCACAATTGTGTCCACGTGGCACGTAGCACAGCCGATCTTGGTAAACACCTCTGCCCCGTGTTTTGCATCCGAGGTGGCCGCAGCCGTTTCATCGCGCGCGGGCGCCTTCAGCGAACGCATAAAGCTGGCGAAGTGGTCGATATCTTCCAGGTTGTTGTCCGTCGGATCGGGCAAGCTGTTGGGCTCGGTAATCCTTGTCGGATCACCGTTCGGAATCGACGTCGTCGCCGGCGGATTACAGATCGTCGTCACTTCGGTTTTCTGGAGCGAGTTCGTGATCCCCATTTCGTTCAGGTAGGCGTCGGCTGCGAAAGCCAATAGGCTCGCATGCTGGTCCTTCCAGCCGAAGCGCCCAATGCGATCCTGTCCTTCGCTTTCCGGTACGGGCACCTTCACGGCTTGCCCGCAGATCTTTCCACGCGAGGCCTGGCATTGCTGCTTCCTGATCTTTAACAGAGTCTCGTCGGCGACAGCTTCCACATAGCCGTCCCCCAATGTGTTCGTGGTGAGGCGAGTCGTGCGCACCGTCTCCGTTTCCGGCACACGCTCCTGAATCTCCGGACAAATCGCCCGGTCGTTGCTTAGGGTCCTGTCCTTGATCACTTCCGAGCCGTGGTTGATGGGAATTTCTGGATTCTGAAACTGATGGTGTGTGTCCAGGTGTCCGACACGCAACTCGGCGACCTGGCTGGCGGCGCCGCTGACCGGAGTCTGGTGACATTCGCGGCAGGACTGCGCGTTGTAAAGCGGGCCGAGTCCGTCGGGAGCGATGTGTTCGATTTCTTCGAAGAACTTCTGATCAGCCTTGCGCCGGTCAGGATCAGAGAATCCGTTGCTCAGGTCGTCAAACCCAGTGGATGCTTCGGGTGGTGGGGTTGGTGATTGTCCTCGACTATGAACTGCCAGCCCAATCAGGACCGCTGCTGCGAGAACGAAAACCAGCGTTACAGACTTCATGGAACGCTCCTCTTGCGGCCAGAGGTGTTCGCATCAAGATATTGACATAACAATTGTCCGTCAACAGTTCTCCACGGGGAGGAAATGGCGGCCCGAATCGACTCACACACAAGAAAGCACTGCCGCCGGTCGCCTCCAAGAGCAGCCCGTCCGCGCTCGTTACATGGATTGCGTCTGATAGGTCTCGATCAAATCGCGAATGCGTTGCGCATCCGCCTTGCGGTGTCCGTGGCTGGTGATGGGATCACTCCCCCCGGTCGACTCGATAGCAATCTCAGACCACACCACTCCGGTCTTGATGTGCACCGACGCCACCTTCGAGATGGGGATGCTCTCTTCATTGCTTCCGAAGAGCCGCGACTTCGTTCGAATCACTCGCTGCGGACTGACAACGATCTTGGTCGGGAAGAAAAAATTCCCCTGCGTCCATCGGCTGGCCGAGAAAGTCTCGGACGGGGAAGAGTCCATCGGGTTGTCCAGTGTGTTCGGCATTCCAGGTAGCGCCGCCGTCCCGGCGGCTGTCGCGGCGGTCTCGCCCGCGCAAGCATGAGGCAGAAACGCAGCCTAAGGGCCTACACCCATTCCAAGGCGCCTTTTTTCCAAACCCAGATATAACCCACGATCAGGATGACTAGGAAAATCAGCATTTCCAGCAGTCCGAACAGCCCGAATGCTTTGAACTTCACCGCCCATGGAAACAAGAAGATGGTCTCCACATCGAACACCACGAAAAGAATCGCGATGATGTAGTACCGCACCGTATATCGTCCGCGCGCGCTGTCGATGGGATCAATGCCGCATTCATACGGCATCAGCTTGGTCTTGCTGGGATTGTCGGGGCGCACCAGCTTGGCCAGCAGCAGAGTGATGGGAAGCAGGGCGCCCACGATGGCGACGAAGATAAAAATAGGAACGTAGTTTTGCGGCATAAGCAACCGTGCTCCTAATCCGCGGAGCAGGCCATAGTATCGCCCTTAGCCAGCGAGGTGCAAGAAAGAACGCCACTGGGACGCCGCAGGTTTTCCTTTGTGGTCCTTCGTGTCCCTAGTGGTTGACGCCTTTCGCAAGCCTAGGCGAACCCATTCTTAGCCAACGGCAACTCCCGCACGCGCTTGCCGGTAGCCGCGAAAACGGCGTTACACAGGGCCGGCACAAACGGAGGCACGCCGGGCTCGCCCACTCCCGCAGGCGGAGCCGTGCTTTCGACGATATGGACATCAACCTGCACCGGAGCATCATTCATACGGGCCACCGGATAGTCCGAGAAATTCGATTGATCGACGATCCCACCCGTAGCCGTGATCTCCCCAGTGCGAGCAATGCTGGTCCCGAACACCGCCGCTCCCTCAAATTGCGAGCGGACCATATCCGGGTTCGCCACAATCCCCGCATCCACCGCCGTCCAGACATGCGGGATGCGGATTGCTCCCTGATCGTCAACCTCCACCTCAACCACCGATGCGACATAAGTAAAGAAGCTGCGGTGCACCGCGATCCCCATGCCGCTGCCCTTGGCGGATTTCTTCTTCCCCCAGTTCGATTTCTCCGCAGCGATCTCAGCCACGCGTCGCAGCCGCCCAATATCGTAAGGATATTTCTCGTTGACGCTCGGAGAACCCTTCGGTCCGGGATCGACGTTCCGCGCCGAACCGAGCAACGTCAGCAGGTAGTCGTACGGATCACGGTTGGCCGCATAGGCGAGTTCGTTGGCGAACGACTGCACCGCGAATGCGTGATAAATATTTGCCACCGACCGCAGCCAGCCAATCCGGACGTGAGCCGTAGCCTGCCCGTTTTCCGAACGGAAGTTCGGCACATCAAACGGACTCAGATCCCACCCCAACGACATTTCCCCGGCGCTGCCGTAAGTCTCGCCCGCGTTGAAGGTAGATCCAATCGGCGGAAACACCGAGCGCTGCACCCACGCCGTCGGCTTGCCCGAACCGTCAAGCGCGGCCTTCAGGTACATTGCCGCCACAGAATGAAAGTAGTCGAACTTGATGTCGTCCTCGCGGCTCCAGATCACTTTGACCGGCTTGCCCGTTTTCTTCGACAGCACCGCCGCCTCCACGGCATAGTCGGGCTTCGATTTGCGGCCGAAGCCACCGCCGAGGAACGTCACGTGACAAGTCACATTTTCTTTCTTCAAGCCGAGCGCCTTCGCAACCTCTTCCTGCACGCCCTGCGGATTCTGTGTCGGCGACCACACCGTCACCTTCTCGCCCTGCACATCCGCTACCGCGACCGGAGGCTCCATGGATGCGTGCGCCAGGTGAGGCGCAAAATATTCTGCCTCGACAATCTTTCCGCCCTTGGCAAACTCCGCGTCAGCATCGCCGACCGAGTGAATGACTTTCCCCGGCTGGCGCGCCGTCTGCTGCAACTCCTTCTTATAGTCGGCGGACGTATAGCCGGCATTCGCTCCGTTCTCCCATTCGATCTTCAACCGGTTGCGGCCCTTGAAGGCGGCAAACGTGTTGTCCGCGATCACGGCCACTCCACCTAACGGTTGAAACGCGTGCGGCGGTTTAAACGGATCAATCGGAATCGTCTTCTTTACGCCGATCACTTTCAAAGTAGCGGAGTCGTCGAACGACTTAACCTTGCCTCCAAGCACAGGCGGGTGCGCAATCGCCGCGTAGAGCATCCCGTCAACCCGCACGTCCATGCCGAACAGCGGCTTCCCCGAGCACACGTCGGTCACGTCATAACCCGGCGCGGGCTTGCCGATATACCGCCACTCCTGCGGCGACTTGAACTTCAGCTCTTCTTTCTTCGGCACCGCCAGCTTCGCAGCCAGAGGGGCGAGCTCTCCATAACCGAACTTGCGCGTGGAGTTCTTGTCGCTAACCGTATGCACCGGATCCGCAACACACTGCGCTTCCGGAACCCCCCATTGCTGCGCGGCCGCCCGCACCAGCATCAGGCGCGCCGTCGCTCCGGCCTCGCGCAGCGTGTCGAAGAATTCGCGCACGGAGTGCGACCCGTCAGTATCCTGAGACCCATATCGTTCATCGCCATCGCCCTGCAGCACTTTCACACGGCTCCAGTCCGCGTCGAGTTCATCGGCCAGAATCCGCGGAAGGCTCGTTCGCACGCCGTTCCCCATCTCCGAGCGGTGTGCCACGATGTAGACCGTCCCATCCGTATGAATTCCGACAAAAATCCCAGGATGAAACACAGCTACATCAACGCTCGCCGCCGCACTGCCGAGCGCCTCACTTGTCGCCACCCTTGCGAGCACTGAGGATTTACCTACGAAAAGCACAAACGCGCTGGCCGACAACATGCCTTGAATAAAATTCCGGCGGCTGACGTTCTCGATGGTGATCTCTTCCGCCTCAACGTTTTCCACGCCAATTGTGTCCGCGCTGATCATGCCCTCTCCTTTGCCGCCGTCTTGATCGCGGAGCGGATCCGCTGGTAAGTGCCGCAGCGGCAAATGTTGCCCGCCATGACTTCGTCTATGTCGTCGTCAGTCGGCTTCGGCTTCGACGACAGCAGTGACACTGCCTGCATGATCTGTCCTGGTTGGCAGTAGCCGCACTGCGGCACATTTACTTCCTCCCACGCCTTCTGCACAACGTGCGGCCCGTGGGCCCCGATCGCTTCAATGGTCGTAAGCTCGAGGCCTTCCACCGTGCCCATCTGTTTCTGGCACGAGCGGATCGCCTTCCCGTTCTGCAGCACAGTGCAGGCGCCACACAGAGCCATGCCGCAGCCAAATTTTGTCCCAGTCAGTCCGAGAATGTCGCGCAGGTACCAGAGCAGCGGCATCTCCGGATCGCCGTCGAAAGTCTCCGCGTGTCCGTTCACCTTGAAGTGAGTCATGGGGGCCCCTTCCTGAGTTGCGATGGGTTAGGAATTTATGGGCCTATTTTACTGCTGGAGCAGTGCAAGAGTGCAATCTGGATTTCTCGCCTGAGAAGCAAGACGCTCCGCCGCGGGATGAACGAAAGATATGGAGGGAGAGTTGAGTCTCCGCCACTTC
>DASRRV010000329.1:0-3750 GCA_035695545.1 Candidatus Sulfotelmatobacter sp. | reverse complement strand
ATGAACCCGGGCTAATCGTGTGAGCTCTCACGCCCGCTTTGAGAATAGAGCCAACGACACCAGCAATAAAGGAAACGAATTCTTCATTTCCGAGCCGTCTCTTGCTGTAGAACCACTCGCGAGTAGCCCCGTAAACTGCCGAGCTGACCGTCGCAGCCAGGACATTGTGCGGTACTCCGTTCCGAGTGGCACGTTTCGCGAGACCTTCGAGCACAACGATTCGGATCGCCCTGGTGACGGCCGCGTCCAGCACTGGACCAAAAGATGCCTGGCTGGCGCACTGCTTTTTGTTCCTGTGAATCTCCTTCAGATAATCACAAACGGCTAGAACGATGGCTTCAACCG
Source organism: Candidatus Sulfotelmatobacter sp. (assembly GCA_035695545.1). Classification (GTDB taxonomy): domain Bacteria; phylum Acidobacteriota; class Terriglobia; order Terriglobales; family Acidobacteriaceae; genus Sulfotelmatobacter. The sequence continues at coordinate 3,405 of DASRRV010000329.1, read as the reverse complement.
CGGTAGGCCAGGTTCCTTCAAAGCAAATGTTGCGCTTCTGCAATAGCTCGTGAAAGTCGCCTGCGACCATCGCTTCGAACAAGGTGAACTTGTCGCTGTAATGGTCGTAAAAGGTTGCTCGGTTGACGGTAGCTGTACCCGTAATATCCTGCACCAAAATTTCTTCAAACGGCTTTTCCTGCAACAACTTCCGCAGAGCATCCTGAAGAAGTCTCCGCGTCCGCTTCTGGCGCGGATCTCGTAACTCGCAATCTGATGCTGGTATTGCCATCACCCGGAGCTTATCAGAACGTGAATCCTTTGACAACATATGTCGTCTAATCGACAAACGACGATTTACGCGAGGTGACTTATGGATATTGGGCTTCTGCTTCTGAGATTGGCTGTGGGATTGACTCTTGCCGCGCACGGCACCCAAAAACTGTTTGGGTGGTTCGGGGGACCGGGGCTTAGAGCTACTGGGCAGTTCTTTACCGTGCTTGGTTTTCCTTCCGGTAGGCGACATGCGCTCATGGCGGCGTTGGGCGAAACGCTCAGCGGCGTGCTTCTCGCAATCGGACTTGCCACACCAGCGGCGGCGGCCATCTTCGTAAGCGTCATGCTAGTTGCTGTGGTGACCGTTCATCTTAGCAAGGGCTTCTTCGCACACAATGGGGGCTACGAATACGCCTTCGTGCTTGCCGTGGCTGCACTGACTCTTGCATTCACTGGGCCAGGGTCACTCTCGCTCGATGCCATTCTTGGGCTTGAGCGGAGCGGAGCTGTCTGGGGTGTAGCAGCTTTGCTGGGTGGTGTCGTGGGCGGCGGTACGGCCCTGCTGGAATGGCGCAAAACGCCCGTTCAGCAACCCGTTGCCAAGTGAACTGAGAGATTAGGTTTGTAGGAGGGAACATGTCGCGACAACGTGGTATCAGTGGTGTTCTTGACGTTCCTCCGTTAACCCCAGGGTTCGTCGGTCCGGGGCACCTGGCGGCACCTGTGGTTTCGCCGGAGAATTTCGAAAAGACCGATCCCTTCATTCTCTTGATGGACGATCATCTCGACATCGGTAACCGACCGGTAGGCGGTCCTCACCCGCATGCAGGTTTTGAGACGGTGACGCTCATTCTCGACGGCGCGATCTATGACCGCGACGAAGGCGGCACGCTGAATGCCGGCGAGGTGCAGTGGATGACCGCTGGCAGCGGTGTCATCCACAATGAAGATGTAAGGACCAAAGGGAAAATGCGCTTGCTCCAACTCTGGTTGACCTTACCAAAAAAAGAACGCTGGACTGAGCCGGGCTTTCAGGTGTTTCATTCCGATTCGATTCCTGTGCGCCACGAATCTGGAGCGGAGATCCGTGTTTACAGCGGTTCCTCTGGAAGTCTTCATTCAGGCATACGAAACTATGTGCCCGTAACGATGGTCGAGATCAATTTGGAACCAGGTGTATCCGCCGAGCAGGAATTACCTGTGTCTTACAACGGCTTTGCATTCGTGATTGGTGGTTCGGTTCGTATTGGCGAGACCACGCTGAACACCGGCCAGGTGGGTTGGCTCGATCGTCCGCCTGACAACGATGCGAGCGTCGTACGTGTGGTTGCTGGCGAATCCGGAGCGCGGCTAATCTTGTGTGCGGGACAGCCTCAAGGAGACCCGATTGTTTCTTACGGTCCATTTATTGGCGACACGAAGCAAGACATTGCCCGACTCTTTGCCGAGTATCAGGCCGGACAGTTTCCTCGGCTTAGCGAATTGAAAAAACAGGAACTCTAACGATCTCGACTAGCGAATGACTGTCACGAATCCTTGCGTATGGGCTAGACATCACAATTGGCCTGAGTTCGAATAGCGTGCAGACGCCAACCGATTGGTTTTCCTTTCGGCGGGGCAGATCCTATATTGAGTGGATTGTATGACGCTGACTTTGCTTGCTATTGCCATTGCGATCATCTGTGCCATCGTCATCACCGGGGCGAAGCGTAGCAAAAACCAAAGTGAATTAGATCGGCACAGCATTTCCGTTGAGCAACTGCAGTCCATGATGGTGTCTGGCCAAAAGGTGCTTCTCTTTGATGTTCGTCAACCCCTCGATCTCCTGGCCTATCCGGAGCTTATCCCCGGCGCGAAGAGGATTCCGCCGCAGGACGTGCTCGACAAACCGTCTCTCATTCCTAGAAATGAAGATATCGTTGTTTACTGTACATGCCCCGGTGATAAGACCAGCCGAATAGTTTTGCGTCGCGCGCTGGCGCTCGGGTTTACCCGAATGTTCCTCACCGGAGGGTTGGCGGCTTGGAAAACGAAGGGGTATCCTGTGGAACCCTATCGAGAGTCCTTTCGGCTTTCGGTTCCAACCGAGGCCCGGCCAGCAGGATAAACCCTTTTGCGGTTGTCCTGGACGCAGCGCCTTTGACCGTTCCTACCCACTTGGCGGATGCGAAACCCCGGATGCTTTTGTCATTCTCGTTCCGGAGGGAAACATGTCTACCTGGAGCGAGCTATCGAATGAGCTAAGCAGCACTGTCCAAGGTGTCGGCAAAAGCGTTATTACTCTGCAAGCTGAAGGCAATAGAACTGTCAGTGGCATCGTTCTCGATGAGCGCACAATTGTAACGACGGCGTCTGTCATTAGTGATGGCGAAAAACTTCGTGCTTGGGTCTCGCCAGATCAGCAGGTCGATGCGAGCGTCATAGGCAGCGATCGCGGCACCGATATCGCACTGGTTAAGCCAGATCAACAAGTCGGCCCTCCTGCGGTATTTGCAGAAGATCCGCAGCTAGGAGTGGCTCAGGTAGTACTCGCCATCGGGCGCACGTGGAGAGGGAATCTGGTTGCGAGCTCCGGGATCTTGTCCGGCTTGATGGGTGAGTGGCACACGCCTCGCGGAGAAAAGGTCGAGCGTTTCATCCGTCCAGATTTGAATCTTTATTCTGGGTTTTCGGGTGGGGCACTCGTCGGTGCAGACTCTAAAGTCATCGGCATGAATACTAGCGCGTTGCGTCGGAGATCTTCAGTAACGATTCCCTATAGCACTATCAAGCGGGTTGCAGCGGTGCTGAGAGAGAAGGGTCACATTCCGAAGCCGTATTTGGGGGTTGGTCTCCAGCCAGTGCGCGTGCCTGAGTCTCTAACGCAAAGATTGAATCTAACTCAGGACGTGGGTGCCCTGGTTGTTCATGTTGAATCGGCCAGCCCGGCCGACAAGGCGGGACTATTACCAGGCGACATTCTGCTGGGTGTAGATGAACAAAACTTCGGCCATCGAGGACCCACCTCACTTGTGTTTCGGCTAGAACCCAATCGCGATGCGAAGATTGCTGGTATTCGAGGTGGGCAGCAATTCTCCACGATGATCCATGTCGGAGAGCGCCCGCGCCGGCAGGCATGAATGCAGCAAGCTCTTCGCGTGTTCATCATTG
>DASRRV010000328.1:0-5179 GCA_035695545.1 Candidatus Sulfotelmatobacter sp. | reverse complement strand
CTCAAGATTGCGGCGCGCGATGACGAGCGGGGCGCGATTGGCGAAGAGCCAGCCATTCCTGAGCAGCGGCTGCGTGAATTGGAAATTCAGGACTGAACTGATCGCGGGATTGTAGAAGTAGTTAGAGTTATTGGTGAAGCTATTGTTGCTGCTGAGGCCAACCTGTACGTTCGTGCCCGTCTCAAAGGTCTGGGCGTAGTTGAACAGGGCCACTTGAGTCGTATTGTTCACATTGGCGAATCCAGCTCCTTGAAGGGCGTTGAGAGCTGGGGAGGTCGCGCTGTTCACGTTGTACGAAGTGGAGAGCACGGGATCGAACGGGGCGTGCGCACCCAGCAGCGAGAACTTCGAGAACTCCACCTGCGTTTCCTGAATTCGTACGAAGCTGTTGTTTTCGAGCGTGAGGACGACCGCATCGCGCAGGCTCAGCCGCAGCTTTCCATCGACAAGGTAATTCCGTAGGTGCTCGGGCGCCGCAAGTTTGTCCGAGCGCACTTGCGGCGTCGCCAAATCGCCGTAGCCCTCACCGTGTTGCGCCCAGCCCGGCACAGAGAATAGGTGAATGAGGCGCAAGAAGAGAAAAGAAGAAAGCCAGGGGCGAGAGTGTTTCATTCCTGAATCCTCCGGGTGTGTGTACGTGTGCGGTGAAGCAGTTGACATTGCTTCAACCCGAAACGGCGCTTACTCCCAACGAATTGCTTCGACCGGATCCAAACGTGCGGCTTTGACTGCAGGATAGATTCCGAAAACCAGGCCAACGGTAATGGAGACGATGAATGCAAGCAGAATGGAAGTCAACGTCACGATCGTTGACCAGCCTGCCAGCAACGCGATCAGACGCGACATCACCATGCCAAACACAATGCCGAAGGTGCCGCCGACGAAGGAAATCAGCATGGCCTCGACCACGAACTGGCGAATGATGTCCGATTGCCGTGCCCCCACGGCGCGGCGCACACCGATCTCCCGCGTGCGCTCAAGAATGCTGGCCAGCATAATGTTCATGATTCCAATGCCGCCCACCAGAAGAGAAATCGAGGCGATGGCAACCATAACCGCATTGAACAATCGTTCCGTGCGTTTCTGTTCGGCGAGTAGCTCGGCGGGAACAATCACGCTGAAGTCTCCCGCAGAGTGATGCGATGAATCCAGAATTGCCCGCACCACCTGCGCCACCGAACCCATGTCGGCGTTTTCGCGGATATTCAGATAAATGCCGTCAATCTCGTCGCGCACGTCGCTGTAGTTATCCTCCAGACGCAGCATCGCCGAATTCAGCGGGACGTACATGATGTTGTTGACATCCTGCGTGGGCACGCCCGCCACTTCAGTCTGCGAACTGAGCTGCGGCGAGGCCACGCCAATCACGCGAAACCACGTCTCGTTGGTCTTCACGTACTGACCGATCGGATCGGCGGAACCGAACAGGCTCGACCGCGCGGCGGCCCCCAAGACGGCAACCGGAGCGGCGCGGGCTTCTTCGTCGCCATCGAACCATCTCCCTTGCAGCACGTGCAGTCCGGCGATCTTTATGTAGCTGGCATTCACTCCGTAGATCGTAGGCGGATCCTGCTGCGACTTCGGAATGGTCTTCGAAGGGATCATCCGCTTTCGAGGCGTGCCCTCGACAACTTCATTCACGTCATCGCGAATCACGCGATAATCCTGGAACGAGAGCCCCTGGGAAATCTTGCGAATCTTCTGATGGGCCTGCCACTCCGTAGTTTCCTTCGCCTCCACAATCAGGTTGTGGACGCCCATCTGCTCAATCAGCGCCATTACCTTCTGCCGTGCGCCGGCACCGATGGAGAGCATCGACACCACGGCGGCGACTCCAAAAATCATTCCCAGCATGGTCAGCAGAGAACGCAACCGGTGCAGCAGAAGGTTCTGCAGCCCTAGTTGCAGATCGGGCAGCCACTGCCCGTAGCCCTGCAGCACGCGTCCCGGAGTGGCGGAGGCGATGGAGGACATTACGGCGCGCCTCCTCCGCCGAGGCTCGGCGCGGGCATGCTTGAGGCTGAGGATTTCCGCGGCGCGGTGGGATCGATCAAAGCGATCTCGGTGCCTGCGCCAATCCCTTCGATGGCGGCACGGCTTTCGTTCTCGGCGAGGATCTTGATTTCGCGCGAATCGAAGTTGGTCCCGTTGCGAACGTAAACTACGCGTTTGCTTTCTTTCAGGAACAGAGCCTGGCGGGGCGCATACAGAACGCCCTTGCGAGGGTCGCCATGAATCACGATTTGCGCCGTAAGGCCGGGGCGCAAACGCGAGTCTGCATTCGCGAGCGTGATCAAAACCTCGAATTTGGTGCTGGTATCGTCTTCCCAGAATCTGCGGCTGTTTGCGCCGCCCACGGTCTTCACGGTGCCGTGAATGGTGCTGCCCGGCAGTGCATCGAGCTTAATGTCGACGGTCTGTCCTTCTTTGATGTTGTTACGCTCGAGTTCTCCGACCTTGGCAGACAGTTCCATTTCTTTGGGGTCGATCACCTGCCCCACCGATCGGCCGGGTTGAACCTCATCGCCCTCCCGATATTCCGGAAGAGACATGCCGCTGAAGAAAAATCCTCCCGCCGCGCCCTCGTTTTTTTCTAGCGACACCAGGCCGTCCATGGGAGCGATCACGCGCATCTTGTCGATGTTGCCTTGCGCCTGGTCCATGGCCAGTTTGGCTTTGTTTCGCTTCTCTTCCGCCAGCGAGATGCTGGCCTGGTTCGACGCGCTGTGCGACTTGATGTCCTGCTCCAGTTCGGCCAGTACTCGTTTTGCCCCCTCCAGAGCGAGGTCGTTTTTCCGCGCGTCGATAGTGCTGACCAGTTCGTTTTTCTGAACGTCCAGTTCTGCCTGCCGCACGTCGAAGTGCGCTTTGAGAAGCGCGACCTTGTCCTGAGCCGTCACGACAGCTGCGTCGGCCTTCGCTTTGGTGATTTCCTGTTCGGCCTGCAGCAATTCCGATCGATTCTGGTCCAGCTTGTAGTGCTGCTCGCTGGGATCAAATTCCATCACCAGATCGCCCTTCTTTACAGAAGCTCCAGTGTGCAGCAGACGCGTGATCTGCAAGGCGCCCCCGCCGATCGGAGGCGCAATCAACATCTCCGAATGGCTCGCGCGCAACTCGCCTGTGGCATACACCCGCATGTCGAGATCGCCTCGCTTCACCTGACCGGTGGGGATCTCGCTGGCCGTCGCCGCCGGCGTGGCCCGGCGCACCATCGCGCCTACACCGACCACGGCGCAAAGCACGACTACGGCAACTGCCCACGTAATGGTCCGCCGCCTTCTCATGCCAACCGCTACTCCTTCACCGTAGGATCTCGCAGCGCAATCTGGTCACCGGCACTCACGCCCTTGGCGACCATGATCTTGTCGCCGCTTCTCCTGTCGACTTCGATCGCGCGTTCCTCAAACTGTGTCCCTTCCCAAATGTAGGCTACGTTCTGGCCCGATTTCTGAAACAGAGCTTGCGCGGGAATGGTCAGCGCGTCGGCCACCCGGTCTACCACCACCGTGACCTGCCCCGAGATGCCGGGTTTGAACCGTGCATCCGCCTGGTCGAGAGCTATCTCAAGAGTAAAGTTGCGCGTGATGGGCCAGCCGCTGGAGAAGTCCATGCTGGCGATCGCGCCAATGCGCTCAATGTGCCCCGTGAACTGCCGGTCCGGTATGGCGTTCAGCAGCACCGTAACCACCTGTTTGGGAGCAAGCCGCCCTCGTTCCGTTTCATCAACGCGTGCGGAGATTCGCAGCGTCGTAGCATCCGGTAATTCGGCAATTGCCGCTCCCGGCCACGCTCGATCTCCCGGCCGGTAGGTGACCGGACCGGAGCCACCCCAGTGCTGCAGCAAGCTGATGGTCCCAGCCGATGGCGCTCGCACGCTCATTTGCCCCAAAGAGCGCTCCGCGCGCTGCACGTCAAACTGCGCTTTCTTGCTGGCCTGTATGGTACCTTCGATGGTCGCCTGGTTGAGAGCAACATCCGACTTCTGCTTGGCCTCCGCCTCGCGCAGCTTCTGCTCGGCGTCTGCCAGCTTCAGCTTGGCCTCTTCGCCCTCAATCTTGGAAACGATCTCCTGCTTGCTCGCCTCCAGCTTGGCGCCTTCCACTTCATAGCGTGCTTTCAGCACCGCGGTCTTATCTTCTTCTTCCGCGAGGCGCCCTTGGGCCCGTGCCTGTTCGATTGCGGCCTCGGCCGACTTGAGAGCGGACCGAAACTGCGCCAGATCCTGTTCGGTCTTCGTCTTGTCGAACTCCACCACCGAGTCGCCGGGTTTTACGACGGTGCCCTCAGCCGCAACTTTGATGATTTGAAGCTCGCCCGCTTCGGCGGGAGCGCTGATCGTGACCGACTTCAGCGCTTTCACCTCGCCGCGAAACTGCAATGAGTCCAGAAACTCGCCACGCTTCACTTCGTAAGTGGCAACGGTGGGCGATCGCTTACCCAGGCGAACCGCTCCCAACAGAACTCCACTTCCTGCGAGCAGGACGATGGCGACAACCATCACCTTGCGCTGTATCGAAAGCTGGTGAAAGCGCCTCCAGTGGAAGAGTTCAGTCATCAGGAACCACTCCCAGCATTCGCCGCCGCGCTCGATCCTGCATTCTGCTTGGAAACTTCGACATCCACTGCGGCAGAAAGATCGGGCATCAACTTGGGGTCATTTCCCTCAATCGAGACGATCACGACGAAGGAGCGCAGCTTGCTGGAAAAATCTCCACCTTCGCCAATGGGAGCCAACTGCTCCAGCTTTGCCGGGAACACCAGGTCCGGGTATGCATCCAGCCGAACTTTAGCGCTCTGGCCGAGTTGCAACGCCGGAAAATCCTGCTGGTTGGCAAGCACGCGGACCTGCATGGCCGATGGATTAACCACCTGCATAAAGGGAACGCCCGGCCGCACCTGATCGCCTTCCTGCACCTCTCCCATCGTGCCCTGCTTCCAGATTGTGTTGAGCACTACAACTCCATCGAGAGGCGAATGGACTTGCATCAGGTCGGCGTTCGCCTGCGCGTGCTTCATGGTCTGCTCGGTGCGATCGCGCTGGATTTCCAGAATCCGGATCGCTGCCTGCGCCGCCTTGCGTTTCAGATCGAAAGTTTCCCGTAGTTGGTCGAAGGTAGCTTTAGCTTCGTCGAGGTTTTCCTGATTTTTTTCCGCATCGATGCGCGAAACGATCTCC
>DASRRV010000327.1:0-1806 GCA_035695545.1 Candidatus Sulfotelmatobacter sp. | reverse complement strand
CCCCAATCCGTCCGTAGAGTAGCCGAGTAGGGTACGCGGCATCTGAATGCGAGTTGAGGGCGTAGTTGATCCGCTGCCAGAACTCCTCTTCTGGTTGTTGAACAACGCGTGCGGGTTGTGAAGTTAACCGAAGGCCGACGGACGGGAATTTTCCGAGGCGCTTTCAAAAAGCGCTCTGCAAATCCGTCGATAAGAACCCGTTCCAGGAAACTTGCTTAAGAAGGAAGCGGCAAGATTCGCACGGCCTCCAGGCACATGGCGATTCCCTCGAGGGCCGTAGCCAGTCGTAAGCTCAGCTGACGAGCATGATGCACCAGGCGACCCGCGGTATGGAAAACCAGAAAGCGCAGGCGCTTCGGGCGTGCCGTCAATAAGTCTGCCGGCAAGGCCAAGCGCTTCAGTGCTGTGAGCACGTTATAGGCGATCACCGCCAGCCGCAGCCAGGCGGCATTGGCTCCGAAGTATTTCGACGGCAGCACCCCCGCCGCTAAATCATTCTTCAGCACATCGTGTACGCGTTCGATCGTCCCGGCTTTTTCTCGATGCCACTCGATCAGTTTCACCGGTTCCCAGTCCCAGATGTTGCTCAGCACGGCGAAGTTTCGCACGTTGCTGCCGTCGGCAAACAACCCTCCTTGTCGTTGGCGCAGCCGGATGGCGATGTAGCGCAGCGGCTGGCTGTCCTTCGGCTCTGCTTGCTGGTTCGACACGAACACCACTTCGGCGCACTCCCGATCGATACCCGGCTCGGGCTCCCCGTACGCCTTCCATTCCTTCTCCGGGACTCCCAAAATCGCCTCGCGCAACGCCTCGCTCATCCGCACGCTAATCGCGAAACCAATGCGTCCCTGCGGCCCTTCTGCACGCCTCTCGTTCGACAACCAGCGCAATAACTCCTTCTCATGACAGGCCGAATCACCGCGATAGTAATAGCTGCTCACTGTATGGGGCAGGGCGGCGAACGCTGCTTTTGCTACCGTCAAGGGAGCCATCTGCGCCGGTACATTTCCGTCCCGAAACTCATCGGCCAGTACCGCGTCCATCTCGGCCCACACCGCTAGCATCGGCTGATAGCCTCGCGGCCCTTCATAGGTGTGCCGTGCATCTTGTTTGCGGCTCTCAATAATCGTGGTGTCCTGATCCACCGTGGCGATCTTCTGCGCCGGACAGCGTTCTCCAAATCGCCGGATCAGATCTTGGTTCACTTTCCCGAGCCCCGCGAGCGGCGCACTCTCTGAGGGAATATAGGCAATTTGATCCGGCAGTCGCTGCTGCTTGGCTTGCTGAATCTTTTCTTCCTCATGAAACGCATACAGGAATTTCCGGGCTGCTTCCGGAGAAGGCACTTCGTGTCCGAGCAGTTCCCCTAGCCCGGGGTCCGCCCGCAGGCGCTCAAAATCATCCAGGCACTCGCCCCCAGCAGCATTCAGAACCACGAAGCTCTCGACAAACGTGGCCTCGTCGTAACCCCGCTGGCGCTCCTTCACGGCCACGTGTTGCTTCACACTGCCCGGCAATCCCAGAGATCGAAAGGCCTGCACCACTAAGGGCATCCCTCCCCAAGCGGTCAGGATTTCTTCCGCTGGCTTGGGATCGAACGCGAACAATAATGGTGACTCGGTCGGTGAGCGCTTCTCGATTTTGCGCATGCACGCCATCGTACGCGAATGACGCACCTCGCAGGTGACAATTCCGCGGTTCTGGTTCGCGGCTCCCTGCTGCTCGTTTGTGTGGCATCCAGGGCCCTGAAAGCACTCTCTCGCCAAACCAGATTGTCAGCGGAGGTCTGTTATCGACGGATCGGGG
>DASRRV010000326.1:0-9919 GCA_035695545.1 Candidatus Sulfotelmatobacter sp. | reverse complement strand
AGACGTCGTTCCAGGAAGATGTTGCCGCCACAAAGCGCGTCCTGGCTCAACAAGATGGGCAGTGCATTCTGGTCGGTCACAGCTACGGAGGAGCCGTAATTACTGAGGCAGGGACGGATCCCTCGGTTGCCGGTTTGGTATACGTCGCCGCCCACATGCCAGATTCCGGCGAGAATGAGGCAGATGACGGAAAGCGCTTCCCGAGCGACCTCGCCAAATCGGGCGCCATCAAGAAGACGTCGGACGGTTTCACATATATCGAGCCGGCCCAATTTCATGAATTGTTTGCGGCTGACCTTCCCGGCGACCAGGCCGCATTCATGGCGCGCTCACAGGTGCTCAACTTTGCGGACAATTTCTCAGCGACAATCACGACGGCTGCATGGAGAACGAAGCCGAGTTGGATGCTAGTGGCGGGAAGCGATCGAGCCATCAACCCCGACCTTGAACGTTGGTATGCAACACGAGCCAATAGCCACAAGGTTGAAGTCCATGGTGCAAGCCACGCAGTCTACGTCTCGCATCCCAAGGAAGTTGCGGACCTAATTGAGAGTGCCGCACGTGCGGTCTCGACTACGCAAGGGGCTCCGACATCCGGAGGGACCGAGTGAGGCTTCTCGAAATTCAGTCGTCACCAAGAGGCGAATCTTCCGATTCGATCAACCTCACGAGATCATTTATCGAGGCGTGCAGAGCCGACAACGACTCGCTCGTTGTGGACACGTTGAACGTCTGGCAAGAACAGCTACCGGAGTTCGACTACGAGGCCATTGGAGCGAAGTACAAAGCAGTGAAGCACGAAACCATGACTGCGGCAGAGTCCAACGTATGGAAGCGTATTCAATCGTTGATCCAACGTTTTCAGAACGTCGATCGAATCGTATTAGGAACTCCAATGTGGAACTTTGGCCTGCCTTACAAGCTCAAACAGTTGATTGATCTCGTAGCGCAGCGAAACTATCTGTTTTCCTACGACGGCAAACAGTACGGCCCTCTCCTGAACGTGGAGAAGGCAATCGTCGTTTATACGCGCGGTTCACGCTTCCTGGAGGGCACTCCTATACCGCCCTCGCGATTCGATCACCAAGCAACCTATTTGGACTTTTGGTTGCGGCTGGTAGGTGTTCGAGATCTTCGGAGCGTGATTGTTGACAACGTGTGGAATCGAGATCGTCAGGAATCAGAAGTGAGCCTGGCGAAGGGCAAAGCGGCTCTGGCACGACTTGTTGAGTGGTTTTTAAGTAGGAGCACAAGTGCCGCAACGTGCAGTGCCTCTGATTTGGGAATCGGAGGTACGCCACTGTGTTCTTTGGGAAAAGATCATGATGGCTAAACACGGCTGCGTAGAGTTTGCTTCAACCATAGTTTTAATCGAGATAATTGTCACATGGATTTGCAACTGTCTAACAAGACCGCTCTAGTAACCGGCTCAACCGCGGGTATCGGATACGCCATCGCCTCCCTATTCGCAAAGGAGGGGCTGGCGTCGTAGTGAATGGCCGTTCGCAGAAGCGGGTGGACGAGACTCTCGATCGAATTCGACGAGAGCACGATGGTGCCCGGGTGACCGGGATCGCCGCTGACTTGGGCACCCGCGAAGGCGTCGACCTGCTCACCCGCGACCTGCCGAAAGTAGACATATTGGTGAATAATCTTGGAATCTTCGAAATCAAGCCGTTTGCCGAAATTCCTGATGAAGATTGGCTGCGTTTCTTCGAGGTCAACGTTCTCAGCGGCGTCCGCTTGAGCCGGTTCTACCTGCCGGGAATGCTGGAGCGAAATTGGGGCCGAGTTGTCTTTATCTCCAGCGAGTCCGCCCTGAACATCCCCGTGGAGATGATCCACTACGGTGTCACTAAAACTGCGCAGGTCTCGCTGGCGCGTGGTCTGGCCGAGTTGACCGCGGGCACAAGCGTGACCGTCAACTCGGTGCTGGCCGGCCCCACCCGCACCGAAGGAGTCGAACGCTTCCTACAGGAGGGGGCCAAGTCCAAGGGAATGGATGTTGCCACGCTGGAAAAAGAGTTCTTCCATTCAATCCGGCCATCCTCGTTGTTGAAGCGATTTGCAACTCCTGAGGAAGTAGCGCCCATGGTTGTGTATCTCTCCAGCCAACTGGGCGCGGCGACCAACGGAGCAGCACTACGCGTCGAAGGCGGAGTGGTCCGGTCAATCATCTGAGCCAAGCCAGAGAAGGGTGCGGACTTGATTGGAACAGTCTGCAATCACCCTAGTGAGGAGGGTTATGAGTGAACTGAATCGATGCTCTTTTCTAGTCTGGGGGTGCAATCGCTGAGCGTAGCTGGCGGCGTGCCGCGCATATTGCATGGCTGCCAACCCCCGGTTCTGCATCAAGGCAAAGCATTCAGCCGGTTCTCATGCTCATACTCCATAAACTGTCGGTGAGCACTCGGAAAATCCAATTCGTATGAGTGCGGTGCCCTGCAATCCGAAAGCTAACATCCCTGTCACTAACATGACGGTTTCTCCTGGTCACCGCCGTGCCGAACGAGAGCCCTCCGCGTCAAGGCCGGACCTTCCGCCCGGACCCGACGCGGACCAGCACTCCCGATTTATGAGGCCACTTGCGGTGGAAACTTCTTAAACAGTTTCTGGACATCTTTGTCGAGCTTCTTCGTGTTCTTATCGGGATTACCCGTTAAGTCGCTGCTCGACGTGCCTCTCCAAATCAACTGTTTGGAGTTGCCGTCGAACATGCTCACAATCAGCGTGCCAACTTTGTAGTTGTCAACAGAAGTAGTCGACTCACCCAGACCTCCGCCCCAGCGGCGCCCGCCGAAGCCGTTGTAGAACGTGTCGTACTGCTGATGAATCGAAGTCTTCTCAATTGCCACCAGGGCCACGTCTCCGCCAGATGGCACTTCAGTCCATCCTTTGGCCGCTAACTGCTTATTAATTGAATCTTTCACACGCGCATCCCAAATCGAGTCCGCTGTCTGAATTTTCGACCAGGAGTATGTCTTCACATGCTTAAAGTTTGCGGCGTGGTCGTAATCGACTGCCAGGTTATCGGCAAAGACCGCGGTGGTCAGTGTCGCGAGAAATAGTGGAATTGCAAGTAACTTTCGGAATTTCATATCGAGCCTCCATTTGAACTTCAGTTTGCCTGCGGGTCGCCATCCGCTCACGCCACGACTGATTCACGCCGGGCTTAAGCAAATGTCAAACACGCAGCCTTATTCCCCAGCAGCTTCTCGGGGGGACATTAAATGATTGCCAACGAACGTCTCTTGTTTTGCCTGAGTGAGTGCCTGCTCCTGCTGTTTCGAGTAAACGAACTCGTGACCGATTGTGCGGCCGGGATAAAACCACTTCACGAGGACACCTGGCTGTCCAGCCCCTCGCTCTGCCAGCGTGATTATGGTGTCGCCAGCCGGCTCGAAACGCTCTGCCGAGACTGTCTGTACCGTTGCGTACAGGCGAGTACGATCAGCGTTGAAGATCTGAATCAGACCCGAGTCGCCAACAGTCCCCCCACGCTGGAACGTGTACGTCCCTGCTGGCAGTATCTGTCCGGGAATCTGAGTCGGCCCACTGAATGTGATTTTGGTAGATTCGTTCAACTCGTCTGCATGAGCTGCGAGTTCGAAAAACAAGGCAAAAGCAATTATCAAACCGAGCGTGAAGTACAGCTTATTGATTTTCATTTGTGCTCATCTCCTTTATGAATACGGATTCATCGTTCTCTTCCACCGAGGTCAGAACAGAAACTTGCCTACGGCTACCACCGCTTTTGCAGAATCCTTCGCCGTAACCTTCACGGTTCTGGCGGAGTCCTTGCCAGTGACCTTGACTCTGTGGCCTACGACATCGCTAGCAAATGATGGAACCGCAATACAGGCTGTAAGAACTATCAGACCGAACACCTGCTTCATTTTCCTCCGTTCTTTTCTTGTTTTGCACACTTAGAGCGAGGGCATGGCAGATGCCAAAGTCAGCTATGCTCTCCGTTTGCCGGTAAGGGACTTATTCTGTGGATCTTGTGTCGAGAGGTGGTGGCAACATGCTCGAACTGTCGGAGGTGTCGGAAGTGTCGAGGTTCGGTTTGTTGTCCCCCGACAGTGCATTCGGAACGATGCCAAGTTTCTTCATGCGGGTGATGAACGTAGTGCGTTTGAGTCTGAGGCGCGAAGCGGCTCCATTTGGTCCGCCCACCTGGCCGTCCGCTTCTTTCAGCGCGCGGACAATTTGTTCCCGATCTACGTCGGCGAGGATACTCCGGACAGGTCGGCGCCTTGTGGATGGAAGTGGCGAGGCCTCCTTGGCTGGCTCTTTGATAGGGTGCCGCTCCATTTCCGCAAGATGAACAACGAGCGCTGGCCCAGGTGAGAGGATTACCGCCCGCTCGATCACATTCTGCAATTCACGAATATTGCCCGGCCACGGATAGCGAGATAGGGCGTCCATCGTTGCGGGAGATACGGTTTCGATGGTCTTGCTGATGCGACGAGAAAACTCTTCCGCGAAGTGTCTCACCAGGAGCGGAATGTCTTCACGTCGCTCGCGTAATGGAGGCAGATCGATGGGAAACACATTCAGGCGAAAAAAAAGGTCGGCTCGAAACTTCCCCTCTTCGACCATGGCACTTAAGTCCTTATTCGTTGCTGCAATCAGGCGTACGTTGGTCGAAAGCGTTCGCGTGCTCCCCAAGCGCTCAAATTCACGTTCCTGCAAGACCCGCAACAGCTTCGGCTGGACTTCAAGTGGAAGGTCGCCAATTTCATCAAGAAAGAGAGTGCCATTGTTCGCCAGTTCCAGCCGGCCTATCCGTTGGGTAAAGGCACTGGTGAATGCCCCCTTTTCATGCCCAAACAACTCGCTTTCGAGCAATCCGGTCGGAATAGCGGCGCAGTTGAGTCTGATAAATGTTCGGGATCGACGTGAGCTGAGGTCATGGATCGCCCGTGCGATCAATTCCTTTCCCGTTCCAGTCTCGCCATAGATCAGCGTGGTCGAATCCGTCGGTGCAACCGTTTCCACGAGCTTTAGTACACGGCGCAGCTCCTGGCTTTTGCCGATGATTTCCTTGAAGTTGGCGTCAGAGCGAATCTCGTCCTCAAGGTACAGGTTCTCCTGGGCAAGCTTTTGTGTGAGTTCTGACAATTCTTCCTGCGCCCGTTGCAAAGACTGATTAGCTGTAGTGAGTTCCACCGTCCGCTGCGCAACGCGACTCTCCAGAGCGTCGCGCGCCTCGGACAACAGCCGTTCTGCGCGAATACGGGATGAGCTGAACCAGCTCACGAAAAACCCAAAGATTCCGTAAATAATCAGATAGGAATCCCACGGCACATTGCCGACTTTGACAGGCGTGAAGAGGTAGCTGAAGGTGGTGCAAGCCAGCGCGACAGCAAGCAACCCCGGTACCGTTCCCGCGTACCAGAAGGTGATAGCAATCGCAGCAAATGAGAAAGAAATGAAGGGGTGTGGCAAATTGTAATGCCGCAGAAGAAGTGCGGCTGCGGCCGCAATTGCGACAGAAACGATGGCTGCTCCATACCGTTGCACAGTGGCACCGGAGCGTCGTGGAGCCAGGAGCGACGCAAGCAATCGGTTCATAGCTGATCTTTCAATCCATTTCGAACGCGAGATACTGAAGTTTCCCCCCGCGTTCAATTTGGAGAACTACCGCATCGCCCGACTTAAGTTGGCGAACGGTGGCCTGCAATTGAGAGACCGACTGCAGCCGTGTGCGATTAATGGCTCGTATGATGTCTTCCGACTGTACGCCAGTATCAACGGCGTTTGAACCAGCAGCCGGGGCAATGACAACTACTCCAGAATCGCCGTTATCGCGCGGCAGCAGAGGCTTCACGTTGTCGTCCAACTCGCTGACAAACATGTTCAGCTCTGGAATGAAGGTTCTTTGCAGGTCGGCAACATCCGTCAAATCATCGACGTCCTCATGGTGCACCATGACCGGAACAGTTACGGATAGTTGCTCTTGTCCGCGAAGCACCTCGATTTTCATAGCTTGGTCAATGCGATGAAGATAGAGCGCTTCCATAAAGGGGGGAAGGGCGTCGATCGGGCGACCATCGAGGGTGGTCACGATGTCTCCCACTTCGAGACCTGCTGCCTCCGCGAATCCACCGGAGGCGACGTTGGAGATAATGACTCCCCAGCTTCTTGAAAGGCCAAGGCCCGCAGCCAGCGTTGGCGTGATGCTCTGCGCAATGGCGCCAAACGCAACCCGCTGCACACGGCCGTATCTGCGAAGGCTCTCATAGTCAAACTTCACAATCGCGGGCGGAATCGCAAAACCAAGGCCCTCGCTTCCGCCACCTTCGCTGAGCATGAAAGTGTTGATTCCAACAAGATTGCCGTCTATATCGACAAGGGGACCGCCACTGTTTCCTGGATTAAGAGGTGCATCTGTTTGAATGTAGAACATCGCATCGTTGCTTTCGGTCTGCCGTGCGACGGAACTGATGACTCCCAAGGTGACAGAATCGCGCAGCCCTTCCGGGCTGCCAATTGCGAAGACCAATTCGCCCTGCCGCACGCGTACATTGTCTCGGAGGGTGATAGAGGGCAAGTGCGTTGCCTCAATCTTGAGAAGTGCCAAGTCGGACTTCTTGTGTCTGCCCAATATTTTCGCATTGAAAATCTGCTGGGAACGAATGGGCTGGGGCGTCGAGCCTGACGACGGAGGGGACATCACAACGCGAACACGTTGTGCGCCCTCGACCACGTGCGCATTTGTCATGATATATCCGTCCGGGTCGACAATTACGCCGGACCCGACTGCATGCTGGCGAACGATTCGCGCCGCATCCACATGCCCATTTTTTTCTGCCGGTCCATAACCGCTAACCAAGATCTGAACGACAGCCGGGGAAACTTTGCGGACCACCTCTTCGAGAGAGCTGTCGAATTCGCGGAGTAGATTTGCCCGGTCAGGTTGATCTGGTCGGATAACATTCTGAGGTGGCGAATCTGCCTTTGACTGCCCCTGTGCCAATACGATTAGAAGAAAACAGACAGTAACCAATTTCATGAACTACAACTCCTCTCGTCTTGCTCTCAGATCAGTGGGCCTGGTTCGTTAAGGCTGAGAACTGCCGATAACCAACTTGCCGCAGCACTCGGGGCGTTGAGGCAGGCTGGATCGGTCCCATCCTCCACCCAGCGCTTCCACGAGTAAGACAGCGCTCGCCATGCGACGGCCCAAGATGTTGACCGCAGTAACTTCATCACTGAGAGCCTGATTCTGGGCGGTGATTACTTCGAGATAGCTCGTAACTCCACCTTCATATCGAGTATTTGAGAGATCGAGGGATCGTTGTGCCGCTTCTACCGCAGTCGCCTGAACTCCCGCTTCTTGCTCGAGAATTCGTAGCGCGGCAAGATTGTCTTCGACTTGTTGAAAGCTACTCAGAACCGTCTCGCGGTAGGCTGCAACCGTGGAATCGTAGGCCGATTTGGCCTCGTCGTTGAACGCTCGCCGACGGCCTACATCGAAAACTGTCATTGCCGCAGACGCTCCAACAGACCACAAGGCACTTGGACCCTGGAACAAAGTCGTGATGCTTCCGCTTTCGAACCCGCCAGTCCCAAGAATATTCACAAGTGGATAGTAGGCAGTTTTGGCCAAGCCAACCTGAGCGTTAGCCGATGCCACGCGGCGTTCGGCCGCGGCGATGTCAGGACGTCTCTCAAGCAACTCCGAGGGTATTCCGACAGGAATCGGTGGTGGTGGAACGGTGAGCGGCAGCGGCGGCAGCGTGAAATCCGCTGGCGCCTTGCCGACCAGTACCGCAACCCCATGCTCAAATTGAGCGCGGGCTACGCCGACGTCAACCATCTGCGCCCGTGTAGTCTCCAGTATCGTTCGCGCCTGCTCGACTTCTACTTCAGAGGCAAGACCACCTTCATAGCGATCTTCGTTCAGCTGGAATGCCTGTTGGTACTGAGCAACCGTGTCCTGCAGCAACTTCTCTTCAGCATCTAAAGTGCGAGCTGCAAAGTAGTCCACCGCCAGGGCGGCATGCATGCTCAGGTTTACTATTGCCAGATCGGCGGCACTCGCCTGGGCTTGCTCTCGAAAAGACTCCACGTTGCGGCTCACTCTTCCCCAGGCATTGACCTGATAGGAAAGATTGAGGGGAAACACAAAATCGTTAAACGTCCGCCCATCAAACGCTGAACTCACCGGCGGGCGGTTACCGGAAATACGTTCCCGAGTCAAGGACGGAGAAGCTGTAACTGTGGGGTAGTAGTCAGCGCGAACATACCGCAGCGCGGCTCGAGATTGCTGATATTGGGCAAATGCCGCCTTCAGGTTCTGGTTCGACACGTTGATCTGCTGCTCTAGTGCGTTGAGCTGCGAATCCTGAAAGATCTCCCACCAATTGCCGCCTAGATTATTGTCGTTCGGCTGCGCGGTCTTCCAGTTCCCTACCTCCTTGTATGCAGGAGGAGTTGGAAGCGAGGGAGTCCGGTACTTCGGCCCTACGGAACACCCAGTGAGCAGCGAAGCGCCCGCAAGAAGAACAACGATCGCTTCTAGGCAGTTCATGTGTGTACTGCGTCGTCTTTTGTACCAGCCCTTCATCGCGAATCCCCCGGCAATGTGGCTTGTACAATCTTTACTTCCTCGCCGGTTACCAGGGAATCTGGCGGATTTGTAACGACCTGATCGTCGGCTTTCAGGCCGGATACAATTTCAATTTGATCTCCGAGATCATGGCCAGGAATAACATCTCTGACGGTGACCTTCCCGTCCCTAACCACTCCGACCTGCAGTTTCTCACCCCGAAAAATCAGTGAGGTCACTGGTAGCAGGAAAGTCGAATTCTGCACTGGAATTTGCATGTGCACTTCCGCATAGGACCCAGACAAAAGAGTTCCGCTGGGGTTATCGATATCGACTTCAACCAGCAGCGTCCGCGTGATTCCATTAATCGCTTCGGCGGTGCGAACCAGCTTTCCGGGGAACCGTTTGGCGGGAAACTCGGCCAGCGCGACCTCCGCCGCGGTCTGACCCGGCTTGACCCCTTGAGAATATTCTTCCGGCACATTCACGTAGACACGCAAGGTACGGGTCTGGGCGACATGGAAGAGATCAGTCCGCGGCGCGCTGCTGCTCCCCGAATTGATCAGGTCTCCAATATCCGTGTTGCGAGCCGTGATGACGCCGTCGAAAGGAGCGTAAACTTTCTCGAACGAGACCAACGCAGCATAGTGACGAACACTTGCCGTGTCCGCGTCGACGATAGCTTTGTTTGCTGCATACGTGCCATTGGCATTGTCGACATCCTGCTGGGCGACTGCATGCTTCGTTAGTAGGCCTTGATAACGGGCTTTCGTGATCTGAGCCAGTTCCAGATTGGCCTGCGCTGTCGCCAACGTGCTTTGCGCCTGCGCTAATTGTTCGTCGACCTCCGGCGTTTGAATGAGCGCTAGCAAGTCGCCAGTCTTTACGTGTGCTCCTATATCGAAGTACCACTTCTTGACATAGCCATCGGTACGAGCGTAAATAGGCGAAGTGATGAACGGCTGTATGTTGCCGGGCAGGATGATTTCCTGTGCCGCTGCAGTTCGCTTTGGCGCTACCACTGCAACGGACGGCACTGCCATCTGTGCCGTAACGGTTTCTAAAGCTGTCGCAGCCTTCACTCGCGACCTGATTCCGGACGCCAAGGCCCAAATCACTGCGATCCCGATTGATGCGACCATCAGCCAATACCAGTTCCACCGGCGGCTTGGGTTGTTTGGATTTGTGGTCGTCCCCATTTCGACTTGTTCCTGAACTTCACTTTGCGTCATATCACTCCCCAATCCCCTCGTTCAGTGGCTGACCTTTGAGTTGTTCGCGTTTGCGTGGAGAACCATGCAGCACGCTGAAAAAAGTAGGGACAAAAAACAGGGTGGATACCGTTGCGAACAACAGTCCTCC
>DASRRV010000325.1:0-2052 GCA_035695545.1 Candidatus Sulfotelmatobacter sp. | reverse complement strand
CGCTCGCCAACGATGCCGTGTCGGAGGCCAGGCGTCCCTGGCCACCAACGCGACAGCTCGCCGACCTCGTTCAGTTAAGCCGGGCGGCAACACCGCAAACGATTACAGGGCCAAAACTGCCGTACGGCGCGCCACCGGGTCCGGTGATGTATCCGTCTCTCGCCATTTTCAAAATGCGAAACTCCTCGGTCAAGAGGCCGCGATAGCCCTTCTCGATGGCGTCCTCGGTCCACTCATAGACGTTGGCGTCCCAGACTGGACTGTAATCCGTGGCCGTCGTGGGAACGCCGCCAAACGTGTTGTTCGGCCGATGCCCGTCCAAAAGCGCCGCGCCTATCCCCTGACGCTGCGGATTTTGGCATCCGCCTTCGGATGCGCCATTCGTCGCAATGAAGATCCGTTCGACGGCGCTACGGGAAATATCGTCCACTCCTGTCTCGATTCTTTGCAAGCGTGGAGCGAACGTGTTCCCCTCGATCGCAGACACCGTGGGATCGCTCGATTCGGTCGAGATATAGAAGACCGGCTTGCCAAAGCTATAGCCGTTGATCAGCGAGAGCGTCACTGTCCGATTCGCCGGATTAATAGCGATCACCTGATCATGCACGAGACTGTAGTCCGGGTTTCCGTTTGGAAAGTTTATAAACGCATCTTCCACCGCGGCAGCAACGACCGGCGCGTCGTAAATGATGCCGTCGACAAGCACCAGCGGGCTGTAGTCCGCATCTCCGACCGAGCCTGGCTGTGCGACGCTGGGCGGGAACGGCTTTCTCTCGGAGCCGGCAACGAGCTCCCGGTTCGGAGTGAAATCTACGACGCCGGAGTCGAAGAGAAACGTCCCATCGGCGCGGCGCGTGGCGGAGCGTGCGGCATCGCCCGCGTTATGCAGTTTCTTGGAAAAGTTCACGCCCAGGCGTTCCGCTTCAGCTTGGTCGCCTGCATCGAGAATGATGTACCACATGGGCTTCAGGCCAGACGGCGTGTTCACCGCACCCTTGAAAAGCGGCAGTGTGATCGTTCCTCTTGGGGTGCCAGCGGGAACATTGATTCCCGTTAGCTGTTCGATGGGGATGTCGAACTTACCGGATTTCAATAGTTGCACCGGCCCTGCGAGTGCCGGATTTGTGAGCGAGTCAGGCGGCGGAAACTGTGCAATGTCGACTTTCGTTCCGATCGAGGCCAAGGGCGGAATAATGTTGCATCCGGGACCTGGCCCATTCGCTGCGGGCCCGGGACCGTTTCCCGCTCGTAGCAGTCTGCCTCCATCTTGGTCTTGGGCCATCGCGTGGATCGGGATGAAAACCCCAATCGCGAGTGTGCCCATCAACAGCCTGTGAATTACTTTGTTCATCTGGTCGGCTCCTAGGTTTGGTGAGTAGTGCGCTGCCGAAATCCATAAACACGAACAAGAGTTACCCCGGATCCAGCAGTCGCCCGCAAATGAGAGACTTCAAGTGGACAAAGGTTTCAGCGTTGCGCAGTTTTTTGTCTAAAGTTTTTGTCAACTCGAGTGGACAGCAGGCCCTCCACCCTCCCGGCCGTGCACCTTTTCGTCCAGTTCTCCCTGGTGGGCACAGTGCTATCGAAGTGGTTAGGCTTCGAGGAAGGATTGCCCTTCCCGGTTGACGACAAACTCAGCGAAGTCTGCTTCGCCGACATGAGAGCTATCCGTCGGGAGGGCTTTGCGGGTTTCTAAAGCGAAATACCTGAGAGTTCGCCTCTGCATCTGAGGCGTCTTTTCCAACCACGATCAGGTGAATGAGCTTCGGGAGATTTGATCCATGTATCTGCAAGAAGTGTGCTTTTCAGGCCAGCCGATGATCAAGATCTTTGTGACGAAGAAAGCAACTCCAGAAGATGCGTCAGTCGGCTGCGGCGACTTTACTTCCGAAAGCGAGAACGCCCTCGATGGTCAGGCCAAGCCCTATCGCCACGCCGGTCCCGTAGGCGGGATCAGCGTTGTAGAAGTGTCGAATCTGCAGCTCCTGGATGCGTTGGGGAACCGATTTCATACTGGCCACAATGTTGCTGAATAAGCGCTCGCGCGCGTCA
>DASRRV010000324.1:0-6582 GCA_035695545.1 Candidatus Sulfotelmatobacter sp. | reverse complement strand
GGGCAGGCGGTTTGTGCGGAAGAGCGTTCGAGGAACCTCAAATCTTAACGCCCGCAAATTGTACAGTTCGGGGAGCGCCTTCAACGTGTGGCTGTTGACTCTGTGCGCTTAACCTTTTCCTTCCGGCGCTAGGAAGTCACTGAAGTCGAAAGTAGAGTCAGATCTGTTATTTAGACTGCGCGAAAAAGGTCTGTGGACCTTATTTGAAACAGTCGCGGAGGAGAACTTGGAGGTTGAATTCGACTATTGAATGGATCTTTGTTTTCGAAAAGCCATCGGGAACTGAAATCTAAAGGTTCGCAAATCGTACAACTCGGGGAGGCTTGAAAATTACAAAACGAACTATCGTAAATCCTTATTTTGTAATGGAGTAGGAATTCCAAGGACACTGAAGAGCACCTCAAATCGGAGCAATTCAGCGCACCGCTATGTGGCGGCAAAGCGAACCTCCAGAATGTCACCTCTGTTCATTCGGCTAGCGTACTTCGGCTTGATTGCGCGTACCGTGGGCATGGCGAAGATTTCACGCGAGCGGCATTGTGAGATAATTGAGCTCATGAACGCGACCACCGCCGTGATTCTCCGAGCTTTCCTCATACTTTCGGTTTCTGTCGCGCGTGTACTTGCGCAGGCTCCAGGCGGCCAGGAGCAACAGCCCGAGTTCATTAAGCAGGGTCAGCAATTGATGCGTGAGGGAAAGTTAGATGACGCGCTCGCGATGTACCGCCAGACCCTTCAAGGTTCCCCGAATTCTTTGCCTGCGAACATTGCCGCTGGAAGTGTGCTGGATTTGTTAGGTCAAGGCGCGGAAGCCCGCCAACATTTTGGGAAGGCGATCCAAGTTGCGGACACGCCGGAGCTCAAGGCGATGGCGCAACGGGCGATGGCTATGTCGTATGCGTTTGAAGGAAATTGCACGAAGACGATTCAGTACGAACAGCAGGTCGTCACCTACTACGGGAGCGTGAAGGACTTTTTTCGGCAGGCCGAAACAGCCGACGAGGCGGCTCGCGTCTGCATTGACTCAGGCGATTTGGATCCCGCTTACCATTGGTATGAGATAGGGCATGAAACTGGATTGAAGGAGCCAGACATCAAACCTGCTCGGCGAGACCTTTGGGAGTTTCGTTGGGAGCACGCGCAGGCGCGCATCGCTGCCCGGCGCGGGAATCAAGCTGAAGCGCAGAAGCACGTCGCTGCCGCAAAGGCAATCCTCGACAAGGGAACCAATCCCGAGCAGGCGCAATTCCTTCCGTACCTTCAAGGCTATGTCGCGTTCTATGCCGCGGACTATAAGGCAGCGCTCCAAGAACTGCTGAAGGCAAACCAAAAGGACGCCTACATTCAATGCATGATTGGGCAGACATACGAAAAGCTGGGCGATGAGGAGAAAGCGTTGGAATACTACCGCAAGGCTTCAACGGCAATCGCCCACAATCCCGCTGCTGCGTATGCTGTACCACTAGCCAAGAAAAAGCTTTCCTCTCTGACGAGCTAGATTTTATTTCACTGGAGTCGAACCGAGCCTCCACAGATCAATACCGCGTACAGCACCCATCTAGCGCTTCTCCCTTGGGCATTTCGTTGTATTGCCGTGCTCAATAGCAGGCGATGGTACCGAGTGAGGTCGCCACAGTCCGATGACCTCATTTGGAGCTCTAGACTTCTAGACGCGGCGGTTCTCTCCAGTGCCGCTCTAAGCGTGCTTCTGTTTTCGCCTGGCAGGTTTCTCCGCCGCTGGCTTTTGACCCGAAGATAGCAACTTCCTAAGTTCCTCGTCGAGAAGCGTCAGCTCGACCCCGAGTGTGACAAATTCGTCGTCAACACTTCGCAAATCCCCACTTCTGCTTGCAGCCTCCAACCGCTGAGCGGCTGCGAACGCCCTTTTAGATGCGAAATTCCCGATTGAACCCTTCAGAGTGTGCGCGGCTCTTGCCAATGCCTCGGAATCACCACGCAGGATTGCTTCCTGGATTTGAGCAACTTGCTTGGGACTGTCCTCGAGGAAAAGACTGACAAGTTCGCGCAGTAGCCGCCGATTGCCATCGACTCCGGCTAAAAGCGCTTCGTGATCGATAACCCCATTGGCGGCCGTCGGCTGCGAGAAACATTCCTTCGCCGAATTCGGCGCACTCATCAGTTCAGAGATCACTTGTTCGAGCTCGGTGATTCGAATTGGCTTGGACGTATAACCGTCCATACCGGCAGCCAGGCAACGCTCGCGATCACCCTTCATCGCATGAGCGGTCATGGCAAAGATGGAGATGTGCGTGCCGTGAGTCTTTTCCCAATCTCGTATCGCTACGGTTGCATCGAGCCCATCCATCTCCGGCATCTGGACGTCCATCGCGACCAGATCAAACTTGCCGTGCTGTACTGCGGCCAGAGCGTCACGCCCGTTGGCGACGACGGTAACGTGATGGCCCAATTTCTCAAGAACTCGCGTGGCTACCAGTTGGTTCACCGGATTGTCTTCCGCCAGGAGCACATTGAGCGCAGGTACGGCCCCTGGCTTGTTGCGCCGCCTTGAGGTACGAGGCCTTGCTGCTTCCGGTTGGCCGATGGCATTGATGATCACATCGAAGAGCTCGGACTGCTTAATTGGCTTCGTGAGATATTCAGAGATACGTAGCCTGCGGCAGCGCGCAATATCTTCAGACTGACCAGCTGATGTCAACATGACCAGCTTAAGCGCGGTGTAACGGCGGTCTCGCGTGACTCGCTCCGCAACTGCGAATCCATCCATCTCCGGCATGTGGCCGTCGAGAAGAACGACCGCGAACGGCTGGCCCGACTTTAGAGACTCTTCGAGGGCTCTTAGGGCGGCCGCGCCGCTGTCAACAGTAACTGGGTGCATGCGCCAGTTGGTCAGGACTTCCTTAAGTATGCGGCGGTTGGTTGCATTGTCGTCCACGACGAGTACCGGCAAATCGGTAAGTGTGCGCGAACGAGTAGGTTTCTCCGTCCCAGGCTGCTGAGGTTGGAACCGCACTGTGAAGTGAAACGTACTGCCGTGGCCGGGCTCGCTCTCTACGGAGATGCTGCCGCCCATCAGCCCCACCAGCTGTGCTGAGATCGTCAGGCCAAGCCCCGTTCCACCGTAGCGGCGCGTTGTTGAGCTATCAGCCTGCGAGAATGCTTCGAAAATGACGGCTTGCTTTTCTTGCGGAATGCCGATACCGGTATCACTCACCGAGAAATGCAATTGCACATTGGCGTCGCCGCCAGGCTCGCGTTCTACCCGGAGCACGACTTCTCCCTGCTCAGTAAATTTGATCGCGTTCCCTACCAGATTCACAACTACCTGGCGAAGGCGCAGCGGGTCCCCAATCAGGTCATCCGGTGTCTCAGGATGGATGTGGCACGCCAGTTCGAGACCTTTTTGGTGTGCGCGGGGGGCTAGCACGCGCATAGTGTCTTCGAGTGCATCGCGAAGGTTGAAGGCAACGTGATCAAGCTGTAGCTTGCGGGCCTCGATCTTGGAGAAGTCAAGAAGATCGTTGACCAGCATGAGCAGGGCATCGGCCGATCCTTGAATCGCGTTTAAATACTCCCGTTGTTCGCGGGTAATCCGGGTTGCGAGCGCCAGCTCGGTCATTCCGATCATGGCGTTCATCGGAGTTCGTATCTCGTGGCTGATATTGGCCAGAAATTCGCTCTTCGCTCGCGTGGCTTCTTCTGCTCGCTTCCTGGCTACCTCCAGGTCGCGAGCATAAATTCGCAGCGCATCTTCGGCATCCTTGCGCTCAATGAACTGGCCGATCTGGCTGCCGATTGCGTTCATCATTTCGAGCAAGCAGCTGTCGGGCTTTTGTATTTGATGGCTGAAGAACTCGAGCACGCCCAACACTTCGGTTCCGAGGAGGATGGGAAAACAGAATGCTGCGTGCAGACCTTCCTGAGCGGCGATTGCTGCTCGAGGAAAGTTGGAGTCCCGGGTGACATCTTCTATCCAAACAGGTCGCTTCTGGGACCAAACCCGTCCCGGCAGGCCTTCACCTGGTGCAAAAGTGCGGGAGCTTGTAATCCGGTCGAACTCTCTGACCCCTTCCGATGGCATGTGCCACGTTTCAATGCAGCACAGAGACTTCTCCTTTTCGCTCACTCGCCAAATCGCCCCTACTGACCACCCGAGACTCTCGCAAACCGCTTGCAGGATTTGCGGCGCGGCAGCCGTCAGGGTCGGCGCCTCGGCGAGCACGCGGGTCACCGCGTGCTGAGCATTAAGCCGGGCTTCTTCGCGTTTTTGCTCCGTCAAGTCTGATGCGATCGCGAAAATCAATCCTTTTTCTGCATGGACGATCGCCGACCAGAGCAGGTTCCTATAGGAGCCGTCTTTGCAACGGTAGCGGTTCTCAAAGGAAATGGTGCTGCGCCCTGATGCGACGTGCACAGCTTCCGTCCGCGTCGAATCACGATCGTCGGGGTGCACGAAATCAAGATACGGCCGCGATAATAACTCCTGGCGGCTGTATCCCAACGCCCTTTCCCACACAGGGTTGAGATATTTGAAGTAACCGTCCATCCCGGCGATACATGCCAGATTTAGGGAGAGATTGAGAAACTCGCGCAGGTCGTCTGCGCCTGGCGGATTGACGTTAGCGGGCGCGCTCACCGCTCCTCCGATTCGGGAAAATAAGTCCCCGACGAGTCATTCTTGTACAAAGCTAGAAACGACGCAAGCCCGCACATCTGCGCGATTGACCGGTTTCCGTGACAGACGTAGCATGTTGTCGAAAGCCTATACGTTCCGATCTCTCCGCGTGAGGTGGCACCATGAGCTGCAGCCCAGCCTCAGCCGAAATCCTTGTCGCCGAGGACGATCGCACAACGCGATTTGCCATCAGCAGCATGTTGAAGAGTGCCGGCTATAGAGTAACCGAGGTATCAAACGGCACCGACGCACTTCGCAAGATTCAACAAGACAGATTCGATCTCGCATTTCTCGATATCTGGATGCCTGAACTCACCGGACTTGAGGTGCTTGCGCGGGTGCGCGAAGGGGACTCGCATCCGAAGATCATCATCATGACCTCCGATGGCACCCCGGACACTGTGCTGCGCGCCGTGCGGGAACAGGCCTACGAATACCTAAGCAAGCCTTTTCCACCGAAAGAAGCGGTAGAAGTTGCTGAGCGGGCACTCATGCAGGATGCTTCCCCTCCTATCGAAGTTATTTCCGCCAAGCCGGAGTGGGTTGAGCTGCTGATCCCATGCACCTGCGAGGCGGCCGATCGTATTCAATCTTTCTTGATGAAGCTCGGAGCCGATCTTCCCGATGAGCAGCGCAACAAAATAGGATTGGCCTTCCGCGAGCTGCTGCTCAACGCTGTCGAGTGGGGAGGACAGCTGGATCCGAACCGCAAGGTGCGGATAGCGCACGTGCGCACCCCACGCATGCTGCTCTATCGTGTTGCCGATCCCGGCTCAGGGTTCAGCTTTAAAGCCCTGGCCCATGCCGCCGTTGGTCAGCCGGAAGACGATCCTACAGCGCATATGGCCGTCCGCGATCAGCTCGGGATTCGCCCCGGCGGATTCGGTATCGCCATGATCCGCGCCATTGCCGATGACCTCATTTATAACGAAGCGCAGAATGAGGTGATTCTTGTTAAGTACCTGACCGCTGCCGATAAGTAAAAAACATATTCAGCAGTGCAAGTGGTAGCAGCGAAGCTAGGTGTTGCTAAATCCGGTTACCACCACCTATCCCATGTTGAGACGAATCGACCAAATTTCCCCGACTACGATGATTTGCAGTAGTTGTTCATCGCCTAACAGTTCCGAATCGCTTTGCCCAGTGCATTTTTCGAACAGTCCCAATTGGGAATACAATTCCTCCAAGGGAAAAAAAAGCAAGCGAGAAATAATCTGCCAACCCAGAAATTTTCTCGCTCAACGCGGGAGTCCCCTGTGCAACCCATATACCCGGGAGGATACACCCGGCGCGCATGCCAATATCCGCGCGGTGCCAAAGCCCCGCCCCATCTGAAAATTAAGCACGCCAAGACATCGTTGATGATCTGGCATCAAGGTTCCGACCGATTGTGAGAGATGCGGATTAGAGAAGTCCATCGTGGAAGTTGAGACGATCTGCGAGGAGTGTAAGGCCCGCCGTAAACGCAAGCGCGGTAAATGAAAGCGGCGTATGATTTCAAAGTACGCCCATGCCCTACGAGACGTTCGACCTGCGTTTTGAGAACTGCGAACACACTCTTAAGATTCCACGCCCGGAGCTAGGGATCATCCCCTGCCTGGGAAGTGCCCGAGGTGCATGAGCGCGCCAGAAACTGAAACTTAGCAAGGCGCACTGTGAAGGAGCTACTAGAAGCAGTCGCAAAAGCACTCGTGGATAACCCCGATAAGGTTCATGTCCGCGCGATTGAAGGTGAGCAGCGCACTGAATGCCCGTCGGAACGAAACGGGCGCCATCACAACAAATACATCCAAACGACATTGGCGCTTCTGGCCGCAGCGGCCCTGCTGACGCTGCTGGGCCCGTTGCTCTTTGCGCAGGGCTCGCCGCAGGTGACGGCTGTAGATCCGTCGTCCGGCAAAGTGAATGACACCGTGACCGTGGCCGGA
>DASRRV010000323.1:0-1873 GCA_035695545.1 Candidatus Sulfotelmatobacter sp. | reverse complement strand
CAGACCGCCGTTGCTCTCGTCCTCGCGTTTTTCGCGAACCTATCGAATGCAAGTGTCCAGAAAGTTCCTACCGTGGACCCGACGCAGATCATAGATACAGTAAAAACGATATTCGCTGCACTCCAGGCTGACGATGTTGCGATGCTCAACAACGTCGTTGCGCCCGACTTCTACATCTACGACGGAGGCGCTCGATTCAACGCAGAGGGCGGGTGTGTCAAGCTTTTTGTGTAAACGGCCGCACTTTTTTAATCTGGCATCCCTGATAGACTGAACGGACCTGAGCGGAGGGTAGGGCGCTGCGGAGACGCAACCCGAGCGCCGACTCAGGGGCCGGGATTCCGAGAAGGCGAGCGCGGCTCGCCCACTCGGTCCAGGAATCCTGGCGCGAAAGCGATAAATCTCGGGGGTTTGGGGGGCAGAGCCTCCCTCCCAGAATATTCTTCTTCCGATTTTTCATTTGCGGCGACGATTTACGCCAACTCCGGTTTCGGAACGCGATCGCCGAGCAGGATGGCAAAGCGCTGCAAGGCAGCCTTCCAGTTCTGCACCGGCATGGTCCACTTCTTAGCGATGTGCTCCAGGGCCAGGTACAGCAGTTTCATAGCGGCTTCCTGGTTGGGGAACGATCCTCTGGTTTTGATCACCTTGCGCAAGCTCATATTCAGCGACTCGACCGCATTGGTGGTATAGATCACCTTACGAATTTCGGCGGGATAGGCGAAGAACGGTGTGAGATGCTCCCAGTTCCGGCGCCACATCTGGCTAATCGTGGGATACGTCCCATCCCATTTGGTGGCAAACTCATCCAGTCGCTGCTCGGCCTCTTCGACCGTGCTGGCGCGGTAAATCGGCTGTAAATCCGCAGCTACTGTCTTGCGCTGTTTCCAGGAAACGTAATTCAACGAAGCTCGCACCTGATGCACGATGCACAGTTGCACTTGCGCCTCCGGAAATACCGTCGCAATCGATTCGGGGAACCCCTTCAACCCGTCCACGCAGGCGATGAACATGTCCGTTACACCCCGGTTCTTCAGCTCGGTCAGCACCTGTAGCCAGAACTTCGCTCCCTCGGCCTGACCCGCCCATAGCCCCAGTACCTCCTTGTTGCCTTGCATGTTGACGCCTATCACCACGTAGATCGCCTTGTTGCGGACGTGACCCGTCTCGCGAATCTTCACCACCAACGCATCCAAGTACACGATCGGATACACCGCGTCCAGCGGCCGACTCTGCCAGCTCTTGACCTCTTCCATCACTTCTTCAGTGACATTGGAAATCAGTGTCGGACTCACCTCCACCTGGTAGATTTCCTCCAGATGCCCCTGGATCTCGCGCGTGCTCATCCCTCGCGCGTACATCGAAATAATTTTGTCGTCGAAACCGGTGAATCGCGTCTGTCCTTTGCCGATGATTTTTGGCTCGTAACTGCCGTTACGATCCCGCGGCGTTTCCAACGGCACCTCGCCAAAGTCCCCCTTCAGCGTTTTGGTTGTGACGCCGTTGCGAGAGTTGCCGCTGTTGTGACCGGCCGGATCGTGTTTCTCATAGCCGAGATGGTCGGTCATCTCGGCTTGCATGGCTCGCTCCAATACCGCCTTGGTCAGTTGCTTTAGCAGACCATCTTCGCCGATAATGTCTTCCGGCTTCTTGTAGTCAGCCAGTAATTTGTCAATGAGTTTGAGGTCGATAGCCATCGGGTCTCCTCAGTGTGATCCTTTCGATGGCCATTTACACAATTCAATTTATACCTTCAGCGTGTGCATCGCATCTGGCAAGCGTTTGCGTTGCAGTCGCATCGGACCAAAAGCTTCAGGTTATCGAAAGATCCGCTGTTCATCGACAAGGTCCGGGATATCGTGGGCCTGTACTT
>DASRRV010000322.1:0-17089 GCA_035695545.1 Candidatus Sulfotelmatobacter sp. | reverse complement strand
GGCGGCGACGAGGGCATTCTTCGGAGCGACCGTGCGCTATGCCAATGCCGCGGGAGCGGAGCGAGTGGTGAGTATCGTAGGCACTGACGAGATCGATCTCAACCGCAACCACATCAGTTGGGTGTCACCTCTGGGGCGCGCGTTGATGAAATCGGCAGCGGGTGACAGCATAGTCCTTCAAGTCCCGGGCGGTACCGAACACCTGACCGTGCTGGAAGTGTGTTACGAGCGCATTTCTGTGGAACCGTTCCGTGAGCCAACTGGATCCGACGCCTCGGCCAAGGGACTTCCTCGCCGACGCTAATCCGCCTTACGAAGAAGAGACGGAACGGTACTTTGGTGGGGCCGAGTCAATGGGAGTTATGGCGCCTATGAGAGCTATCCGGGTGGAACTGAAAAATGCCCGCTAAGTCAGAGGCGTGGCGGGGCAGAGACAATGAATGGCGCATATCATTGGGCTAGGCGCAAAGCCGCTCGGAGCCCACCCATAGTTGCGCCAGAACTCTGAGGTTGTGTTTGTATGTACGCGTTACCAGATATTCATTCCCACCTTTCAAACGCAGCCTGTACTCTCCGGTCGATAAAGGTTTAATTTGCTCCACCGCCAAAACATTCACGACGACTGAGCGGTGGATGCGGATAAAACCGAAGGGCCTTAGCTTGTCCGCCATGACGAGAGGGACTCGCGCACCAAATAGGGGTTGTGCCGGTGTCGCAACGAAACGTAGTTACCTTCGGCTTGCACTGCCAATATCTCGGCTAAATCCAGGAACAGGATGTTGCCTTTTGCCTTGAATGCGATACGTGGCGCCTCGGCAATGGCCTTGTGATCCTGAACCTCGGGTGCCCGCATGATGGAACCTCTTGCTTCCTCGTTTCGACGTCCGGATAACCCGTGCTCGCCAGTCTCACTTCAGGCCGTCCCGCACAAATCGCGGGTATGGCGGTGGAGATGGCCGGGCCGAACGCGGGAAAGATCGTCCACGCCTTTCTGGCAACCCCGGTAGACGAAGACCAGGGCAAGACGGTCGCAGAGGCCGTAGGTACGCATCCGAAAATCACTTTGCCCGCGGCGAATGTTGGCAGGCAGCTTTCGCCGAGGTCCGCACATTGCACAATCCACGATAAAGGCACGTTCTGAGCTTCCGCATCATGCATTCCAGCCATATGTTGCACGGGAGGCGCAACATATGGCCGGAGATTTTGCGGGACATCTAAAGTGCCTCTTAGGCTTAATGATTGGGCCGGGTGCCCCGTCCTTGCGTCTTATGCAAGGGCGGGTACGGTGCTGCAAGTGCTGTAGGGGAAATACGGGGACGGGAAAATACGGCGACAGACGGGACCTACCGCAGCGGCACAAAGCCTACGAATAGATCCCGGGCGCCTCATGTCCAAGCTTCTGCACGTACTCAACGTATGACCCGGGATAAACCGTGGGATGGCGATCCGTGCCGCTCTCACCGCCCAGTTCCAGCACACGTGAGCCGAGACCGCGAAGGAACATGCGGTCGTGCGATACGAAAATCATGGTGCCTTCAAAATCCTTGAGGGCGTCGACCAACATCTCCTTGGTTGCCAGATCCAGGTGATTTGTGGGTTCGTCGAGCACCAGGAAGTTCGGCGGGTTGTAGAGCATGCGCGCGATTGCCAGCCGCGATTTCTCTCCACCGGAGAGTGAGCGGACCTTCTTGTCCACGTCTTCGCCGGAGAACTGGAATGCTCCCGCCAGGGTCTTCAGCGCTCCGAGGCTGTCGTGGGGAAAATCCTGTTGCAGCTGTTCGATGACGGTGAGATCGGGATTGAGCACGTCCAGCGATTGTTGCGCGAAGTAGCCCATATACAGGCTGGCGCCGAGCCGCACGCTGCCGGCATCAGGAGCACTGGCTCCGGCAATCATTTTCAGAAGCGTAGTCTTACCTGCGCCGTTTCTTCCCATGACGGCCCAGCGTTCTCCGCGGCGGATGGTGAGGTTGAACCCCTCATAAATCACACGTGGGCCGTAACTCTTGTGCAGATTCTCAAGGACAGCCACCTGTTCGCCGGATCGCGGTGGGACACGAAACTCAAACTTCACCACCTGGCGTTTCTTTGGCAATTCGATCTTCTCGATCTTGTCCAAGGCCTTAATTCGGCTCTGCACCTGGGCCGCTTTGGCAGCGTGCGTCCTGAAACGATCAATGAAGCGCTGCTCCTTGGCAAGCATGGACTGCTGCCGAGCAAATGCTGCCTGCTGATTGCTCTCTCGCACCGCCCTTTCGCGCTCGTAGAAGTCGTAGTCTCCCGAGTAGGTGATGATTTCGCCGCCATCAATCTCCGCAATCTTTGAGACCAGACGATTCATGAACTCTCGGTCGTGCGAAGTCATCAGCAAGGCGCCAGGAAATGACCTCAGAAACTGCTCCAGCCAGATGATGGATTCGATGTCGAGGTGGTTCGTCGGTTCGTCCATCAGCAATACATTCGGCATTCCGAGCAGAACGCGCGCCAGCGCAACGCGCATCTTCCATCCGCCGGAGAGAGCGCCCACGTCGCCGTCAATCTGATCGTCTTTGAATCCCAGACCGTGCAACACTTCACGGGCTTGCGATTCGAGCGCGTAACCGTCTAAATGCTCGTACTCCTCCTGCACGTGACCGAATCGCTCAAGAATGCGGTCCATGTCATCAGCCTTGTCGGGGTCGGACATTTCCCGCTGCAAGGCTTCGAGCTCGTGGTGCAGATCTCCGACGCGTCCGCTTCCCGCGATCGCTTCGTCCAGGACCGAACGGCCCTGCATTTCCTCGACGTCCTGGCGAAAGTAACCGATCGTCAACTTCTTGGGGACTGAGACCGCGCCCTCGTCGGGAGTTTCCTCGCCGACCACCATACGGAATAAGGTTGTCTTGCCCGCCCCATTGGGACCAACCAGTCCGACTTTTTCGCCGGGATTCAACTGAAACGAAGCATCCACGAAGAGCAACTGCTTGCCATACTGCTTATTGATGTTTGAGAAAGAGATCATTTTGGATGAGCAACTTGCTGCACCGTGCATTTTCCAGTGCAGGTTCGCCGGTGAAATGTCGAACGTGGGAATTGCAAGCTAGATGCAGAGCCTGCAAGTAACCGCAAGAAAAGAATGGAGGCGCGGGTCGGAATCGAACCGACGCATAAAGGTTTTGCAGACCTCTCCCTTACCACTTGGGTACCGCGCCACTCGGACTGACCTTTGAGTATAGCTGGGAGACGAGGGCAGATCAACGCTCATACCGAGTCCGCGGAAATGAGCAATTGAGCTGCGAAATCCTTCATGGAATCATCCAATTCGCTCTGCATATGGTGAATGGACGGTCCGCCGCGCAGCATGATGGCGGCGATCACAAGCATTCCGCGATTGTCGGTGAATCCTCGTGCGCTGTCACGCGTTCTGATCCCGAATCCCAGCGAACCAGGAGGGATTGCGCCGATGGCATTTGCATCTGTGAGCAAGTCGAGTTCGTCGATGCCCCAGGATGCCGACTTGAGGGCTTCCATCTGGCGGTCATAGATCTTGGTTGGCCGACGCATATTGGCGCGAACCTTAACCGCGGTTCCAAGAATCTTGCCCGCCTGTTCGATATGCGGCAAATCACCCGCTAGCTTTTTTGCGGCGGCTAGCTCCCCGTCCTCTAGAGACTCTGCAATTCGCCGCACCAACTCGACGTACGCATTTTCCGGATGCTCGTAGCGAAGCGCCAGTGCCGCCCCTGGCAAGATGATGCGGATAGCTCGCTCGCCACACAGATCGGCCGTTACGCGGAGCGCTCGGACGTAAGTGTCGCCGAGAGGGCCAAGCTCTTCGAGCAACTGCTTTGTCTTGAGCGCTGTGGTCTTCGTTGAGAACTTGCCATACACCTCCGCACTGCATTCCAGCAAGTCGTTGGCGCTCAATCCGTCCTTGCCCGGGAGCGTGGTCTGTTGCTTCAATTTGCTTAGGGCGGTGTACAAGCCGGCGAACTGTGCCCCAACCATCGACGGCTGGCCGAGTTGCGCCAATTCGTGGAGATCCTCGTGATCGCGGATTGCGGTCTTCGCGAAATGTTGTGCCCGGAGACTAAACCGGATGCCTTGCGGAAGAACAGCGGTGAGCGCCGTGTACAGCTTGTTCTGGAAGTATCGTCCGATCTTCCGGTAAAGCGTCTGACTCTTAAATCCGTCAAACAGGGCGTCGCGCAGCCGACAAATCTGCGCGTACTGATAGCCGCTCGTGTAAGCCTGGAAGCAATGGTACATCTCATGCGCGAACACTCCCGCGAGGAGATTCCCCGCCTCTTGGCGCATGGCTTCAAATTCCGGGTCCGTGACGTTCATGACCATGACGCCCGAGACGGGTTCGAAGATAGCCCGCACTGCCGGCTGCAGCTTGATCTGCAGATCTTTCTGGTCGACTGCGAGATCGTCAAACATACGTCCCCCGAATGCTCACTGAAGCGCCCACGAATCTCAAACTCGCAGGGCTCGCCACTGGTCTTCGTTGTCGCAGCGGACGATCTCAACCTGGCTGCCGTCACACAGTTCGAGGCTGGTAAGCGATTTCAGCGTCGCCCGCACTTCGTCTGCAGTACTTGGCCGCCGGACGGCAGCGAGCTTCTCGGTGATGTGCTTGACCGTGATGCCCTGATTGGTGCTGAGGACACCCAAGATTGCAATCTGAGCAGGCGTAAGATCGGCGCCTTTGCGCCGGACTTTCCAACAGGCAGACACAAAGCCTGAAATAGGACCGATCAGAGCGGGCGCAGCAACTCCACCGCTTGCGGCGAGAGCCGCTACTGCGCTGGCGACTGCCGTGAGGAGTTCGAAGAAGGGAAAGTCATCATTGCGAATGAACCAGCGCCCCAGACGCAATTCCTGCCCGGGGTTGTCCTGGTCCTTCCACTCTGCGAGCGCATCGTCGGCCTGAGACACGCCGGCGACGATGGCTTTGCGAATGTCAGGATCGGACGCGGCCTTGGCGACCGCGCCTTCGACCGCATCGAGAAAATCCTGCTGTGTCTTAAAATTCTGATCCATAAGTCTCTCGCCCATCGAGTCTCTCGCAGGTGTAGTGAACCGAGCCGTCCCGACGTTTCATTTCTGGGAAGCGAAACCCGGCGCTCCATCCCGACTGCTCCCATGCCAGGAATGGGAAAGGTCATCGTCGTGGTTTCGACCGATCCGCCCATCCATCGCTGACCTCGTGTGCCTTCAGGATGTCAGAGTCGGCGTCGAACAACCAGTCACCTGACCTTCAGCCCGTATTTCTGCGTCATCGGTGGGACAATACCATTCAGGCGCAGGTATTCGACAAGCTGTCCGTAGTGGTCAGTGATGTGCCAGACTGCAACGACAGAGATGCCGAGCTTGGTGTTCGGTCCGGCGTAACGGCCTTCGACACGGTCGAGCGCATTGTTTGCCGTGAGCGTGGCGAGGACGCGGTTCGAGTAGTCGAAGGAGTCCTTAAGATACTTAATCAACTCGGCTTTGGTTTTCGCCGGATCGTGGCCACCCTTCTCGCAGTCTTCGGGCGGTTGCTTGCCCTCAAATTCGTTGAAGAAGGCGAACTGGGCGCAGGCGACGTGCTTCACTTGTTCCCCGAAGCTGCGGACACCGTCGAACTTGCCGACTGCGGGGATGTAGGAATACTTGTCTTCCGGCATGGCTTCAGCGAGTCCGACAAAATCCCCTTCCGCAAACTGGAGCGTGCCGCTGACACTCTCCGCGATGGACTTGGGGATGTCATCGGGCTGGGCGGCTTTCTTCGTTGCTGAGTTCTGTGGCGTTGCAGATTTCCCGACAGCAGAGAGGGCGATGCCACACAGGACAAAAAGGGTAGCAACACGAAAAAGGCTCATTCTAGCCTCCGGTATTCACAGAAGGATACGTGAGCCACGGAGGGGAAGTCGAACCTGCGGGCTCGTAGTAGAGTGGGGCCCGCATCTAAACCTTTATATCGACATCTATAAAATCTGGAGCGGGAGACGGGATTTGAACCCGCGACTTCGACCTTGGCAAGGTCGCACTCTACCACTGAGTTACTCCCGCTCAGCTCTCCTATTGTAAGACGCGGTTACGGTTCGCGCAAATTCAGGGGCAATTATGCGAGTTGCAACTCCTTCAGTTGCGCGATCCTACGTGCGATCTGGACATTTTCTGCATTGCACCAGACAGGAGTTACAGGTGCCGCAGGCGTGCAGTCCCCGTCCCTCTTCAGATTGTGCCAACACCTGCCGGGCGATGCCGATGTTTCGATATTGCACGGCGTACATGTGCGACCTCATGAGCGAGGGAACGTCAACACGCTTCGGACAATCATCGCGGCACTGGCCGCCCTGCTGACAGAACTCGGCTTGAGCCACAAACATCTTGTTTGCAAGGAACTTCTTCTCTGCATCCGTATACGCCAGGTTGCGCGCTACTGAGAAATCCTGCTCCAGATGCTCGTAGGTGCTGAAGCCCGGGATCGCGGTCGCGATGAAATCATGGTTCGACACCCACTTCAAAAGCGCGGTCTGGCTCTCAGCGGGAAGTTCTTTGGGGAGTTTGGCATCGGGTCGAACCGTGCCTCCGGCCTGCGTCTTCATGGCAACGATTCCGATCCCGCTCTTTGCCGCTTTCTCGATGGTGGCGAGTTTTTCCGCGTCGTGCGCCATGGTGTAGCTCAAGGTCACGAGCGCCACATCGAACACGTTGAGAGGGACGGCAGCATCCAAGACTTCCACCGTGTTGTGAGTCGAGATGCCGATGAAACGAGTTTTCCCGTCTTTCTTGAGAGACTGCAGCCCTTCGATCGGTCCCTCAATCCTGGCGTGGTCAGCGGAATCGACTCCGTGGTGATAGAGGATGTCGACATGATCCATCTGGAGGCCCCGCAGGCTGGCTTCCACACCTTCGATGAATCGGCGTTTCAGTTCAGCGTCATTGCGAGCGTTTCGGGTTCCTTGCTTGGTCGAAATGATGACCTTATCGCGGACGCCCAGTTCTTTGATTACATTTCCGACCATTTCTTCGTTGCGACCGTTCAGGTAGACCGCCGCGGTGTCGAAGTGGCGGATGCCTAATTCGTATGCGCGCCGCAGAATCCCCGGCACGTCAGCATTCATCACTCCCATGCTGACAACGGGCAGCTGGAGTCCGGTTCGGCCCAGAGTGCGATGGAGCAATGCCCCTGAAGCTGTTTCACTGGCGGCCGCAGATTTGTTCCCGCCAGGACGCGCGCAGCCCCGGCCCACAAAATCGGCTTTACGATGAAGTCTCTACCATTCCATTCTTTGTGCTTATTCATGGCGCACTCCTTCCTGGCGCACTTCTAGGAATGACTCCATGAGTTCATAGGAGGCCGACAGAAGTCTGTGCTTGGACGCACACTAGTGAAGTGCTGCGGAGGCGGCTTTCAAGGGCTCGGTTCCATTCTGGGCAGGATTCAGCAAGACGATTACGTAGCGTCCCTGGGTCCGGCCGATAAAGGTCCCTTCGAAGCTATTCTTACCTCGAATTCCATCCGGTCCCAATTCGGGAGCCGAAGCACACTCTCCGGTCTGTCTGAAATGTCTTGCCGGTTGCTCCAGTCGCGACTTGGCTCCTGCCGCATCAGCGGCGGGGAGACGACCATCTTGCTGTCTTTGGGGACGGATGAGTAGGTCACAACATAAGCGGGAGCCAAGAAAGCTTGGCCGAGCGGATCTTTTCGGATGTATTGCTCGGAGTGCCGCACCCGGTGTAGTTGCGGAAGTTTCAAAAGTAGCGGCGGAACTGTACGGCTTCCACCGATTCGAGTGGCTAATGTGCGCGCAAGTTGGTCGAGAAGGGAATCGGCACCGGCTCCAGATGCCGCCAGCTTCACGTAGTAGCGATCTTGAAAGAAATTCAGTGTCCCTTTGCTGCGGTAGCCTTCTGCCCCGATTGGGATGTAGTTGTAACTAGGAGAGCGCTCGGCGGAGTAGATGCCAAACCCGTCTTCGGGCTTGCCCATATCGTAGATGTCAGCGGTCAACTCAGCCGCGCCACTTTTAAATTCCTCATGAAGCAGGACCTGGAAGTCGTAGAGCAAATATACGTCCGCGCCGCCATCGATGGATTGATAAAGCGTGTCAGGCTTGTAGAAGGATGGCGGGCCTTCAGCCTTGAGATGCGGGGGAAGAGGCTCACTCAATAGTCGCGCCAGTGGCGGCTGAGTCGATGCACCGCGAGCGTCATCGCCGAGCGCCGCAACTTCTAAGGTGATGAGTGGGACCAGGAAAACAACGAATGTGAGAGTGAGTATGAATCTCGCACAAAATTTCATTTCCAGCATCGCCCGTTTTGCATCCACAGGCGCGGATGGAAACGGATCGGCCTCCGGGCAACTGACTCTTATAGCCCTTGGCCGACGACGGGCCAAGTCTTTTCTTGCACGAAGGGCGAGTCCTCGCAGGTCTATGCGAGTTCCACTTCGATCTTCTTCGCCGTGCGGTCGAGCTTGGTGATGCGGAAACTGCGGACCTGGCCGGCGCGCGCCGGCTCCGCCTTGGGCATTGCGCTGGAGCCGCTCTTCCAGCGGGCTTGCAGCATCGAACTCAGCGATGAAAGGTCGGCCTTCGCTTCCTTCGGGGCCTCGGTTTTCACCGGAGTCGGCGCGGTCACCTTGCACGTCGCGTGAATGCCTTCGCCCAGCTCTACCTTCGTGCCGGCTTCATCCATCAGGCGGCCCGTAACCACGTCGCCCTCGTTGTGTTCTGCGACGTATTCATCGATGCCTGTTGGGACCAGTTGTTTCATCCCCAGCTTGATTTGGCGCTTCTCGAGATCGATGGCGAGGACTTGCGCCTTCACAATTTGTCCGACGCGCAGCATGTCATGCGGCGAGTTGAGGCGCTTTTCAGCGGTGATGTCGCTGATGTGCACCATGCCTTCGATTCCCTCAGAGAGCTGCACGAACGCCCCGAACTTGGTCAGATTGGTTACGGGCCCTTCGATCGCTGATCCGATGGCGAGCTTCTGCGGAACTTCCACCCATGGATCGCCCAACGCCTGCTTGAGTCCTAAGGAGACGCGGCGCTCGGGGGCCTGCACTCCGAGGATCACGACTTCGACGGTCTCGCCGGGCTTCACCACGTCGCTGGCCTTGCGGATCTTGCCCTTCGACCACGACATCTCGGAAATATGAATCAGGCCCTCGATACCAGGCTCGAGTTCTACAAACGCTCCGAACTCCATTAGTCGAGTCACTGTGCCGCGCACGCGATCACCAGCTCTGAACTTCTCAGCAACTGCGTCCCACGGATGCGGCTGCAGTTGCTTCAGCCCGACGGAAATGCGCCGCTTGTCGGCGTCGGTCGCGAGCTTGAGCACTTTCACGTCGACTTGCTGGCCCACCGAGAGCACGTCCGCCGGCTTGTTG
This sequence comes from Candidatus Sulfotelmatobacter sp., assembly GCA_035695545.1. Classification (GTDB taxonomy): domain Bacteria; phylum Acidobacteriota; class Terriglobia; order Terriglobales; family Acidobacteriaceae; genus Sulfotelmatobacter. The sequence continues at coordinate 7,719 of DASRRV010000322.1, read as the reverse complement.
ACGCGGCTCCAGGAAATGTCGCCCACGTGCAGCAGAGCGTCGACTCCGCCGAGATCCACGAACGCGCCGTAATCGGTGAGGCTGCGCACGGTGCCGCCGACCGTATCGCCCTCCTTGATCTGGGAATACAGACGATCTTTCGCGGAGCGCTCTTCTTCCTCAGCTACTGCGCGGCGATCGACGACGACATCTTCATCCGTTACGTCGAGCTTGATGATGCGGCAGCGAATTTCCTGCCCGACGAGACCTTCCATCTCCGCCGCTTCACGCACGCCGCTGCGCGATGCCGGCATGAACGCACGCACGCCAACATCCACGCTGAACCCGCCCTTCACCACGCCCGTGACGGTTCCGAGGATGGACGACTTGTCGGCGAAGGCTTTCTCAAGCGCGGTCCAATCCATCGGCCGCTCGACTTTGAAGCGTGAGAGTTCGTAGTAGCCATCCGGATCGCGCCCCTTGACGGTCACCAGCGCCTTGTCGCCGGGCTTCAGCGTCTCGCCTTGCAGGGCCGTGAGCGGCAGGATTCCTTCTGACTTGTATCCGATGTCGAAGAACGCCGCTTCGGCGTTGACAGCGATCACTGTGGCCTGCAGTTGCCGGCTGCCCTCGGTCCTGCGCGAACTGGTCTTCTGATATTGAGAAAGAATGTCGCCGAAGGATTCCGCGTTCTCGGGGACGGGTTGGAGTTCGGGAGTCTCTGAATTAGAAGTCACGGGGTTGGAAGATAATGAGTCAGACATGAAAGGTTACAGCCTCGTCGCGGGACAGTGATCGTGCTCGTATGTCTTTGGATGTGCTCTGCTACAGCTTCAGCTAGGATATCACCGCCCGCGGTAGTGCCGCGCGGCAAGCGACGGTACTCTGTATGAACAGATTGTGAAAGAAGCGCCTTTTCCCGCTCGTCCAAGCGAGTTGGGCTATAATCGGGCGACTTTCGAGTCAACCAGGAATTCCGGTCGCAACTCTGCCTCCTCCGACCGCATCGAATTCTGCTAACCCATCGAAGTCCGCAAAAGGAGGACCATGCGCAGCAGCAAATCTCCACTGGCCTTCGACCGAATTTCATTTATCGTTCTCGCGGTTTTGCTCAACATCGGAACAGCATTCGCTACCACTGAGAAAGTGGTTTACAGCTTCCAGGGGACCCCCGATGGCGACATACCAGCGGCAACTCTGGTAGCCGACTCGGCCGGCAATCTCTATGGCATAACTAATGTCGGTGGTTCCGGCCAGGGTACCGTTTTTGAATTGAGTCCCCCGGCGACCGCGGGCGGCTCATGGACGGAGCAGATTCTCTACGCCTTTCAAAACGATTCTCACGACGGAGTGTTTCCGAACGGCACTCTTACTTTCGACAAGCAAGGCAATCTCTACGGCACCACGACGCAGGGCGGGAATGGCGTTGGAGCAGTCTTCGAATTGAGCCCGCCGGCCACGTCCGGCGGCGCGTGGACCGAGACCGTTCTCTGGAGTTTCCCCCAGCAGGGGTTGACGGGAATTTATCCGTCCGGGAAACTCGAGATAGACGCCGCTGGAAATCTTTACGGCACGACCCAATTTGGCGGAGTTCCCAAGGGTGGCTGCAGTTGCGGCGTCGTCTTCGAGTTGGTCAAACCGAAGACTAGCGGCGGATCGTGGAACGAGAGGGTTCTCCACAACTTCGGATCGATCACGGGGGATGGCACCTATCCCAGGTCGGATCTCCTTTTGCGCGGTGGCATGTTGTATGGGACGGCGGAGGCCGGGGGAGCAGGCTCCGGCGCGGTTTTTCAGTTGGCCCCGCACACTGGACTGTGGACCGAAACCATCCTGCATAGCTTCACCATCGGCGAAGGTAGAGCACCGCGGGGACGGCTAATCGCTGATCCTGCCGGCAACCTTTTTGGGACCTTGTCAACCGAGCTAGGGTGTTGTGGGGCGATTTTCGAGCTTTCGCCTCCCGCCATCGCGGGCGGCAGTTGGCAGGAAACTACGCTTTACGCCTTCACGGGTCATTCTGACGGAGCCACGCCTGAAGGTCCACTGTGGCGCGATTCGCTTGGCGACCTGTTCGGAACCACGACCGCTGACGGCCGGAGGCCGAACGGTCTCGGCACCGTCTTCAAACTGAAGGCACCCGCAGTCTCGGGAGGGACTTGGACGTTTGTCCTGCTGCATGATTTTGGTGCGCTATCGGCTGACGACGCAGCTTCTCCCGAGGGCGGCTTGGTCCTGCAGAACGGTCTACTCTACGGCGTTGCTCGGGGCGGAAGCGATGGTCTAGGCGCCGTGTACAGCGTGGTGCCGTAAAGTACGGTTAAGGTGCTATCGGCGACCCGGAACTAACAATTCCGGGCTAGTCTTTTCCGCCCGCGGTGGCGTACACTACACACCCGATATTGTCCGCGGCACTGTGTACAGCATCGCCCCGTGAAGCTGTCAGTAGTTGCTAGTGCGCTACCCACTGCGGGTCGTCTTCCGGTTTCACAATTTGCCCGTCGCGCATGTGAATGATGTGGTCGCCGTACTTCGCGGCCTCAGGATTGTGGGTGATCATCAGCACGGTCTGCCCCAGTTCCTGATTCGAGCGACGCAGCATGCTGAGCACGACATCGGAGTTCTTCGAATCCAGGTTGCCGGTGGGTTCGTCGGCCAGTACAACGGCAGGCTTGTTGATGAGCGCGCGCGCTAGTGCAACACGCTGCTGCTCGCCTCCGGAAAGCTCCGAGGGACGGTGCCCCAGGCGCTTGGTCAAACCGAGCAGGTCGGTAATGCGGTTGAAGTGCGCAGGATCGCGATCGCCGTTGCCTGAAATTTCCTGAGCAATAGTGATGTTCGAGCGTGCGTCGAGCGTGGGCAGCAGATTGAATTTCTGGAATACGAAGCCAATCTTGCCCTTGCGCATGCGCGTGCGCTCTGCGTCGGAGAGCGTGGCCAGATCGTCGCCATCGAGCACGACGCTGCCGCCATCGGCCCGAGTCAGTCCGCCTAAAAGATAGAAGAGGGTAGACTTCCCGCTGCCGGAGGGTCCGACGACGCTGACGAACTCGCCCTTGTGCACGCTGAAGGAAATTCCGCGCAGAGCCTCGACGTCGATTTTGCCCACGCGATACGTCTTCCGCAGGTCTTTTGCTTCGATGAATGCTCCGGGCATGCCTGACAAGAATCTTACACGAAGGGCGGCGCAAGGCGCGGAGGTGTGACTCTTTGAAAAGTGAGACAACCGCGTGCCTCTCGTAGGTGGCGCGGTGCAGTTTTGTCTCAGTCGAGTCTCGCATCCCGATTCACAAACTGAGGCCGCCGATCATTTGCCCAGCACAGAGCCATCCGATATGATGCCGTCGCATTGCCTTCGAGGTGATTTGGTGAAACGCCTGCTCGCTATTCCTCTGTTTTTCTATGCCATGATCGTGCCGTTGCCCGCACAGATCGTGGATGCTTCGGTATGCGATATTCTCGCCAACCCTCCGTCTTTTGACGGGAATATGGTTCGTGTGAAGGGTACAGTCAGTGCCGGCTTCGATGAGTTTTCTCTGAAAGACGCAAGTTGCAATCAACCCCTCAACGCAATATGACTGGCGTATCCAGAGGGCACAAAAGGCAAGGCTGGTGCAGCCGCCTTCGTGCAATTCCAGCTTGCGCGGAATAACAGCGCCACGGTGCCCAGCGTCAGCCGATCCGCAGTCAAGCTCGACAAGAACAAAGATTTCAAGCAATTCGACCCTTTGCTTTCTACGCCATACAAGGCTGGTGGCATGTGCCTGGGCTGCATCCGTTAGGCCGTCACGGCGACCCTTGTCGGCCGGCTCGACGGCATCAAGGACGCAGGTGTTATTCGCGGCAGCGCCGGCAAGTTCGTGAGCGCGAATGGGTACGGCAACATGAACGTGTACGCAGCACGTCTCGTTCTGCAAGCCGTCTCTGACGTCGCTTCTCATGAGATCGACTACTCCAAGACTAGTTCCGCCACAAAAGATGATTCCTCACGCGAATCATCAACAGGAGATCCGGTAGCCGCTGCACATCAGGCAGCACGCGCTTTCGGTCCTGACAGCCAGGCGGGCAGGCAATTGGAAAGAGCGGCAGCTGCGTATGGCAAACAAGGGGAGGACAATGGGGTAGACGTTGGGTTTGGTACCCCGAACGAAGTGCAGAACAATGACGGCTCAAAGAGCGACAAGAATTCACCGGCTGGTCTTTTGCTCAACTGTACGTTCGATATGGACAGATTGAAGGGTGATGCGCTGGCGCGCGCTATAACTCATATTGGCACGCATATCGCTGACCTGCGCGATCCGCAGGCGACCGCGCTACCTTCGGCTACCTATGACCTCGAAAATCGTGCATGGCAATCGACCGTCCTCAGCGCAGTTGCCTACCAGCAAAAAACGCTGACCGTGCCCGGCGGGTATTTGCTGTGGAACTCCGCGTGGCCCGCTGCCCACCGTAACAAGATGGTCGATGCAGCACTCATGGATTTCCTCAAAAATTGGGCGGTGCTCCGGAATTAAGTTGAGGAGTGGTTCAAGCTCAGGCTCAGGCCGCGCCGACCTGCCTTGCAACTTCTGGGGTTCGCTGCTGCTGTTGCAACCGCTTCGGTCCACGCTTGCGGATCAGCAATAGCCTCACACGTTCCAGCAGATCGACGGGCGCGTACATGCCTTTGGCGAGGAATACGTCCGCCTTGGAGTCATGATCGTAGATGCGAACCTTGCTCGAGATAAGAATGGCGGGAGTATGGGGCGACAAGTCTTTGATGGTGGAGATCAATTGCGGGCCGTCGAGTCCGGGCATCGCCATATCGGCGATCACCAGGTCAACTCCACCCTGGCGGAAGCGCTCCAGCGCTTCTTCTCCGCGGGAAAAGCTGGCGACGCGGTAGCCGCGAGTCTCCAGCATGATTTTGCGATGGGAAAGAGACTGCTCGTTATCATCCACACACAAAATTGTGCGTTTTGGTTTCATTAGCCTTTGGGCATTCCGTTGGCGCGATCCGAGAGGATGGATGGCAAGCCAGCAGAACCTTTTCTCAATATGAAGAATGTCAGAGCGAAATGGATGCTAACGGAAGCACACAACACTGTAAAGTGCCATCGATGTTAATGGGACTTTCTGGCTATTGATTTTTTTGGGAGCAAGTTCACTGCAGTGTTTTCCGCAGCTTGCGCATCGCACTCTACAGAAAAACTTCGCCTCGCAGCACTTCGATTGCGTTGCCGCCAACACGCACGTTAACTACACGGTTATCCGTCTGCTTTTCGTTGTATGACGAGCGCACGAAAATTCGGCTGGGTCGCCGCATTTCCACTCCCTGCTCAATGAGCACTCGCTCGTCCGGTTGAGCCACGCGGTGCGCCACCATCCATGCCGCCGCGCATCCCGCAGCGGAGCCTGTGGCCGGGTCCTCGCCGTTATAGAACAGCATCCGGGCATGCAGGCGCGCCTCAGGATCGACCGTCTCCCGCGCGACGAAGTAGAAAAACTTTCCGCCAGTCTTCTTCAGATATTCGTCGCCGCGGTTCAGATCCACGCGCAGTTTCTGAATTAAGTCCAGCGACTTCAATGGCGTCACCGTATAGGGCAATCCTGTCGATACAGTCTCAATGGGCAGCGACGGATCGAAATCCTCGATTCGCAATCCCGTAGCATGGGCAACGGCCTCGCGATCGTGCTGAATTCCAAAAACAGGATCGACCTGGGTCATTTCTCCAAACACCGGCTGTCCCGCCGACTCCTCAAATCGTACTGGCACTTTGCCAACGTTCAGGTCGAGCATGACCTGCTGCGATCCGCCCGCGCCGCGCAACGCGAACGCGGTTCCGAGCGTAGGATGTCCCGCGAACGGCAATTCCTCCTGCACGGTAAAGATTCTTACCCGCACGCCTCGTTCCCGCTCAATCTCAGACTCGCGCGGAAGAATAAACGTGGTCTCCGAAAGATTCATCTCCTTGGCGATCGACTGCATCTCGTCGTCGCTCAGCCCCCGGCCATCAAAAAAGACGGCCAGAGAATTTCCCTCCAGAGGTTTCGAAGAAAAGACATCCCATTGTGCCATCGCGAACCGGCGGGTTCCCTTGCTCATGAAATATCCTTTGGAAGGCGATCTTCGCTGCAACAGAAAGGATGTTTACAGCTAGGGGTACGATGCAGGAAAGACGGAATTCGCCGGATCGTCGAGTGGCTGATTTCGAAGCCCCTGGTTTTCTCCGCGTCCGCCGCCTATTTCTCAGCGCTCCCTGCGGTCAAAAGCTTCTAACCACAGAGTTCGCGGAGAATAGCCGCAGAGATCGCAGAAAACTAAGAATGAGCTACATCTGGCTGCCGCACCGTTTGACACTGGCCTTCCGCCGCTTCTATCCTAAACACATGTCATTTCCTGCCACCGCCGGCATGTTGTGTTGTTGTTGCCCGGTGTGTGGGTAGGGAAATAGCGAGATTCTTTCCCACCCACCCCAACGAGCGGGTGGGTTTTTCGTCTATCCGCTTTCTCAGGAAGTCCGCGTGGGGCGGGCCAATTTCCGGAATCTTGAGCGAATTGAATTCATTTAAGGAGAAAACCATGAGCACCGCGACCGTAAGCGAAACCAACACTGTTCCCCGGATCAACGACACGGCCCCCGATTTCACCGCCGATACGACGCAGGGCACCGTCCATTTCCACGAATGGATCGGCGACGGCTGGGCCATCCTGTTCTCGCATCCCAAGGACTTCACGCCTGTCTGCACCACGGAACTCGGATACATGGCAAAACTGCAACCGGAATTCGCCAAGCGCAACGTCAAGATCATCGGCCTGAGCGTCGATCCCGTGAGCAACCACAGCAAGTGGGCGGCAGACATCGAGGAGACGCAGGGTGCCAAGGTGAACTACCCCATGATCGGCGACCCGCAGCTCAAAATAGCGAAGCTATATGGCATGCTGCCCGCCAGCGCCGGCGAGACCTCCGAAGGCCGCACCCCCAACGACAATGCCACGGTGCGCACGGTGTTCGTAGTCGGTCCCGACAAGAAGATTAAACTGCAACTCAGCTATCCCATGAGCACGGGCCGTAATTTCGACGAAATTCTGAGGGTTGTCGACTCCTTGCAGCTCACCGCCAAGCACAAAGTCTCCACGCCGGTGAACTGGAAGCCAGGCGACGACGTGATCATTGGCGGCGCCGTTTCCAACGAAGAGGCGCAGCAGAAATTTCCCGGCTTCAAGACGATTAAGCCGTACATGCGGGTAACGAAGCAGCCGCAGTAGTGCGGTGAGCGAAACGCACGAAAAGCAGTTGTAAAATCGGCCACGGATTTGCCGGGATCTTCACCGACGGTGCGGAGTTCTAAACTCCAGTCGAGCCTGGGTGGAGATTCCGTTGGTCCGTGGTTTTCGATTGTCGCGCTGCGGAAGCGCATGCGGTCCGGTGATCGTCCCGGTCTTCAAAACCGGCGGGCGGCGGGTAATCCCGTCACCGGTGGGTTCGACCCCCACTCGCTTCCGCCATTTATTTTCAATTGGTTATACGTCAGCCGAGCCCATCTCAGAGTGAGACCTACGGATCAAAATCAGGTTGCTGTGATAAAAACGTGATAAGAAGTTCTCGCGATTTCGCATTAGTTCCCATCTTAAATTCGTACGAAGGCGGAGCTGTCAGTTGATGGAATGCGGCGCTAGGTGCTCGGCGCGGGCCGTGTCCATGGCTTCGATCAATGCTTTGGTGTTCTCGTCCAGGGGCCGGACGTAGGTCGGCAGTA
>DASRRV010000321.1:0-2376 GCA_035695545.1 Candidatus Sulfotelmatobacter sp. | reverse complement strand
GCTGCGCCGATCTGCGCACCGTTGTCGAACTGCGGCCCGACAGTGGAACTAAAAGCCATCGGCAGAGCGACGAAGTTGCCAATGAACTGATTCGAATTCTCGATACCCACGCCCATCGCCCAATGCGCGTTGGCGTGGTAGGCGGCGCGAATCTCGGCGGCGCGCGTGTAAGCCAGGCCAACTCCGATATTCTGATCCTCGTTGTAAGTAATGGCGAGATCTGCAGGGATGGGTCCTATGCCGGTGCGGTTAGGGGTCATCCAACTCCACGTTTGCCCACCAAGGAACTCCCATTTGCCGCGCTTGAAGTCCCCAAAATACAATCGGAGGCGGAAGGTATGCGGGTTCACGCTTTGATAGACACCGGGAGCATCGTTGCCGCTGAAATCGCCCTCGACGTAGCCGGTGATATCGTTGCCCCGATATTTGTCCTTGACCATCAGGTTGAGGCGCGAATACTGCGCGGTAGTTCGAAATTCGCTGACATTACCTTGCGGGGTGTTGCCGAAGGGTATCGAGGCAAAAGACGTAGCGATATTGCTCTGCGTGTTGGTGGTGCGGAAGATATTCTCGAGGTCGACGAATCCTCCTGGAGTCAGGATTGCATCGCCGATCTTGAATCCCTCGACAAGCGACTCAGCCTTTTCCTGATCTTGCTGAACTGGCTGCTGCCGGACATAGGCCGCCGTGGACAGCGAAGCAGGCTGAATTGAAGGTGAGGCCGAATCAGGAGCGCTTGCTTCGCGCTCCGTTGGCGACAGCTGATTCGAAGCCGAGAGCGAGCCGGCGTTCGATTGGACTTTCAAGGTTTCAATCTCGCGCTGTTGAACGGCCACCTGCTTCTGCGTTTGCAATAGAGCTTCGCGGAGAGCTTTCACCTCGCCAGCCAATTCTGTACTGCTCGTCGAGGAATCCAGCTTATCAGGGCTGTTCTGGGCCCAGATCACCGTAGGTGCTATCAATAATAAACACAGGGCGCGCAACAAAATCATTGTCAGAGTTACCTCTCCCCAATAGCAGTCCTACAGCTCTATGGAAAAAAGTTTAAATCTCAGTTCACTTTTGCCCTGAGCGGCGGAAGTTCCTTCTCAGGCCATACAACCGCGAAAATCAGCGCGATAGCAATTCCCACGGACACTTCGGCGAACCGGTGAAACGCGATCTGCCATCCGGGTTCTGTCCGCGGCACTAACAGCACAATCGCCAGCGTAATTCCTCCGAACCGAAAGGCGCTTCGATTCGAACGGACGGCAGCGCTGAGCAGCCCCAGCACGAACACGCAAGTGCCGAAAACAAGTGCGTGCGGCCCGAAATAAATCGTCACAAGCGCGCCAAGTAGCGCCCCTAGTGCAGTCCCCACAAAACGCTGCCCCGAAACGGAGAGTGCCGCACCCAGCGATGACTGCGTAATCACCAGCGTTGTAATCGGCGCCCAGTACGCTTGTGGCAGCCGGAGCAACCGCGCCGCCAAGAGCGACGCCACAGCTGCGACTGCTGTCCGCGCGGAATGAACTATAACCGGCCATGCTTTCGACCGAACTCGAGAGCCCGTCTTTTCGATCACCACTGTAGCAATCACCTCGAAGGCTGTTTTGCCACACGGACTCAAGTTTGTCGAATATCGATCTAAAGCGACTCCAACGCCGCGCCCGTATGGCGAATATTGTTCTCGATCGTGTCCAACACCTCGTCAATATGGCCGCCGAGCACCAGTTTCCCCATGGCCAGACCGAACCCCACGGCCATTTCAGGCACCACATGGGAAGGCATGGAAAGGGCATTTGGATCGGTCACTACATCAATTAACGCAGGGCCAGAATGCTGCAGTGCTTTCTTGATTCCCGACGAGATATCCGCCGGGTTTTCGATTCTTACGCCCATGATGCCGATAGCCTCGGCGAGTTTTGCGAAGTTCGGATTCTTTAGGTCCGTTTGATAGTCGGGAAGGCCCGCTACCTCCATCTCGACTTTCACCATTCCAAGAGCGCCGTTGTTGAACACCATGAGCTTGATGGGGAGGTCGTACTGCGTGATCGTCAATATGTCTCCCAAGCTCATTGCAAATCCGCCGTCGCCGCACATTGCGACGACCTGTCTTCCGGGATAGGCGAATTGGGCGCCAATGGACTGGGGAAGTGCGTTCGCCATGGAGCCGTGAGTGAAGGAGCCGATCAGCCGGCGATCCTTGGTTGGGCGGATGTACCGAGAAGACCAGACGTTACACATCCCAGTGTCGGCCGTGAAGATCGCATCTGGAGCCGCAACTTCACTCAACGCAGCGGCGACGGGCTCCGGGTGCATGGGCGTCCGCTTACTAATATGGTCCACGTAAACATTCAATCCCCGAACTGCTTCTTTCTGTCGCGCAAGCATCGC
>DASRRV010000320.1:0-2517 GCA_035695545.1 Candidatus Sulfotelmatobacter sp. | reverse complement strand
GAGGCGGTCGATGCGTTTCGCCGTTGATGTTGCGAGGCGCCGAGTCTCGTGTCGGCTCCTCCACCAGGCTGTAGTCGCAGCCTTCGACGCCGGGATGATTCTCGTCGCATGGGATCAGCACATAAGCGTGACTACAGGGCGCGCTAATATCGCAATTGGGGGGAATTCCTCCGGCAACGATCTCTCCGCGATCATTGGCCCAAAGTGCAACGGTCAAATCTACTCCGGTACCAGAAGGAACCAGCGAATTTAAATCGACGCTGGGTCCGCCGTTCTCCCAAAGAAGTGCAGTCGTCCATTCATTACACCCGCCGGCAGCGGACTCCGAGGCACCCATGACCTGACCTCTCGAATTGACACTCAAAGCGGCGCTGCACGGGTCACCGCCCAGGGTGCCTAGGTCCGTCATCTTTCCGTTTCTCCAGAGAAACCCATCGTTTGTCTGATCCCCGGGAAGCTGCGAAACACCAACCACGTCGCCTGCGTCGTTGATCCCTTCCGCAAAAGATGTGCTGCCTCCCAGCGTCCCGAGATCGGAAAGCTTTTCTCCGTTCCACAAAAAAGCATGGATGAATTGGTTACCCGCCATCTCCATGTCGCCGGCGACCTGCCCGTGATTGTTGAGGGCGGCGACAATGCTATACGCTCCCACAAGACCATTGTCACCTCCGAGATTGCCCAAATTCTTCATCCGGCCGTTCTCCCAGAGGAAGGCGCCAACGGGCGGGGTTCCCGTAAGCGGGTCGATGACGTAGTTGGTGTAAGAGCCTCCCGCGACTTGGCCACGGTCGTTCACAAACACCGCCCAGCTATCCGGTCCGCCCAGCGTTCCCAAATCGCGCATCTTGCCGCGCTGCCAAAGGAACCCATGGGTCTGCGTCATAGTCGTCACGCTTCCCAATCCCAAAAGGGAGTAAGGATCAGGAATGATATTGAGTGCCACTCCAGTAACCTGGCCGCGGTTGTTCAACGCGGATGCGAAGCTCGAAACGCCCCCAAGCGTTCCCAGATCCATGACCCTGTTGTCCTCCCACAGCACCGCGTGGAATTCCGGGTTGCCCGTGACCGGATCGACCTGGTCGTTCTCCGAGAGTCCCGAGACTTGGCCGCGTTGATTGATCGCAGTGGCAAAACTGAAGTTGCCGCCGGGGAGCGTGCCCAGGGCCTTCAAGGCGCCGCCCGTCGACGTGAACGCGTGAGAGATAAAGCAGTCCGGGTTGCCAAACGGGTTGTAGCAGTTGGGCTCTGGAGTAGGCATGGAGGTATCGGCACCTCCAACCACCATTCCGTTACTGTTGATGACGTTTTGGAATGGCTCTAAGTTGACACCGCTGCTGGGACCGCCAAACGTACCCACGTCGATGAGCTGGTAGTGATGGTATTTGTGGTGGGGAGCTTGGTTGTTCTGTGCGGCCAGCCGAACCGGAATCGCCAGTGCAGCGAATAAGGCCAGAGCGATGATGCGCGTCCCTGTCTTGGACTTCATGTTCGTCTCCTCGTGTCTTCTGTGAACTCATCGAACTATCTGCTCGGCGATTGCAGACCTTTTGCGACTGCCCCCACAAGCGATGTCATCCTGTCGACGCTCGCCAGCGAAGCGTCGCAGGGCAGGTCAGCATGCAAATCAGCTCTACCTACTCGTGCGCGGAACAGGGTCGAAATCGATCAAATGGAGTTGTTTTTCTTTTACGAGCGGATAAATGACGAAGCGAACCAGCAGACGGCCTGCGGGATATAATGCGGCAACGCGTCAGTCGGCCTTCTCGACGCATGGGCGTTTCAGCCACTCACGAGGTGTCGCGACTCCTGGCGGAATGGGCGAACGGCAATAAACAAGCCCTCGATGACCTTACGCCGCTCGTATACCGTGAGCTTCGCAAGCTAGCCGCCAGTTATTTGCGAAAAGAAGATCCCGGGCACACTTTGCAACCAACCGCCCTGGTCCATGAGGCCTACCTGCGACTGGTGGACCAGAAAAGCCCGGACTGGCAGGGCCGCTCGCACTTCTTCGGGGTGGCGGCGCGACTGATGCGCCAGATTCTCGTGGACCACGCCCGCCAGAGGCAAGCTGGCAAGCGCGCTGGGCGCAAAGTGTCATTAGAAGATGTAGTGAGTTTTCAGCCCGAGCGGAGCCGAGACCTCGTGGCTCTCGACTGCGGTCTCAATGCCCTGGAGAAGATTGATCTGCGAAAAAGCAAAGCCGTCGAGCTTCGCTATTTCGGCGGCCTGTCTATGGATGAAATAGCGCAAACGCTGGAGGTGTCTACGGTCACTGTCCGGCGCGACTTAAGAATGGCGGAAGCATGGCTTCTTCAGGAAATGCAGAGCGGATAGGCGCGACTTGAATCCCGAACGCTGGGCACAAATCGAAGAATTGTTCCATCGCGCCGCCGAGTGCGAACCCAAGCAGCGCGTCGGCCTGCTGGATGAGGCTTGCAGCAACGATCCGGACTTGCGTCGAGAAGTCGAAGTGCTGCTTTCCTGCGATGGAAGAGCAGGCGATTACGTACAAGTCGC
>DASRRV010000319.1:0-27268 GCA_035695545.1 Candidatus Sulfotelmatobacter sp. | reverse complement strand
GACGAGAGCGCGACGTAGCAGATCGGCTGCTTGTTGTAAGTGTCTGGATATCGAGACAGGGGGATCGTCCAGCCGATCGTGCCCCACACGAGGCACTCATCGTAGCCGCGCGGAATGTGCTTGTTCACGAGTGCGCGCACCTTCGCGATGGTCTTCGCACGATCGGCGGGGAGTGAGGCGATGTATTGCGCTGGCGTCTTGACGTTCGATGGTGGTTTCATGGATTCGTCGTCTTTCCGAACGGAGTGTATCACCGAATGTTTGAAAACCAGCCAGCGGCAGGGGCTGTGAGCATCGCGTAAGTCCTAGCCGTTGCGCAAGCACGGCGTCTTTGGTCCGTTCTTACAGTCATCACCAGAAGTGGTTGAGCCTGGAAACGATACTTATCCGACCGTCACCGCCGCGATCTCGTAGTCGTCCACACGAGGTATCGTGAAACGCAACACCGGGCCTTCGAGCCGGAACGGAACTGTCTTATCGGACCGAAGCAGGTCCACGGCGTTGACCTTCACTCCGCTGGGCAATTTCATGCTGACGGTTTGTGGACCCAGCGGGTAGACCGTGTTCAACCACCCGTGGTGCGCGTTCGGGTTCGTGTAATTGAGCAGATGGATGGCGTAGCCCGGCGTCGTTTCCCACGCAAAGAACTCGAGGAATCCATCACCGTCAACATCGACGACGCCTTCATCTTGAGTGATCCAGCGGATGGTGTTGTGCAGCAGGCGCAGAAGATCGCCGTGACCCGTAATCCAGAAAGTTCGTTCAATGTCTCCAGGAAAATAGGCGATGCGGCTAGAGGCGACTTCACGCAGCACGACTGCCGGCTCGTTCGTATCCGAGACCGGCGGGTAAGCCAGTTCCGGAGGATACTGCACGAAGCCAGGGACAACTGTGAGAACCGGATCCGGCACCGCTTTCAACGGCACACGGTTTTGCGCCCCCGGCAGCCAGTTGGTATTTGAGAAGCCGTCAAGGATCGGATGACTGCGTTCAATGCGGCCGTAGTAGGCGTTGCCATTCGTTCCGATAACATCTCCAGACTTGCTTATGCCGAGCAGGTCGGCGAGGCCAAATTCTTCGCGGCGCCGCAGGTTCTCGTCGTACAGGCTCGTTTCGAAGCTTGCCATGATGGACCCGCCGGAGTGCACATAGTCGCGGATCTGCTGGCATTGGCGTTCGCTAAGCATCGCAACGTTCGGCAGAAGCAGGGCGCGGTATTTGCTGATCCGTTCCAGGTCAAGGCGGTCTTCGTGTACGAAGTCGAAGGCGAACCGTCCGTTGAGCAGCGTCGCATAGATCCCGTGTGTTGTCTCGCGCATGTAGTCGTGAGCGTGAGCAGCGGCGGGAGCCGGATAGAGAAGTTGCGTGCTCTGTCCCATCACGACTCCGATGTTTGCGAGCGATCGCCGGGGCTTCAGGTGGACGTCGTGTTTCTTCGCCCACTGAAAATAATCGGAGCCGACTTTTTGCCAGCGGCGATCTTCTCCGAATCCCGCCTCCGAGCCGATGAAATGGTAGTACAGCGCCATGCCGCTCGCCACGGTTTCGTTCAGCCACATTTTTGCTTCCGCAGGATTCTTCGAGGCATTGCGCCAGCGCACCGTGCCAGTCGAGTAAGCGGCGGTGACGTTGGCGGCGAATTTTCCGTCCATCATGGCGCTGCACACGCGGCCCTGCAGGCTGCATCCCCAGACCGCGGGATCATCCGAGGTACGGCCTTGATTGTCAGCCTGGAACCAGGCTGCGATTTTGCCGAGGCGATCGAGGCTCGGGCCGCAGCGGACATTGCCGCCAAGGTTTGCAAAGTAAAAGCTGTCAGGCTTCTTTTCTTTGGCGATGGCGTCGTACTTGTGCCACAACTCGACAACGCGATCGTCGAAAGCGCGCCAGTAAGCAGTCGTGTTGGACGGGGGAAGCTTGCTACAGACGGCGCAATGGCAGTTGGGCAGGCTGCCGATGGGCGGCCATCCGTTGGTATAGAAGCAATCCACGTCATAGAGCGAATTAATTTCGCGCATGATGGCCGGCACGTAGTCGTCCATGTAGCTGGTGAACATGCAGGTCTGGAAGAGCCGAGGGTTTTGGTCATTGCGGAGAACCGATCCGTCGGCTTTGCGCATCGCCCACTCCGGATGGGCTTCCAGCGCATCTCCCCAATTCAGATCCGGACTCATGCGTGCCACGACGCGCATGCCGCGCTTGTGGGCGGCGGCGACGCATTCGCCAAAGAAGTCGCGGCCATTGAGGAATTTTCCGTGGCGGTGAAACTGCACCTTCGATGGGTAGAACGCGAGGATGCCGGTCACGCTGATGAACACGATGTCGGCGCCGGCCGCGTGCCAGTAGTCTGCCCACTCTTCAATGTTCATCACCGCCGGATCGTGCTCGGTCATGTTGCTCTGGCCGACGCGGCGAATGTTCTGCTGCCACGGCAAGGTGGACGGATCGACCGGAGCTAGCCGGGCTGGCAGCGGAATGAGTTTCGGAGCCAGGCCGCTCATCGCTGCGTCGGCAATCGTTTCCGCCGAAACCATCGCAGGATTGAGCGTCTGGAGCGCCGCGGCCAATGGTAGAGAAGCCGCGCTGGTCTTGAGGAAGGTGCGCCGGTTGAGCATGCGGTCCATTATGACCGATCACCAACCTCCGTACGAACTGCACGAAGAAGTGCGTCGCTTTGGATTTTGCAGCCGATCTGATGAGTCTTGCAATCAGGCGAGAGCGCTCAGAGCCTCCGGTCAGAGGTCAATGAGCATTATGCGGATTTATCGCCAACGGTCGGCGAGACGCAAGCACGCGAACGCAGAAAAGGAAGAATGCTCCGACTGTGCGGAGTACCACCAAATCCAAACGCCATTTCCATCGAGCTTGGGGTGGGCACTCTTGGAGTTCAACTCTTGAAGTTCGGCCCTTGGAGTTCGACCACAAGTACGCGGGTTGCTCGCGCGACTTCAAGGCATCGGCAATCGTTAGCGCCGTTACGGCGAGCGAAGATCCAGCCATCATGCCTACAAAGAGCCAAAAGAGGATGATCATGGCAAACTCCATCCCGCCACACTGTGAGTCTCGTAAGCTAAGTGACCCGGGCCGGAGAGTAAACTGTCAGATGCGACAGGGGACGACTCTGTCGAAAACCAAGCCATTTCACGTTGTGACCGCTCGCCAACTGGCGTAACCCAGAAAACGCGGCCTGGGCTATCCGGATGCAATCGTGTCCGGAGTTGCTCATATTTGTACGGTAGCGTACAATTCGTAGCTGGTTGTCGCGGTCAAAAGTTTTGCCCTTCGATGGCTACGATGATGACCGAATGCAGAAGGCGGTCAACATGTGCAAATCGTGCCAGTCAGACCACCAGCGCAATCTAAACGGAGAAATCGCTATTCATTTCCCCGGACTCAAGGGTCTGGAAATGCCGATCGTCTGGGTATTTCCGAAAATCTTAGTCTGTTTGGATTGTGGCTTCACGGAATTCGAGATTCCAAGAACCGAGCTGATACAACTTGCGGAAAGCGTCGCCGCTTCAGCTTGAAACGGAGAATCGGGGTCTCTACTGCGTCGCTATTTCGTCTTGTATTCCGCTGCTGACAAATTTCTCGCCCCGTAGAACGGCTTCAATGGCGGGCAGAAGCTCTCTTCCTGCGTCTGCCTTTAAGACGTACCCTTTCGCTCCGTTGCTCAAAGCCGCTCGTGCGACCTCTGCGTCTGCTTCCTGAGTCAGGAAAAGTATCTTCGAATTAGGAACCGTTTTGCATAGTCGATGTGCGACTTCAATTCCGTTCAGGCGGGGAAGGCCAATGTCGAGTAGAACCAGATCGGGGTTGAGTTCTGAAGCTTTGCGAACGGCCTCTAATCCATCCGATGCTTCGACGACTAGGGCGTGCGGCATCCAGCGAAGCGTCGAGCTGCAGATGCGCTGTCGCCACGGTTCATAATCATCGACGACAAGAACGCGGACAGCGGAATTGTGAATCGCCGCGTGGGTCATACGAGATCCGAAACTGCGACCGCCATATTCTCCGAAAAACTCGAGCATGTTGTCCTCTCTTTATGTGCTCTGTGCGCCAGCAAACAGATGTCAGAGTCTTGCGGTCCAACTTATCTGATGAAAAGAAAGAACACACTGTTGTTAACAGCGTCTCGCGCGTTGACTTCAGTGGGCGGGGTCAACGAGCGAAATCGCGATGTTTCAGTCATGTTCCAAGAGAACAACGACTCGCTTTTGCGAGTCGAGGGTCCTCATGGCGTAAAGGTGATACTAAACACTGTGCCAATATTTTTCGTGCCCCCAAAGACAGTAGTCCCGTAGAACACGCCGTTCACCCAAATAAGCCGGCCGGATGGAGTGGCTCCGTCGCCTGCTGCGCGTCCCTAAACTTGTCGAGGACAAGCAAGGTCCGAGCACCGCCCCACGTTGCGGCAGGTTTTAATTTGAAAGACTGTGCCCCGGTCGAGCCCTCTAGCGGATGCGGTTCCGTAAAGGGCGCCCGCCTTGTCTTGCCACAGCCCCCCCGACGGATTGATTCCGGCGCCGTCGTTGTCGAAGGCGTGGAGCGTAGTTTCCTGCCCGGGATCACCAGAACTAGCGGGTGGAGATAGTTCGTAGATTGTTCCGCACCCGCTGTTGCAGTTTGTGTTTCCACCGACGAATGTGGTGCCGTAAAGATTTCCTGCGCCATCAGCGATCAGCCCCCAACAGGAAACGAACCGTCGCTTCCGCTGAAGGAATGAAGAATCGTTTCAGTCCACAGGCCAGGCTTGGGCGCCAAACGAAAAACTGTTCCCATGTTCGCGGAGTCGCCTTCTTTTGTGGTTCCGTATAAAACACCGCCGCGCAGCAGTAAGTCATCCCCACCGAAGGTCCCATCACCTGCGAAAGCGCCAAAATTGTGGAGAATCCTCTCCTTCCAACGCGCACCCACGGTCGTCGGCGCCACCAGCTCAAAAACCACCCCGAAATTGTGGGATCCGCCTTGGAAAGTTGTTCCGTAGAGATTCCCGGCTGCGTCCAATACCACCTTGCCCTCGGGCGAGGACCCATTCGACCCATTGAAATTCCACAGCGTGACTTTCGTCCATGCGCCTCCCGGCGTACTAGGAGGCTTCAACTCGAAGATGGATGACCCTGGAGTCGTTCCTCCGCCGCTTGTCGTTCCATACAAATTGCCCAGCTTATCGAAGATCAGGCTGCCGTTAGGATAGGCTCCGTCCCCTCCACCTTTGAAAGCATAGAGAACAGCCTTAGTCCACGAACCGCCCGCAACAGCAGGCGGGCTTGGCTCAAAGACCGTTCCATAGCGAAGGTCCCCGATTCCTCCATAAAGGGTCGTTCCGTAGAGGTTGCCTGCCGCATCCGGCACCAGAGTGCCGGTCGGCTCTTTGCCATCTTCGAAGCCTTGGAAGCTGTAGAGCACTGTTTCCGTGATTGTGCTGGCGAGGCTGGGCTCCCGCGAGTATCAAAACAACAACCCCTGCAGATGCAATTCGCTCGAAGGTGAATTGGGAGTTGGTGCGGTGCATCGGCATCTCCTTTGGCCTAGCGGACTTCGATTCGGGCGAGCGACATTGGGGGCTAAGCAGAAACACCCAGTCTATTGGCCAACGGCTTAGAGTCGATCCGGTAAATACTGTACCTTGGATTCGAGATGACTTTGAAAAACGGCGGCCATCCCGATTGTTCCGTCACTTGAGATTGAACTCGTTTAGTGCCCCTGGTTGAGGTACGTGATCAATGTGCCGAACTGCGCATTCTGGCCTTTCTCGAGAAAAACCAAATCGACCAGGCCGTCCCCGTTCAGGTCACCCGCGGCCAGAGAAGCGACGCCCTTCATGGCGATAAATTTCGTTGCCGCCTTAAATGTGCCGTCCCCCTTGCCCAGCGACACCTCGAGGAATGGAGATGCGTCGACGATCAGGTCCGGTTTGCCATCGCCATCCACATCCTGCACCATGAAGTTCGCAACACCAGCGAATTGGTGGAAGGGTAGCGTCTTAAATGTGCCGTCGCCGTTCCCCAGAAGAACCCTTATCCCATAAGGCCCGGCAGTGCTTCGAGCTACCGTCACCAGATCCAGGCTCCCGTCGTTGTTCACATCCGACGCCACCATCGAAAAACTGAACGGATTCGAAGTCGTGATGGGAGATTGAAATGTGCCATCTCCGTTTCCTAGAAAAACACTTACTTGCTGGTTGTTAATGTTGGCGGCCACATCGAGCTTGCCGTCGTGGTTGAAGTCACCCGTGACGAAGCCCGCGAGAATGCCAGTGACGGAGGTGACAATTGGGGATTGAAAGGTGCCATTCCCGTTGCCCAGCAGGACGCTGAGGCCACCGTTGCCCTCCTCGAGAAGGTCCAGCTTGCCGTCGTGGTTGAAGTCGCCGGTCTGCAAATCTCCGAGTGGCGTGCCGTCCTCGACGACACCTGCGACCTCGATCGCTTTGAAAGTGCCATCGCCGCGTCCAAAACAGATTCCGATTCCCCCCGGCCCTGGAATCGCGATGTCGAGCTTCCCGTCACGATTGAAGTCGCCAACGACCCCGGATGTCGATTGACAACTTGCGGGCAGCGGGACAGGGCTTTCGAACCGGCCGTTCCCCATTCCCAGCGATGCGACGCTGCGGGTCGTAAGGGAGCCGATTTCGAGCGCATCCAGTTTGCCGTCGCCATTAAAGTCGGCCAGTTGAATCGTGCTTCCACGTTGGCCGTTTTGTGCAATCGGCGCCGCAAAATTGCCATCGCCCTTTCCAGGCAGGACGCTGAAACCTGGGAAGCTGTGCACCGCGAGATCAATCTTGTGGTCGCCGTTGAAGTCGCCGGAGAGCACGTCGAAAGTGGACACGGCAAAGGTCTTGCCGAAAGTGAACGTTCCGTCGCCTTTGCCCAGCAGCATCGTGGCATCGTTGTCGGCAGCATTGGTCACGGCGATGTCGAGGTTGGCATCGCCGTTAAAACGATCGACCGCAAAGCCGAGCGACCCCGCCAAATCGCCGGTATGGTAAACGGCGCTGTTCTTAAATTTGCCGGTTCCGTCTCCCAGGAATATCCGCACCCCCGAAGTGGCGCCTGTTGTGACTTGGTCCGGAATCCCGTCGTTGTTAAAATCGCCGACCGCCACGCCACACCCGCCGTTCACCACGGTCACCGGCGATTGAAAAGTGCCATCCCCGTTCCCGAGCAAAACCGCCTGCCCTGTGGTCAGGTCGAGCTTACCATCGCGATTAAAGTCAGCCGCCGCGACCCCGCAGGTGGCCTCGAACAGGTTGATGGGACTGCTTACAGGCGATCCGAAAGCGCCGTTTCCCTTGCCGGGGAAGACGGTGAGGGTATCGGCGAAGACCGCCAGATCGGCCTTGCCGTCCCCGGTAAAGTCCCCAACTATCATTTGCCCGGCAATATCGGTGTCGAACAAAATGGGTGCCTTGAATTTTCCTGTGCCGTCGGCCAGCATCACGCCAATCGCGACTACTTTCGTGACCGGATCGATCATCCTGATCACCACGTCCGGGAGGCCATCGCCGTTAAGGTCTCCCGCGGTCTCAACGCTTCCACCGGGCGCGCTCATGATCGGCGCGCCAAATCTGCCAGTGCCATCGCCGGGAAACACTGCGAGTTCTATTTGCTCCGATGGGGTCGTCGGTGCAAATAGGATATCGAGTTTGCCGTCGCGGTTGAAATCGGCCTTGGCCAGGAACCTTCCAAGGGTTCCTCCTCCCGGCAGCGTGAAGACCGGTTGCGGGATGAACTGGGCTTGGCTACTGGCTGCAACAAGGGAAAGCGTCAAAGCGAGGATTGCGTTGCGCATGCGGACCTCCAGGAGAGAACCCAGCTGAGCCGGCCGATTCGATGCGAGAAGGAGATGAAAAAGATGCCGCATCAGTGCCGGAAAAATATCATATTCCGACGGGCCAAAGAACAGGAAACATTGGCCCGCCCTGGACGGCGTCTTTCGAACCTTGCCCCTGTGCTCCAGGCCAAAGTTTAGCGTAAAGACCGTGGCGGTTCATCCAACATGGATGTCGAATGCAGGCTAAAGTAGCGCCAAACGGGCGGAAGATCGCAGTGAATAATTGCAGGTTCCATCTGGTCCTCGGCATCGCGCAGGCGATCAGGGCGATAATCTGGCGGCTCTCAACCGCCACTTCAGTGAACCGGACCCTCTGGGAGTGACAGCATGTGATTCTGCAGGTATCGGATGCGCTTCCTCCGCCAGAACTTGTAGCGAAAAATTCCGACCGTGCTTCCGTTCGTCCATCCCGGCCCCTCTCGATACTGAATCGTCCAGCGATAATCCACATTCCCACGACTCGCTACTTTCAGCCGGTAATCTTCCGTGAGGCCGCTAAGAAAAGTTCCGACCGCCGAGTATTCGTCCGCGAACTCCATGTGCCACGTCGCCAGGCAAACCGTATAGTGGTTCTCAGCATGCATCAACAGCGCCACTTCATAACCATTGGAGTCCGGCGCCAGCGCCCGAATTGCATCCTCTCTGAATTCGTACCGAACCTGTGGGTTCTCTTTCAAAACCTCAATGATTTTCTCGATTGCGTTCACGCAAGATCGCCGATCTCGCTTTCAGCTCTCGAAGCATACCTCTGAAGGCGGCCCGATTGAAGTGCCAACTCAATTTGTGCGTAGCAGAATTAGTGCAGCTCAATTTTGTGCGTAGCTCAATTTGAAAGCCCGATGCCTTTCTCCGCCTGAAGCCCTGCTCTTCTCAGCATCGGAGGCGGCTTTTCTCCGCGTGCTCCCCGATGTTCCTCGGCGAGCTCTGCGGTGAAGAGCTTTTGAACCGCTCACCTCCCAACAACTCCCAGAGGTGTTCCCGGCCGGTGCGCCCTTTTCCACAGAAATAAATCGCATTCTAGTGACGTACAACCTTGACTGAGGATACCGAAAGCACACACTGGGATCGTGCGCGAAAAGGTGTACCGAAAACCCAGCAACACTTCCACCCCGCACCGCCCCGGTTTGCATCAGCTCTGCTAACTCCTTATTCCGGAAGATTTTACCCGTAAGTCCTTATAATCCAAGGTTTTGCGGGGAGAGAAAACGGTATGCAGCAGCTAACTTGAAAGGAATCAAGATTTTACAACAGCGGTACAAAAAGAACGCTTCACGCGCTTCCATGCGTTGCCAACCGAAAACTACCCCGTTGCAGCACCACCTATAATGACCGGGCTATATTCCTGCAATCCTGGAGGACCCGATGATTTCGCGGCGACGATTTCTTGAAGTGGGCGGAATAACGGCCGGGGCGGCGATCGCGTCGCGGTCTCTGGTCTCGGGTGCAACTGCTGCCGACGCGCCTTCCCTGCCCCCCTCGCTCTCACAACTCAAATCGCGCAAGAGCGAAGCCAAGCCCATCTCGCGCGAGGAGCGCACGGAACGCCAGGAGCGCGCCCGCAAACTGATGACCGAGAACGGCCTCGATGCCATCGTTCTCATGACCGGGACTTCACTGAACTACTTCACGGGCATCCGCTGGTGGGGCGGCGAGCGCACCTTCGCGCTCGTGCTCCCCGCGAAGGGCGCCGCGTTCTACGTCTGTCCGGGATTCGAAGAAGGTCGCGCCCGCGAGCAAATCGCCAACTCCCCAGATGGCGCGCAGCCCGACGTGCGCATCTGGCAGGAAGACGAAAGCCCCTACGAGCGCATTGCCCAAGGGTTGAAAGATCGCGGCATTGCCACCGGCAGACTTGGAATTGAAGAGACTGTGCGCTTCGTCTTCTCCGACGGCATTGCCAAAGCCGCGCCACAGGCCACCATTGTGAGCGCGACTCCAGTCACCGCCGGATGCCGCATGATCAAGAGCGCCAACGAGGTCGCGCTGATGCGCTTGGCCGCGCACGTGACGCTCGCGGCCTACGAGGCCGCGTACCTCGCCGCGAAAGACGGAATGACGCAGCCTCGCGTGGAAGAATTGGTACGGCAGGCGCACGAGCGTCTCGGCTTCACCGGCGGCGCCGACGTGCAGGTCGGCGAGTGCTCCGCCTTCCCTCACGGCTCGGTGACTCCGCAGGTGCTTCACGAAGGCACCATCGTCCTCATGGACGGCGGTTGCACGGTCGAAGGCTACGAGTCCGACATCACGCGCACCTATGTTCTTGGCAAGGCCGGGGGCACGGACAAAGACAGGATGAAGCAGGTCTTCGACATCGTGTTGCGCGCGCAATCAGCGGCGCTCGCCGCCGCGCGTCCCGGCGTCGAGTGCGGCTCCATCGATGCCGCCGCACGAAAAGTCGTCACCGACGCCGGTTACGGTCCCGGCTACAAATACTTCACGCACCGCCTCGGTCACGGCATGGGCATGGACGGCCACGAGTGGCCCTACCTGGTCCGCGGCAACACCACCAAGCTGCAAACGAACATGACCACCAGCAACGAACCCGGCATCTACATTCGCGGCGAATTCGGCATCCGTATCGAAGACGACATGCACATCACCGAGAATGGTGCAGAGTTGTTCACGCCGCAGACCAAGTCTCTGGAAGATCCGTTCGGGAAAGGCTAGGACTTTCGATGGAGTTTCCCAGCTTCGAACTCACAGGCCAGGTTGCGCTGGTCACCGGGGCGGCGCGCGGCCTGGGCCGCGCGATCTCGCTGGCTCTTGCGCACGCCGGCGCCGACGTTGCGCTCGGGCTGCGCGACATCAAAGCCCCAGGAGACGTGGCCGCGCTGATCACGGCGATGAGCCGCCGCGCTCTTCCTTTGCAGATGGACATGACCCGCCTCGACCAAATTTCCCGGGCAGTCGAAGACACGGTCAAGCATTTCGGACGCCTCGACATCCTCGTCAACAACGCCGGCCTCGCTCCCGATAATCTCGCCGAGAACGTGCGTGAAGAAGACTTCGATCTGACGCTTGCCGTCAATCTGAAAGGTACGTTCTTTGCCAGCCAGGCTGCCGGCCGCGTCATGATCGCGCAGAAGCGCGGGCGCATCATCAACCTGAGTTCGCAAGCCGGATTCGTCGCCCTGCCTACCGAGTCGATCTACTGCATGACCAAGGCCGCGATCGCGCACCTCACCAAGTGCCTCGCGGTGGAATGGGGAAAGCACAACATCACCGTGAATGCCGTGGCGCCGACGTTCATTCACACTCCCGGAACGGAAAGCTATCTCGCCAACGCGGAAGCCCGTGCGGACGTAGTCGAGCGGATCGCAGCGTTGCATCGCATTGGCGAGCCGATGGATGTTGCCGGCGCGGTTGTGTTCCTGGCTTCCACCGCGGCCAACATGATCACCGGAGAAACCATCCTGATCGATGGCGGATGGACGGCGAGGTAGCTACGCCTCCGGGACCGGAGGACAGCCAGGAAATTCTTTGACAAACGTATTGCCGATGTAGCCCAGGTACTCGATGCCGATTTCGCTGGTAAAGAAGCCGTCGGCTGTGAACTTGCGCAAGAGCGAGAAGAATTCGATTCCCTGCCCGAGGCTGGGATCTTTCTTGGCATTCTTGCGATAGGCAATGAGGTCGAGAATTTCTTTCTGCTGCTCGGGTGCGCACTCGAGATAGGCCTTGCCGTAGCGGTCGAGGCAAGTGTTGTTGAGCCACATCAGTCCGCCGCCGAGCGCGACTTGATAGTCCTTGTTCTCGCTGGTGATCAGGTCGATGAACTCCGGCGCCCCGGCTTCGATCGCTCCCTTTGCCTGCTCGTCCGACGGGATGATGGTCTGGCAAAGTGACTGCAGAGTCTTGTAGTCGTGGGAGGAGAAAAACTTCGGCGCATAGGTGTTGGTCTCAGCGGCGGCCTTCTCCGCCTTCACCATGCGATGGGCGTATTCGGCGGCTTCCAGCGGAATCACGCGGAGCACGGACCCGGTCACGGCTGTGAGCGTCAGCGATTTCAGGATGTCTCGTCGCGAAATGGGCATCTAGAGATTTCCTTTCTTCGCCTGATCGAGCAGATAGTCCGACGCGCGCCAGGTCAGCGCCATGATGGTCAGCGTTGGATTCTTGTCGGCGTTGGTGACGAAACTTGCTCCGTCGGTCACGAACAAATTCTTCACGTCATGCGCCTGGCAATATTGATTCAGCGCCGATGTCGTGGCGTGTTCGCCCATGCGGACCGTGCCGACTTCGTGAATGATGACGCCGCCATCGGCGATGCCGTAGGGGTTCGGCCCATCGGCGCTCGTCTTGGTGAGATAGACTCCGCCTGCCGCCTCAACAATCTGCTTGTACGTTTCCTGCATGTCCTTCGCCATCCTGATTTCGTTGTCGCTCCACTTCCAATGGAAGCGAAGGACGGGGATGCCCCACTGATCGACGGCGGATGGATCGATTTCGCAATAACAGTTTTCGTTCGGAATCATCTCGCCGCGCCCGGCGAAGCCGATGTAGGTGCCGTATTTCTTCTTGCACTCCTGCTTCAGCGTGGCGCCGTAGCCTTCCAAGACATCGCACAGGTCGTCATAGTCGCCGACGCCCGGCATCCCGCGCCCGCCGCCGAACTCGGTGTGATAGCCGCGCAGGAATTCGTTCTTGCGATCAAACTTCCACCACGGCAAATACATGTGCATGCCGCCCACGCCGTCATGATTGTGCGCGGGCATTTTCTCCAGCGACTCGAAGTACCCGCCGCCGTCGCTGCCGACGCTGTCCATCAGATTGCGCCCGACCACTCCGGAGGAGTTGGCCAGCCCGTCAGGGAAGAGCGTGGAGCGGGAATTCAGCAGCAGGCGCGCGGACTCGCAGGCGCTGGCGGCGACGATGAAGGCTCGCGCGTAAATGCGCTGTTCGCCGCGCGTGGCCTTGTCAATGTAGGAGACGGCGGCTACCTTGCCGTCTTTACCCACGATGAGCTCGCGCGCCATCGCTCCGGTGATCAGGGTGAAGCGTCCGGTTTTTTCCGCGGGTGGAATCATCACCTGGCTGGAACTGAAGTTCGATGCGGTGATACAACCGCGGCCACATTGCGCACAGTAGTGGCAGGCCGCGCGGCCGTTGTGAGGCTGGGTGAGAATCGCGAGCCGCGAAGGAATGCACAGGATGCTGAGCTTGTCGCACGCCTTCTTGATGATGGTCTCGGTGCAGCGCGGCTTGGGAGGCGGCAGGAAAACTCCGTCCGGAGCGCTGGAGATATTTTCTTTCGTCCCGAAGACTCCGATGAAGGACTCCACCTTGTCGTAGTAAGGAGCAACGTCGTTGTAGCTGAGCGGCCAATCATCGCCCATGCCGTCGCGCGAGCGGACCTTGAAGTCCACGGGAGCCATGCGGAGGGCGATGCGTCCCCAGTGGTTGGTGCGTCCACCGACGATGCGCGAACGGAACCATCGGAACTTTGAGCCCGGAGCGGATACGTACGGTTCGCCTTCAATTTCCCACGCGCCATTGGGGGCGAGAAATTCGTCTCCGACTCCATGCCTGAAGGCAGCTCCGACTCCAGCACCGCGATGGGGCAAGTCATAAGGCCAGACGTGTTCTTTGTAATCTCTTTCGGGAACAAGAGGCGGGCCCGCCTCGAGCAACGCGACACTCAGACCGCCTTCGGTGAGCACCTTGGCCGCAGTGCCTCCTGAGGCGCCGGAGCCGATGATGCAAACGTCGTAAGTCTTGGGCGTGCGCTTGACTTGCATGAATCTCCTTGATTCAAGCTTCCGAATGTCCGCGGCTCAAGCGGCGGCTTTACAGTTCACGACAATAATGCCGTAAACACTGGTTCTCAACAATGGCGATAGCGACATCCCTTAATGAGCACCCGGTGTCTCGGGTGGAGTCGAGTGTCGCCAGGGCAGACGCCACGGTTTCTTAGGCCCGAACTTGCGCCACAAGAACCGCAGAATGCGAACCACAACCAGCACCAATACGACGATCGAAATCAGCCAAACCCCGATGAGCGGCAGATTGATGAGGAAGGCAATCACCGAGTCGACCCAGTCGGCCATTCCCGACATCATGTCGCCTGCGGCAATTTTGGCTTGGCGCAGCGGCCGCCAGTGGAATCCGGCTACGGTCGCGTCCGCCTCGGCCCGAAGCGAGATTTCCAATGCCGACATGTCAATCTGCGCGGCGAGAAACTTCATTTCGCCTTGCAGTTGATCGATTCGGCCGCGCACGTCGGTCAGTTTTTCGGTGACGTCGAGGGTGTCTTTGATGGTTGCTGCGCGTTTCAGGATCTGCAAGTACTGTGACTCTTCGGCCTGAGCGTTCCGAAGATGTGCGTCGAGATCGATGTATTCGCGAGTGACGTCGCGAACCTCGACACTCTCGCGGTCAACCGTTGTGGCTAGTCTTTTGATATCGATGATGACCTGGTCGAGGTGCGCGGCGGGAACGCGAACGGTCATCGTAGCCGTGTGGCCGCCACTATTTGTCTGTGAGGACTTCTCGACGAATCCGCCTACGCCAGTGACGATTGATCCAATCTTGCCCGCCGACTGCCCGACATCGTTAACCAGAAGGTCGAGCGATCCGTTGCGGACGAGCTTGCGGTTGGCCAGAGTGTCGGATTGGCCTGAAGCCGCTAATGCTGAGCTGACAGAATATGCCAGGGTTTTCTCAGCTTCTCCGCCTCCGCCTCCACCTCCCTCCAAACTGCTGCTAAGGCCCGCGACGTAGTTTGCCCTACGGTCCGGATGCATCACCGGGGCTACTTCTTTTTTTTCGCAGGATGCGCTCAGCAGGACCAACCCAAGCGACGCCAGGGCATACGCTCGCCATAACGCCGCGGATCGGGCTCCGGTGATCGATTTCGTCATTCCGCGCTCACCCTACCAGCGCAGCTTGCTCAAGTAGTCGTAGCTGGTCTTGATGCTGTCGAACGGCGCCTTGGGATGGTCGTGTTCGACGACATAGACCTGGATGCCAGCTTTGCCGGCGCCCGCGAAAAGTTTTTTCCAATCGATCAGCCCGCTGCCTACTTCGGTCAGATCCACAGTGTCGCCAAAGTTCTGTGGTCCGCCGGCAGTGATGGTCGGAAGTTTCTTCAGGTCCTTGACGTGGACGAGCGGGAACCTGCCGGGATACTGATTGAAGTACTTGATCGGGTCGGCGCCGGCGGCGGTGATCCAGCAAAGATCCATTTCCATCTTGACGAGGTTTGCGTCGCACTCTTTGAGGAGCGCGTCGTAGGGCAGCTTGCCGTCGACCGGAAGAAATTCGAACCAGTGATTGTGATAGGCGAACTGCATGCCTGCTTTCTTCGTCATCTCTCCGGCCTTATTGAATTTCTCCGCAGCCTGCTTCCAGATGTCGGGCGACTTGCGCAGATCTTCCGGGATCCAGGGGCAAACGATGTAGTTCAGGCCGATGGTTTTGGAGGCGTCGATGACCGCGGGAAACTGCGCGTCGAGTTCGTCGTATTGAACGTGGGTAGAGGGCGCTTTCAATCCATTCTTGTCGAGCACGGCGCGGACCTGTTGCGGAGTGCGATCGAAGTACCCGGCGAACTCAACTTCCTTGTAGCCGATGGACGCGACCTTGGCGATGGTGCCTTCGAAGTCGGTTTTCATTGCGTCGCGTACGGTGTAGAGCTGCACGCCGATGTGTTCGGCCTTGTGATCGCCTGCGGCCCATCCGAAACGACTGCTCAACAAGGTGGCTGCGGTGACGGTGGCCGTGGTTTCCAGAAAAGTGCGCCGGTTCATAGCATGAAGACTCATGATGACGTTCCTCCGATTGCTCCACTGGGGTTGGGAGTTGAATCCGGGAGCATTATACGCGGGAGTGGAGCAAAAAGCGGATAACCACGCAGGGCACTTAACCACGAAGGGCACGAAGGTTCACGAAGGAAGGCTTCGAAAGCCCACAGAGTAACGAAGGAAGGACCGCAGCCGGCTGCGTCCCTCCTTCGCACGAGCTTGTCTTATCCCTATGGTTTCACGACTTGCAGATTGTTGGTGACCGCAAACGTGCCAGGGACTCCATTGGCGCGAATGCCGGCGAGGTTCTTATCGGCGTCAGTGTCGACAACGCCTTCCAGAGTGACTTTGCCATTCTTTACGATAATCCGAATCGGCTTCTGCACGCCAAGGGCATACTTCTCGAGTCCCGGATAGCCGTAGATGGACCTGAACAAGCGCCGGCGAATCCCGTCGTCCATCGAGGATGGAGGAAGAACCTCGATCTGATTGTCGACATTCTCGACTCCTTCAATGCGCTTCACAACATTCTGGGCGTCAGACTTGAGGCTGGGCCGCACGACCTGACCAAGCAGGGTGACGTTATAGCCGTCCACTTTGTACGCGATGTAGTCGAAGACGCCGAAGTAGGGGAGCATGAGCAGCTCGTGACGCACCTCTTTCGTGATGCGTTCCTGCGACTTGGCCGTGGGTTGGTCGCGTTGAGCGTCTTGGGCGGCGCCCAGACAGACGAGAGCGAGCAAGACAACAAAGGGGTACATCAGCTGACGTTTCATGAGATGTCTCCTCACAGTTACTTAGATGCTCGGGGTGAGCGGTAAGTTTACGCCCAAGTGGTGACGATTTTCGAGGCTCCGGACACTCAAGAACGAGCGCTGAGAAGCAGATGCACATCTTTGTGGCGATCGAGCACGCGAATATCGGAACAATTGCTGATAACCCAGTCAGCCCCAGCCTCGCGCAATGCGGACTCCTGAACCGTAGTAGTGAATGCGATGACCCTCGCTCCGGCCGCTTTTCCCGAACGGATGCCGGCGGGGACATCTTCCAGGACAATGCATTCCTCGGCGGGAAATCCGAGGATGGCGGCGCCTTTGAGATAAGGATCGGGATGAGGCTTGCCGTGGGTGATGTCGTTGGAGGTGATCATTCTCTTCGGCAGGGGCAGGCCGGCGGCTTTGATGCGGACTTCGGCTAAAGGACGGGTGCAGGAGGTAACGATGGTCCAGCGATCTGCCGGAAGACTGGCGAGCAGGTCGAGAGCGCCCGGGAGAGGAACGACTCCTTCAAGGTCTTCGATTTCGCGGCGTTCGACTTCGCGGTTTTCCGCTTCATGATCGGCATGGGGCAAGTATTCGCGGACCGTTGTGAGACTTGGGCGTCCGTGAGCGCTGGCCACAACCTCGTCAGGATTAAATCCGCGCTCGATGGCCCAGCCGCGCCACACGCGCGCGACGGCGGGGGTGGAGTTGATGAGAACTCCGTCCATGTCGAACAGGAGAGCGGCGCAGTGGAGTTCGGTCATGAGGGTTTGAGGGAGGATCCGGAAACTCGCTTTCGCGGAACCGACATTCTAGCAGGCGTCGGAAAAATGGATGATGCAAATTGATTCTCTCCCGAACCCGCGATTGTGTGACTAAGAGCACGGGTTTGGCTGCATTCGCAACGGGGCCTATGAATTGTTTTTCAAGCGCGCGGGTAGATGCACTCTCGGCTTAAGTCGTTCTTCGTATCAGCTTGCGTTGTGGAAACAAGAGAGTTTCCGGTACGGGGACATCTGAGGCAATCTTCAGGTTCTCAAGAAAACATATCTCAAAAACAACGTTAGGGTTGTTCAGCTCCGCGCGTGTTCTCGTAAGGGGGGAGCGCATACCCCACCGGGAAGGTGGACAGCTTGAAGAGTATTCCTGGTCGGATCGGAAGACCGATGCTCGAAGTCACGTCGTGCTCCGTCCATCGGGTCATCGGATAGGAAATTAACATGTACAGCAGAATGGCAGTGACGGCGATCTTCACTCCGCTACGCCGTTGCTCTGCAGGCTGCTTCCAAAGCGCAAGCACTAAGCGAAGGACTATGTACGGAAAGCAAAAGGGCAGAATGAGCCAAGCCAGGCCGCCATGTCCGCTGTAGAGGAACCAACTAAGGACCGGAATACACCCCGATACAAAAAGTCCAATGGGGAACCAAAACACTCTACACAAGAGTTGCGTGGTCAAATGCTGCTCCCTCCGTCGCGCAATCTACCGCCCTATTGAACTACGGGAGCCCTCTCCCAGCACAGGCGAAGGTGACTGAAGCATCGCGACAGCCAGAGCATTTTGATGTCAGGGGCATGTAAAGCCAAAGGTGCAACGGGTCGTCTGACCGGGTGATGAAGGTCACCGGAAATGGTATCTGGGATCACCTCAATCCTGGAGGGGTGAGAATAGCATTTTGCTTGTACGGCAGGCAGGAGCGCGCCGTGCTATCGAAATGCGCTAATCCCGAGTGTTCTGAGGTCTTCCGATATCTCCACGAGGGAAAGATCTTCTACCTAGCGCCAACCCAGACGTGCAAATTGCGACGGGCATGTTGTATCCCTCGATGCAGGAACGCTTCTGGCTTTGCGATCGGTGTGCAAAAGAAATGAAGCTGACCTGGGACGGAACCCAGGTGAAGGTGGTGCGCTTGCCCATCAGGACAGGTCAGGTGAAAAAGATTACGGCTCCAGCACCTGGCGATCCTGTTAAACGAAGACGGTCGCGCGCGCGGGCCACATCGGCCGGCCGTGACGATGACTGAAGTGAATACGGTCAGGGAGGTATCTATGACAGTCGGAGAACTGAAGACCTCTTGGAATGGTCTGAAGACTGGTACGGTGTTCCACAACATTCTGGTGGCGACCGATTTTTCAAAAGCCTCGAGACGCGCGCTCTGCGACGCCCTGGTGATTGCCGCAGAAAATGAAGCGCGTGTAGCAGTGGTTCACGTTCTACAGCCGGACCGGAAGTACGCGACGCAGGAAAATCCGCCCGAACTTGATCTGGACCGTAGGGCCGCGGAACGGCAGATCAAGGCGCTGGTGGATGAATTTGGACCCGAGCAGAAAATTCATGCAACGCTGGTAAAGCACGGACCGGTGGCGGTGCAGGTTCCGGGGCCGATCGAAGAGGAAAAGATCGATCTTCTGGTGATCGGCACGCGCGGGCGCGGCGGTCTGCAAAAGCTGGCGCTGGGCTCAGTGGCGGAGGAACTGTTGCGGATTGCGCCATGCCCGGTGATGACAATTGGTCCGAAGGCAGATATTGCGACTCATCCGCACGGACCGGGATTCCATCGGATCCTGTTCGCGACCGATTTTGGCAAAGGCTCCGCGAAGGCGCTGCCGCTGGCCTTGGCGCTGGCAAAGGATCATCACGCAAAACTGATCCTGCTGCATATGATCGCTCCGATGCCCGCAACAACGGCGAGCCTTTCCGCATACGCTCCGGCATCGGCGGCTGCGGACGAGTTAGAAGAGTGGGAGGGATCGTCGCGAAAACGGGCGCTGCAGCAACTGAGAGATTGCCTGCCCGGCGGAACATGCCTGGATGAGGAGCCGGAATTTGTGGTGGGAACCGACTTCCTGCCTGAAGGAATCCTGATGGCAGTCGGTAGATTCAAAGCTGATTTGATCGTAATGGGCGCGAACCGGTCCGGTTCGGCACGGGCCGCGGCACATCTCCCTTGGGCTGCGGTGCACGAAGTGGTAAGGAACGCGCCGTGCCCGGTGCTAACGGTTGCGGGATAAGAGCGAGGCGCGCCGTGGAGAGTGGTTGCCACGGCGACACATTTCAAACGCCGGATCGCTGCGGGGACAGCGAGGGGCTGTCCCCTGGGCGATCAGGATTGGACTATCTTTTCCAGCGCCGGCCGGTTGCGGATTACAAGGGTCGACCCTTTCAGCTGCAGCAACTGTTTCTTCTTGAATTCAGAAAACAGCCGGCTGACAGTTTCGCGGGTAGTCCCAATGATCTCCGCAATCTCCTCGTGGGTGAGCGTGAGCTTGACCTGCGATGCACCGTCGCTCGTCGCGCTCTTTGTTGACCACGACAGCAGAAGCTTGGCAAACTTTTCCGACGGCGAAGTGCTGAGTCCGAGCGTGCGGATCTCCTCGTAGGCGGTGTAGTAATTGCGGCTTAGCTGTTCGGCGACGCGCAGTGCCACCTCCCCATGGTCCTTCAGGAATTGCAGCAAAGAATCGCGAGGAATAAAGTTGGCCTGGCCGGGCTCCATCATTTCGGCCGTAACTTCGTACGGACGATTGGAAACCACCGCATTGAGACCGAGAACATCTCCGGAGTCGGAAAGTTTCGTGATGATGGTTTTGCCTTCGCGCGAGGAAGTGGAAAGTTTAGCTTTCCCGGCACACAGCACAAATACGCCACGCGGTTGCTGCCCTTCGATGAAGAGCATGGCTCCCTTGGGATAAACGGCGGTGGATTTGATGTCGTTGAGTTGTTGCCCGGCTTGTACAGAAAGATTACAAAAAAGATGTTCTTCCCTCACCGAGCAGGTAAGACAATTATCAAGAATATTTAGTCCATAAGGGGCGCGCATAAAGCAGCACCTCTCTTTCTTCTAAATTGTAGCATCGCAATTCGGCCTGTGATCACCATCACGAGAGGTAGTGATTGAAGGCACATCGTGATCACAGACATAGAGAGAAAACTGTGACAAGATGGGAGTTGTGTAGGCGAAAACAGGGCGGTTTCACCCCGCAAAAGCGTGTAAAACAATGCATCTGTGGGCGATCGCGCGAGGACTTCTGTGAGTAACGTATCCGACAATTCTGTACAGCCGTTTCCGTACATATCGAAGCCTCTGGCACGGCCTCCGCGAGCCGGGCTTGAATCGCTTTTTCTACCCCGCTCGGTCGCGGTGATTGGGGCTACCGATCGCGAAGGAACCGTGGGCCGCAGCGTGCTCTCGAATCTGCTGGCGACCAAACCTCCTATCAAAGTGTTTGCGGTGACTCCCAGCCGCCAAGAAGTATTGGGGATCAAAACGCTCAAGCGCATTGGAGGTATCGAGGGAGGAGTCGATCTGGCGCTGGTGGTGACACCGGCACAGACTGTGCCGCAAATTATTGGAGAGTGTGTCGACGCCGGAGCGAGATCGGCGGTGGTGATCTCGGCGGGATTCCGCGAGCAAGGGCGCGACGGCGCGGTGCTGGAAGACGAAATCAAGAAGCATCTGCTGCGCGGGTCGCTGCGTTTGCTTGGGCCGAACTGCATGGGGTTCATGAATCCCACGATTGGGCTGAATGCGACGTTCGCCAAGGCACTTCCGCAAAAAGGCAGCGTCGCATTTCTGAGCCAGAGCGGCGCGCTGCAGACGGCGATCCTCGACTGGAGTGAGCGCGAGCACGTGGGGTTCAGCGCAATTGTTTCGACGGGCTCGATGCTCGATGTGGGCTGGGGAGATCTGATCTACCACTTCGGCGACGACCCGCACACGAAGAGCATTCTGCTCTATATGGAGTCGGTAGGAGATGCGCGATCATTTCTCTCGGCAGCGCGAGAGATCGCGCTGAGCAAACCGATCATCGTCCTTAAGGCCGGACGATCGGATGCGGCGTCACGCGCGGCGGCGTCGCACACGGGGGCGCTGACGGGAAGTGATGACGTGCTGGAAGCAGCGTTCCGGCGGTGCGGAGTTTTGCGCGTGCAAAACATCGCTGACCTTTTTTATATGGCGGAGGCGCTGAGCAAGCAGCCGCGCCCGCGCGGTCCGCGGCTCACCATTGTCACCAACGCCGGTGGTCCGGGGGTGTTGGCTACGGATGCGCTCATCGCGACCGGGGGAACTCTAACAGCGCTCTCCGATGAGTCTCTGAACGGGCTCGACAGCTTTCTGTCGCCGCATTGGAGCCACGCGAATCCCGTGGACGTTTTGGCGGACGCCGATGCAGAGCGCTTCGCGAAGGCAGTGGAGATCGCGTCCAAAGATCCGGGAAGCGACGGACTACTGGCGATCATTGCGCCGCAGGGACTCGCCGATCCGACGGAGGCGGCGGAGCGCATGAAACCCTTTGCCCGCAGCTCCGGAAAGCCCGTGCTGGCCAGTTGGATGGGCGGCAACGGCGTGGCGACAGGAACAGCGGTTCTCAACGCGGCGGGCATTCCCACATTTTCTTATCCGGATACCGCGGCGCGCGCGTTCACGTATATGTGGCGCTACGCCTACAACCTGCGCGGGCTCTATGAAACTCCGGCCTTGGTCCAAGGAACCGAGCTCGCCGTCGACGCTCGCGGCAAAGTTGACGAGTTCGTGCAGCGCGTCCGGAGCAGCGGCCGCACCACGCTCAACGAATTTGAAGCGAAGCAGCTTCTCGCGCACTACGGAATTCCGGTGGTCGAAACGCGAGTCGCGGAGAGCGAAGAGCAGGCGGTCGTCTGCGCTTCCGAGATTGGATATCCCGTAGTGCTGAAGCTGTTGTCGAATACCATCGCCCACAAGACTGATGGCGATGGCGTTCGCCTGAGGCTGGAGAGTGCCGATCAAGTGCGGGGCGCGTACCGCGCGATCCAGGCGTCGGTGGCGAAGAAAGCAGGTGCGGAGCACTTCGCTGGAGTCACCGTACAGCCGATGGTGCGGCGCGACGGATACGAACTGATCCTGGGCAGCAGCGTGGACGCCCAGTTTGGTCCGGTGATTCTGTTTGGTTCGGGCGGAGTGATGGTGGAGGTCTATCGCGACCACGCGCTGGCTCTGCCACCGCTGAACACTACACTGGCCCAGCGATTGATGGAGCAGACACGCATCTTCTCTGCGTTGCAGGGTGTGCGGGGTCGCAAGCCGGTAGACCTGAGCGCACTCGAAGGCTTACTGGTACGGTTTAGCCAGCTCGTGGTGGAGCAGCCATGGATTCGAGAGATCGACATCAATCCGCTGCTGGCGACACCGGAACACTTGCTTGCGCTCGACGCGCGCGTCATGGTGTACGATTCCACGATGCAGGCCGACCAGTTGCCACATCCCAGCATCAGGCCATACCCGGCGCAGTATGTCTGGGATTGGCAATTAAAGGACGGCACTCCGGTAACGATCCGTCCGATCCGTCCCGAGGACGAGCCGCTCATGGTGCAGTTTCACACAACGTTGTCAGAGCGCAGCGTATACCTGCGCTATTTCTGCTCGCTAAGTCTGAGCACGCGAGTGGAGCATGAACGGCTGGTGCGAATCTGCTTCGGAAGCTACGATCGCGGATTTGCGCTGGTGGCGGAGCGCAAGAATCCCGAGACCGGGCAGCACGAAGTATTAGGCGTGGGACGGTTCAGCGCCGTCAATCGCGGGGAAGCCGAGGCGGCCGTTCTGGTTTCCGATCGATGGCAAGGGCGCGGACTGGGAACGGAGTTGCTGGCCGGAGTGGCCCGCGTGGCCCGCGCAGAGAAGTTCCAAAAGCTCACGGGCGAAATCCTGCGGGACAACCTGGCCACGCAAGTCATCTTCAAGAAGGTGGGATTCAAACTGCGCGGGATGGACGATCCTTCGTCCGTTTCGGCTCTACTAACCCTCTAGCCACCAGAACAATTCCCTTAAACCACCGTGGTGGGATTGGTGATTTCGAGCTGCGGC
This sequence comes from Candidatus Sulfotelmatobacter sp., assembly GCA_035695545.1. Lineage (GTDB taxonomy): Bacteria > Acidobacteriota > Terriglobia > Terriglobales > Acidobacteriaceae > Sulfotelmatobacter. The sequence continues at coordinate 4,087 of DASRRV010000319.1, read as the reverse complement.
TCGAACTTCAACGTGGTTCCCAAGGCCCGCGAGACCAGGCACAGCTTCTCGGCGCGTTTGAGCAGATCGAGCGCGCGTTCGCGCTCCTCGACCGACGCGATCTTGAGGTTGGGGCGGACGATGATCTGCGAGAATGTGTAGCCGGAGTCAGCCTTGCGAACTGTTCCGCTGGCTTCGACCTGCAAATCGGTGAAGTTGAATTGCGCCGTCCCTGCAATCGCACGCAGAGTGGTCGTATAGCATCCAGCCACCGCGGCGAGCAGAAGTTCCTCCGGCGTCCATCTGCCTTCCAGGCCGCCAAATTCTGTGGGGGCCGTGAAGTGAATGGCATTGGGAGCGGAATCCGACTTGGCCAGACCGGTTCGGCCGGAGGTCCACCATGCTGCGACTCGATATGCGTGCTCTTCACTCATGACTCTCACATCTCCTTGGGAGAAACTAATGCTCTTTGTTGCACTGGGAGGAACGGGCCTGCGTTGTCGTGGAGTCGCCATTACGCGATTCCTTCCTTTTTCGATAAGCCGCGCTCTTGTTCGATTTTCTGGATCTGTGCCCGCAACCAGCGACCCAGAGCCTCTTCCATCTCGACCTGGCTGCCCGTGCGATAGAGATCTTCCACAGTCTGTCCGTGTTGGGTGAGTTCGATGAACCGGCAGGGAATGCTCTCGGCCTGTCGATCCTTGGGAACGAACTGCTCCAGCAGGCAACTCTGACAAGGATGTGGACGCGAGGGATCGCAGAAGTTCGGGCAAATGGGCGAATCCTCAAATATGGCGGGAGCGCGCCAGGGTGCATTCGGCGAGCGTCCGTAGCCTCCGTCTTCCAGGAAGCTGAGTTCGAACCGGAGAACCTCTAGAATGTCACGACCATCTTGCGCCATAGGACACCTCGATTTAGCGGCTAGGATGCCAGAGATGGTGCGGAAACTCCGTATATTTGGTCACGGGGATTTGTGATTGAGGTCACAATGAGAGGCCGCATCTTCTCGGTCGACCCGATGATTTGCCACGATTTTGGAGGATTCCCGAAACGGGCCGTGTGATTGCAATCACTCAAATGAGTGATTGAGATCACGCGATAGGTGCAGGGCGTCTTCCCCGGATCGCCGGGGGCTTGGCCGTTTCGAACCGCTGTACTTGTGAATCGGAAGCGAGAACTCGGGAGCCGACGCAAGATCCAAGATGGGCCTAATGCTAGCCTCGATGGGAGACGGCCCGCCCTGTTGTTGAATCACGCCTGGTTGTGACCTGAATCACGATTCGAGCAGCGGCGGCTGGATGGTTGCGGTTCGCCGTGGAGATGGAAAGTCCGCGCTTTACGGTTCGTAGGCGCAGCAAGGTTCTTGCGCGAACAGATCGCCGCTCACCGCGTACGCGCGTGCGCGCGAGCCTCCGCAAATATTCCGCACCGGACACCGGCCGCACTTGCCCTTCAGCTTCGAAGTGTCGCGAAGAGACACGAACAACGGAGAATCGCAATACACCTCAGAGAGCGCCTGTGACGTGATATTGCCGGCGGAGAGCGGCAGAAAGCGGCTGGGATACACTTCCCCGCGATGATTGACGAACACGAATCCCTTGCCGTCGGTCACTCCCTTTGGAGCGCAAATGATCGCATCGGCCTCGGTCATGCGTCCCCGCGATTCCCGGGCACGTTGCTGCAGAATGTAGCGCTGGTAGTGCTGCGCTTCGGTGGCCGTGATCTGGAAATGAACGCGCTTTGAAGCCGCGTAGAGCTTGGCAAAAACCTCTTCGTGTTCTTCCGCAGTGAGCAACTCGGCGTCCTGCTCGCGGTTCGAGGGGACGAAGAAGATCAGGTTCCACAAAATCACGTCCAAGCGCGTAAGGAGTTCAATCATGAGATCCACATCGTGGAAATTGCGCCGCGCAAGGATGGTATTGATCTGCACCGGAAGGCCGACTTCGTGGCACGACCCAACGAGGGCCAGCGTGCGGCGGTGGGCTCCTGCGACTCCCCAATAGGCATCGTCCAATGCGGGCGTGGAACCGTGCAACCAGAAGGCGACCCGCATCAAGCCACTGGCCTTCAGTTGCGTCATCATCTGGGCATCGAGCAATGGACTGGGGAGCAGGGTCAGCGAAGTGCGCACCGAGCGGCGGGAAGCGAACTCGATCACGGGAAAGAGGTCCGGCCGCAGCAGCGCATCGCCACCCGTTAACACCAGTAGCGGCACGTGCATGCGGGCGACTTCCTCGACCAGATGGAAAGCTTCGGCGGTGGAGAATTCCTTCTTGTCGCGTGGCGAGCGCGTTGCAGCCCGGGCGTGCGTCGCCTTCCAGTCACGGGCCTGAGTCATCTCCCAAGTCACCTGCAGTGGCCGCGGTCGAAAGCTGAGTGAATTCAAGCCCTGGCCAGATCCCGATACGTCGTCCGATGACGTCCATCCTGACGCCGAGTGCGGCCCTGCACTGGAACGAAGTGGGGGAGTCGACATGCGGCGATCCTACTTTTCCGGGACGGTTGACGCAGTGTGGCATCGCACGCGGGAACGTGATAACTGTCACAATCTAAGCCGAAAACACCTGTGATTTCTGTCACATGGGGGAGTGACTTGTGCCATAGGTTCACATTTGCCCGGTATGTGATCCTACGCCTGCAAGTCAGATTTCAGAACGCGGTTTCAGATTTGAATTCGAATCGCTTTTCTGATTTCTGAACTGTGGCAAGTCAGACGACAGGCCATTCTTGCTCTGTGATATCGTTGCGCAAAAATCTTCCTCAGGAGGAAGCTAACGTGAAACACCTCTCTTTTCGAATGGGCCTGGTAACTTTGCTGGCTTGCGGCATGATCGCAGTCTGCACCTCATCGGCAGTGGCACAAGACGCTGCCGCCACCTACAAAGCGAAATGCGCCATGTGCCATGGAGCGGATGGCAAGGGCGGCAAGATGGGCACCCGTGATTTCGCATCGCCCGAAGTGAAGGCGGAAACGGATGCGCAGTTGATCGGGATCATCACCAAAGGTAAAGCCAAGATGCCGTCCTACGATGGCAAGTTGAAAGAAGCGGAAATCAAAGACCTGGTCGCTTACATTCGCGGTCTGGCCAAGTAGTCGTAAAAGCGGCCCCAATGCGGCTGCAACAAAATCGTTCAATTCTGAAAGATTGGCGGGTGAGAGCATGTCCACGCGGACCATACGGAATCGTTTTGCGCCTGGAGTTGCCCTCACCCTACTTTTAACAGCTGGAAGCATCCTCGCCGCCGGTAAACCACCCGCCAGCAAGCAGCCTGATAAACCGGCTGCCGAAGAATGCCTGGCCTGCCATAGCGACGCCACGCTGACTCATGAAGTGAACGGCAAGCCCGTCAGCCTGCATGTGGATCCTCAGGGCTTCAAAGATTCCATCCACGGCAGCATGTTCACGTGCGTGGATTGCCACATCGATGTAAAGAGTTCGGTACACGAGACTCCTCCACAAAAAATCACTTGCGCGACATGTCACGCCGACGAGCAGGCTGCATACGACCGAAGTTTTCACAGCAAGGCTGTGCAGGCAGGCAATACCAAGGCAGCTACCTGCGTCGATTGCCACGGAAGCCCGCACGAGTTGTTGCCGGCCAGCGACCCAAAGTCGCGCGTGCATCACACCAACATTCCCGCCACCTGCGGGTCCTGCCATAGCCAGAAATTTGTGATGCAAGACAGCGGCCGGAGCGCCCAGATGGTAGCGTCCTATCAACAAAGCGTTCACGGACACGCGGTCGCTGCCGGATCGGAAAAGGCTGCAGTCTGCACCGATTGCCATGGCGCTCATGAGATTCTCGACGCGAAAGACGCCAAGTCTCCCATCTTCAAGTTCAATGTGCCGACGACCTGCGGCCAGTGTCATGACACGATTTCCAAGGAATTCAAGCAGAGCATCCATGGGCAGGCCGTTGCCAAAGGAAACTGGCAGGCGCCCGTGTGCACCGATTGCCATGGCATTCACTCCATTAAGGCGCACACCGATCCCAACTCTCCCGTCTCGGCGCAAAACGTCGGTCAGGCTACTTGCGCGCGCTGCCACGAGGGCATGCGGTTGTCACAGGAGTTTGGTATTGAAGGCCGGCGCGAGACGACCTATCT
>DASRRV010000318.1:0-48598 GCA_035695545.1 Candidatus Sulfotelmatobacter sp. | reverse complement strand
GGAAGCTGCCCGGCAAATGGTGAGCGATGCGATCTTGCTGCGCCAAAATGCGGCGCTCGCGCTTTGCAGGATCGGTGTCGCGCTGGCCTGGCCACATTCGGGCTTGGCCGCTGCGCCTGTTCTGCGCGGTTATGAGCGGCTCAACGGTTCGGCGATGCTGCTGGGGAGACTGCAGAATCCGGCCGCCCCTGTACGAATTTCCGCCACGTAGTGATTGTGGTCACTGACACGCTACTGATGTTTTGCGATGCTCCCCGCGCAAGCTGGTAGTCCCATAAATCGCGGGGTAACTCGGGAACTTCCCCGCCGGATTCCCGACTTGTTTTCGAGGCCCGTTCTGTTATAAAAACCTGCGGGCATCAAAGCGTCCAACTACTTCGTGAGTACTTCGGCAATCTGCCGCGGGAACTGTTTCCGCTGTCCACTCGCGTCCGCGAGTCCAAGGGAGAACCCTATGATCCGCACCTTGAGAGTTGCCTCCGTGTCTTTCCTTGTCTTCCTGGTCGCGGCCGTGTTGCTTTCGGCCTTTGCGTTTGGCCAGGGCGGCGCCGCCACCGGCGACTTGCACATTACGGTGAAAGATCCCACCGGAAATGCGGTGGCCACCGCAACCGTGACGGTGCGCGATGCTGCCAAGGGCTTGCAGCGCATGGCCACCAGCGACGGTCAAGGCGGCTACAGCGCTCAATTGCTGCCTCCGGGAACGTATTCGGTTAGGGTCGCCGCCACGGGCTTTACCAGCATCGAAGAAACCGGTGTAAGCATCACCGTGGGTGGATTGGCGGAGTTGCCGGTCAACCTCTCGGTGTCGGGCGGCAAAGAACTGGTCGAGGTGAGTGCGCAAGGGGAACTGGTGGAGACCTCGCGCAGTTCTACGACGAACACGATCGGACAGCGCCGAATCGATAATCTGCCGATCAACGGGCGTAACTACATTAATTTCACGCTGACGGATTCGCAGGTGGTGCACGACGCCGCACCGAACCTGGGCGCAGCGCCGACATCCGGCTTGAATATGAGCGGGCAACGCGCGCGCTCGAATCTGGTGAACGTCGACGGCACCGACGCGACCGACAACTCAGTGAACGGCGTGCGATCGACCGTGTCGCAGGAGGCAGTGCAGGAATTCCAAATCATCACCAACAACTACGCTGCAGAATACGGGCGAGCATCGGGCGGGGTGGTCAACATCATCACGCGCTCTGGGTCGAATGATTTTCACGGCGACGTTTACGGATATTTGCGCAATCGCGATTTTCAGGCGGTGAATCCGTTCAGCACAGTGCCCAATCCGGCCTACACGCGAGTTCAGGCCGGCGCCGCGTTCGGCGGCGCACTGAAGAAAGACAAGACGTTCTATTACTTTTCGTATGAGGTAACGCGGCGCCACGAAACGGGCTTCTCATCGATCGGCCAGGATTGCACAACCAGCGGAGGCCAGACTTGTTTCGGGCTCACTCCGGTTGATGTTTCTCCGTTTTTCGGCGCTCCATTTCCGGTGGAGGTTCAGCTCACACCGGGGCAGGCCTCGTTCCTCGGTGATCCTCGCGTAGGCGCTGCTCTCGCAAACCCGCTGTACTTGGGCGAAGTGCAGAAGTACATCGTGTTGGCGGGCGCATCCTCAGGCCAGGGGATACAGGGCGCATGGCCATCCGGACTCGTAACGGCCATTACTGCCGGAGGGCTTTCGAGTTGGGCGGGCTTCCCAACGAGTTGCGCTCCTCCGGGTCCGTGCTTTCCAGTTCCTGCGTCGTACCAGACACTGGCTTCGCAAATGGGCAATTTCCCGGTATTTGAAGGCACGAGTCTCTATTCCTTACGTCTCGATCACAACTTGAGCAGCCGCAACCGGCTGATGCTGCGCGTCAACGTGAGCCCCAGCACGGTGACCGGAATCGAAGTCAGCGGGCAAGACCAGCCCTTCGGGCAAAATGCCTACTCGCGCACGTCGGAGCAAACGTATCGCGACATTGCCGGGACCATACAAGATACATGGAGTATCGGAAACACGAAGATCAACGAGTTCCGCTTTCAGTATGCGCGGCGCGGCCTGTCGTACTTCTACAACACGCAGATTCCGGGAGGATCGGATCCGGCTGTGAACATTCCGGGATACGCCTATTTCGGGCGTGAGCCGTACTCCTACATTCAACGCACGGAGAATCGCTATCAGTTCACGGACAACTTCTCTTGGAGCGTTGGCCGCCACAACATGAAGTTCGGTGGAGACATCAACGTCCTTCCGCTAAAGGCGACCTTCACGGTCAACTATGGAGGCGTCTACGACTTCGGCGCATTCAACGCTCCCAGCCTGGGCTTTCTGAACCCGGACCCCGCGAACCTTCCCAATTTCCCTGATCTCTCGCCGGTACAGTCGTATGGCGCGGGCCTGCCCGGAGATTTCGTACAAGGTCTGGGAAGCCCGAGCGACACCTTCAAGAACATACCGATCGGCGTGTTCTGGCAAGACTCGTGGCGGGTCAGTCCCAAGGTCACTTTGAACTTTGGCGCTCGCTATGACGTGGAGATTCCCCCGAAATTCAAACAGCCGCAAGGACTCGCGCTTCCTGCCTACAACCTCCTGGGATTGCAGAAAGGGATTCAGACCGATAAGAACAACTTCCAGCCCCGGCTTGGCATTGCGTGGGATCCAGCGGGCGACGGGAAGACCGTGATTCGCGCATCGTACGGACTGTTTTACGATCACCCGCTGCTCGGCTTGTATTTCCTGGGAGACGCTTCCGACGGCTCGTCGAGCGGGCAGTTGGCCTTTGCCGGCACCGGTGGGTGCAGCTACAACGGGATTAAAGCGGCCGCTGGTAATCCGGCGAACCTGAATGCGATTCCGATTTTTCAAGGCCTGCCGATCAACTCCTCGCCCAGCACGCCTGGCGCAGGCATTTGTGCCGTATCAGCCAACCCGACCGTCGCCACGAACCTTGGCTACAACGCCAATCAGCAGCAGTTCCAGGCTTTAGACTTCCCCAATTCCATTTTCCTCAACCAGAGTTATCTCAGTCCTTCGTCGTTCATGCCGCTGGGATTTCAACCCTTCGGTTATCCGCAGTCCAAGAATTTTGTTTACGCGTACGCGCAGCAGGCCAACTTTACGGTGGAGCGCTCTCTAGGAGGTGGCTTCACGTTGAGTCTTGCCTATAACTTCAACGGCGGACGGCACCTGAATCGCCCCATCAACGCGAATACAATTCGCGGCGACTTGATGGTCGCCAACTTCAACGCTGCGCTGGCCGCGGGACAGTCCGCCGCAAGCCCCTTTACCGTAAACGGGTGCGGCGTGGGTGCGGCCGGACCATATGTGGACGCGTCGCTGATGAATTTCTTCCGTCCGGGCGGCCTGAATCCGTCGATTGCAGGTCTGTACTTGAATGCCATCCCGGGAGGAGCGGCATGCGTAGGTCTCGCGCAAAACATCGTGCAGAGCCTGTCGAGCCAGGGATTCAACACAAACTGCGATCCTGCATCGTTCACTGGCTGCGTCCCGTTCGGCGACATGGACGCGAACTACTCCAATGGCAGCTCGGTCTATCACGGCTTCACGATGAACCTGCGCAAGCGGTTCAGTAACCACTACGAGCTGTTGGGCTCGTATACCTGGTCGCACGCCATTGACGACTCGACCGATTTGCAGTCCACACTCACCCCGCAGGATAGCTACTTTCCGTCGCTGGATCGTTCGTCGTCGCTGTTCGACCAGCGGCATCGCTTCGTGTTCAGCGCGGTTTACCAGACTGGCAAAGTCGGAGGCTCCGGATTCCGCAGCAAGTTCTTCAGCGATTGGACCTTCGCTCCGATCATTGAGGTTTCTTCGGGCCGGCCGTTCAACATCGTCACCGCTAGTGGAGACAATCTCCAACTGTCCTCGCTCACGGGCCGCCCCAATACCACAGTCGATCCGGCCTGCGGCGCTGTCTATGAATCAAAGTTCTCGCCGAGCGGCACGTTCCAGGAGCCGTGCATTCTGGGATTTCTCCCCAGCGCTACGAATCCAACCGGGACCATACCGACGCTGCAGCAACTCGACGGCAATCTCGGGCGCAACGCCGGACTCACTCCGTGGACCGTATTCGACGACATCCGCGTTTCCAAGAAGATTTACTTCAGCGAACGCTTCAGCATGGATCTGATCGCCGACGCGTTTAACCTCGCCAACGTATACAACGTGGCTGCCGTCAGTCCGCTCTACAGCAACGCGGGCCAGGCCACCGCGGCATACGACCCACGTCAGTTCCAGTTCGCCTTGAAACTGAACTGGTAGGAAATTTTCGCCTGGCAGACCTCATCGGGATTCCGTCGCTGCGCGGAATCCAGATTTTCTTTGCGATGCAAGTTCCCACCCTGCTCGCCGAGACTAGTGGCGTGCCCGCGCCGGAAGTTCCGTTGCGTAAACTTCACGATGATATGAAAATGTTCCGCTGGCTTTGAAAAGGACCGCAACGATGCCCGATCAGGAAATCGTTCTACCTCAACCGACTGCCGAGGTTGCTCCGCCGCCACCGAACACAGTGTTCCGCGGACCCAACGGCATTCGGGCGGGATGGCGAGTGCTCATCTTTGTGTTGTTGGTGTTGGTCACGACATTGCTTCTTGCGATCCCGTTCGTGGTGATCCGCCTTCTCGGCAAAGGCACGGGATTGGTCGGCATTGGGGTCTCCGGGCTCACTCCATTGGGTTTGAGCATCAGCGAGGGGGTGCTTTTCTTTTGTACCGCAATTGCCGCTCTCATCATGTCGTGGATCGAACATCGAAAATTCGGCCAGTACGGGCTTCCAGCGCGGTCCGCATTCGGAAAAGACTTCTGGATCGGAACGGCGGTAGGATTTCTGGCCATCAGCGGATGCTTGCTGGGCATGTTTGCGTTCCACGGTTTTCATTTAACGGGTCTGGGGATCCACGGGAGCACCATCATCGCCGCGACGGGCGCCTGGGGCGCGACGTTTGTGCTGGTCGGACTCGCGGAGGAGTTCTGTTTCCGCGGATATCTTCAATTCACGCTCACGACGGGCATGGGATTCTGGCCGTCCGCAATTCTGCTCTCGGCGCTATTCGGGCTCGCACATGCCGCGAATCCTGGCGAGAGCAAGTTCGGACTCTGCTCTGTGGTTTTGTTCGGCATGCTGTTCTGCCTGTTCCTGCGGCGCACGGGCGATCTGTGGTGGGCCGTGGGTTTTCACGCGGGATGGGATTGGGGCCAAACATTTTTCTACGGCGTGTCAAACAGTGGAATTCCCCCGTACCACAACCTGCTCAACTCATCCTTCAACGGACCACGCTGGCTCACCGGAGGAAGCGTGGGGCCGGAAGCGAGCGTCTTCACTCCGATTGTGCTGGCGATCGTGGCGATTCTGTTCACGCGCGTGTATCGCGAGAAGCAGGCGTCAGGCATTGGGCGTCAGCCGTCGGCCCTATGACGTCGTCACAATGAAGTCCAATAGCTGAAGCCTGAAGCCTGATGCCCGACGCCTGCTCCTAGAACTGAAACGCCACTCCCGCGGTGGGTGTGATCGGCAGCCCTTGCAGTCCCTTCACCTGAGCCTGCCCCGTGTTCGGATCGATCACCGACGAATAGACGAACCGCTGGTTGTAGTGGTTCGTCAGGTTGAGGACTTCGCCGTAGAGAGTCAACTTCCAGTGCTTGAACGCCCAGTCTTTGTCTGCGCGAACATCGAGACGCTGATATGGAAGACGCAGCGTTTCTGTTCCCACCTGCTGGTAGGTGGTTCCCACCAGGATGAAAATGCCGGTGGATACCGGGAATCCGGAGCCATACAGAAATTTTCCACTCAAGTTGATGCTGGGCTTGAGCCGGTAAGTGGCGAACACATTTAGCGAATTGCGCTGATCCTCGAGGCTTGGCGCATAGGCCGACGTAGCGAAGCAAAAGGGCGGGCACGAAAATATCGGGTTGTGGACATTGAAGTACCTCTGCTTCGCTTGCGCCAGCGTGTAGCCGATCCATCCGGAGAGGCGGTTGGCGCTACGCCGCTGCACCACCAACTGCACACCACGGGAATAGTCTCGCCGGAGTGTAGAGTTGGCCACAGGCTCGGCGGTGTGGGGACATGGGCCCGAGACTGCGTCCACAGTTTGTCCGGGGATGACGGTAAGCGAGAATGCATCCTCGCGGTCGAAGACCTGCAGCCGGACGCGAGTGTTGTCTCCGAAGCGCTGCTCCAAGGCCGCAGTGTAGTGATCCGATTGCTCCGGCATGCCTCCGGGCGAGAAGCAAAAATTCGACCACTCCTCGAGCGCCGGAAATTGCTGATATCGTCCGGCCGCAAGTTCAAAGTTTGTGCTTTTCGCCGCGCGAAAGGCAACGGACGCTTGCGGCGAAAAGGGATGATAATCCAGTTGCTGCAGGCTGTCCCACCGCACCCCACCCAGAAAGTGAAGCCTTCCGTTCCAGAGTGCACCTGCCTGTTGAATGTATCCGCTCTCGCGAAAGTTATCGCCAATGCTCTGGCTTGTTCCAACGGTTCCGTTGTAGTAGTAAGCGGTGGACGAACTCTCCCCGATGCGGCGCGTCGTCCAGCCCGCTTCCAGAACGGCGTCCTTGGCCCAACTCCATGTCAGGCTGGTTCCCCCTACCCACTCCTGATAGTTGCTGGTCTGAACAATCTGACCGAAGGGATTGCGCAAACTGTCGGGCTCGTGAAAGAACGCACCGCGGGCATCCACCAACAAACGCGGACTCGCGGCCCAGCGCCATCCCGCGCGCGCAAGGGTGAAGGCGCTCTTGCCACTGGCAAACCCATTGACATCCGTTACCGTGGAGTCGTGCATATCGGTGTGACCGCCGGTGACAAAGAAGTTGACGTTCTGGCGCGCTGTGACGTCGTAATTCAGCTTCAGATCTCCATCGTAGAAGCCGACATCGGCCGCGCTCTGCACACGGTTCTGGATCAGATAGTTGATGTAACTCTTGCGCGCCGAGAACAGCCACGATCCCTTGCGCGAGCTTCCCAGGCCACCTTCCCCGAGGAACTCGCTTGCCGCGATTCCCACCGTAGCGCGGAACAACGGCGCGCCGCGGCTGCCTTCACGCGTGCGAATGTCGAGCGCGGCGCCGGCAGAGTCCCCAAATTTTTCGGGATATGCGGCCGGCATCAGTTTCATTTCTTCCACCACTTCACTGGTCAACACCCCCAGCGACGCGCCCTCAGCGAAGTTACCGATTTCATGAAACGGGCTCTGCACCAGCACGTCATCCATGTAAATCGAGACGCTTGAAAACGGAGCGCCCATCACCGAGAACTCCGCGAAGAATTCATTGTTGCCTTCGGCGGACACTCCCGGAAGGGTTTGCACCGAGCGGAAAGGATCGTCGGCAAACACACTGGAAGTCTGGCGGATCTCCGAGGCGGTAATATTCGTTTCGATCGTGGCGGGAGAATCGGCGGACTGGAACACATCCCCATGGACTTCGACCTTGTCGGTGTGATGGAAGTTGTCGGGCACCATGGTGATGGAGAATTCCTTCACGTCCGCGGCGGCAAGAGTGAATGGAATTGTGAGCAGGCGATAGCCCACGGCGTTCAGGCGCAGAGTGTAGGTTCCCGGCGCTATGTTAGGAATATCGAACTGGCCGGTGATCGAGGTGACGGCACTGGCCTTAGTCTCGAGCACGACCACCTCGACGCGACCCAGCGCCTCGCCGCCAAACACATTCGTGACTTTGCCTTTGATTTCTGCGGCCTGAGCCACGGCCGCTACGAACAGTAATAGAACAGCAAGACGAAACGGCATGCGGCTCCGAGCAGGGGAAGGATTCGCGCAACAGGAAGAACGATGCAGGATACACCTCTTGCGCTGCCTGCGGAGCTTCGGATGCCTAACCTTAGACTTCTGATGACTCGTTCTCATTGTCATCCTGAGGCCCGCGTATTTTGCGGGCAGAAGGACCCGTGTACCTCCTGGCACCATCAATGGCGCCGGGCGAAGTGCACAGGTCCCTCGCTCGGCTCGGGATGACAAGTCCCGGATAGGGGTCCGACGCCCGACACGCCCAGTGTTACACTTTCGTTTCACCCATCCTTGGCGCTTGCCCGGAGTACGTTCCCCAATGTCTGATACCCAAACGCCCACTACGCGGACCCGTCTCGTCCGCGAGGCTGATCGCGCCGTCTACGATCGCGAAGCGGTGTACCGCATTCTCGACGAAGGATTTCTTTGCCACGTCGGTTTTGTGATGGATGGCCAACCCTTCGTCATCCCGACCTCGTATGGCCGCAAGGACGCCAGCCTCTACATTCACGGTTCAGTGGCGAGCCGCATGCTGCGCCAGATGCAGATGAAAGACAGCGTGCCCGTGTGCATCACCGTCACGCTGCTCGATGGGCTCGTGCTCGCACGCTCGATCTTCAACCACTCGATGAACTACCGCTCAGTGGTCGTTCTCGGGAAGGCGACGCTGGTGGACGATCCGGAGGAGAAGCTCGCCGCACTGCGGATTTTGTCAGAACACATTCTGCCGGGGCGCTGGGATGACTCCCGCGGACCGAACGAGCGCGAACTGAAGGCGACGTCGGTGCTGCGCGTGCCCATCGAAGAATTTTCGGCGAAGGTACGAGTCGGCCCGCCGATTGACGACGAACCGGATTACTCCTTCCCCACGTGGGCTGGAGTTTTGCCGCTGGAGATGAAGTCCGGGATGCCGATCAATGACCCGCGGCTAGAGGCGGGGCGGGAAGTACCGGAGTACGTGCGGAACTACGATCGCAAGGCTAGCTAGCCCACGACGGCACCCAAAATCCGTCCTTGACCCCCAACAGTCAAGATTGATATCTTTACCATGAGGTAAAGAAGTAAAGATGAAGTATTCCAGCACAATCAGCAGCAAGGGGCAAGTCACCGTCCCTCAAGAGATCCGCAACCGCCTTGGTCTCACGACCGGCGACCGCGTTGATTTTGTGATCGAGGGAGAGCGCACTGTCATACGACCGGCCCGTTCCGAGACGAATCCTTTTGAGAAGTATCGGGGGATCTTGGGCACTTTCCCGGGCGGAAAAAAGGAGATCAACGCTTGGATCGACGACTTGCGGAATGATGACTCGCGCCGTGAAGACCTGCGCGGTAAGAACCGCAGGCACAAATGAGGACCGCTCTCGACACCAACATCCTTTCATCTCTCTGGTCAAATGAACCACAGGCATCTGCCATTTCCACAGCGCTCGGACAGGCTCGCGCGCAGGGCGGCCTTGTAATCTCCGCTCCCGTATTTGTCGAACTCCTAGCGCATCCCGGAGTCACTCAGGACTTCGTAGAACAGTTTCTGCGGGAAATGGGCATTGCGGTAGACTTCGCCCTCGAAGAACCTGTATGGCGACTGGCCGCGAACAGCTTTGCATTATACGCACAACGTCGCCGGCGCTCCGCGGGCGATTCACCCAAGCGCCTTGTGGTTGATTTCGTTATCGGGTCACACGCGTTGCTACATGCTGACCGCCTGATGACTCTTGACCCGACGCGCTATAGTCGAGACTTCCCCAAACTCCGAATCGTTTAGTCTCCGTTCTTCACTCAAAAGAAGATCAGCGCATAGTCCGCCAGCTGAGGTCATTTTTGCTCTTGGTCCTTGGGACCTTCAATCCGGATCACGATCCACCTTGCCTCGTGTGACCCGGCGTCAACTTCCACCTCTGCGGCGTCGGAAGCAACAACTTGTCCGGGCTTCAAGTCGTGCTCGGTTCCGTCGAAGTTCGCATGAAGGTCGTCGAGTGCTACGAACATGAGGTGATGTTTCCCTTTGGCCGAATAGTAGGAAGTGGCAAGGGTTCCACCTTTACCTATCTGGTCCCGATACGCCGTGACGAACCCATTCGTGAAGAGCGAGGTGCTCGTTCCGATCTCAAATCCACCGATCCGGACTACGTGCGTGCAGGCTTTGGTCTCTACGCACGGACGAATCTCAGCGTCCCAGTGATGCTTCAGTTCAATTACCAGAAACTGAGACTGACCATCGTCGGTATGAATAATAATGGAATCCGCTCTCTGTCCTAGAAACCTCACATCGCCGTTGGCAAGCGCCTCCGCACGATTGGATTTCGGGGAGGAAAGAGCCAAGTCCTGACCCAGTGAAACGATGATCGCATCCGGTCGGTGTCGAGGCAGGTCGATTTGAGACTTGCCGTCAAAATCAAATCGCTCGACGCGAAAGTGCTCATTCTCATCAACAGCGTGAGATTGCGGCGCTGCAGAACTCGCGCTTGACTGAGACGGTTCGGCCTGGGACTGGGCTGAGGCAGTTGCGGCCAGGAACATCAATAGCGCAAGCCACTTTCTCATCGAACCTCCAAATTCTTTATTCGGAGTCGCACACTGATAACAGAACTCGCCGGCACTCATTCATGCTTACGCGATCAGCAGCAACTTCCCGGCAACTTTTCGCGCCTCCATGTCGCGGTGCGCCTGCGCTGCTTCCGCCAGCGGATACTTCTTCGCAATCCGCAGCCTGAGCTTGCCTTCTGCGATCATGCGGAACAGCGCGGTAGTGCGCGCCAGTAGTTCTTCGCGCGTCGCGGTGAAGTGCGCCAGCGTGGTGCGCGCCATGTAGAGCGATCCTTTTTCCGACAACTTCGCCGGATCGACGGGAGGCACCGGGCCGCTCGACATGCCGTAGAGAACGAGCAGGCCGCGCAGGCGCATTACATTCAGATTTTTTTCAAATGTCGCTTTTCCGACTCCGTCGTACACCACTTCGACGCCCTTGCCGTCGGTCAGTCGTTTGACCTCAGATTCGAAATCTTGCCGCGTGAAGACGATGACTTCGTCCGCTCCGGCTTCGCGGGCCAACTGCGCCTTTTCGTCGCTCGAAGCCGTACCAATCACCCGGGCGCCGATCGCGCGCGCCATCTGCACCAGCAGCAATCCGACGCCTCCCGCGGCTGCGTGCACCAGAGTGGTCTCGCCAGCCTTCAACTTGTGCGCGTCGTTCACCAAGTAGTGCGCGGTCAGCCCGTGCATCATGGCGGCAGCGGCCTGCTCATCGGTAATGGACGCCGGAACCGGGACCAGATGCTCCTCCTCCGCCGCCACGTACTCGGCGTAGGATCCGAGCGTTCCGCTCCAGGCCACGCGGTCGCCAACTTTCACGGTCTTCGCTTCTGATCCGACCTCTGTCACGACGCCCGCGCCTTCCTGACCAGGAATGAATGGCAGCGGTGTGCGGAATCTTCCATCCCGAAAGTAGCCATCAATCGAGTTCACACCGGCAACGGAGACTTTGACCAACGCCTCGGTCGGCTTCGGCCGCGGGGCGGGCAGGTCCACGAGTTCCATCACTTCCGGCCCGCCGGTGTGCTCCACGCGAATGGCTTTCATGATGGTTCCTTCTGTATCACTCTGAAACTTGTCATCCTGAGCGCCGCGAAGGACCTGTGAACTCTTCGGCCGCACCGATGCCGCCAGAAGAATGCGAAGGTCCTTCGCTGCGCTCAGGATGACAATCGCTGGGCTTGAGTCCTAACGACTGGAGTCCTAACGCGTCAACCTTACGGTAGCAGCAGCAGTTTTCCTGTGGTCTTTCTTCCTTCCAGATCGCGGTGCGCCCGCTGCGCCTCCGCCAATGGATAGGTGTGCTCGATCCGCAGCTTGAGTTTTCCGGCGGCAATCATTCCGAAGACGGCGTCCGCCCGCGAGACTAGCTCATCGCGCGTGGCTGTGTAATGTCCCAGCGTTGGACGGGTCAAGAAGAGCGATCCCTTGGTCGACAGCAAGATCAAATCCAGCGGAGGCACCGCGCCACTCGATCCGCCGAACAGCACCATCATGCCGCGCGGCCTCAGAACGTTCAGCCCCTTCTCGAATGTCGTCTTCCCGACTGAGTCGTAAACAACGTCGACACCTTTGCCGCTTGTGAGCCGTTTGGTCTCCGCTTCGAAATCGGATTGCGTGTAGAGAATAATTTCGTCGGCACCAGCTTGGCGCGCCAGCGTTGCCTTCTCGTCAGTCGAAACGGTAGCGATGACGCGGGCACCGATGTTGTGCGCCATCTGCACCAGCAGAAGGCCCACACCTCCCGCCGCCGCATGGACCAGCGCCGTCTCGCCGCGCTTTAAGGGATACGTGTCATGGCACAGATAGTGCGCCGTCAGCCCTTGCAGCATCGTTGCCGCGGCTTGCTGGCCGGTCACACCGGAGGGAACCGGCACCAACTTGTCCTCGGGCACGGCGGCATATTCCGCGTACGCTCCCAGCACGCTCGTCCAGGCCACTTTGTCGCCGATCTCCACCGACTTCACCTCGGCGCCCACGCCAGACACTACGCCCGCGCCTTCCTGCCCGATCACGAACGGCAGCGGTACTTTGTAGCGTCCCTCGCGTTGATAGACATCAATAAAGTTGATTCCGGAAGCAGTCAGCCTTACGACCGCTTCGTTGGCTTTGGGCTGCGGAACCGGCAACTCCACCAGTTCCATGGCCTCCGGCCCGCCGGTTTGCTTGACTTGTATGGCTTTCATAAACGTCTTGGATTCTTGATTCTTCCGGAAGATTCCGCGCGGGACAGATTCTATTCGCCGCCTCTGAACTTCGCGACAATCAGAGTGATGTCATCGTGCTGATCCTGGCAACCAAATCGACGAACCTCGTCTCCAATCGCTGCCAATAAAGCCGGGCACGACAGCTCTCGGCACCGCTTCAATCCTTCAATCAACCGCGGCTCACCAAATTCCTCTCCCGCATCGTTATAGGCTTCAGTGACGCCGTCGGTATAGAGCGCAAGCAGGTCACCCGGAGCGACCTCACATTCTCGCATCGAGCACTCCCAATCGGTAAACAGCCCCAGCAGCGTGCCCGTCGAGCCGAGTTGCTCGAGCGTGCCGTCTTTGTGCAGGAGCAGACCAGACAAATGTCCGCAATTCGCATAGTGCAGGCGGCGCGCGTCATCGTCGTACTCCGCGAAAAATAGCGACGCGAAGGCGCTGTCGCCGGTGTTCTCGTAGAACAGGCGATTCACCGAGCGCAGCAAGAGTTCCGGATGATCCACGGCCATGGCGCACTGGCTGCGTAAGTTCGCCTGCAAATTCGCCATCAGAAGCGCCGCCGCAATTCCTTTGCCCGACACGTCGCCGATCACGAGCCCCAGCCGCTGTTTCCCAAGATTGAGGAAGTCGAAGTAGTCGCCCCCGACCTGCCGCGCGGGAAAACATATCCCTTCGTACTCAACCGTCTTAAGCTGCGGATGATTCTGTGGAAACAGGCGGCTTTGCACCTGCTTGGCGATTTCCAGTTCCTGGGCAATGCGGCGCTCAGATTCGAGTTTCTCCTGGTGCGCCCGCTGCCGCACTTCCAGGCTTTGCCGCACTTCATCGAATCCGGCAAGTCCAAACGAATTCCCGTCTACATCTTCAAAGCGTGTGAAGACTCCGCCCCAAGCCGGCTTCTCCGGCGGAGAGAGAAATTTCACTCCCCGCTGGCTCCACTCGTTGTATTTGGCGTAGACATCTTCAGTCATGAAGAAAAGCAAACGGTCTCCGCCAATCAGTTTGTACGCGTCGGTGTCTGGCTTCGGAGCGATGAGCGCGAGGTTCGCGCTGCCGTCTGGAGGCGCGACTTCGATCCATCGCTCCCCGTTTTCAAAGCGGTGGTCCACAACTAGTTTGAAACCAAGCTGGTCGACATAGAAGCGCAGACTGCGATCCTGATCGCGCACGAAAATGATGATGTCATGCAGGCACAAGTACTGATCCTGCCGGTCCACGCGTAGAACGGTACGGTTCGTCCAGCCAAGAGCAGGGTCGTTCGTCCAGGAAGGTGAGGGATCGCCACCCATGCGCGTGATTATAAGGGCGAGAGCTGTTGCTTGGCGTTCAGGATGCGCCCCGTATTTTCGGAGGTGCTTTGGGATTCTCGGGATCGAGGCCTGCCGCAGCCATGATGGCGTGGCCCAGGTCCTCGGCAGAAACCCGGAATGCTTCCGGATTTTCGGATGCCGTATCAGGCCGTCCGTCTACGCTGGTGGGCGCAACGAAGCGGTAGCCCTTTCCCACGACTGTCTGCAGAAACTGCGGCTGCGCCGAATCGTCGTCGAGCGCCATGCGTATCTTGCGGATCGCGGTATTGATTCCCTGCTCGACGTCGACGAAAACATCCTTACCCCACAAGGCGTCGGCAATCTGCTCGCGCGTCACCAGTTGGCAATGGTGCTCGATCAGGAACATCAGTAATTGCAGGGGAAGACCTTCCAGACGCAACGGCTCTCCGCCGCGGTGAAGCTGAAAGCGGCCAAAGTCCAATTCGAACTCGCCGAAGCGAACCTTCTTTTCTGGCATGGAACCCGACACGCCCCCTGCTATTCGTAATTTTTGTCTCCCTGCGCTGCCCTGTCAAGACGCTGCGCTGATTCTTCAGATCAATTGATACGGCTTCAGACTGGCTCCATGGACGTTTCTGCCAGTCGGGTGCAGGATGGCAACAGTTCCGGGGGATGGAACAAACATTTTGGAGGTGATTTATGAAAACCGTAACGCGCATGCTTGCACTGACGCTCACCATTCTCCCGCTCCTGGCCGTTGCCCAGCTGAACAGCAGCGACAGGATCGTGACGCAGGTGCCGTTTGAGTTCATGGTCGGCAACAAAGCGGTTCCTGCGGGCGAATGCGTTGTGACACCAGCCACCATGGATTTAAAGACTCTCGTGATTCGCAATGGGGAGGCGTCGGTGAGCCTGTTCACCACCGCCCAGGCGGATGAAACCAAGACTGCCGCCGCGAACTACGCGCTTGTGTTCCACAAGTACGGAAATCGCACTTTCTTGTGGGGGATGAAGATTGCGGGTAGCCGCATCCTCTACCGTTTGCCGGAGAGCAAGGCCGAAGCTGAGTTGCGCGCTCAGAATGTGCCGGCGACCGAGCAGACGTTGCTCGCCTCTCGGCGGTAAAAAAGGCGAGGCGGCGTGGAAGGAGTTCAGGAATCGGCGATTCCGGACTCCTTCCATTTCCTGTTTTAGTGAGACGCAGCTTACTCGCGGCTTCCGGCTTTCGGCTTTCGGCTTTCGAAAACTTCCTTCAACACCCTGCGCCAATCTCGGTAGTGGCTAAATTTCAAAAAAACGGTACCTTTCTTTGCGTCCTCTGTGGAATTTCTCTGCGTTCTTCGCGGTCAAAAGCTTTGAACCTTCGAGTTCGCGGAGAAGGGCTGCGACTGCCAGAGTGAGCCGCCTCCCTACTCCGATCCTTGCTCAACAGCCTCGCCTGCTCTGCTACACTGGCACGTCTCTGCCTCAAGGAGTCCTGCATGGCCGATGCTCCACAGTCTTATGCCAACCACACCCGATGGGATCCGCCGTTCCACTTCTTTATTCTTCCCATCTTTATCATCGGGCTACTCTTTACGCTCATCCACTTCTTCGCGCATATTACTCACGGCGACTTTCGCGATCATTTCCATGCGTTCATGCTGATCTTGCTGGCGACGGCGCTGCTGGGCGCGGTGGTCAAGTCGCGCCTCTATGCCTTGAAAGTGCAGGACCGCGTCATTCGCCTCGAAGAGCGCCTGCGCCTGACCCAGCTTCTTGCCGAGCCTTTGCGCTCACGCATTCCAGAGATCACCGAAGGCCAGCTCTGCGGACTGCGTTTCGCCTCTGACGCTGAGATTCCGAAGCTGGTCGAGCGCGCTTTGAACGAGAAGCTGTCGCGCGGCGACATAAAAAAGGCGATCAAGAACTGGCGTCCGGATTACTGGCGGGTGTGAGAGCAGGCGTCGGGCTGTAGGCTTCCGGCTTCCGGCCTCAGACACTGGAACTCCGGTTTTCGACTCGGCCCGTGCACAACTCGCATTGCAACGGCTGATGAAAGGAGACTTCCGATGGCTTCCCTTGCAGATCCTCTGGTTCGGGAGTTGCTCGATGGCCGGTACATTGCTTCGCTGGCTACGAAGAATCCAGACGGTTCCACTCACATGGTGGCGGTGTGGTACTGGTTCGACGGCACAAGCGTCTTTGTCGCCACCTCTTCGCGGAGCCGCAAAGCGCGCAACCTGCAAGCCGACGCGAAGATTTCGTTAATGATCGACGCACGCGACCCTGCGGCCTCCCGCGGCGTTAACATCTCCGGCACCGGACAGATCCTGGTCGGCGACTCTTCGCGAAAGAGGAATGCGGACGTTCATCGAAAATACATGAGCCCGGCTGCTCTCGGTGATTCGAGGGTAGGACCGGTGTTCGCGGCCTGGGATGACGTCACCATCCAGATCACGCCAGCCTCGGTGATCGCCTGGGATATGCGCGTGGCCGACCGGCAATTCTTCGGCGGGGCACTCGAGAGCAATCCAAACTACCTGCTGCCGCTGGAGCGCTGAGGAGCTACTCGTCCGAGTCCAACGCAAGGTGTAAGGCAAGGGCGGGCCGGATCTACTTTGGCTGATTCCTAAAGGGAATGCCGCCGCCAACCGCGACAAAAGGGCGAGGCATCCAAAGAAGGCTGAAGCCCGATGCCGGACGCCCGCTTTGAGGTAACCAGCCGGCTCGGTGCCGAAAGTAACCTCGCTGGTTCCTTTCTGGCGATTGACCCCGGCGAGACCACCGCGTACGATTTTGGTAGAATTCACGGGGACGTTCACACGGGAGAGGCACGTATCTCATAGAGAAATATGCGATTTGCAAACCTCTATATGCGGAGTGCGATACTGGCGTCCCTGATTCTGGCGGCCGTTGGCTGCCAGACGGCGCAGAAACCAGTTTCTCTCTTGCCGCCGGGAACAGCGCCTTCTCTGAAGCCTGCCGCTCCGGCTCACGGCCCTTCAACGGCTGCGATCGCACAGCCCGCCGCGCCTGAGGCGGACGAAACGTCCTCGCAAAAACCAGCCACGAGCGAAGCTACCCCGGCACAGTCATCCTCACCTCAATCATCCGCCGCTTCAGACCCGATCGCCGATTTGATCGCGCGGGTGGAGAAGGAATACCAGGCGGGGCTGGCGAACCATCAAGCGGGCAAGACCGACGAAGCTAAACAGAATTTCGATAACGCGTTGAACGCGCTGCTAAGTAGCGATTTCGATGTACGCTCCGATGATCGCCTGCAGCAAGAGTTCGACCGCATTGTCCAGGGCGTCAACCAGCTTTATCCGGGCGGCACCTCTTCCGACGCGGCTCAGCAGGATGCCCAGCAGAAATCCGAACCGGCGCCTATCGACGAAACCAACGGATTGACTCCGGCCGCCGATGCGGGCGTGAAAGCGAAAGCGCAGGCCGAGATCAAGCACACGAACTCCGACCTGCCGCTCATGATGACCGACCAGGTCGCCGGCTACATTACCTACTTCTCTGGTCACGGACGCGGCGTCTTCGAGCGCGCGTATTCCCGCTCAGGGCGCTACCACGCCATGATTGTGAAGACGCTCAAGGACGAGGGCGTCCCGCAGGACCTGATCTATCTCGCGCAAGCCGAGTCGGGATTCCATCCCTTAGCTGTTTCGCGAGTTGGCGCGCGCGGCATCTGGCAGTTTATGGCGAGCCGCGGACGTGGATACGGCCTTCACCACAGCATGTATGTGGACGACCGCCAGGATCCGGAGAAGTCGACTCGCGCCGCTGCCCGTCACCTGAAAGATCTCTATAACCAGTTCGGCGACTGGTACCTGGCGATGGCCGCCTACAACTCGGGCCCGGGCACGGTGCAGGCTGCGGTCAAGCGCACCGGCTACGCCGATTTCTGGGAACTCTACCGTCGCAACGTTCTACCCAAAGAAACTCGCAACTACGTGCCGATTATTCTGGCCGTGACCATCATGACCAAGAATCCCTCGCAGTACGGGTTGGATGCGGTCACGATGGCGCCTCCCGACGATTACGACACGGTCACGATCGACTATCCGGTGGACCTGCGGCTGGTGGCCCAGTGCGTGAATTCCACACCGGCCGAGTTGCAGGACATGAATCCTAGCTTGCTGCGCGTGACCACGCCGCGCGAAGGCGAGTTCCGCCTTCACCTGCCTGCCGGAACAAAGGATCAATACGAAACCGCCATCGCCGCGATTCCGGCCGATATGCGCCTGTGGTGGCGCTATCACACCGTTCAGCCCGGCGACACTCTGGCTTCGCTGGCCCGGACATATCACACGACGGCCAAGTCGATTACCGACACCAACCATCTTGAAGGCACTGAGCTTGAAGCCGACGCAAAGCTGGTCATTGCGGTCGCGCCCGGCAAACATCCGCTGAACGATACCGCGACCTACGCCCGCCACATTACGCGCTACAAAGTTCACAAGGGAGACACGGTCGAGAGCGTTGCCGAGAACTTCGGCGTGTCGCCGCTGATGCTGCGCCGCTGGAACGGTCTGCGGGGCAATGGCCTGAGCGGGCGTAAAGTTCTCGCCCTGCACCTGCCCATCACGCCCAGCGCACACGATGCCGAGGTCGCCTCTTCGCACTCGAAGGCAAAGCATGCGGGCACCGCGCCGAAGGCATCCGAGACCGCCGCCGTGAAGCCTCCGGCCACAAAGTCAGCGCAGATCGAGAAAGAAGAAACCGCGCAAGCCGCCGTCGTCCACCACAAGGTCAAGACAGGCGAAACGCTCTACTCGATTGCGACCTTCTACAAGACCACCGTCGCCGCCCTCAAGCGCGACAACCGCAACGTGGCGGTCCTGCATCCTGGCATGATTCTGATCGTGCACCGGTAGAAAAGCGGGCGTCAGGCTTCCGGCGTTCGGCATCAACCTCATCACTGCTCAGTGCGACGCCTTGTTCGCCGTATTACCAGTGGTCAGAACAACCCTTGCGCCGCGTCCCTTCGCAACGTCGATCACGTTGACGACCGAGTTCCAGTCCACGTTGTCGTCTCCCCCGACATACACCACCCACTCTCGGCGTACGGCCAGTTCCTGCTTCAGCACGCGGTCAAGGTCTTCCCAGGCAACTTGCTTCTCATTCACATACAGATTGGGGGGGCAACCCAACCCCCCTTCCTTCACGCGGACCATCAGCGGGTCGGTCCAGGTGTCGCTCTTGGCAGGTGCGGCGCCGGGCTTCAACAAATGAACCATCAGCACCATCGGGATCACGGGCTGCTCCATCCACATCATTACCATGGTGAACATCGCGTACATGATCGCTGCCATCAGGCCGAACGACGGCAAGCCTGAAATCGGTCGCCTGAGGGGCAACCTCTGCGCCCACTGAAAATTCTGTCCACGGCTCTCCGAGCCGGTGACGCTCAGGATTTCGCTCGGTCGGGTAACAAAGCGGCCGACCCCCACGATCGCCATTAGACTCACGCCCATGGCAACACAAAGTTCCGCTCCCCACTTCAAGAGCGCTGCGTTGCTCTCAAAGGATTCCCTTTCCCCGGCGACCCTCAGCCGCGGATGGCCAGCATTGAGACAACTGGCGTCGGAGAGAACCTCCACGTCGAGATCGTAGGTCCCAGGATCGGCGCTGAAACCTGCAAAGTCGGGCCGGTAGACAACTTTGTCGACAATTTTTCCTTCCCGGTACAACACCCAACTGGTACGCAGTAGAGAATAGGAATCACATCGCGGATTCACCTGCTGCGATTGTCCGGTATCGATCTGAACCCAATAGTAGTTCTCCAGATTGATGCGGAACGGTCCCGTTCGAATGTGCCCAGCCGCGAGCGAAACCGGCATGTCCACGGGGACGAAGATGCGCGAATTCAGCCAGTGCTGAACTGCGGCGTAACCGGCTACTCCGAGCAGGATGAAAGCTATCCCGAACCAAGCTGGCAGCGGCACCTTCCCGCCGCGATCGGACCGGGGATCCCCTGCTGATGAGCCAGTCTCTACTTTTAGTTCAAGCACCACCGGCCCCGGAGTGGTCAGTGGAATTCTCCGGTTGTCGCGCCGCTCTCGGAGTTGGGCAGCGATCGAAAGTATCAGCATGCTCACACCGATCGCGACCAGGAACACCGCATAGGGAAAGACCTCGTCGGCCTCTTCCTGATATCGCCACTCACCACCCATCTCCCAGACCTTCAATCGCGGGTGGCCGGCGTTCAGGCGACTGCCATCCTCCAGAACATCGACGTCGAGTGCGTAGTGCTTTCCCTCCGGAACACTAAAGCCGCCTAACCACCGACCCATAGTGACGGTGCCGCCCAGCCTCTCGCGCCTTTCGTCACTCGTGCCCTGAGCGATAACCCTTCCCCAGTCGGAGAACTTCCAGGACGCACGCAGAATCGAAGGCTTGTCCGCGCACACTTCGAAGCCGATCAGGCAAGGCACACCCTCAAAGTCGAATCCCCTCTCCACCTCGACCAGGATCCAGAATCCATCGAGGTTGATCTCAAATTCACCCGTGTGAATCTGCCCCTGCGACAGGGAGATCGGCATATCCAGGGGAAGCCAGGTCCGGGACCAGACCCAGTATTGCAAGCCTCCATAGAGAAAGGCGCCAAGCAGAATAAGTGCCAGACCGATTCGCGCCGTCACTGGCACTCGCAGGGCCATGCTCAATTTAGACACCAGGAGGGGGTGGGTAGTCAGATCCCGAAGTCACGTCTGGACTAGAACATGCGAACCTGCTCCATCCGCCATCCGAACATGCCGAGCAACTAAATCAGCGAGAAAAAGATCGCAAGACCAGCGCGACCCAGCATTCCACTCCTATCTCAAGTTCCGGGGGCTCTATGCGAGTTGTCGCATCTTTCCTGATCGCGCTGTGCCTTTGGGCAGTGCCCGCCTTTAGCCAAACCACCTCCGACTTAGCTCCAGAAATCCGCGACGGTGGCCGCAAGTCAAAGCGAGTCTGACGCCATTCGGCAGATCGAAGCCGATTTGGTGCAGTCGGAACGCACGACGGATATCGCCGTACAACAGCGCATTCTGGCGGAAGACTTGGTGAATCTGGGGCCACGAGGCCTGGGTCCGGGTAAGGCGGGCATCATAAAAGGCATGCAACCCCATGCCGGCGAGGCTCCGCCCTATTCGGTGGAAACGCAGGATATGCGCATCTATGTGCTAGGAGAAACCGCCGTCGCAGCATTCGTGAAGATCTACACCGCCAAAGAAAATGGGAACGTGGCGCGGGAAGACACGACCCACGTATTCACCAAGGACCACGGCGTTTGGAAGCTGAGAATCTCCAGAGCGAGCAACTGTCTGTGATTAGCCATCCCGTCGTCCGACATCTGATTCCCGGTTTGGCACGGAGCGAGAAGTTTTCCGCGTTCGACCATAGCTTCGATGATCGACGCGCACCTTCCCGCGGAGTACAATTTCCTTCGACTTTCGGGCCCCAACATCTCAACCACCGAAGGAGACCTCATGCGAATCACCAAGTTGCTCGTACTCTTGTTAGTACTCGTGTTGTCCCTATCTCTGGCTCTGCCTGCCTTCGCGCAGGACGGAGCCGCCACCTACAAAGCCAAGTGCGCCAGCTGCCATGGCGCCGAAGGCCAGGGCAAAGTCGGTCCCGCGTTGAAGGGCACCAGCCTGACGGAGGATCAAATTTCCGACCTGCTGACCAAAGGAAACGACACCAAGAAACCTCCGCACAAGAAAGCTCTCTCCGGCCTGTCTGCCGACGACGCGAAGGCTCTGGCTGCGTTCGTGAAGACGCTGAAATAGTCAATTCTTTCCAAGTATTCGAAACCCTCGAGGCTGGTGGCTCGAGGGTTTTTGTTTGCCATTCTCCTTTGCAACCGAAACTCCCACGCTGGACACGGGTTCCCAGCCTGATGTACATTTTCTGTCCCCCGGGCCCCTGTTAAAGACTTACAGGAGGTAGTCCCCATGACGCGCCACGCGTTCCCACCCGTCGGTCTCATGTTGTGTTTGCTCGGCCTGGCATCGTGCGGAGGTAGCAGTGGAACCGGCACGATGGTCTCAGCCAAGACACCTATCTTCACCAGCGCACCGGTTACGGCGGCGGCGCAGGGCGTCGCCTACGCTTATCAGCCGGCGGCCACCGATCCTTCCGGCGGAACGGTCAGTTTCGCATTGACCACGTCCCCGGCTGGCGCCGCGTTGAGCGGCAACTCCGTCTCCTGGACGCCCACCGCATCCCAGTCGCGCACAGCGAACAGTTTCATGGTCACGGCCACGACTTCAGAGGGCGCCACCGCGACGCAGTCCTGGAGCGTCACGCCTACCGGCATCGTCACCGTCAATTGGGTGAACACCTACTGGGAGGCGAACGGCGCGGTGCAAGCTCCCATGACCCCGTCGAGCAGCCTGACTGTCTCCGCGGTCGTACCCGAGCCGGACGGCTCGATCACAGTGCTGAAAGGTTCGGCGACTGCTCCTGGCGTGATCAGTATTGCGGGAGTGCCTGCGGGGAGCTATTGGCTGGCCTTTGGGGGACTCAATCTGCTGCCCGACTCCACTTCCGCCTACTGGACCAACACCAGCACGTTCGACGCCGGCCGCGACCTGGCCGGCCCTCCGCCAGTAATTCTCAGCAGTGCCTCCACGACAACCTTCGCTCTGAAGCTCTCGGGCCTGGACTCCGTGGCAGTGCCTACCTCAGTCATGTTTCAACCCGAGAACCATACGCTCGCCGTGGGTTTGGCCGATCTTGGCAATGTCACCAATCTCAACATCACGCTCAACGTGGAGAGCAACATCGACTGGTCGCAGGATAGCTCGCTGTTCCTCGGGCAGTACGAACCCTCGACTCTCGGCCCTCTGACGAACGCGGTGCTGGGGCCGTCGGTCCTGTTGACCAACCAATCTTTTGTCGATGGCGCGACAAACACGATCACTCCGGCGTTTCAGTCCACGCCGGCTTCGCTCGACCTCAGCGTGCAAGGTTCGCAATGGGCGGCGGTGCTGAACAATGCCGGGCCCGCTGCGGCAACTTCCTATGCGTCGATGTACTCGTTGATCGCAGAGCCCTGGGTCACAGGCCGCAACGTTCCGGGCCTCGCTGCCCCGAATCTGGTCCTGGCGGCAACGTCGACGCAGTCGGGATTGCAGTTCGGCTTTCAACCGGTCGCCCCCCGGTTGCGACGTCCCGGGATTCGGGACTCCGGCGGCTACGCCCGCCATTCTGACCGACCAGAACGTGGGCACGCTGCAATATAGCGATCCATTTCCCTCCACCTGGGCTCGCGCTCAGAGCTTCTGCGAAGCGGCGACGGTTCCCATCGCGATCCCTAATTCCTCCACCACGGTGAACTTCGCGTTGGTGTCGGGAGCGTCGGTCGCGCCCTCCAGTTCCGCGATCGCTCCGATTGTTGGAGCGGTCCAGAGCCCCACAGTGAACGGAGGCAGCCTGTTCACGGCCGCTACGCTCACGACTTCAACGCCATCGCTAAGCTGGACGGCTCCCACCGGCACCGCACCCACCGGCTATCGCGTCGCCGCCTTTGTGCAGACGACTCCGAGTGGCTTACAGACCTACCAGCCTGCGGGAGTGTTCTATACAGCGCAGACCTCGATCACGCTGCCACCGCTGTCGAGCGGCAACACTTACGTCTTCTGCATTACGTCAGAGGCAGACGGCAGCGCGAACTTTCAGACCAGTCCATTCCGCTCCGCCTTGCCCACGGGCTTCGCGAGCGTCGTATCGGCTCCGTTTACCGTGAGTTCCTCGGCCGCGCGGCCACAGATTCGGGGCGATGCCCGCGTCGTAAGGCGACTGGTGCAGCCCGTGCCGCGCACCGTTTCGGATGATTCCGTGCACATATCGCAGATCAAGATTTCGCGCTGACGGCGGTTCCGAAGGACTCATTCAGAAGTCTGGACAATCCGAAGTGTGAGGCCATGTTTCGTTACACTTCTTTACATTTTTTCATTTTCGATTAATCTGGCTGTCACCTGCCGTTCAACTACCTCTGCTAGTTCTCAAGAGAGCAATCTCTGAAATCTTCAGGAGGAAATCCCCTATGAGTCTCACTCGCAGGCTTAGTGCGGGCCTGGCGGCTTGCGCTCTTCTGCTTACAACTTCGCCGGGCTTTGCTGCCGATCAGGCGAAAAACCCTTCCCCCATCAAGCACGTGCTGCTGATCAGCATTGACGGCATGCATGCCGTAGACTTCATCAATTGCGCCAACGGAATCGCTGGCGCCAATGGCGGCCTGCCTTACTGCCCCAATCTGGCTGGCCTCAAGGCCAATGCGCTCAACTACCTCGATGCCACCACTTCGAAGCCATCCGACTCCTTTCCCGGACTTATGGCAATCGTGAGCGGCGGCACTCCCCGCAGCGTGGGAGCCTTTTACGACGTAGCCTACGACCGCTCGCTCGATGCTCCGGCAGCCACAACCGGCAATGGCGTGGCAGGGAGCCCTGGCGCCTGCATCCCTTTTGCTGCTCCCACCGGAGACACCACCGAGTACGATGAAGGCATCGACATCAACAAGCTGGCTTTGAACGGCGGCGCCCCTGCAGGCGTGGACGGCGGAATTCAGTCGATCGCTCCCAAGCGACTGCCGCGCGATCCGGCCAAGGGCTGCGCTCCCGTCTATC
Source organism: Candidatus Sulfotelmatobacter sp. (assembly GCA_035695545.1). GTDB lineage: Bacteria > Acidobacteriota > Terriglobia > Terriglobales > Acidobacteriaceae > Sulfotelmatobacter. Next base: position 24,211 of record DASRRV010000318.1, on the reverse strand, counting down.
CCTGGAACTTCGTTCGTACCAACACCATCTTCGGCGTGATTCACGCGGCCGGCGGATATACCGCATGGACGGACAAGCATCCCTCGTATTCGTCTGTTGCCGGTCCTGGCGACGGCAGCAATCTAGACGACTATTTCTCTCCGGAAATCAACTCGATTCCCATCGGCCTGACGGGCGTGACCGCCGGTTCAGTCAAGTGCAACCCGCTGCCGGATCAGACCGCCGTCGCTAGCTCCAATGCCTGGACCGACAGCTTCCAGAACATTCAGTGCTACGACGCTCTGAAGGTCAAAGCGATTCTGAACCAGATCGATGGCAAAACGCACAACGGTTCCGCGACGGCTCCGGTACCCACCATCTTCGGAATGAATTTCCAGGTGGTGAGCGTAGGAGAAAAGCTGATCGAAAAGTCGCTCACGCCGAAAGTGGTAGGCGGCTACCTGGATGCCCAGGGAGCGCCGTCTGAAGCCCTGCTCGGTGAGATCAAGTTCGCCGATCTTTCGATCGGTCAGATGGTCAACGAACTGAAAAACCAGGGCCTTTGGGGCTCCACGCTGATCGTGATCACCGCCAAGCACGGTCAGAGTCCGATCGACTCTCTGCGTTACCTGGGCATCGCCAACTCGACCAACGATCCGGTCAGCACCTCCCCGGCTACGATCGCCGACGCTGCGGGCTGCTTGCCTCTGTCCGAGTCACCGTCCAACCCCACCGGCATCGGCCCGACCGAAGATGACGTCTCTCTGCTTTGGTTGAACAGCCAGTGCACCAGTGAGCAAGTCGTAGGGATGCTGGAGAGCCAGTCGCCGGCTAACAACAATATCGCGGGCATCGGCCAGATCTTCTGGGGATCGCCCCTCACCCAACTGTTCAACGCTCCCGGCCTGCCGCCTAAAGGCGATCCGCGCACTCCGGATGTCCTCGTGACTCCGAATGTGGGAGTGACCTACTCCGGCAGCAGCAAGAAGCAGGCTGAGCACGGCGGATTCGCTCACGACGACACCAACGTCATCATGTTGCTGTCGAACCCGTCGATTCGCCCCTCCACCGTGACGATCCCAGTCACGACCATGCAGGTGGCTCCGACCATCCTGAAGGCGCTGGGACTCAATCCCAACGCCTTGCAGTCGGTCCAACGGGAAGGAACCGAGGTGCTTCCGCGGTTCTAGCGTTATCGCTGGGTGCCCCACTTCTCGCCGCATTTGCGAGAAGTGGGGATTTTTTTCCTGAACACTTTTCGAGTGAAGTAGCGACGGCGAAGCCGATCAGGAGCGAACGCCCAGGATCTCTCGGTCGATCACTTGAGGAGCGCTTTAACGGCATCGGGCAAATCGAACATCGAATCCGCTAGCGGTTCGTAGCTCACGGACTTGTAGGTGATGGTCTGCACCTGATTGCCGGTGCGGAAGGTAAACTTTGTCGCCATTAAAGCGCCGCCAAAATTCTTGTAGTCCTGGAACACCGCGACGGTCACGGTTTTCGATGAGTCGTCCGCTTCGAACCGGTAGCCGGCATGGGTTCCGGGCTGCGCACGCGGCAAACGGGCGAGTTTCGCCTTTCCTTTGCCCTCCGCTGGCGGCTATAAGTGTAAGACCGTTTCGCTGTAGCAAGCCTGATGTCAAAAAGCGGAGCGCGGCGTTTCGAATTCCACTTTCTTTCGCGCGCGCGCTGTGATAACAGAGGGATGAGTCTGCTGTGTTTGCAGTCCTTGCAGGCGGCACGGAATGTCGTGCTATAATCGCGCGCCGTTCCAGCAGAAGTCCCGGTAGTCTTTTAATTTTCTCGTGCCCGCAGCCAGGGCGCATGATCCGCACCCGGCCGCCACTGATCAGGAGGAGCAATGACGTTTTACGACCCGACGCTCTATGGACGTGATGAAGAAGACGAATTCGGCGACAGCGGCGCTTACAGCGAGTCGCTGGAGGAGGATTTCGAAGAGGAGGAGGAGGAAGAAGCAGGCATGCCGGAACCGGAAGCCAGTGAACCGGCTCCCGTATCCCCGCCCGCGCCTCCCGCTCCCAAGCCCACACCCAGGCCCGCACCACCCGCCCCTACCGGCGGTGGCGGAAAACCCAAGGCGAAAAAGAAAGCGGCCAAGAAGCCCGCCAAAAAGAAACCTGCGAAGAAGCCTGCCAAGAAAAAGGTCGCCAAGAAACCCGCAAAAAAGAAAGCAGCCAAGAAACCTGCCAAGAAAGCGGCGAAGAAAAAAGGCAAGAAGCGCCGTTAAGAGCTGCCTAGGCCGCGAGCGCCTCCGCTCCCGGCTCGAAATCGAACCGCGTCCTGATGGGGCGCGGTTTTTTCTTGCCTCAACCCAACTATGTCATCCTGAGCGCAGCGAAGGACCTGTGCATTCGCTGGCAGCGCCAATGACGCCGACATGCTTGCTCTTCCTGTTCGATCAGTTGGAGATCAAGTACGAGGCCGAGGGCGCAATGAAATCTGCCTTCACCTTGCTTGCGAGTGCGCAATGCTCCATGGATGCTCGAAGCTGAGATAGAACATAACCCCTTTCTCCCCGGCGCATGGCCCAATCCCCATGGGAAATGCGAAACCGGGAACGATCTGCAATCCACCATTCAGGTTGTGCGCCCAGCGGATCCCCGGGCTGACGTACAGATCCTGCGATCGCTCTGTTTTGCCCTGAGCAATGACGCGTTGGCTTCCGGTCCAGAGCGTTTCAACCAGAAAGTTTACCCGCGGTGTGGCCAGCCAGACCACCGACTGCCCCAGATTCACGCCGACGGTGCTCGCTGTGTCGTGCCGTTCATCGAGCGCATGAGGAATCCAGGTTGCCCCGGCGTTCCAGTGAGTGACCCAGCGCGCCGAGTGCTGAATGCTGATGGGCAGATTGGTCTGCACTCCCAGCCCGCCCGATCCCCGGCCAAACTTGTGATCGCCGGTCGGAACCAGCAGGGTCAGCCTGGGAGCGACCGCCACCTTTGTTTCTCCACTCCCGATCAATTGATAGCGATAGTTGATCGCCGTATCGCCCCAACCCGCGCCCGATCCCTCGAAGCTGCCGGCCTGTGTCCCCGCCAAAGTCAGGCTGAGTTGATGTTTGTAACTCCGCAGAGGCCATTCATCCGTCTGCGTGTACACCCAGTCGCGGCTGTTGGTGAGTCTCTCGAATGTGCTGATGTGTTGCACCACGCCGTCTTCCTGGTTGTAGGCTTCCTCGATCAGAAAGCTGTTGTCCTGAATGGGAGCGGATGTTCTAGCTTCGTTTGAACTCGCGGCGTCCTGCGCCGCGATGTGTTCCGGATGCAGCATGAAAGTAAGCATGAAAAGGAAGAAAAGAGCCCAACGCATGGCCGTCTCCTAAATGAAAATGAATTTCAATTTCAATTAGAAAGGTACGGCGCACCATCAGGCCGGGGTGTGACGACAATCACATTCGGATGTGACTACAGCCAGGGGTAGCGGAGGATTCCCTGCCGACCCGCCTTGCACTAATTCAAGAAACGGAAGGAATCTCGGGCCTGCTTCAGGCGGCCGTTCACTTCTTTCCACTCTCTGTCACTGAGCATTTCAACCGGTGGATCGAAGACTTGCGGGTTCATCACCGCGGTCGAGATGTTGAGTTGGTAGCACTTTCCGCCGTGAAACGGTGAAGGGTTGAGTCTCCAACATGGCTCGAGGCTACTCCTGCGAACTTGAAGACCTTGAACTTGATTCCGCTGATCTCGGTACTTTCCTTTCCCCGCTCGACTGTCATTTCCGGCGAACCAGCCAGGCAATCCTTCTCGGTGCGGGCGGGCTTGACTATGCCAACGGAAAACGCCGCCGCTTCAAACGCAGGTGTGTCTGTGTCGATTGCGGGGATATGCGGAGCAGACGATCGTAACGAAGTTCGGATCAGCCCTGTAGCTGCAAACGGGAATGTAGGCGGCGCAAGCATCCGCCGTCCAGTTATCGGCTTCGCCTTCTCCCTGCGGTTGGGGCTTGCAGTGAATGAGCAGAGCGGGATACTCGAACTGGAACACACCGTCAGGGCTGGTAAAGGTCTTCAGTGCTGGGCGGGACGGAACAGGGTGGTTGCCCGCAGCGCTCTGCGCCCACACAACGCCAAAGACTGCCAGCAACGCACACGCGACGAAACCCTTCACGCGGGCCCTTTCCTACCGATATCCTCACGCAACCACTTCGCCTATTGAGGCGGCCCGAAGCGCGCGCCGGGATTCTCCACCGGCATCAGCACGGCCATGCACCCTGACGAGGGAAAACAACTCAGTTGGGCCCGGCGGAGAAGCCTGGCCTCGCTGCCTTCCGGAAATTCCACGTTGTAATGCGCTGCCCTTATTTTTTCTGTCAGAGCTTTCAAAGATTTATCTCCGCTGACATACTCCACGGACTCAATCTTCCCCGGCAAAAACACGATGGTGAACTGCGCCGACCCGGAAAGCTTCGCCTGCTTGCCAAACTTTGCCGTGCGCATTTGACTGAGTTGCTCGCCCGGGGTTTTCGTCCACTCGCCATTCGGAAGCCGCACAGTTTCGTTGAGCGTGGGCTTCTTCCCCGTGAGTTTCTGATAGCGAGACGTAATCTCGGCGGCCTGCTTGTCCGACTCCTCGAAGGCGGAGGACGGAGCGATCGGATGGCCGGAGGAATTTGTCATGGCACGGACCAAGGGCGGCATCGCACCCACGGCGGCTTGCGCTTGCGCGTAGACCTCCGCAGCCGCTTTGTTCTTGCCTGCTTTTTCGTAGATCTCTCCCAGGTGCTCACCAACGATCCCTTTCTGCGCGAGAAGCCACGACGCGCGCACGAAGGACTCGGCGCGCGTCATTTCTCCTCGCTGGAAGTAGACCCACCCCAAAGTATCCCAAAGCATCGCCAGCCGATAGGCCACCTGCATGCTCATGTCATCAGGAGCCGAGGAGTCCTGGGATTCTTCTTCGAGCGCGCTGAGAGCCTTTTCCCCATACTCTTTGGCCAAATCCAGATTTGTGTGGCCTTCGGCCAGCGAATACGCGACGTCATTCAGCACCGTCGGATCGGACGCTCCCTGCTTGACCGCCTCCCGCAGGTGTGGGATCGCCTTCTCCGCCTGACCGCTCTTCAGATAGGCGTCTCCCAGCGCGAGTTGCAGGCTCGGGCTGTCCGGAGCGGCCTTCACGGCGGGTTCCAGCGCTTCCGATGCCTCGGAATATTTGCCGTCCTGGTAGAGGAGACGGCTCAGGCTCAATGCCGCATCGTGATTCGACGGATCGACGGCCAGCAGTTTCCGCCACTCGCCGATCGCATCGTCCTTACGGCCGCTGAAGTTGTCGAGCACCGCCGCCGTCTGGTAGACGCGCGAATCGTCCGGTGAGTTTTCTTCCTCCTTGTGGAGTTCCGTCAGTGCCTCGCTGAGTTTGTTCTGCCCAGCCAGTGCCTGTGCAAGATCGTAATGCGCCCCCTTGTACTTCGGCTGTTTGGCGATTACTTTCTCGAAGGCCTCCTGCGCCCGCGTGCTGTCGCGGCGCTGCAGCGCCTCTTCTCCTTCCAGGAATGTGCTGTCGATATCCTGGTCGTCGCTGCTCTTGTCCTCATCTGCGTCGTCTTTGTCTGCATCGTTCTTCTTGGCACCCACGCTGTTGGTCCTTCGCAGCCGTATGTAGGCAAACTCGTCGTCGGCGATGAGCCGGCCGAACTTGCGAAATCCTTCCCAATCGGTGAGTGCAACTTCAGGCTGTTTGATCACGAACTGGCGCGACGAGGTCAGCACCCCATCCACGATTGCATTTTGCGTGGAATATTCCGCATAGGACTCCACTAGGCGCATGCTCGAGGGAGCGACCGCCAAATATCCGGGCGGCAGTTCGACTCGCGCGCGATACACAAGTTTTCCTGGCGCCCCGAGCAGCACGGGCTCAGGCGGCTTCTTGCTTTTCGAGTCTTTTGTAACTTCCACGCCCACCGGCGGCAAAGGGAGGTTGATCTGCCGGTTATCCCAGTCGCTGTAATTCTTGCGCACATAGTCGTACGAGAGTTGGATGGGCTTATCCAAATCTTCCGGCGGACTCACAATCACGTTGCTCACATCGCCGCCGAAGTTCAACCGGTACGAGAATCCCTGCATGACTTCCTTCCACTGCGACTGCGAAACCTGGCGGAACACCATGCGCAGCCCCATTTCGGCGTCGCCGCGGTACGACTGTTCCACGTGTCCGGTAAAAGTCCCGTCCGCTCCCAGTTTTCCCTTCATGTTGAATTCTTCCTCCTGCGGAAACGGAGGATTCTCTGGCGTCTGCATCAGCAATGCCGGTTTGTTCGACGGAACTACCAGTGCCTGTTTGTTGCGTAGCAGCACCATCAGCAACTGGTAGGGCGCAACCTCTGGAGTGGTATCGAGCCAAATAAATTGGGCGCCGCTCGGCACCACCGTGATGACGTGGTTAAACTGCGCCGGCGACGGCACGTCAGGATCAAGCTTCCGCTGGCTGTGGATCAACGCGGGCCACGCGTCGTATCCGGCCGCTTTCAACAGCGACGCCAGCAGCGTGTGCTTGTCTTTGCAGTCGCCGTAACCGTTGTCGAGAACATCATCGGCTGCGTGCGGTTGATACCGCCCGATTCCGAAATCCAGCCCGATGTAGTGAAATTTCAGCGAGACAAATTTGTAGATCGCGCGGATCTTCTCGTCGTCGGTTTTCAGTCCCTTGGTCAGGTCCGTGGCCTTCGCCTGAATCGCTGGAGTCACTTCGAGCGAGTCCTTCTGCAGTCTGCCGTACCAGCGCCCCACGTCCTCCCAGTTCGCGAACGTGGTCAACTGCACGTCGGGATTCGGTGGAGCCCGCCGCGGAACTTCGTTCGGATCCTTCTCTTCAACGGTCAAATTAGCGTGCGTCCACCGGTACACGCGCCGTTCGCCTTCGTCCTTAACCTCAGGCTTGAAATCAGAACTGACCACCTTGACGTACTTCTCGCGCGGAACGCTGATCTCCAGGCGCTCGTCCTTGATGATTGCCCCCTTGAGGAACGAGTGCTCATACCAGAAATGTCCCGGGACCTCAGGCTTCACGACTCGAAAGCGCACGAGATATTCCAACACGTCGCCCACGCTCAGGCCTTTGACCGCAACATGCTTCTCGTGGGTGTCGCTGTAGAGGGGTGCGGTGCGCGTGACCTCTCCCGGCATGTCCTGAATGTTGTAGTCGGGAGTTTTGACCACGGTTCCGTCGGGCTTGCGCACGCGGACGTAGTCCACCTCTACTACTTCATTGGCGCTGGTGTAAGTGAAGTTCAGGACGGCGAACGCCTTCACTCCGGCGTCGGCGAGCATCTTCACCTCGGCGGTGGTTTCGCGCGTGCCGGTGCCGTCGTTCTCCGCGATCATCCGCGTGGAGTACCGCTCGATGGTGTAGGCCTCTTTGGAAAAGTCCTGAGGAGAAGCCGGCTTCTCGCCAGTTTTAGTCTGGCTGAGGACGGACGGCAACGCGATACAAGCAACTATAAGTACAGCTAACGGCGTCTTTAGTGACATGTGGCCGAACCGCTTCTGGGGGAAGGGTCGAAGTCCGCTGCTTTACTTTTTTCCGGTTACCGCGTTCAGGCACTTTCCATACAACTCGAGCAATTGGGCGGCGTAGTCTTCTGGTTTGGCGGCGGAGCCGGTTCCTTGAAATCCCACGCCGGTCGAGGCCGTTCGCCCATAACCGGTGGTCATTGCCACAAACTTCATGAGATCGAGTGCAATGTCTTCGTTGCGGCGTCCAGCGCCCGAACCTGTACCTGTAGCCGGAGTTTCTTCCATGACTCCTTCTCCTCTTCCGGAAAGAATGGGTATCTGGTCGTCTTCGAAATCGTCGTCGTCGAGATATTCGTCTGTCAGTGATTGCATGGTACGCACTTACTTGCCACGAAAATGACTTCGCAAAAGCGATGATAGCAGAGCAGAGGCGGGCGCCGGGCGGCAGGCGTCGGACTCCAGGAGCCAGGCTTCGGGCTTCGGGATTCATCTTGTCCCATCTCAGTCCTGTCATCCTGAGCGAAGGACCTATGCACTCGCTGGGATTACCTATGAACTCCGGCAGCATGCATAGGTCCTTCGGTCCGCAAAAGACGCGGACCTCAGGATGACAATTAAAAGCGAACGCCACCCACGCTGCACGCTTGATGCCCGACGCCCGAACCCGCCCCTATTTCGCCGCCAGCATTCGCACTCGCTTGCCGAAGATGAAGCCGTGCACCGTCAGCACAGGACCGATCAGCGCGTAGGTCCATCCCGCCCAATCAGGGCGGCGGTATGCGATGAAGAACGAAAGCACTGCGACCATGGCGAGCAGAGCGTATTCCTGCGCCTTATTTCGAGTTTCCAGCGCCTCCACCTGAGTGAGTCCCAACGCTTGCCGGAATTTGTGGGCGTGGGCGTACATCAGGATGAACAGCACAAACACCGACGCGAACCCTACCGCGTAGACACGCATCAGCACCGAAGCCTGAGAGTTGTTGAGGCTGCCCGGAGGCAATGCACCCGTGATTTGCAGAAACACAAAGGTGAACACAAACTTCAGCGGATACACGTAGAACAGCACGACAAACAGCAGCGCCACATTCAGAAACACTGTGTAGGCATCTTCGAGTCCGTAGCGGCGTGAAAAAATGTAGTGCGCGCGCCAGATCATGACCAGTTGCGCGAAGCAGGCCGCAAAAGGCACAAATCCGCGCATCGCCGCCATCAGTTCAGCGTAGTTGCGCGGCACTTCCAACGACACCACCAACAGAGTGAGGGCAAAACCAAACACCACGTCGCAGAACGCCTCCAGGCGCGTAATCTCTCCGCCGCGCCACCGAAAATATTTCTCTGGAAGCAACCCAGCACGATGCTCGGTAGGAAACTCGCGCGAGGAGGACTGGTCTGGAGGTGCTCCGTGCGAGGAATGGCGATTGTGGCTGCGGCTCATGGGCTAGGATTCTGGCGTTTCCCTGGCCGCTTTGGCAATGCCTAATTCTGGCGCGCCGTCTGGCGTCAGCCGGACGATCAGCCAACCGGCCCAATCAAGAGAGTTACGATGAGGCCTGACGCCTAACGCGCGGGTGGCGTTCGCTTTTAATTGTCATCCTGAGGTCCGCGTCTTTTGCGGGCCGAAGGACCTATGGTCCTTCGCTTCGCTCAGGATGAGAGGACTGAGATGGAACAAGATGCAACGCGAAGCCTGAAGCCGGCGCTTGCCGCCCGATGCCTGAGGCCCGCTCTCCCCTACTTGGCTACTTCGCTCATCAGCCCCAGCAAGTTCCCTTCCGAGTCGCGGAAGAACGTCATCCACAAATCGTGGTCCGGCATTCTCGCGATCAGGTGCGGCTCGTCTTCGAACTTCACGCCGCCTTCTTTCATCTTGGCGTGCGCTGCCTGAATGTCGGGCACAGAAAAGTACAGGATGGAACTGGGATGATCGAACTCCGGCTTTTCGGGACGCGTCAGCATCAGACGCACGCCGCCGCAGTCGAAAAACGCCAGCCCCGGCCCGGCCTTGAACAGCAACTTCAGCCCCAGCGCATCCTGATAGAACGCCGCAGCCCGTTCCACGTCGTGAGCGTTGATGGCGATCTGCCCGATGCGTGAAATCCCGACTCCCGTGGCAACTGTATTCATATCTTGACCTCGCATTCCATATTAGTTAGCATAGCTAACTATAATTGAAGACCGAAAGTCAATGAAAAACAAGAGTCCCGGCGAAGCCGGAAGGGATCCTGCGGAAGCCGGAAGCCGGAAGCCGGAAGCCCATCCCGAAGCCACCGCCGTCGCCGACCGCTTGCACTCGGCAGCCATCCACCTGCTGCGTCGCGTGCGCAAGCAAGATGTCGCTACCGGCGAAGGGCCCGCCCGTTTATCCGCGCTCTCCGTACTGGTTTTCGGCGGACCTAAGACACTCGGAGAACTCGCCGCCGCCGAGCAGGTGAAACCGCCTACCATGAGCCGCATTGTGGCGGGCCTCGCCCGCAGCCAACTGGTCGCCATCACGGCCGACCCACACGACGCCCGCCGCATGCACATTCGCGCCACCACCAAAGGCACGCGCCTTCTGCAAAAAGGACGCCAGCTGCGCATCGCCTACCTCGCCGCGCACCTCGACACCCTCACTTCCGCCGATCTCGCAAAGCTCGGCGAAGCTGTGGAAATTCTTAGACGGTTGCTCGAACACTGGTCCTGATTTGTGTTTGTTGGTAACCGCCTTGAAGGTACTATGGTCAGGTGAAAAGGGCCGTGCAATACCGGATACTAGTGGGTCTTGGGGTCTCAGTCGAAGTGTGCCGCCCCTGCCGTTAGCGGCTCGCCGAGCTAGCATTCCGGTTCGATCCTCCCTACGACAATCTGTAAGTTGCTCTTCCACACAAAGTGACTGCATCGCCACGCACGCGCACGGTTATGACGGCGGCCGCCCTGCTGTTGCTGGGGCACGTCGCTATCGTCCTCTGGCTGGGGACGAAGCCTCCGTGGGGACCGGTCTCGTCCGACTTCATCCAGTTCAGCCTGGGCACCTTGCTGATCTGGTCGATCGCGCAGGCCAGTCGGCGCTCAGAGGGCTTGGCTCGTTCCTTCTGGCGTCTGACCGCCGCCGCCTACTCGCTTTGGCTGGTGGCGCAAGCGCTGAGCGTTTACAACGATGCAGCCGGAAACGCCGCGGTCGCCTGGGTCAACAATCTCCTCTTCTGCTTCTGGTTCGTGCCCCTGGCGATGGCCATGTTCCTCGATCCGGAGCACGAAGCCGGGCGTCTTGACGCGCTCATCGCTCTCGACTTCGTGCAGGCCGTGCTGGTGTGTGTCGCGGCCTATTTGTATTTCTTCTACTTGCCAAAGGCGGAGATGCCCGCCGAACTCGCGCACTCCGTGTGGACGCCTTACTTCGCCGGGTACGCGTTTGTCGCCGGATCGTTCGTAGTTCGCGGTGTGGTGACGCGTTCCCGCGACGCGCGCGCGTTGTTCGGGCGCATGGGAATTTTCCTCGCCCTCTCCGGATGCGTCGACGCTCTCTACTTCTACGGTCCCGGACGCGGCCTGGGCACGGGAGCCTGGTTCGACATTCTATGGAGTGTTCTGCTTGTGGTGCCCATGATGATCGCGAGCACCTGGAAACAGGCGGAGTCGCCCGAACTCTCGCTCGAGCCACCGAAACGGGAGAAGCGGATCTACACCGAAATCTTCTTTCTGCTCTACCCGCTGTTAGTGCTATTCATGTCGTTGCGCATCGCGCGCGAGCGCCTCGGACTGGCAGCCACGGTCGTGTTCCTGTCGTTCGTCTGTTCCAGCACTCGTCTGCTCGTCACCCAACACCGCCTGATGCGAGTGAAAGACGCATTGCGCCGCGAAGCCTCGCGCGACGGCCTGACCAGCCTGTGGAACCGCAAAGCAATCTTCGAAATTCTCCATCGAGAACTGCTGCGCGCGGAGCGCGATCAGGCGCCGGTCGGGCTCATCATGATCGATGTCGATCACTTCAAGAAGATCAACGACAGCCGCGGACACGCCGCCGGAGACGCCGTCCTGCGCATCATTGCCAGCGGCATTGCTGCCGTGGTCCGACCCTACGACTCGGTCGGCCGCTACGGAGGAGAAGAATTCCTGATTGTCGCTCCCGGCTGCGGCCTGCCTGAAGCCGTTGAACTGGCTGAGCGCGTCCGCAGCCACGTCGCCGGCTGCAGTATCGTCGTCGGAGGATCTACCGTCACGGTCAGCCTGAGCCTCGGAGTAGCCACCGGGCAGAATGCTGCCGACAGTGAGAAGCTGCTGCACGCCGCCGATGCCGCGCTCTATCAGGCCAAAAACGCCGGCCGCAATCGCGTCGAACCGAGCGTGGGACGCGCCGGCGCCGGGAAGAGTTCTGCGCCCGCGCCCAACAGCGACTTCTGGATCTAGCGAATTCTCGCTTCGAATTTCTTGACACCGCCTGAGCCTGCCGGTGGTATGTTTTCTTCCTATGCGCCCCGGTTGCCGCTCGATCCCTGCTCTCGCACTCGTCCCGCTGCTTTCTGTCGTGCCGCTGCATGCTCAAAGTGCACCTCCTGGCTCCAACACCGCGCCCACCATCAAGACCAACGTTCGCCGCGTGCTCGTCGATGTGGTGGTCACGAATGACAAAGGGGACGCCGTCACCGGCCTGCACAAGGAAGACTTCGAGATCCTGGAAGATGGCAAGACGCAGAGCGTGGCTACCTTTGAAGAGCACCATGGCGCTCCGCTTACTCTCCTCAAGATGCCGCACATGCCGCCTCACGTTTACACCAACTTTCCTCTGACCCAATCCGCGGATTCAGTGAACGTGTTGCTGCTCGATGGCCTGAACACGCCTTCGCGCGACCAGGCCTACGTCCACTCGCAGATGCTCAAGTATCTGAAGACAATTCCACCGGGCACGCGAGTGGCGATCTTCACGCTGGCATCGCGGCTGCGAATGTTGCAGGGCGTGACCACCGACTCCTCGGAATTGTTGGCCGTCCTCAACAGCAGCAAAGCCGGTCCGTCGGCATCGCCCCTGCTTCCTTCGAACGCGGAGAACGATTCAAACCAACGCATCATCGATTTCATGGAAGAGAACGAAAGCGGAAACGCGGCTGCTCCCACGACTCTCGCCATGGCAGAGATTGATCCCATCAGCGTCATGAAGCAGTTCCTGGCCGATACGGCCGCGGTTCAAACCGAGTTGCGCATCGGCATTACGCTGCAAGCCTTTCAGCAGCTTGCGCGTTATCTCTCCGGCGTCCCCGGCCGCAAAAATGTGATCTGGTTTTCTGGTTCCTTCCCCACGGGCATTTTTCCTGATCAGGATGTGCCCGATTCCTTCAACGTTGCCCACAATTTTCTGGACGACATCCGCAAGACCACCGATCTGCTGACTGCGGCTCAGGTGGCAATCTACCCCATCGCCGCGGAAGGCCTGGCCGCGGACACTTTGTACGAAGCCAACGGCACGGAGATCGGGGAGAAGCGACCTTCACTGGTCACACGCGATCAAGTTCGGCAACTGCAAACCGGAGCCATGAGCCGCGACTTGAACCACACCGCAATGGAGCAGCTGGCCAAGGAGACCGGCGGCCAAGCGTACTACAACACGAATGGACTCAACGGCGCTCTGGCCCGCGTGATCAACAACGGCACGCGCTACTACACTCTGACCTATTCTCCCGCCAACACCGCGATGGATGGAAAATTCAGGCACATTCAGGTGAAGCTTCTCAATGGCAAGGGCGCGCTCGCCTACCACCGCGGATACTACGCCGATGACATGCAGGCAACCCTCACCGCGGGGCTAAAGCCAGACGCCGATCCACTGATGCCGCTAATGGGACGCAATCTGCCTGACTACACACAAATTCTCTACAAGGTTCTGGTAGAGCCCGTGAATCCGCAGCCCGCGCCGGATGCAGCCCGCATCGGCAGCAACACCGACATGAAAGGACCGTTCACGCGCTACGGCGTCGACTTCGCGATTGCGGTGGACGATCTCAGGCTCGACCCGGCTCCCGACGGCGAACGCCACGGAAGCCTCGAGGTGATGCTCATCGCCTACGATCGCGAGGGCAAGCCGCAGAACCTGGTAGTCACCACCGGCAACGTAACACTGAATCCCACGGAATATGCGGCTGTGCAGCGCGGGGGCTTGCAGATCCACAAGGAAATCGACGTGCCGAAAGAGTATGTATTCCTGCGGAGTGGCGTCTACGATCTGAAATCGAGCAACGCCGGCACGCTCGGAAGTCCGTTGATGAGTGCCGGCGTCTCTGCGGCGAAATAGCCGACTGTTCTTCTGTGACACTCCGGAAAGTGTCCCAGCGCGAAATGCGCAACGGGATTCCTGTCGTTAGGATGCCATCGATGCTGCCCCGAAGTCAGACGTCCCGGCCCCTGCCTCGCTAGACCGTCTGACGGCGCCCTGCGCTCCAAGGAGAGTCATGTCCGTGACCACTTCTCGCACTCTTAAGATCTTCCCTGGCCTGCTTGCTCTGCTCACGCTCGCCGCATGTGGCGGTTCGAGTGAGAAAAAGGTTTGCAACGCCTCCAATTGCTGCGGAGGCAGCGACGCCTGCCCTGCAACCCAAGTCGTCTTCGCCAACGGCCTCGACGGAATGGTGGCAGGCTTTCCCGTCAATCCCGTCACCGGTGCGCTGAGCGCGCCAACCACAACCCCCGGACCCGCCATGAGCCTGGGGATGGCGGCCATGAACTCGCAGTTTCTCTACGTATCAGAATTGCAGCCGAATCTCGGCGACCCATCGACGATCAGCGCCTGGTCGATCAATCTGGGTAACGGAACGCTCACGACTGTTCCGCAGTCTCCGTTCTCGCTCGGGCCGCTTACTGTTGCCGGTGGGTTGGCCGTCGACCACTCCGCGCAGGTTCTCTACGTTGGCGATGCGGGCAAGATCGATGCGCTCAAGGCAGACGCGACCGGAGCGCTCTCGCCGTTGCCGAATTCCCCCTTCCCGTCGGGAATCAATATCTTCCTGACCATCGATCCCCAGGACCACTTCCTGTTCGCGGCTGACGACCGTCCTCCCGGCGGCGTCGTCGCCTTCACCATCGACTCCACCGGAGCGCCGACCCCGGTGACAGGCTCGCCGTTTCCGGTGATTCCGAATTCCAACGACAATACGCAGCCGACTGAAATCGTGGTCGACTCGTCGGGAAAGTTCGTTTACACCGGGCTGTTGTTGACCAACCAGATCGCCGCGTTGGCGATTGCGCCTTCGACCGGCGTGCTGTCTCCAGTTCCCGGCTCGCCATTCGCTACGGGAAATAGTCCCTTCCACCTCGCTACGGTCAACAACTTTCTGTACGTGTCCAATATTTTCGACCACGCGCTCTCCGGCTACAGCATTGATCCCACGACCGGAGTGCTGAAGCCGCTTTCCGGCTCGCCGTTCGCCATTCCAGCCGGCCCGCTCACCTCCGATCCCACCGGACAGTTCCTCTACACCACCATCAGAGGCAGCATGTTGGCCTTCAGCATCAATGCCTCGACCGGAGCGCTCACACCGATCGGATCGCCAATCCCTTACGTGGGAGCTTCGGTGTTGACCTTCGTGCAGTAGGGACGAAGCGATTCGTTCGCGGTAGAATGCCCCTTCGCTACGAACGGGAAGAAAAGCATGAACCGGAAACGAATCGCGTTCTCACTCTGTTTTTTTCTCTGCACCGCAGTTGCCGCGCTGACACAAGACCTGCCGAAGCTGAGCCGCCCCGAGGAGGCCGGCTTCTCCTCCGACCGCTTGGCGCACCTCACGCAATTCTTCCAGGGTCAGGTCGACAAGGGCGCCATTCCCGGCGTCGTGCTGATCGTCGCACGCAACGGCAAAATCGTTTACCGCCAGGCGATTGGCTATCAGGACCGAGAGAAGAAAGCGCCGATGAAGCCCGACGCCGTCTTCCGCATTTTTTCCATGACGAAGCCGATTGCAACCGTCGCCGTCATGATGCTCGCCGAAGAAGGCAAGATCGATCTGCTCGCGCCCGCGTCGCTGTACCTGCCTGAGTTCAAATACGTCAAAGTCGGCGTCGAGAAACCTGACCCCGCCACCGGCAAGCCTGCGCTTACGCTTGAGGCGCCCGTGCGTCCCATGACTGTGCAGGATTTGCTGCGGCACACGTCGGGCCTGGTATATGGCCCATTCGGAAACAAGCTGGTTCATCAGGCGTACAACCAGGCTAACTTGTTCGACAAAGGCCAGACGCTGGCGGAGTTTGTGACGAAGCTCTCGAAGCTGCCGCTCGCGCATCAGCCCGGCTCGACCTGGGAATACGGCATGTCGATCGACGTGTTGGGGCGAATCGTCGAAGTAGTTTCCGGAATGCCCTTCGACCGCTTCGTCGCAGAGCGTATCACCAAGCCCCTCAGGATGCGCGACACGGCGTTCTATGTGAACGCGGAGCAAGGGGCGCGTCTGGCCGAACTGCAAATTGATCCGGCTACGGGTAAGCGGCCTCCGTTTGGAGAGGCTAGCGATCTCACGCAAGACAAGGTGAAGTGGTTTTCCGGCGGCGGAGGCATGATGTCGACCGCCTCGGACTACGCACGCTTTTGCCAGATGCTGGTGAATGGCGGCGAACTCGACGGCGTCCGTTTGCTCTCCCCAAAGACTTTGGCGGTCATGACATCGGATCAGTTGCCGACAGACGCCGCACGCGTTGGCATGCTCGAAGCCACGCAGGAACTTTCTCCTCTGCCGGAACTCGGACAGAGTTTCGGACTCGGGTTCGCCGTGCGCACTGCGCCCGGGCACACGCCAGTCTCAGGTTCGGTGGGAGACTACTTCTGGGCGGGAGCGGCCGGAACCTACTTCTGGGTCGATCCGCAGGAGAAGTTGTATGCCATCATGATGCTGCAGATGCCGTTTGTAGAAGCGGGGCCCGAGCGGCGCGCTTTGCGCGAGATTGTCTACGGAGCGCTGGTTCACTGAAATCGCGAGCGCCCCGGAACCTGTTTTCGTTTTCGCCAAAACCACACGAAAAGCAATCGCAGGCGCCTGATCTCCGGACGCTGCGGCTTTGTTCGTTTTTCGTAACAACCATCCCACCCCGCTTGACCACACGCCATTCCCGGTCTAACATTCGCCCCGACTCCCCCCAAATTATTTCTGCTTGCGCAAACTGTTTGCGAGCGGCCGGACCCCTTTTTGCCATTCGTTTGCACTCTGATTTCTTAGTTATCTGATTTCTTGCTTACAAGGAGAATTCTTCATGGCTCTGAAGAAACTTGATCTGCCGAGCTCGAGAAAAAGCGTTGCCCTGCGATCTGACCCGACGAAGGTCGATCCCTACAAGCTCAAGCTCGGAAAGCAGGTGGCGCGGCACGATCCGCGCACGTTGCTGCTGGCTTCCTACACCACCACCGCGCTGCCCATGCCACCTGCCAGTTTCGATCTCACCGCAAAAGTGGGACACGACTGGGGCATGATGGACAATGATCAGATCGGCAACTGCACCTGCGCCGCCGCCGGCCACCTCATCATGGAATGGACCGCTAACGCCAAAAAGAAAATGGTCACGCCGTCCGACAAGCAGATCGCCGCCGCTTACTCCGCCGTCACCGGATACAACCCAACGACCGGAGCCAACGACAACGGCGCGGTTGAGATCGACGTGCTCAACTACTGGCGCCAATCCGGCATTGCCGGACACAAGATCGGCGCGTACATGGCGCTCGAGCCTGCCAACCACTCGCACATCATGGACTCCGTCTACATTTTCGAGGGCTGCTACATTGGCTTGCAGTTGCCCACCAGCGCAAAGGCGCAAGTGCAGAATCACCAGCCCTGGTCGGTGCCTCCGGGAGGAACGACTGGCGACGGCAAACCTGGGTCGTGGGGTGGACACGCCGTGCCGGTCGTCGCCTACGACGCGCGCGGCGTCACAGTCGTGACCTGGGGCGCTCTGCAGATGATGACGTGGTCCTTCTGGGAGGCGTACTGCGAAGAAGCCTACGCAATCCTGAGCCCGGATTACATAACGGGAAAGAAAACGACGCCCCAGGGCTTCAACATGCAGGAGTTGCAGGCGGACCTGGCGGATTTGAAGTAGCGCAGATTTGCTGAGCTTCACAAAAACGCTTTCACAAGTACGCTGTGGCCTTGGCCATGGCGTCAGCCTTCCCCCCAAGTGCGGCGCTGGTGTTGCGGGCGCGCTCCGGCGCCGCGCTCGATTTCTTGGACTGATTTCTGATTCGGCAATTGATTTCACGGATCACCGTGAAGTCCACGTACACTTGCCCGCGAAGAGGAGGACGTTCGATGGCCGCGACTCGCCCCCGACCGAATCCTAAAACGCACAAGCCACGCCACTTAGCGAAAATCAGCAACTACCCGGTGCTCGGACGATCGCGGCTGATGGCACAGTTTCAGAAGAAGACTACTGAACTGGCGGCAACAACGGACTTTCCCAAGCTGGCAGCGTTTCTTCCAGTCCACTTGTTGACCTGGCTTTGGAGTTATCTGAGGTCCGTATTCCACGGCCAGTACAAGCCATTTCCGGTGTACCCCGCAGGCGAAACCGGGGTCTATCCCCTCCGCGCGTTCAATGGAGGGAACGTCATCAAGATTGCCATCGCGGGCGATTGGGGCACGGGAACAGTCGAGTCGGAAACCGTTGCCAACAGCATGATGAAAGCGAATCCGGATTACACGCTCCATTTGGGAGACGTGTATTTCGTCGGAGGATCTGCTGAGATCAAACAGAACTGCCTGGGAGAAGACTCGAAAGGCTACACCGGCGTCCGCTGGCCTCACGGAAGCATAGGCAGCTTTGGGATGAACGGCAATCATGAGATGTACGGCGGGGGCGACGCGTACTTCGTCGACTTTCTGCCTACGCTGGGAATTGGGAACCCTCCGACGCAAAGACAGTTGACCAGTTATTTTTGCCTGGACTCGCCGACTTGGCGAATTCTCGCCGTCGATACCGGCTACAACTCTGTAGGGTTGCCGATTCTGGGCGCCCTCCCGGGGATCAACACTTTCCCGTGGGTCGGAGCCGACGCGAAGCTCGAAGATGGGTTGATTGCCTGGATGCGAACGCTCAAGCTGCAAGACCACATCAAGCCAACCCTGGTTCTCTCGCATCACCAGTACTTCAGCGCATTCGACGAACAGTTCTATACGCGTCCCGCCAAACAACTGGCGGAGTTCTTTCCGAACCAGGAAATCGTCTGGATGTGGGGTCACGAACACCGCATGGCCATCTATGACAAGCTCGCACTGCCCGCGGGAGGCGGCCTGCGCGCCTACGGACGTTGCCTGGGCCACGGCGGCATGCCCGTCGGAGTGAGTGACACAAAAAGTTTCAACAAGTCGAAAGCGCCCATCACGTTCTACGACGCGTCCAAACATCAACTCACTGACGGCACCAACGTCGGACGCAACGGCTTCGTCCTGATGACGCTCGATCACTACACGCTGACCTTCGACTACCGCGACTTGGACAACAATCCCATGTTCGTGGAGAGATTCGTAGGCAAAGCCGACGGGACGATCACCTACGGCTACGACCCACCCCCTCCGGGCGGCCTGACCCCAGCTTAGAGAGGTTGCTGGCAACCGATGCGGAGTATTGACGCAGGCCCCGGTTCCTCGCGTCCGCGAAGAAGACAAGGGATTCAGTTCAGTCCCTAGGCCTCCAAACTGACGTGGCAGACTCTGCCGACCAGGTAGTCGGCGGCGGATTTGCCTTCCTGCATGGTTACGACTTCGATGGGCGAGGACTGGTTGTGGGGACGCAAGATTAAATGGCTTTCGGCCACTTCGACATACTTCACCGTGCAAGTATCGTTTTTCAGAACAGCGTACATATTGAACTCACCTTTGCGATATGGCGTAAGTGAGTTGTAATGACGATCAATCAAGAGCGTTGCCCCGGGCATGAGCCGTGGATACATGCTCATGGCTTCCTTGGCATCGACCTTGATGAGCACGAAGCGCTGCCAGCCCGAGCGGTCACCCTCGGTTTCGGCTTTGAGTTTGCGCAGAAAGCTCTTTTTGAATTTCAGGATCTCTTTCACCTGCATGCTGGTGACCAGAGGTTGGGTGGCAGCAGTGGAAGCGTCGGTGAGCAGGACGTTTTCGAATTCATCTCCGCTGGGAGGAAGGATGGTGGCGCGTTTGCTGACTTCAGAGGGATCGAGCAGGTCGAGAACGGAAAGGTGTTGCACCTGGAGGACTTTGTCCATGCCTTCGAGGCTCAAGCCACGTTTTTTATTGAGGAAGTTGGAGATATGGGCTTGCTTGAAACCGGTCTGCTCGGCCAGCCGAAGTCCGGTAAGTTCACCGCCTTCAATGCGCTCCCAGAGGATTTTACGAAGATTATCCTGCAGGATTTTGAACTTCATAGGCGGGAGTATAGCACTGCGATATAGCCCGGCGCTAAGGGATGAAAGTTTTCCACAGGCCTTGTATGTCCATCCAACCTTGACTGAGAAAATTCACAGTTATAGGATCGGCCCCATGCACAGAGAAGTCTGCTCCAGGTAGAAAGCCATGACCAGTAACCTAGATAACTCGAACGAAGAAAAGAACTTCGGGGAATTTCGACGGAAAGTGCGGTCGGCCGAAGTACTCTCGGCATCCATGGAGCATTTGTTGTGGTCGCTCCGCTTCACAGGACGGGTAAGCGTAGTGATGCAAACGGGCGCGTGCTGAAGTCAGGGTACGAGGAAGGGTATTTGCGCCAGCGGGATGGGGCGGAGTAACCGGCGACGTCGCGCTGAAACGGTAGAAGCGGAGGAGGTAACGACAAACATTGGTAGTTCGATCGGTGGTTCGATCAGCAATGCAGTGATTTCATAGAACTCACTCAGAAACTAAATAGCTCAAGCAGGTCATCGTAAGAGAAACGAGCCCTGCGTTCGGTTTCCGCGAAGTGCGGAGATCGGCGCAGGGCTTTTTTTGGCTTCCGGCTTCCGGCTCTCGGCTTTCGGCATTTGCCGAGGCTGGGCTCAGTTTGGCGAAGTTCTTAATTCAAATACGTGGAGGAAGTATGAGTGGCAATCATAAAAGCAACGAGGAGAACCAAGTACGTGTGGAGCTGAAGTATTGCGAGCATTGCGGAGGATTGTGGGTGCGCGAGGGCGGCGGAGGCGTGTATTGCGAGAAATGCCAGCCCAAGGTTGCGGACTTGCCTGCTCCGAAGAAGCCGTCGGCGCGGGTCACGCTGCCGGTTCATCCACCGACCGTGCTGGGAGACTATGCGTTTGAAATCGAAGACGAGGACGAAATGGATTTTGAAGCGGCGGGAGGTGTGGCATGAGCAGCGTAATCGAGATCGCGGCAGAGGCCGAGCGACCGGAGGTTGGGGCGAGCGCGGGATTTCCGCGGCAACGGCGGAATGACCCGCCTGAGGAAGAAGTCTCGGCGAGCGAGCTGCCAACAGCCCAGTTTCCGGAAGAGACTCCGGCGGCGGCGGAGAGTCTTGATACGGGGGACGAGCAGCAGTGGGGATTTGCATACCTTCGCGAGCGCGATGAGGAGCAGGAGAGGCAACGGCGAATCTATCGCGCGAAGACAGTGGCGATGTTGCGGCGCGACATGCGGCATTCGATTGAGACGGGCCGGTTGCCATCGGTGCTGGGGAAGGAATTCTTTCGGGCGAAGGTGACGGCTCACACCGCTGTCACGTTTGAAGATCGGGTCATCTTCGTGGTCGACATGGAAAGATGCCTGGCACGACTGGATGAATTCTCAAGACAGCTAATCGCGCGACACATTTTGCAGGAGCACGATCGATGGGCGACGGCGCGACTGTTGAATTGTAACGAGAAGACAATACGGCGTTACACGCCGGTGGTCTTGGACTTGTTGAGCGAGATTCTGTTCGAGGTCGGATTGATGGAGCGAGTCGTCTCGAATTGGGAAAAACCTTGTCAGGGGGTGAAAAGGATTCAAATCGCCGCAAGTGATTGCGATGATGGGAAATAAAAAGTTTGAAAAATCTCCACTTTACCCTTAGCAATTTGCTATTCCAAAAATAGAGATCAAGAAAAAATAAATCTCTAGTAGAGGGCGCGCCTCAGGGCGCGCCCTTTGCATTTGGGGACGATCGATAAATCAAGGGGAATTCGAGTTGCGGCAATGATCAAGAAAAAAGCAAAAAGCAAAACGGCAGCGAAGAAGATGGGAAGAAGCGGAGCACCGCCCAGAAGGGGAAGGAACTGAATCCAGCGGAAGTGCGGAAGGATATCGCGCATATGGTGAAATCGTCGGCTACCGGAATGGCCGAGGCCGTGATTGGCGAGGGCATGAAGGGCCAACTGGCTACTGTGAAGTATCTGTTCGAAGTGGCGTCGATTTTATCCGCCGTCGACGGATGGGATGTTTGGCACTGCGGAGGAAGACAGCCTGGCGAAAACTCTGTTGCAACGGATGAATGTGCCGGATGAGCCGGTTGTGCGGAACGAGGAAGATGCACCGCAAAAGCCAGCGGTTTTGGTAACTCCTCCTGCGGCAGAGGTGGCTGAGGAGTCTGAGGGAACGGAACCGGATACTAAGGCTCAGTTGGAGAACGAAGGGCCGGTTCTGGTTTAGAAAGCAAAGCCTTTCACCGCGAAGGGCGCTAAGGGTGTGCCAAGGGCGGTAAGAAACGCCCACAAAGCTCGTTCGATCGTGCGGAAACCGAAGTCAACAGCTCTTCACCGCAGAGGTCGCTGAGGAAGAGCTGAGGACGCGGAGAAAAACTACGGTGGGCTTCGACAGAGCGCGGGAACAAAGACAAAAGCCTTTCACCGCAAAGATCGCTAAGGGGCGCAAAGGACGCTAAGAAAGGCCCCAGAAGAAATTCCCCCGGCCGTGGTTGTTCTCACGCGCGGCTGTGTCTCGATGATCGTGAGGAAATTCGACACACTGCCATCACGTAGAATTGGGAGGAATCGTGCGACGAGCGCAATCGGTGGCGGTTTGGGTTGGGGGGAAGGCGAAGTTTGCTGGCCTCGAAGAAACGCTGGAGGCGATGGGCTGCGCTCAGGCGGGCTGGAGTGGGGGCCCCACACAGAAGACGGGACAGGACGTGGATGGATATCACATGGTTGACCGACCGGATTGGGGTCGGAGGCGGAATATGGACAGCCAACAACATGGCGAAGGTGGCGCGGGCGGGAATCACGCACATCATCGACATGCAGATTGAGTTCGATGACACGCCATTGGCAGTGGAACATGGCATCGAGGTGCTGTGGAATCCGACGGATGACGATTTTGAGCCAAAGCCGGCCGTGTTGTTTGAGCGGGGCGTGATGTTCGCGCAGCATGCGCTGAAAAGCGCGGAAACGAAGCTGTTCATTCATTGCGCGGCGGGAGTACACCGGGCGCCGATGATGGCTCTGGCGGTTCTGGGCTCGATGGGATGGAGACTGGAAGATGCGGTGCAGTTGATTGAGGGGCGCCGTCCGGTGGCGGATCTTGCGGAGGTGTATGTGCTGAGCGTCGAGGAGTTTCTGGATGGGATGAGGCAGTAGGGTCCACTGGAAAATAAACCCCACGTCGACGAAACAGAGCGCGACAACTGGAGCGACGCGGGGTTCAACCAGGGATACCCGTGAGACGAAGAAGGTCAACGCCCGTACCCTGTCTGCGTTGGAGAGAACGGAGACAATGGTGGGGCACCCCGGCTTCTATACAAGGATCTGATGGAGGAAAATATGCGTGACGCAAGCCGCCGCCTATGGGGCGGCTTTGTTATTGGGTGCTGACGGTGGTTGTGGCTATGGGCTGCAGGGTTGAGGCTTCGGAGGCTTCCCCTGATCTGGAGAACGGGCCGGCTACAACCACCGTGGCGGACAGGGTGTACATGGCGGATGGGAGCAAGGCACAGGGCAACCTGATCATCACGTGGCCGGCGTTCGTGACCGCGTCGGGAGCGGGAGCAATGAACTTTTTAAATCAGCTTTTGAGGGGGATCTCATTCATCCCTGCGTTGGTTAGTGGCATTGAGGGACTTTTTGCTGGAAAGTCCGGCGCCGAGAAGAAGGATGCGGCGATGTCTTTTCTAGAGAACGCGCCGGCCACGGTGGATGCAGTGGCGCAGCGGGAGATCATCGATCCGGAGGGATTCAAGAACGGGATCTCCAAGATCCTCGATGGAACCGTGCAATGTTTGAACGCGTCCACCTGGGCGAAAGGGCAGGCGTCGGGACTCAGGCATGAGGCTCGTGGGAATGTCTTGCTTCTTTGTCTCGGGTTGACCCGGGCGAAAGGCGGGAAATCAAAACCTTTAACCAGAGGGCACGGAGGAACACTGAGGGAGCCGACCTCTTGCTGGCTCGACTCACCTCAACCATTTCCCCTGGATCGTACTAGCCGACTTCTTCGCTCCAAGTTTCGAGATTCTTCTTCACCATCGCCATGAACTGGTCGGCTATGGCGCCATCGATGAGACGGTGATCGTAGCCGAGCGTGAGATGAACGATGGAGCGGATGGCGATGGAATCGGTGCCGTCTTTGTCGGTGATCACTATCGGTTGCTTGGTGATGCCGCCGACGCCCATGATCGCGGAGTTGGGCTGGTTGATGATGGGGAGTCCGAAGACAGCGCCGAACTGGCCTGGGTTGGTGATGGTGAAGGTGGAGCCCTCGACGTCTTCGGGCTTGAGCTTCTTGGTGCGGGCGCGCTCGCCGAGGTCGGTGATGCCGCGCTGCAGTCCGAGAAAGTTGAGGTCCCCGGCATTCTTGAGGACGGGAACAATGAGACCCCAATCGAGTGCGACGGCGATGCCCATATTGATGTGGCGATGATAGCGAATGTTGTCGCCGTCGATGT
>DASRRV010000317.1:0-2918 GCA_035695545.1 Candidatus Sulfotelmatobacter sp. | reverse complement strand
CCTGGGTCAAACCAGTAACACGCAGCCACCATGCGTTTGCTTCCATCGGCTTGTTGACGCACGCCCGTAAACATTATGTTCAATGGGAAGCCAGCCAAATGGGCATAATTCTCATTCCAATCTGCTTCGATTTGCTGCGGGATATTGGCAATAAAAACGATTTCTCTATCATCCGATGCTCTCATTGGGTGCTCCTTTGCTCAGGATGCACCAGGAGCCAGAAACACAAAAACCACCCAAGGCAGCAGGGTGGTTTGTATTCTGGGAGACTTCTATTCGGAATTCTAAATTCCGCACATCGGACGGTCATTCGTCCAAGGCACCGTAGCGTCTCCTGCCCGGTTGCCGGACTCGGGAATTACCCGAGTCACTCCTGATGCTGAGCGTATGTTATCACAACCAGTCTGATCGATGGCTCAGCCGCTGCGCTTTATTAACTCTGATCTCAATGCTAGCGATCTCTGTTTCGAAAAGATTCTAGTTCTCCCATGAAACACTACGGCAACGCTGCTTGAAAAGAAGATGATCACTTCTTCTGAATCTCAAGAGGCTCGGTCAGCTTGAAACTGAGCTTTGTCTCTGCGGAAATTGCGATATCGCGATTGCCGGTGAATGCGGCGCCCGCTGTGCCGGCGCCAGCACCCGCGCCGGCACCGATCGCCGCACCTTTGCCGCCTCCCGCAATCGCGCCTATGATTGCACCTACGGCTGCGCCGCCTCCAGCACCTTCGGCGGTTCTTTTACCGCGGCCCTTGCCGCTCTCCTCGACGGCAGTGGTCTGAATTTGATAGGTCTTGTTGTTCACGGTGACTGAGTCGAGGGTCACGCCGAGTTCGGCGCCCCCCTTGAACCTCCCCGCAGATTTGGCGTCGGTTACTGTGCCAGAGGCTCTTGCGCCCAATGGAATAACCTGTTTGCCGTGTACCATCACCGGTGCCGCGACCGAAGCGTCAAAATAATCGCCTGGATTGTTGGTCTTCGAACTAATGGATTGATCCATCGTTACGATGATGACCGTTCCTGCATCCACCACCATTGGCTTAAGTGTGGGGTCCCGTTTGTCAATCTGCTTCTCGGTTCCGCCGAGAGTGGTGGAATCAACCTCGGAAGGGTTAGCGGCTTCCACTGGGGACGTCGATTTGCCGCAGCCGCACAGAGCGAGCAGAACCATCACGCTGAGCCATCGTGTTAGCGCCAGGTATCGCATCTTTTTCTCCTCACCAAGAATCGAGCTCCGCAGCCCGAAAATGGAAGCGCCGGCTCCCAAAGTCACTGCTTCGCCCTTCCGCTGAACATTCGGCTGAAATTGAAACTGATCCCAAACGAAAAAGTATTGAGAGCGTAGCTAACACTGCGGCTGTAGCCCATACTCACGTCAATAAAGCGGGAAGCTTTCAGGTCGAGCAGGCCGTTGTAGCCAAGTTCTCGTACAAGATTGGCGCTGCCCTGTGTCAGCGCAGACGTCTCGAAAACGCGGCCGTGCTGAACAGTTGCCCTGCCACTCTGACTGCGACGAACGACGAGGCTGTAAACCTTCTGGGAACCCCAGGGTTCGACGTTGTAGCCGGAGAGGGTAAGAGTCAGAGGTCCGGCGAGCGTTACATCCGCTCCGTACTCAAACTGCACTTCGTTACCGAGTGTGATGAAAGCCCGGCGAGGGGTTGCGCGATGCCAATTGGGACTGGAGAGATAGTTGATGCCGTTACCAGGATCAATGTCGATGTAGGGCGTGAGGCGCCCCCAGGTCCGATCGATACGGTTATCCCAATCGATCATCAGACGGCCAGTGCTTAGTCCTTTCGTCGTGTCGGCCGTCGGAAAGCCTGCCGTCAATGCAGAGCTATAGCTGACAGGTCCGGGATCAACATCGATATGAATCCCTAAATACGCATTACCAAGGCCGTTCGTACTGGAAGCAGTCCCTGTCTGGGTGTTGGGAAGAAGGAAAAATACTGGAACACCGCCGTTGACGCCCACATGTTCATTAAAGTTGTAGCCTAGCGCTGTGTTCGTATCGAGCACGGTCGCGCTGCCGCTCACACTCCCCTCGAATCGTTCGTTCAGAGTCAATCCCTTGGCGGGCATGTCTTCCTTGTTCGGTAGAGCATTTCCTGTCGGCGACTGAGCAAAAAGTACTCCAGCTTCCATTAGAGCCAGAAGAAGAGTTACGGCCGTGTGGTAAGCGCGTATTCGTGGTCTCATTGCTCAATGGTCTCTTGCCGTATTGTTTCGGTCCAGAACTGAGTCGCTCTGTATCACTCAAATCGTAAGCTGTCCGCTGGGCCAGTCGGTCAACGAACTTGTTTAATGTAAGCGAAGGGAAATGTTCGTAATACGGATGGTTGCTGAACGCTGAATATTGCATCACGCCGTACAAAGGAATCAGCCACTTGCGGGTTTATTCAGACCTAGGGATTTCTGAACGTGCGGTTTTGCCCTAGGTTGTCGTTCTGACCAGAGAACGTCTATTCTGTTCTGAATCTGCCCGTTTCCCTGCGTTCGCCCGAGGCTTGTTAGTCAGTTCCGATAAACTCGGCGCAGGGAACACCATAGCCGCCCAAAAACGCCACCCTGCCCAAAAACCCGTCCAACTCGCATCGCGCAACTTCTCTCGATAGCGTGCCCAAAATTAGGGTCGGGCTTGCCCACAACGAACTGTTTTTGAGCGGCCGACCGTTTTGGAGACGAGAGTTTTGAGTTTTCCACCTCCAACTTTCATTCAAGCCTTTAGCGACATAACCACATATCCGTTGACAAAAAAGTTGCAGACATTTGACGGACGTCTGACAAATCCCTTGAGCGAGTGTAGCTAGAGTCGTTCCACAACCGGCTTCGCCCGGTGAAATGTCAACGACACATAAAAATCAGCGAGAAAGGAGAAACGCATGAGAAAGCCTAAGGATGCAGTAGGAGATGGG
>DASRRV010000316.1:0-7776 GCA_035695545.1 Candidatus Sulfotelmatobacter sp. | reverse complement strand
CTTAAGCGTAATTAACGCGTAAAGGTGTGCGAGTTTTTGTGTCAGTTTTTCTTTCCGCTTGGTGCCAGGGTGTGCCGCCTAGTGCCGTTCGGTGCCTACATAAGAAGGGGGTTGATCGGCAACCCTTTTCGCTAGAGTGAGCTGTCACGGCTGAGGTCGCGAGTTCGAGTCTCGTCGTCCCCGCCATTCATTCCAAAAGGGTTGCAAGGATTTCGTTGAAACCATTGAGGACCCAAAAGGGCACGTTTTTGTGCCCTTTTTCGTGTCCCTTTTGGCCTCGTCCTTTCTCGACGTGCTGATTTCTCACAGTGCAACGCCCCCTGACGGTGGTTGTGAGGTTCTGTTCGCTTCGACTGGAAACACCAATGACCAGACGGCTGCCTGAGCTGCATGTTTGGCCGGCGTGATTGCCTGCGTGTAGACATCCAACGTGGAGCGTAGCGTCGAATGCCGTAACAACTCCTGCATGACTTTGAATTCTGTCCCGACACTTCGGAGTAGAGTCGAGTACGTGTGGCGAAATGTGTGCCATCCGAATGGCTTTTGAATTCCGACCCGCTGCGCCACAGGACGAAGATACCTGCGCAGGATCGCCTGACCCCAGATTGGCTTCCGTCCAAGGTGCCGGCTGCTGGCAAAAACCCAGTCATCGATTTTGTTATAGCGTCTCCAAAACAGTTGGATGAGCCGGCACAGGCTTCTGCCACGATTCAGTTTTGCAAGGACCGACGACGCCGTAAACTATAGATCGTGTTACGTTCATCGTCCTTTGGCCGAAGTCGATGTCACTCCATTTCAGCCCGAACAACTCGCTCTGCCGCAAGCCGGTGGAGACTGCCAAGAGAACCAACGTTCGTTCTCGAATGCTTAGATTCTCGACCAACGCCTTGATTTCAGCGGGCATCAGGACGGTTGGCGTTCTGCGGCGCTTCGCGCTCTGACGAACTAGGTAGATTGGGTTCCGATCAAACAGTTCATACCGGCAGGCGTGATTGAAGAGGACCGACATCAGATTTCGGATTTTGGCGCAACTGCTCTTCGCCAAGGGCAGTGTGCGAAGCCAAGACTCGACATGTATTGTTCTAACCTCAGCCAGTTCGTATCGCCGCCAGTGAGGAAGAATCCACTGGTTCAAGTATGCTTGATACGTTTTCTTGGTTGCATAACTGCGCCACGTATTATCCCTTGCTAGTTCGCGTTGCTCGAAATGATCGCAAAGTTGCGCGACAGTGATCGAGCCCGAGCCCATCCTCACCTTGTCCGAATTGAGCTCGGTCAACAGGACCGTGACGGCTGAACGGGCGGCGCCTTCGTTCGGATAGCGTTCAATAGAACCAATGACCCGCTTCCGCTGGACGCGAGTTCCATACAAATCCTTTTCCGACCATCGAAACTGCCAAACAGCGGGCCCTTCTTTGCGACCGATCATTGCCAGACTTCCGCGTTGCATCGTGATCCTCCCGCGCCAAGATTTGGCGGCAGGGGAATATTCATGTATTTGGAGGATAAGACCACGAGGCTGGACCAGGACTGCGAGTGAATTGCTTTGCGGCGGCAACACCCTTCGCTCCATCACCGCTGCCGGAAGAGAGGTCACATCAACTGGCTGTCCAACCCAGAACTAGACCACGGAACATCGTCAGGCAAAATCTAGAGTCGCAGAGTCTTGATGAGGGCTGCCAGGGCCGCCAATTGCTGCCGGCGTCCGGGATAATAAAGAAAGAAACCCGGAAAGGGCTGACACCAGTCTTCAAGAACCCGGACAAGCGCTCCGGTGGCGAAATACGGCTCAGCGTGTTCCTCGGACATGAAGGCGAGTCCCACGCTATCGATGGCAGCACGCGTCACAATCTCCAGGTCGTCCACGATGAGCGGGCCGTTCACGAAGACCGACAGAGATTTCTTTCCTTTTTCGAACTCCCACCGATAAAGGCCCGCGGACCCGTGGCGGAAGTTGATGCAACGATGCTGGAGGAGGTCCCGAGGGAGTTTCGGCCGCGGATGTGTCTTGAAATATTCAGGCGAGCCCACAATCGCGGGGCGGTGGTCCTGCGATACACGCACCGCGATCATGTCTTTCTCGATGTATTCCCCGAAATGAATGCCCGCGTCAAAACCTGCGGCGACGATGTCCATGCGGCTGTCATCGGTGGTTACATCGAGCAGCACGTCCGGGTACTCTCGCGCAAACTGCCCGAGTTTGGGAGCGAGGACCGCCGTCGCGGCCAGCCTCGGGACGAGAAGGCGTACGCGTCCGGATGGGTGGTCTTTGTGGCCCGTGATGCGCTCCAGGGCTTGCCGTATGTCGGTGATGGCGGGACGCACGCGCTCGAGCAGTTGTTCGCCCGCCTGTGTGGGTGCAACGCTCCGCGTCGTTCGTGAAAGAAGGCGCACGCCGATATTTTCTTCGAGACTCCGCATGGCATGGCTGACAGCGGAAGGGGAGACACCGAGTCGCTTTCCTGCGCGTGTGAAACTGCGCTCCTCCGCCACGGCGAGGAACACGGTCAGATCGCTTAAATCGCCATTTTTCATTTGTGAATGATATTCACAACTCTTTGCAGATTGTCCAGTCTTATCATTTCGGGTGGCTGGGGCTTAGCCTTAAGTCATGGAGAAATGCTTATGAATCGGCTCTTTGAAAACAAAGTAGCACTGGTGACGGGAGCGGCAGCAGGAATGGGCCTCGCGACAGCGCAGGCATTTGCCGAGGCGGGGGCGGCGGTCGTGTTGGCCGACGTCCGGGAAGATGCGCTGAAGGCGGAAGCCCGGAAGCTTGTTTCGGCCGGACACAAAGCGATTGCGGTCCGCTGCGATGTGAGCGACGACGCTCAGGTCGCGGCAGTGGTGGATCGCGCCGTGGCTGAGTTCGGAAGGATAGATACCGCCTTCAACAACGCGGGTGTCATGGCCCGTAGTGCTCCCACTGCGGATAGCACGCTGGAGGAATGGGAACGTGTAATTGGGATCAATCTGCGGGGCGTGTGGAGTTGCATGAAACACGAATTGCGGCAGATGGTGCGTCAGGGCGGTGGCGCAATCGTGAACAACGCTTCAGTAGGTGCATTGACCGGAAATCCCGGCATCGGTTCCTACATCGCGTCCAAGCACGGCGTCGTGGGCCTGACACGGACGGCCGCTCTGGAATACATCAGGCAAGGTGTTCGCGTAAACGCGGTAAATCCCGGCCTGATCGACACACAGATCGCACGGGATGTCGTGAGCGGGGACGAGCAGGCCTACGGTGAAATCGCAAAAAACGTTCCCATCGGACGTGCGGGAAGGCCCGAGGAAATTGCAGCAGCTGTTCTCTGGCTTTGCAGTCCGGGAGCAAGCTACGTGGTAGGGCAGGCGCTTACCGTGGACGGGGGGATGACGATCGCACCCTGACGCTTTTAATGAGGAATCTTAGAAACAAGGAGTATCTATGCAAGGAACTATGATTTATGGGCCGCGTGACATCCGTTTCGAGGACCGGCCGGAACCGAAACTCGTAAACCCGACAGATGCCATCCTCCGTCTCTCGGCCACGTGTGTCTGTGGGTCGGACCTGTGGCCATATCGCGGCATTCAGTCGATAACCCAGCCGACCACGATGGGTCATGAATATTGTGGCATCGTGGAAGAGGTTGGCAAGGAAGTCAAAAACATCAAGACCGGTCAATTCGTTGTTGGATCGTTTGCGACTTCCGATAACAGCTGTGCCATCTGCCGGCACGGCTATCAGTCGTCCTGCGTTCACCGCGAATTCATGAGCGCCGCGCAGGCGCCGTATTTGCGCGTGCCGCTTGCCGACGGCACATTGGTGCCAACGCACGAGCTTCCTCCCGCGCAACTGGTTCCGAGTCTGCTCGCGACATCCGACGTTTTGGGCACCGGCTGGTTTGCTGCGGACGCCGCCAACGTGAAGCCTGGCTCGACGGTCGTTGTAGTCGGTGATGGCGCGGTCGGGTTGCTGGGAGTGCTCTCCGCGAAGCAAATGGGCGCTGATCGCATCATCGCCATGAGCCGCCACGAGTCACGGCAGAAACTCGCGAAAGAATTCGGGGCGACGGACATCATCGCCGAACGGGGTGAGGACGGCGTCAGACGGATTAAAGACCTGACGAAAGGAATCGGGGCGGACTCCGTGCTGGAGTGCGTCGGCACACAGGAATCTATGATGCAGGCTATCCGCTCCACGCGTCCCGGCGGATTCATGAGTTACGTTGGCGTTCCGCACGGGGTCGAACTGGATGGGGAGCAGTTGTTCTTCGCTCACATCCATCTCCACGGTGGCCCAGCGCCAGTTCGGCGCTATTTACCCAATCTCATCAGCCTGGTACTGGAAGAAAAAATTAACCCCGGGAAGGTTTTCGATCTCACGCTGCCGCTTGCTCAGGTCGCGGAGGGATATCGGGCGATGGATGAGCGCAGGGCCATCAAAACATTGTTGCGGACATGAGAGTGGAGTAATAGTGCCGCAAAATAACCGCATGAAATAAGGAGGTAATCATGCCTCACGTCATCGTGAAGCTCTGGCCCGGAAAAACCGAAAAGCAGAAGACGCGTCTCGCCATGGCAATCACCAAAAACGTCATGGAGATTTTGGGGTATGGAGATGACTCGGTTTCGGTGGCGATGGAGGAGGTGGGCCCGCAGGACTGGGCAGAGAAAGTGTACAAGGTTGATATTCAGGACAAGCGAAACAATCTCTACAAAGAGCCCGGCTATACCCTGAAAGACCTGTGACTTTCGGCAGGCACCTCATGCATCGACGAACATTCATGACGGTCATGGTCACTCTTCTTACCGCGTGCGGCTTGCCGACAAAGATGCGTTTTCAAGTACCGCAGCAGCTAAAGATCAGAAGGAGGTCGAAAATGGAAATCAAAAGAGTCGGCTCGCAGGCATCGGCCAGGGGCCCTGCCGAATGGTTCACGGGCACCGTGCGGATAGACCTGCTGTTTCAGGCGCCCGATCCCGCGCTGGTCTCCAGCGCGAGTGTGACATTCGAGCCTGGAGCACGCACCGCATGGCACACGCATCCGCTCGGGCAGACACTGATTGTGACTGCAGGCTGCGGCCGCGTTCAGCGATTAGGGGGGCCGGTGGAGGAAATTCGTCCCGGCGACGTGGTCTGGATACCACCCGGCGAGAAGCATTGGCACGGCGCGGCTCCCACAACAGCAATGACGCACATCGCGATTCAGGAAAAGCACCAGGGTAAAGTCGTGGACTGGATGGAGCACGTGACCGACGAGCAATACAACGTCGCACCATGAATTTGCCCGATCTTCTCGAATTCGTGAACGAAGCCCATGAGCAGATGAACCAAAAATCGAGTAGCAGTTGGAGGATGATTTGCGCGCAATCAGAATCGCTGTTTTCGCCGCGGCCCAGGTGATCATTTCTTGTATGCTAGCCAACGCTCAAGTGGTCAGCACCGATCTCGGCAAGGTCAAAGGAGAAACTGCTGATGGCGTCACATCCTTCAAAGGCATACCCTTCGCCACTCCTCCCGTCGGGCAATTTCGCTGGCGTCCACCGCAACCCGCGGCAAGCTGGGCCGGCGTTCGCGACGCCACACAGTTCGGCCACGACTGCATGCAAAAACCGTTTCCGAGCGACGCCGCGCCTCTCGGCACGACGCCCGCCGAAGACTGCCTAGTCGGAAATGTTTGGATACCCGAACATCACACCGGCAAGCTACCAATTCTGATCTGGATTTACGGCGGCGGTTGGGTCAACGGTGGCAGTTCTCCGGATGTGTACGACGGCAGCCAGTTCGCAAAACAAGGCATCCTCTTTTACAGCTTCAACTATCGCGTCGGACGTTTTGGATTCTTTGCCCATCCCGCGCTCACGGCCGAAAGCAAAGATGGAATGCTCGGCAACTACGGTTTCATGGATCAGATTGCCGCGATCAAATGGATTCGCAGAAATGCCGCGGCCTTCGGTGGCGACCCCGATAACGTAACCGTATTCGGAGAATCGGCGGGCGGTTGGTCCATCAACATGCTAATGACTTCCTCTCTTGTCTCTGGCCTGTTTCATCGAGCCATGGCGGAGTCGGGCGGAGGCCGCGAGATAATCAACGTCACAGGCTTGCGCGAGGGCATGAACAAGCGCCCGTCCGCCGAGCAAATCGGTGTAGCGTTCGCCTCGACCAAAGGTATCAGCGGAACGGACGCAAGCGCATTGGAAAAGCTGCGTGCGCTTCCCCCTGAATCGCTCGTGGACGGCCTGAATTTGGCGACGATGCAAGCTCAGGAAAACACAAACCCTGGCCCGATGATCGACGGCAAAATCGTTGTGGGACGTTTCGACGATCTGTACTCGCAAGGAAAAAATCAGAAGCTTCCGCTGGTTGCCGGGGCAAACAGCATGGACATTGGCTTCGCCGTCGGCAAAACGACTGAAGAGTTGTTCTCCGTCTTCGGACCCGACGCGCAGGCCGCACAAAAAGTCTACGATCCTTCCGGCTCCGCCGACATTCGCGCTTTGCAAACCGAGGTGGGCGCCGACGCCCTCATGCTGGAACCAGCCCGATTCAGTCTCCGCATGCTGACGGCTCAAGACCTCCCAGCCTGGGAATACCGCTTCAGCTATGTCGCCACGTCCATGCGTTCTCTGTGGCCAGGCGCACCACACGCAACAGAAATTCCGTTCGTGTTCGACACAGTGAAAGCAAAATACGGCGCGCAGCTATCCGAAGACGATGCTCGGATGGCGAAACAGGTGAACACGTACTGGGGAAACTTCGCCAAGACCGGAGATCCCAACGGTAAGGGTCTTCCGTCCTGGCCAAGGTACGAAAAATCGACGGACGAACTGATGAACTTCACACTGACCGGCCCCAAGGCGGAAGCGGACCCGCGCAAGAAACAGCTGGATCTCACCGAAATGCGCGTAAAAAGCGCGAAGCCCTGAACCGCGCGCCCCACGTCGATTACTGATCTTGAGTATCTCCAACGCTGTTAATGGGACAAGTTAAATACCGAGGCTTAACTGCGTCCAGCAAGCATGTCTTGGCCTCGGATCCACGTCCAACTGCGT
Organism: Candidatus Sulfotelmatobacter sp.; assembly: GCA_035695545.1. Lineage (GTDB taxonomy): Bacteria > Acidobacteriota > Terriglobia > Terriglobales > Acidobacteriaceae > Sulfotelmatobacter. Next base: position 738 of record DASRRV010000316.1, on the reverse strand, counting down.
CCAAAACTCGAGGATTCAAATCGATTCTGAGGAGTGGGAAGCCCGTAAACTCAACTGCATCAACAGTGTTTTGGAGCGGGCGATGGGAATCGAATCCACGTCCGAAGTTTGGGCAAGGTACAGGCAAGACGCTTGCCTAAATCTGTCACGGCAGAGGTCGCGAGTTCGAGTCTCGTCGTCCCCGCACTTCTTTTCAAGCACTTACAGAAAACGCTCCATCCCGGCGTGGGCACAAAAAGGTACCAAAAAGGCACAACCTCAACTAGGCCGGCACAAACGCCATCATCCTTATATATACCCACTCCGTCCAGACGTCCGCAGGATGACGCTTACGAACAGCCCGCTGATCAACACCTGGAATCGGGATCCCCGGCTGAGCGGCCGAATCGCGCATCCGCCTCTTCGTGAGGCGGCTTTCCGAATCGGCGGTACGCAAAACGAAGACCGTTGGCCTCCACGAATTGAGTCGGTGCTGTCAGATGAGTGCTCATACTTGATCTCCTTTGGCTGCGGTGCTTCTGTGCAGGGAGTTGCTAAGGTGAGTGCGAATGAGTGTAGAGAAACCGCTCAGTGTTATCGCCCCAGCAAAAATCGGGATCAGGCGGCCCGAGATCGAGATGAGCTTTCCTCCGGTCCTTGGCACTCGTAGAGGTTTTTCCAGCGTCTCTTTGTCCCGGCTGGCCTAGCTTGCCCCGACAGGCACCAGCTTCCTGGAAGCCTTCCAGAGCTTTTTGTTTA
>DASRRV010000315.1:0-5526 GCA_035695545.1 Candidatus Sulfotelmatobacter sp. | reverse complement strand
TGCGCTCTGACGATGCCTGGGACAGGATAATCTCCGTCTCGAATAACTGGGAGAACAACTTGAGTTGCGGCAGAGAGCAAACGCGCGGCGTGGCGGGGCTTGAACGAACTGCTGCGGCTTCAATAGGTTGGTTGGTGGGCCCGCTAGGATTCGAACCTAGGACCAACGGATTATGAGAACGAGACGCGGGCGATCGCAAAGTGCCGCTAACCCCTGCGGAATCCGCACAACCACTTAGATCACAACGCGTCGCCCAAAATCGCGAGCTTTGTCTGCGTTGGCGTCCGTTTGCGTGCTTGTGTGCCCTTTAACTTGAGAACAACTTGAGTGCAGCTACCCCTCGTCATCGCGGTGACGACACGCTGCGTCTATCCTGTTGCGGCCATCACGACTACTGTTGGGAATTCTGAGTTGCCGACCGCCCATCCGGAAGGACTACTCATTCATGACCCCGCAATAACCTCCTCCGACTCGACATCGGCTTACTGAGGATAGGGATAACCTTTGGCTAGAGCTTGAGCCAACTTAGCATCGTGCCCATATATGTCGTCGTAGAAATCCACGCGGCCCTCTTCATCTACTCTTGCAGTGCCATACAGTATTAGCACGGGAATCGGCGAGCTCAAGTTCACTTGGACGCTCTTCTCTCCGTTCATCGCAGCCTGGATGCGTTCGGGAGTCCACTCGGGCTTGGACTGCAACACCCACGCAGCCAGTGCAGGAGGGTCCTGGACGCGGATGCAGCCGTAGCTGAAGTCGCGACGCGATTGGGAGAATAATTCTGTCTTCGGCGTGTCATGAAGGTAGACCAAGTAGGTATTGGGAAACATGAATTTCACGCTCCCCAAGGCATTCTTGGGTCCAGGACGCTGCCGGACGGATAGTTTTCCCGCGCGCAACAGTTGAATCTGCTCAGCAGTCACATCTCCGGAAGCTGCGACTTTACCGCTTGCGTCGTAGAGGTCGTATCCGTTCTTGGAGAGGTAGGCTGGATCCTTTTGCAGCGGTGGAAGGATCTCCTTGCGCATGATCGTGGAAGGAACACCCCAGTCAGGACGGAAAACCAAATACGTCATGTTTCCGATAAATGCCGGCGTCTCCGAGCGCATTGCTTTGCCGACGATTACATCCATTTTCAAAGCGATGTGGTGCGGTTCGTCGAAGCCGTAGAGCCGAAAAGCCGGCACGTTTACGGCGATCAGAGGCGTGGCGATCTCGTGAGGCAGCCAGCGCCAGCGTTCGAGTGTTAACTGAAGCTGGCGAAGGCGATCCGCGATTGGCACGTTCAACTGGCGGACGGTTTCCGGTCCCAGGCTTCCGGTCACGGCAAGTGCGTGACGGATCTGAAATCTCTTTACAGCCTCGACGACATCGCCTTCATATTTTGCTGACCCATCGGGCACCGCCGCGCTATGAGGTAGATCTCCGACGAGTTTGAGTTTGGTCACCAGCAGTGCCATTCCGGGATAGGTACCGCCCGCTGACACTGGTTTTTCTGGAACCGGGAGCTTCTCGGCAGGATCATGCTGTGCCAGGGCGAGATACGTTTGCAGGGCCTGAATGGATCGTGAGTATCCGTCTTCGTTCGGTTCCACCTCACCTAGGAGCGGCACGATATCCGTTGCCTGTGAAATTTGCGCCAGAAATTCTGGCAAGCCTATTTTTCTGTGATTCAAATCGAAATCGAATTTGAGGTGCTGCGGGTTGATGCGCCCTACGTTCATTGCCGAGATGTATCGGAGCAAGCAGACCGATACCGCCAGATCAAATCGCGCGATCCCCTCCGCTGTCGGCGTCCCAGCCAGAAAATCCTCGCGGCCTTGCCACTTCGAGGCATCGTAGTCCTCCGGGTTCAGCCCCTTCTGGGCTGCTTTTTGAAGAATGGAAACGACAGCCTTTGCTTGCATTGTGGGCCCCGCTCCGTCGACCCAGGCGGGAGTATAGCTGCGGCCTTCGTAGAATTTCGCAACGTCGCTGCTGACGTCGCGATAGTTCGGCCATCGCAGGCTATCCAATTTGCCGGAAGCGACAAGCGGACGCAGAGCGGCACCCGTGGCATTCGCAGTCTCCTGATCAAGTGCAGCTCGCTGCAGAGCAGGAGAGCCCGCTTTTGGCATGTCTCCTGAAGTGCGACACGCGACTGCGAAGAAGACGAGAAGGAACAGGACGAAAGAGAAGGAATAGCTGCTCACTCTCGTATTGCCGGTAGTTTTGCCAATCATGATCTCTGCTCTCTTTCTGGGCGATGGTTCACCAGATCTTTCTGCGACAAGAAGAAATTCAAGGCAGCGAAAGCAACATGAGTCCTTGCGAGCGCGTTCGGGCGACGGCATAAGCTTGCATCGCAGTTGAAAGCCTGGCGTGTCAGGTGAATGAAGCTGCGGCGATAGTACAATGAGGGGCCTTGGGGCGAAAGGTGCAACCATGGCCCGCGGCAAGAGTGCAACGAGAAGTTTGCCGAGATGGCCGCCTGCAAGATGCATACTGCGGTTAGACGTGCAAAGCCCATTGCTTGGAAGAAGTGACTTCGTGCGACAACTTCACAACGGTTTCATCTCATGAGCTCGCGAAGAGTATTTCGGAATGCCGTCGTCTTTCTTCTCACATCCACTCTGGCGTATTCCGCGAAGCTTGAACAAGGTCGAGGGTCGGGAAAAACAACTTCTTGAGGCCGTCGCCCCATTCGTTTATGTGGGTCATAACATGGACATTAGCCCGGAAGGGGGTCAACGCCGTAGTCCGTAAGATGATTGAAAAGCGCATACCGGAGTACGACTATAAGTACCAACTCAAGAAACTCCTTCTCACGCTCGTCGAGAGGGGCAAAAGACAGGACGTCATTTCCTATACGGAGCGCTTGCGTCTGCTCCCTGGAATGCAGGAGATCTTCGACAGTCTCACGCGCGAGAAACGATAGTCAACGCCGATCCCACTGTCTCGCCATCCAATCGGGCAAACGGCGTCTCTGTTGGCGCTTGTGATCAGCTTCCCGTCCAGGAAGCCGACAAAATCGGGAATGTGGGCGCAGAGTGTGTCAATTTAATGATCGGTTAGGGACGAAGTTCGCGATCCAAGAGCCGACTGGACAAGAGCGGAGAATCCTTCTCAACTGCATTGTCCCGGAATCGCCACTTCCGAAAAAGCTATTTCGGCACGCTACTTATGGGCTGCTGTTGGAGCTCTCTCAGAGGCTTAAGAGACCCGCGACTGGATGGAGGCGTAGGCAGCTTAGGCGCTGCATTCGCCAGCTTACTTCCGAGTATCCGACCATCCAGAAGTAAGCCTGATTTTCGGGCGATCTCTTGCTAACCGAGGGGAGCCGCTGTCGCCCTGGACCCGCCCCATGTTTGGCTGCCTCGCGGTCTACGTTGAGGACAAGATTGTCGTAATCCTGCGCGACAAGCGCAACGGGACAGCTGACAACGGAGTGTGGCTCGCCACTACCGCGGAGCACCATGAGGGTCTGCGCCGCGAGTTCCCGAACATGCGATCCATTCAGGTACTCGGGAAGAAGGTAACGGGCTGGCAGGTCCTGCCAGCCGATGCGCCGGATTTCGAGGAGGCGGCACTGCGCGCCTGCAAGCTCATCGTCGCCAGGGATCCTCGAATTGGCAAGGTGCCGGGGGGCGCGGCCGGACTTCGGGATCGAGGACTAAGAAATCGCCCAGATCTTTCTCCGTTGACACGTTGGCTGTTTTCCGGGAGAGCAAAGATCTGCGGATTCGAGCTGGAACGGGCCAGCACCGCTTCATCGGCATCTGGGTTGTAGTCGTGAAGGACCGCCTCTTCGTCAGATCCTGGAGCGTGAAGCCGAACGGTTGGTACCGAACGTTTCTCAAAGAACCTCGCGGCACCATCCAAGTGGCAGATTGCGAAATCGCAGTCCACGCCATGCGCGTAAAGAGCGAGCGTCTCAGAAACGTCGTTGATCGCGCCTACTTGGAGAAGTACAACACTGCAGGCGCCCTTAAGTATGCGAGGGACCTCGGGCAGGCGAAATCCAGAGCCACTACTATTGAGCTCGTGCCATTGTCATCGACTCATTAGCTCCCGTTTCGAGTTACACTCATCCCTGGCCGTTCCGATTACTTCCGCCTGCCGCGAATTGTCCCGAGCCGTGGTCATTTTCACTTCAAGGCTGGTGCTTTCCGCAGCAAATCCACTCGCAATCGCACCGATACTGCTACGCAATCGGGGCGATGCGTTCGGGATGTCGCACACAAAGATGTGCGCCCCGGCGTCGAACTTATCTTCGAGGTAGCCTACTGGACGGTACCCTTTATGAATACCGTCTGGGGGCTGTTGTTAGCGTTATCGTTTATGACGATCTTCGCCGTTTCCTTCGTGCCGCTCGATGCCGACGGCGTAAGGCTCACAGTGAAGGTGCAACTGGCGCCCGCCCCCAGAGTATTCGGATTGATCGGGCAGTTGTTCGTCTGAACGAAGTCGTTGGCATATGTGCCGGTCATGTGAATACTGCCGATGGTGTACGGAACACTGTCATTGTTCGTAAGGACGAACGCCAGATTGGCAGCTGTCGGATTGCCCGCGGGAACGAGGCCAAAATCGTAGCTGCTGGGCGCTACGTTCATTGGGGCGATGGTTGGGACGACTCCAACGAAGTTGGCGTACAAGCCGGTGTAACCGGCGCCCATGTCACCAAAGATCAGGTTCCCTTCGTAGTTTACCGGCGCACCTGCAGGCACTGAGTTATCCAGCGGATTAACACCGAACGACGTGTAACTTCCTGTCACTCCGGCTGCCGGCAACGTGCTGTAGACCGCTGCGCCCCATTGCCAGTTGAAACTAAGCCCGGTCGTGCTGGTGGAATAGGCGGCCTGCCATGTCACGTTCTGTATGCCGGTTGGGAATCCACCCGGCGGAACTTGGAATGCTACACCGTCAAAGAACGTGTGGATCGCGGCGTTCACATTAACGCTCGACATCGGGAGCAGCGTAGACCATCTGTTGTTCGTAGCGTCCCAGGTCGTGCTTGCGGAAGTGGCGGTCGAGGAGAAAGTGATTACGGCATTGGGCACAGGCAGATTGTACGTCGTGCCATTCGCCATAAAGCTTATGCTGGCATTTGTGACGTACAGTTTGACGCTTCCCGTGTTCGGCAACCCCTTCACAGTAAGGCCGGTGCTGCTGAACCAGATCGAATTACCTGAGGTGATTGAGGGCAACGACGTTGGATAGTGGATCGCAGTATTGCCACTCGAGTTGACCGTGCTACCAATGATAGAGCCATAGAAGTGAGATCCGCCGGAAACGTTGACCGGCGCGTTGGGCGCGTAAACCACAGCGTAGCTACCCATACCGCCGGAAAGTTTCATGGGCTGGGATCCGGCGTAATAAACCTGCAGATTACTCGCCATGCCGCTTGGGTTCGACATGCTTCCGCCGCTGAAGTCGAGTACCGCGTTGCCTCCACTGAGCGACTTGCCGGCAAGATTCAGGACGACTACCCCTGTGTTGGGAGTCACAGCTAGAGTGCTGTTGCCGCTGAGCGTGAGGCTATTGATG
>DASRRV010000314.1:0-2034 GCA_035695545.1 Candidatus Sulfotelmatobacter sp. | reverse complement strand
GTCTTGTGAAGCGTCATCGGAGCGTCAAAGACCGGCGAAACTACGCCCTAGCGCTCACAACAGACGGAAATAAAACATTACAGCAACTATCAAAATTGGCCTCGGAGCATGAGGCTGACCTTTGTGCTGCGCTCAATTCCAGAGAGCGGGAGACCCTTGCCGTGCTCTGCGGAAAGATTGCCGAGCAGCAAGGATTGACGCCTAAAGTTCATCCCGGATACCGGGATCTTTGATGCGGTTGAAGTTTCTGCTCCGTTGCTCCCCAACACCCGATTTTAAACGTGTACATTTTATTTCGCCGGTCCGTCCAAAAGGATCGCCAGGTTCGAGTTTGTCGACGAAGTCATACCGGGAGTCACGGAGTCCATGGCCTTTCACCTACTTTCGCCGGGCATCCGCCGTTTGCGCGGTTGAATTTCCGCGGTGATCTCGCGCGCCACACGCAGGCCGCTGTCCAGCGCGCCATGCACGGTGCCATAGGCCCCGCGAAAGTCCGTAGCTTCGCCCGCGAAGAACAACGTGTGATCGATGGGAGTGCCAAGCGCGCGCGCTGCCTCGATGCCACCGACACCCGGATAGCTGTAGGCTCCGCGGCTGAACGGATCAGCACCCCAATCGTGGAAATGAATTTCGTCCATGAGGTCGCGCAACGTCTGCGACGATCCGCCGAAGATCTCCGCCAACGAGGCCGCCGCCTTCGCTCCCAGTTCATCGCGCGAATGACCCGCCAGCGCCTCGGCGGCAGCGCCCCCGGCCCAGCCAGTAAAGACATGGGAGGTGTCCGGTTCCTGCGTCCACCATGTCGGAAATGCTAATTGTTCAGCGAGCACGAAACCGAAGCGACCGTGGCGTTCCCAAAAGGGTTCGCGAAAGCGGATCGCAACCTTCGTGACCCGACCCATGTGCAGACCTTGCGATGCCTCGGCCTTGGTCGTGAGCGGCGGATCGAACGCGATGGCGCCTCGCTCTTGTGGCGAGGCTTGCAGGACTCCCAGGGGGACCGTGACGACCGCGCAGGTTGCTTCGTATACACGGACTCCGTTGTTCCGTTCGACGAGCAACCGCACCCGCCCTCCTTGCCAACAGATTTCGCGGACGGCCGCATCAAGATGGATTGCCTCGGCAGGTATTTGACCAGCGAGCCATTCCATCAGCGCGCCGTATCCAGACAGGAGCCGGAATTGCCGCTCGCCGTCGATTTTCCCGGCAGCTTCGTCCGCCGTCGCGAGGCCCGCCGTTCCAATGATGTCGGCGTGCGCCGCGTTGAAGCTCTCCACGAAGAAACGTGCCATACGCTTCTCGGCAGGTGACGCTTCCGCGCGTGCAAGGAATTCCTCATACGCCTCGTCGCGCGTGGCGTCGATTTGGCCGTCCACTTTTTCGATTAAATCCCAAAACTCCGGCAACGGACAGAGTCTGTCATTGTCGCGAAGGAGACGAAGGTCGCAACTCTCGACCAGTTCGATACCGGCTTCCCGTGCCAAGGCGAGCGTGGTTTGCGGTTTGCCATGGATGAACTCCGCGCCGAGTTCGATCGTCTTTCCACCTCGGCGTTCGGTCCGGATGCGACCACCGATGCGGTCGCGCCCCTCGCACACGGCGACATCGAATCCTGCGGTGTGAAGGGTCTTCGCCGCAATGAGTCCGGCTGCTCCGGCTCCGATAATCAGAACGTCATGCATCGAAAGAGCATCGCGCAGAGTGAGCGATCTGGATGTGGTTCCGATGTTTCACTGAGACCAGCTGTTAAGCTCGACGACTTAGTAAAAGAAGATGCCGGCTTGCCACCCACGCCGAGCTCACCAGCACCACGGGACCCGGTTCCAAATAGCGTCGGATCTCCGACACTGGATAATCTTTCTTTGGGAATGTTGGCCTGTGCTTCACGGTTAATTTTAATACTCAACCTCAATTAATACGCAACCTCAATGGACGCATAGCCGGCGACACTCCCGTTACCGGCGACTGTAGAGAAATCCCGCAGCAGGTCTCAAGGCCAGTGTTTCACTCCCCCTTTCTACCACCTGCCATTTC
>DASRRV010000313.1:0-66988 GCA_035695545.1 Candidatus Sulfotelmatobacter sp. | reverse complement strand
CATCACGCTGTACTCGATTGCCTATATGAAGGGCGACCGCAGCTACGGGCGGTTCTTTTTCTACATGAACCTGTTCCTGTTCTCGATGATCGTGCTGGTGCTCGCCGACAACTATCTGTTCACCTTTGTCGGCTGGGAAGGCGTGGGCTTCTGCTCCTACGCCCTGGTCGGCTTCTGGTTCGAGCGGGACAGCGCCGCGGTGGCAGCCAAGAAAGCCTTCGTCACCAACCGCGTCGGTGACTTCGGGTTCATGATCGCCCTGTTCCTGATGTTCGGGCATTTCCACTCGTTCAATTTCTCGACCGTGCTGGCCCCCCTGTCTTCGGGCACCCAGACCCTCGCAGGGGGACTCGCAACCGGCCTGGCGCTCATGCTGTTTCTGGGGGCCGTGGGGAAGTCCGCCCAGATTCCCCTGTACATGTGGCTCCCCGACGCCATGGAAGGCCCGACCCCCGTGTCCGCCTTGATCCACGCCGCCACCATGGTGACCGCCGGCGTGTACCTCATGGCCAGGAGCGCGCCCATCCTGCACTTCAGCCCGTCGGCGCAGTGGGTCGTCGCCATCATCGGCGTCGGCACCGCCCTCTTCGCCGCCACCATCGCCTGCGCCCAGGACGACATCAAGCGGGTTCTCGCCTACTCGACGATCTCCCAGCTTGGCTACATGTTCCTCGCTGAAGGGTCGGGTGATTACCCGGCCGGGATCTATCACACTGTGATGCACGCCTTCTTCAAGGCCCTCCTGTTCCTGGCCGCCGGAGCGGTGATCCACTCGCTTCACGACGAGCAGGACATGAAACGCATGGGCGGGTTGCGGCGTTATCTGCGTATTACCGTCCCGACCTTCATCATCGGTTACCTGGCTTTGTCGGCGATCCCGATCTTTGACGGCTTCTGGTCGAAGGACCAGGTGCTGGCGGCGGCATGGCACAAGAGTCAGCTGGTCGCCTCTTGTAACTTGACGGGGACGGCAATCTCAGGTGGAGTTGCTCGGCGCGACTGTTCGGCAGCCTGAAGGGCGATACGACGCCAGCGATCGGCGCGCTTCGCTGCGGCGGAAGCAAGGTGAGCGTCGGTGCGTCTCGCAATCACCGGAACGATTCTAGAGACACCCAACTCCGTGCATTTCTCCATCGCCCATTCCATGCGGTCGAACTTGAAGACCGCCAACAGCAGGGTAATTTGGACTTCGGCTGCTGCGGGAACTTCTTCTCCGAGTTCGAACTCGACCCTTTCCGATGCGATGGCCACGATGCGTCCGCGGCGCACGATCGAACCGGCGGCAATGTCGAATTGCTGTCCAACGCGGGCGCGCAGGACGCGGACGAGGTGATCGGCGTGGTCGCCCGTCAGAGCGGCCTGATTACCGGAGACTTCGTCGGCGATCCATCGGCGGCGGGTCATGGAATGAGGAGCAACTCAAGACAGGGGCTAAAGCCCCGATATATCTGCAGCATCTGTCGCGGCCCTGAAGGGCCGCTCTTCCACAGATTCGCCTTCGACACGTAATTACCCGAACATATCTTTCATCTTGCCGAGAAGCGAGCGCAACATGGGCTGGTTGTCGACCTTGGAGAGGGCGTCGAGTTCCTGCAGCAGTTCTTTTTGGCGTTTATTCAGTTTGCTGGGTACCTGCACGCGAACTTCAACGTAGAGGTCTCCCTTGCCGTGTCCGTTCAGCACCGGCACGCCTTTGTTGCGAATACGAAAGGTCGCGCCGGGCTGCGTGCCCTCCGGAATCTTCAGTGTGTGTTCGCCTTCCATGGTAGGCACGCGGATTTCGGCGCCCATCGCGGCCTGGGGAACGGAAATCGGGACTACACAGTGCAGGTCGTTGCCCTCGCGCGCGAAGAACGGATGCTCCTTCACATGGAGCACGACGTACAAATCGCCTGCGGGTCCGCCGAGCTGGCCCACCTCGCCTGCGCCTGAGAACCGGATTCTCGTGCCGTCTTCCACTCCCGGAGGAACCTTAGCGTCCACCGTGCGCTGGCGCAGGATACGGCCTTCGCCTTTGCATTTCGGGCACGGATCTGTGATGACACTGCCCGAACCTTGGCAAGTTGGACACGTGCGAGCGATGCTAAAGAATCCTTGCTGATAGCGAACTTGCCCGCGACCGCTACAGGAGCGGCACGTTGTCGGGCCTTTTCCCGGAGCAGCGCCAGATCCACGACAATCTTCGCAAGCTTCGTGGCGGCGGACGATGACCCGGGTTTCCTTGCCGAAGAACGCTTCTTCGAATTCGAGTGTTAGGTCTTCACGAAGATCAGCGCCACGTTGGACGCGGCTGCGACGGCGTCCGCCTCCACCACCAAACATGTCGCCGAACCCAAAGAACTCTCCAAAGATGTCGCTGAAATCCTGGAACACCGTCGGATCAAAGCCGGCATCCTGGGCCGAGCCGCCGCCGAGTCCAGCATGACCGTAGCGGTCATAGACGGCGCGCTTGTCGGAGTCGGCGAGCACGGCATAAGCCTCGCTGACTTCTTTAAATTTTTCTTCCGCATCGGGGTTGTTAGGATTGCGGTCAGGGTGGAATTGGAGCGCTAGCTTACGGTAGGCGCTCTTCAGTTCTACTTCCGTGACGGTGCGTTCCACGCCCAGCACTTCGTAGTAATCGCGTTTTGCGTTCGTGGTCAGAGGAACCCTTTCTCTAAAGAAACAAAGTCTGGCGATGATCTCACGCCCGGAATCCCCAAGGGGGACTGAAACCCGGCTGTGCTACAAAGTTACGGCACGACTGAGGTCGTACCGCCCCGCGTCTATCGCCATCCGGTTTTCAGGAATTCTTTGCGACCTTGACCATGGCGGGACGCAGCAGGCGGTCCTTCAACTTATAGCCGCGTTGTAATTCCTCGAGCACCTCGTGGTCAGGCACGTCAGAGGTCTCCACCATTTCGATCGCCTCGTGAACATGCGGATCGAACGGCTCGCCCTTGGCAGGAATGGCGCGTACTCCCAGCTTCGCCAGCGCATCTTGTAGCTGCTTGTAGATGAGTTCCACTCCGCTGCGAAAGTCGCCGGACTCGGATTTTGCCTGTAGAGCGCGCTCGAAGCTGTCCATCACCGGCAACAGAGGCTTGATGGCATCTGCGGCAGCGTAATCGCGAAAGTCCTGCTGCTCTTTGCTCGCACGTCGACGCGCATTTTCGAATTCAGCCTGAGCGCGTGCCAACCGGTCTAGCAGTGAGTCGCGCTCGGCCTTGAGCTTCTGCAAGTCCGCTTCTGGCCCGGCGACTTCCCCAGGCGATGTCACGGTACCACTCGATGCTTCGCCCGAGCGCTCGTCACCGTCTCCCGACGGAAGTTCGTGCTCAAGATCGAGCCCGGCTGTTTCTGCCTCTGATTTTCCGTTCGATTTCGCCATAACTACGTTTCATCACTCCGATTCATTCAAGATCTTGTCAAACAACCGCGCGATATACGAGACCGCGGTGATGGTGTGCTGGTAGTCCATGCGGGTTGGGCCAATTACCGCCAGAGATCCCATGACTTCGTTCCCAGCATGCGCCGGGGCGCCGATCAGCACAAAATTCTGCATTGAAGGCAAAGCCTGGTCGAGGCCGATGACGACGCGGACGGCTTCCTGCTTTACGTCGAGGTAAGCGCCTAGCAACTGGACGACTTTTTCTTTTTCCTCCAGCGTCTTCAGCATGTCCTGCAAGCGCTGGCGATCTTGCTCGCCGGTGACCAGATTGGCCGCGCCTTCGACGAAGACCACCTGCGTTCCCTGTTCCGCCGCGAGCGCGCCTTGTTTGTACAACTGCTCGATGGAGTTCATCAGGCGGTCATACTCACTGCGCTCCTGCTCCAAGCGACGCGAGAGCTCGGATCGCATTGATTCCATCGTCCAACCACGAAAATTCTCGTTGATGTAGCGGGCCGCCAGATCGAGATCGGACTGCGATAGATCAAGGCGCAACACCCGGTCACGCACCAGGCCGGAACGGGTGACAAGCACCGCCAAAACTTTTTGGTCACCAAGGCGAGAGAAGTAGACGTGCTCCAGCGCGTTCTTCGGTCCGCTGGTGGCGACCGTTACACCTACGTTGCGTGAGATCAGCGACAGCACGTGCGACGTGCGCTCCATGAACTCCTGCACATCGGTGATTCCGGCAAGCGAATCGGAGATCATGGTCTCCTCTTGCGGCGCCAACCGCGCGCTCCCGGAAATCTGTTCGACGTAATAGCGATAGGCTTCGGTGGTCGGCACTCGGCCGGCGGAGGCATGGGGCTGCTCCAAAAATCCGGCGTCTGACAAGTCTGCCATCACGTTGCGAATTGAGGCTGGGCTCAGGCCTTCGCGGTTGGAGCGCGCGAGGGTGCGCGAACCAACAGGCTCTCCCGTCGAGATGAAAGTCTCGACGATGGCGGTCAGAATTTCGCGCTCGCGATTCCCGATATTGGGGTCAACAGGCATGTGCTGTATCAGTTGTCTCGATCCGAACGGCGGCGGCCGGGGGGAGAAACTGCTTCCGATTCATTCTACCTAACTATCTTAGATGCAGAAGCTTAGGTTTTGGACCATGGCGGTGGTCCTGCCCGGATTCTAGGAAGGGGGTGGGGAGGTGTCAAGCGAGCCCCGAAAAGCCATAACCACAAAGGGCACAAAGGTTCACGAAGGAATGGCAATCGTGACTTCTCAGTTGATGGAGTTCTGCTTATGCTCTACTGTCTTTGCGAATTCGGAGAAAGGGCGTGCAATTTCCTCATGAAATCCAGTCTCCACATTGCTGTAGTTGGAGCCGGCGCCTTCGGCGGATGGACTGCTTTGCATCTTCTAGAACGCGGTGCGCGCGTGACCCTGCTCGATGCGTGGGGGCCAGGGAATTCGCGGGCTTCCTCGGGCGGGGAGACGCGGGTGATGCGCGGCACCTACGGGCCGGATCAACCTTACACCGAGATGGCGGCGCGTTCGCTCAAGCTTTGGGCAAAGTATGAACGCAGGTGGAAGCGGCAGTTCCTGCATCGCACAGGCGTGCTGTGGATGGCTAACGGGAACGAGGACTCGTTCGAGCGTGGGTCGATGGAGATGTTGCGTGCGGCGAAGATCAAGTTTCAGGAGTTGTCGGCGGCACAGATGAAAAAACGCTGGCCGCAAATTCACTTTGAGGGCATCCAGTGGGGGATCTTCGAGCCAGAGTGCGGCTATCTCGATGCGCGTGCGAGTTGCCAGGCAGTGGTCGACGCGTTCGTTGCTGCGGGAGGAAAGTATTGGGAAGTTGAGGCAATAGCGGATGGCCTCGAGTCCGGCGCAGGCTACGGTGTTGCGCTTTCTGACGTATCAAGCGTACGTGCCGACTCCTATGTATTCGCTTGCGGGCCTTGGTTGGGTAAGCTGTTCCCTCAAGCGATCGGCGACCTGGTGCGGGCCACGAAGCAGGATGTCTTTTTCTTCGGGACTCCGGGAGGAGATGATCGGTTCAGCGATAGCCAACTGCCGGTGTGGGCCGACCACTATGGACGTTTTCGTTATGGTATTCCGGGCCGCGGGCGCCGCGGGTTCAAGATCGCCGACGACACCCGTGGACCGGCGTTCGATCCCACCAATGGGGAACGATTGGTCAGTCACGACACTCTCGCCGACATCCGCGAGTACGTCGCTTTCCGCTTCCCCGCCTTGAAGGACGCGCCACTGGTCGAGACTCGCGTCTGCCAGTACGAACAGACTCCGGACAATCACTTCATCATCGACCGCCATCCGGCGATGGAGAATGTGTGGCTGCTGGGTGGAGGCTCGGGCCACGGGTTTAAGCATGGGCCAGCCGTCGGCGAGATGAGTGCGGAGCTGATTCTCACAGATCGCGAGCCGAATGCGGTATGGCGTCTGGCGCGATTTAGGAAAGCCTAAAACACAGAGGACACAGAGTTTCACACGGGAATCCCTCCGTGTGAGCCTCTGTGCCCTCCGTGTTTAAAGGCTTCCTACTGAATCTGAATCACGCTGGCGGGTGCGTTCGCCTTGATTTCCGTGGTCCGTGCGACGACCCTTCCGGCAAAATCGTAGATCGACTTCGCGTGCGGAGAATTCTCGCCTTCCAGCACAACCGGAGTACCGCCATCTCCAGACTTTCGCACTTCGGGATCAAGAGCAATGTTGCCGAGGAACGACACTCCAAACTGCTGCGCCATTTTTTCGGCGCCGCCGCGCGAGAAGATGTCGACTTCATGCTGACAATGCGGGCAAGTGAAATAGCTCATGTTCTCGACCACGCCCACGATGTCGACTTTCATCTGCCGGAACATTTCAATGGCCTTGCGCGCATCCTGGAGCGACACGTCCGAAGGTGTCGAGACCACCACCGCACCCGTTAGCGGGACGGTCTGCACCAGCGAGAGGGCGATGTCGCCGGTGCCGGGGGGCAGATCGACGATCAGATAGTCGAGTTGTCCCCACTCCACGAGACCCAGGAACTGTCGCACGATCTGGTGCAGCATGGGACCGCGCCAGATGATCGGCTTGTCCCCCGGATTGAGGAATCCGACAGAGATCACCTTCAGGCCAAACGCCTGGATCGGCTCAATGCGGTTCTCGCCAACCATCCGCGGCTGGTCGCTGACGCCCAACATGAGTGGGACGTTCGGGCCATAGACGTCGGCGTCGAGCAAGCCGACTTTATGACCCATCTTAACCAGGGCCACAGCCAGGTTCACTGAGAGCGTAGTCTTGCCGACTCCGCCCTTGCCCGACCCGACGGCGATAATGGCGTCAACCCCCGGCAGTGGTTGCGGACCTTGCGGCGCCGGACCTCCGTGCTGATGCGGCATATGTGCGTTCAAAGGATCACACTCCAGGAATGAATTGCGGAGATGAGGCCGAGCCCCAAAGGTCGATTATACAGGCGGGAAGGGTAGGCCCGGTGTGGCGGCTGCACCCAATCGGGTTATCGTTCCGCTGAGCAGGGTATTGAGAGTAAGGATGTTTTCGACAGTTCTCACATCGGCTACACTTCCTTTGACCATGGCCACAAATTACCAACTGCGCGAGACACGGGACGGATTAGTCGTCAGGTCGAAGATGCGGCATCCCCGCTCATGGGTTGTTTTTTCGGGCACTGTTTCCGCTGCGGCCGTGGGCCTTGTGGTCTACCCCTATGTTCCTTTTCGGATAGTCGCCGTGCTTGCGCTGCTAGGTGGTGTCTTCGGCTATCTGGAAATCATGCGGCAGAGGACAGTCGAGTTGCGTGCGACGAATCTTGAATTTCAGACCGCTGGCTATTTCGGAGGCTCCTACAGGTCAAAGAGGTCAGTCCCACGAGCAAGCATGCGATTGTTGGAGTATCGAGAGGAACGCGGAGGCCTTGATGCTCCACGAACCCGGTGGCCTTTATGCGGGGCTGAAACTGGGGAGTACGTGCATTCTTCCTTATCTGGATGAGAAGCAAACCCAAGCGGTAATTGAAGCGATTTATGAACGCTTTCCCGACATGCTTACGGCGGCGGCTAAAGCTCAATCACCTTTCGGCCAGCATTTCACGACCCTTGGGATTTAGGACAACTGTTGTAACGTCGCGGTTACCCGAGCGCTAGGGCTTCGTAGCGCCAATTACAAGGTGACCTGGGACACCCCACAGAGTGTCACAATCGCACCAGCGTTCACAACAGGTGCCGTTTAAGCTACGCGCATGGACTACAAGCTCGGCACCGTCCTAATCTTAGGGCCGATTGTTCTATTTCACTGCCCCCTGTTTGCTTCTGCATCAGCCCCCCGCCGCAGCCTCAACCAGTCGCAACTCTCGATCTATCCGAATCGCTGCTGGAGGAACCGGGAGACCTCACTCTGACGACGGTAGCGTTCGCGTCAGACACCTCTATTGTGGTGGGGCTTTGCCGTACGGCTCTTCAGGGTCCGAAATGTTCTCAATACGTCCTTCAATGGGAGAACGGGCTTTCAAAACATTACGCAGACTCGGGACCCCCCAATGGGGAGGAACTGCCTCCGCCGATGGAAGTCGCGCGTGTTCGAATTTAGTGAAAGGAGGGTGTCTGGATTCCAACGTCTGATGGAGAGTCTGCGCACCATCACGACTTTAGGAATGTCGGGACCTGAAGACGTCAACCGCGAGGTACTACGGGTGATTGACACTGCCAATCGGAAGTCGTGTTTTGCGTGGCGTCGCAGTTTCCCTATGGATTGGCACCGGGGAAGGTTTGCGACGATCTCACCTTCCGGCGAACTTGTCGCCATAACCGCGGGGCACAAGATGTCGCTTTACAAAATTCCAGCAGTTTGCGCAGGCCCAACGAAAATGCGAGACAAGTAGAGTTCACTCTATGGTCAGTGAAAAATCGCTGTCTCACTCTTCGACCGAGTTCTGACATTCGATCCCGTACCGGGTAGTCTTCGGTTGTGGGCGAGAATCGTTCTGCCAACCTCGCCCACTGTCTTACCAGATCCGAACCCGTTCCTCCGGCGCCAGATACAGTTTCTCTCCCGCCTGCACGTCAAACGCTGCATACCACGAGTCGATATTGCGGACCGTGAGCGCGCGCCAATGGCCTGGAGAGTGCACATCCGTCAGCACCTGCTGGCGGAGAGCGGCGTCTCGATCTTTCTCTGCCCAGGCCTGCGCGAACGCAATGAAGAATTGCTGGTCACCCGACAATCCGTCTTTTACGGGCGCAGGTTGCCCCCCGAGTGAGGCTTTGTAGCCATCGTAGGCGGCGGCTAGTCCGGCAACGTCGGCGATGTTTTCTCCCAACGTCTGCTTGCCATTGAGAGCAAGATCGGGGAATGGCTTGTAGGCGTCATACTGTGTAGCCAATTTCCCAATGGCCGCTTGAAAGTGCGCGAGATCCTCGGCCGTCCACCAGTTCCGCACCCGGCCCTTGGAATCAAAGGCGGAGCCTTCGCTGTCGAAGGTATGACTGATTTCGTGGCCAATGACCGAACCGATTGACCCGTAGTTCGCTGCGGCAGGCGCTTCCGGATCGAAGAAAGGCGGCTGCAGAATGGCCGCTGGAAAGTTCAACGCATTCTGCAGAGGCAGATTCACCGCGTTCACCGTCTGCGGCGTCATCGACCACTCCTTGCGATCGATCGGCGCGCCCAGTCTTGCAACCTGGCGGTGGTAGTCCGCTAGATCGCCACGCCACAGGTTGCCGAAAATGTCGTCGGCTTTCACTTCAAAGTTCGAGTAGTCATGCCAGCTCTCGCCGTATCCCACGCCCACATAGAGCGTATTGAGCTTGGCCTGTGCTTCAGCTTTGGTCGCGGGACTCATCCAGGTTAGCGCATCAATTCGTTTGCGGAAGGCGGCCACAATGTTCGCCACCATTGCCTGCGCCTTGGCTTTGGCCTCAGGTGGGAAGTATCGTTCCGCGAACAGTCTCCCCACATCGTCGCCCAAGTATCCGTTCACCACGCCGACGCCGCGCTTCCATCGCGGGCGCTGTTGGGGCGTTCCTGAAAGCACTCTACCGAAGAAGGCAAATCGTTCGTCGCTCAATGCTTTGGGTAATCCCCCGGCGTAGGCTTCGATCAGATGGAACGCCAACCAGTCTTTCCAAGTCTCGAGTTCAGTCGAGGCTACCAGGGCGGATTCGCCTGCAAACGCGTCGGGCTGCCACACGATGAAGCTGCTCTGCTTAGTGAGTCCAGCGCCGCGGAAGTATTCCGTCCAGTCGAGGCCCGGAGCTTTCACCGCGAAGTCCGACGCCTTCCAGGGGTTGTTGGCCTTCTGGATGTCGTTGTTATCCGCCAGGCTGCGATGCTTTTCTGCGATCGCATGCTCCAGCGCGACAATACGCGCCGCGCGAGCGTCGGTGTCGCTGAAGCCCGCCAGCTTCAGCATGGTCGCGATGTGCGCCTGATACTTGCTGCGAATGTCGCGCATCTCGGCACTGGCGGAGAGGTAGTATTCGCGGTCCGGCAACTCTACTCCGCCCTGCATCAGATAAGCGGTGTAGTGCTCGGAGTCATTAAAGCTTGGCGCCACCCAAAGCCCAAAGAGATTCTCCGTGTGGAAGTTCGTGTTGTTCAGCGCGTCCACGTCGGCGCGCAGACTCTCTCCCAGAGCACGCGCCAGTTCCTGCTTATTCTGGATAGCCGCGATTGCGTCGAGGTGCGGCCGCAGCGGGCTCAGACCCTTGGCTTCGATGCCCGGCTCGTCCATAAAGGAGTTGTAGAGATCGGCGATCTTGCGGGATTCGTCACCGGCCGGCGCGCCCTTCTTGGCAACCTCAGCAATCAGATCGGCAGTCCGCTTGCTCGTCTGCTCCACCAATGCAGTGTCCAGCGCTACGGAGGTCCGGTCGGCGGGAATCTCCACGCTCTTGAGCCATGCCCCATTTGCGTATTCAAAGAATTCGTCGCCCGGTCGCACGCTCCGGTCAAGGTAAGCCGGATTGACGCCGTGTACCTGCGGCTGTGGAATGCTCGCCTTCGCCGGTTCTTCGGCGCGTGCTGCGAATAGTGGAAGTACGATCGCGACGCAGGTCAATGCCTGCACAAAAAGACTATGATGTTTTGTTTTCATGACGGGTGCTCCAGAGACGTCGCTGCGAAACAGCGCCATCGGGTTAGACGGTAACCTGAACAAGCGGATAGCAGCTGACTCCATTTACAGCTTATATCAGCCGGGGCGGCATCAGTACCCTTCCCCCTCCAGCCGCACCTTGCCTTTGAACATCCGGAACAGCAGGGTAAAGTAGCCCAGCGCCAAGGTCACTCCCAGGATCCACCAGGTCAAGCCAACGACCAGCCCGTGATGACCTGCGGCTGTGTTGTAGATGGTCAGGTTGCGCGCGGGATCGGAACTCGACGGAAGGACGACCGGATACAACGCGAACGCCGCTCCCACCAGCATGCCGACGATGTAGAGCGCCGAAGCCACAAACGCAAGTTTCTCCATCTTTAAATCCGGTACCACCAGGTCTGAGCTCTTGCGAATGGCATAGATCATCAGAGCCAGACTGCCGTAGACGACTGCCGGAATCAGATATCCGATCACGTGGTGATTGTAGTTGTCGAGCACCGTGGGACGGACGTAGATCGTCGCCACAAGTCCCAGGACGGTCAGCAGCACCTGCAGTGCCCACGCCCACTGCGCGATGGTGCGGGCCCGGCGGTTCAGGTCCCCGTCCGTCTTGACCGCGATGTACAACGATCCGTGCGCTGTCAGAGTGACCAGCGCGATCACCCCCGTCAGGACCGTATACCAATCCAGGATGCCGGGATTTGATCCGGCGCGGAAGTTGGTCCACAGAGGTTCGAAGAAATATCCGTCGGCGGCGAGAGGAACGCCACGCACAACGTTTCCTAAAGCCGCGCCAAAGAAGATGGTGAGCAGCACGCTGGCGACGCAGAAGATGACGTCGAAGAATCCCACCCAGACCGGGTTCTGCATGTGCGCCCGCAGTTCAATGCCGATTCCGCGCAGCATCAGCAGCCACAGCACGATCATCAACGGCAGGTAAAAGCCGCTGAAGCTCGAAGCATAGAGCAGGGGAAAGGCGAAATACAGAGTGCCACCAGCGGCGAGCAGCCAGACTTCATTGCCGTCCCATACCGGACCAATGGCGCGCATGATCTTCCGCCGCTCTTCGGCCGTTCGAGCGGCGCCGAGGTAAATCACGCCCGCGCCGAGATCAAATCCGTCCAACACCACGTAAGCGGCCACCATTACTGCGACGATCATGAACCAAAGGGTTTCCATCACAATCCTCATTCATCTTTAACGGCCGAGATCTTCCATCCACAGCAGCCAACTTCTGTGCAACCGAGCTCTTGCAACGTGCTCCTGTCATTTCGAGCGAAGCGAGGAACCTGCTCTTTCTGACGAGCAGGTTCCTCCTCGCCAGGCTCCCCGGAAATAACAATCCAGCCTTAGTGCCCTGATGCCGCTTCCATCTCGGGCCCTTGCTCGATCTCGCGCCGCACCAGGAACAGAAACAGGATTCCCAGCACCGTGTACATACCCATGAATCCCAGAAGGGTGAACATGCCATTGCCCGCCGAAACGGTCTTCGAATAGCCGTCAACGGTGCGCATGAGCCCATACACCAGCCAGGGCTGGCGTCCCAGCTCTGCGGTTATCCATCCGGCCGTATTCGCTATGTAAGGGAATGGCAGAGCAAGCAGCAGGATCCAAAGCATCCAGTGACTCGAAAACAATTTGCCGCGCCACAGCAGGAATGCCGCCACCACCGCAATGGCGATGAACAGCGTTCCCAACCCGACCATGATGTGGTAGCTGAAGTAAAGCAGCGCGATGTTCGTCGGCCACTGATCTTCGGGGAAAGCATTCAGCCCCTTCACTTCAGCCGTCCACGCGCGGTACGTCAAGAAGCTGAGCGCGTTGGGAATCACCAGCGGATTGTCGATCTTCTTCTCATCCACATTAGGCTGGCCGACCAGAACCAGCGGAGCTCCCGGCTGGCTGGCAAACAAAGCTTCCATCGCCGCCAGCGTTACGGGCTGGTTCATAGCGATTAAGCGTCCCTGGCCATCTCCAGTCGGAAACAGCTGCAGAATGCTGAAGATCAGCCCAGCGACGACCCCAACCCGAACAAAGATGCGTCCGTACTCTACAAACTTGCCCCAGAGCAGATAAAACGCACCTACCGACGCCATGACGAAGGCTCCCGTAATCACGGCGCCGCTCATGTTGTGCGCGTACTGCCACCACGCCCAGGGATTTAGCACCAACTCCCAGAAACTCGTAAGCTGCACCGATCCGTCTGCCGCCTGGGCGTAGCCCACAGGATGTTGCATCCATGCATCGGTGGCCACAATGAAAAATCCCGAAAGCCACGACCCGGCAAACACCGCGACCGCCGACCACCAGTGGCCTCGCGGGCCGAGACGCTTCTCTCCGTATAGAAACAGCCCCAGGAACGCTGACTCGAGAAAAAAAGCGAACATACCTTCCATGGCCAGTGTCTGGCCGATTACTCCTCCGGCAAAGCGGGAGAAATGCGACCAGTTCGTACCGAACTGAAACTCCATGGGGATGCCGGTCACCACGCCAAGAACAAAGTTGATGCCGAAAATCCGCGCCCAGAACCGCGCCGCCTTGTCATACGTCTCATCCTTGCGGCGAAGGGCTAAAGTCTTGAGCACCACGATGAGTGGGGCCAATCCCATGGTGAGTTGCGGGAAGAGATAATGGAAGGTAATCGTGAACGCGAAGTGCAGGCGATGAACTAAGAGGGCACTATCCATAAAACTCCTTGGCGCGGGATTAGCCTAAAGGGTTTCTCGAAAAGTTTTATGTGATTCAAATCACAATCCGTCGCAGAAACTCAGTGGGCCCTGCGGCGCCGTTCCAATTCGGCACGCCGGATTTCGCGCCGCCTGCCGGCATCGTCATAGCGGCGGCGTTGTTCGTCAGTCTCTGGTATCACCGGCGCCACTTTCAAATGTTTCCCTTCCCCGTCAACGGCTACAAACGTCAGATATGCCGAGGCGACATGCTTAGCAGTGTCGGCAATGTAGTTCTCGACGAAAACCTTCACCCCGACTTCCATCGAAGTACTGAATACCCGGTTTACCGACGAGCGGAGAATCGCGAGATCTCCCACCCGCACCGGAACCAGAAAATCAATGTGATCGACGGAAGCGGTCACCACATAGTTGCGGGAGTGACGGTGCGCCGCCATGGCGCCGGCAAGATCGATCCAGTGCATCAATCGGCCGCCGAGCAAGGCGGCGAGCGGGTTAGCATCGTTGGGCAAAACGATCTCAGCCATCTCCGATTGCGAATCCCGAACCGGTCGGGGCATCAGCGCGTCGTCTCTCATGGTTGTCTTCACTTCCACCTCAAGCCTCTTAGGTCAAGCCATCTCTCAGCGCTTGTGCTCTCAGGACTTCTTTTTCAGGTACGACTCCAGAAAACACTCCGCCATTTTCTGCAGGCGTGCATCGTCATGACGACGCAGCCACGTCGCTCGTGGCAGGTCAAATTCCAGGTCGCCATGTTCGCCCGGCAGATGATTTCGCTCGCACACGTAATGCAGTCGCAGAACGCTGGCTTCGCCGCGCATGCCAGCCTCAGCAGGAGCTGCAACCGCGAATCGCACCGCGTCCCATGTGCGCTCTGGCGGCGTCCAGCCACAACTGCTGGCATAGCCGAGATTGCAAAAAGCTTCCAGAATGTGCTGTGGCGGCACTTCGCCTTCGTGACCGGGAGCGGTGCAGTGGCCGCGCCATCCGCTTCCTAGCGGAAGTCTTGCGGGATGCGGCCATGAGCCGTTCTCGAGCTTCTCGACCGGCATGAAATACGGACAGGCCAATTCTCACCTCTCAGACTTCGGAATTGTTGGGAGTCGCCATTGTAATGAGTCGCGGGGAGTCTGGCCAGTTTCGCGAAATACTAGGCCGTAATGCACTCTTTGCAACGTGGTCTCAAGTTGCCCGCGGCGATCTCCGTGCCTTCTCAGCGAACTCGGCAGCTAAGCTTTTGCTAGCGGACACAGTGAACGCGGAGAAAAAACAGGCGTTGCCTCACCGCAGTCTAGCGTTTGTAGTAATCTCGTCATTTGGCCGATCGCCGACTCTATGGACCGTATTGCCGCTCTCAACGAAATCCTGACCGAGCACCCGAAAGACTCCTTCGCGCGCTACGGACTCGCTATGGAGTACTCGAAACAAGGCGACTTTGATCGGGCACTGGCGGAGTTTTCGATTCTGCTGGAGAACGACCCCGACTACACGGCGGGATATTTCATGGCGGCGCAAACCCTGGTTCGCGCCGAGCGAGTCGACGACGCCAGGAAGATGCTGCAAGACGGCATCGCTTCGGCGCGGCAGACTGGGAATCTGCATGCGCAATCAGAAATGGAAGCGATGCTGACGGAACTGGGGTAAAGCAGCAAGATCTAAGGAGCAGATCAAGCAGAATCTCGGTTCGCTGCTCCGGCTATCCTGCCATCCTTCCCATCGCCCACTCCACCACCCCAGGGAACAATTGATACAACTTCACCGGCAGGTGCATCGGCCACGGAACGATTACTTCCCTCTTCTGCTTCAGATATCCGCGTAGTGCGGCGCGCGCGACACGCTCCGCGGTCACTCCGCGCACCGCACCCGGACGCACCCGCTTTAGTCCCTTTCCCCTGACCGCATTCTCGCCGAACGCGGTTCGCACGTATCCGGGACACACCGTGAGCACGTGAATTCCATCCTTTTTTAATTCCACCCCCGCCGCCTTGCCAATTGCGTTCATGGCGAACTTGGTCGCGCTGTAAGCAGCGTGGAAAGGCATGGGAACGTGCCCGGCGACGCTCGAGATATTGATAATGGTTCCCCGGCTCTTAATGCGCGCACCTTGCCCGCCCGCGTCCTGCTGTTGCATCACGGGGATTACAGCCTGCATGGCGGAAACCGCGCCAAAGAAATTCGTTTCGAACATTTCGTGACACGCCGACATCTCCATCTGTGAGAGCGAATCCAGCAAACCGTGTCCGGCATTATTGACCCAGACATCAATCCGTTTGAAGTGATGCAAAACCAGCGCGAGGACGCGGTCGATCTCTTCGGAGTTCCGGACATCGCAGGAAAGAGCCACAGTCCGATCGGGAAGGCCAATGCGTACGCGCGCAGCCTCAGCCCTGGCGGCGTCGCGCGACAGCAACACGACGCTCGCTCCTTCTTCTCCAAAAGCCTTGGCAATCGCCTCGCCAATGCCCATCGAGGCTCCCGTAACCACGACTACTTTCCCGGCGAGTTCCATGCTCGCGTTGTATTCTCTACGATGCGGCAAGTCAAGATGCAGGGCGGTACATGGCGAACTGTGTGCGATACATTGCGTGTCGTACAATCGAAAGCTCTTGGTAGCTGCGCTCGCGATTTGGAGATTTCGTGCCTCTTCTCCCACTATTCCCGCTCGACCTTGTGCTTCTTCCTGGCAGTCCGCTGCCTTTGCACATTTTCGAGCCGCGATACAAGGAGATGATCGGAGAGTGCCGGGCAAACGATGCTCCGTTCGGCGTAGTGCGCGCTTTGGAGGACGGCATCGCTGAAATGGGCTGCACCGCTGAGATCGTCACCGTTACAAAAGAATATTCTGATGGCCGCCTCGACCTGATCGCTAAAGGCCGGAAGCGCTTCGAGGTGCTTGAGATCAACGAGGAACGCGCTTTCCTGCGCGCGGAAGTCTTGCTCGTTCCCGATGACTCGACCGATGCGGCACCGGAGGACCGCGCACACGCAATCCTCTTTCATAAGGAGGTCCTCTCGCTCGCCGGGGCCGTGCAGGATATCTCGGACGCCGACCAGGGCATGCTGTCGTTTTATCTCGCGGGCTCTTTGCCGCTCGATCTCGATTTCAAGCAAAAATTGCTCGCCATGCGCTCCGAAGGCGAGCGACTCAAGGCCGTCGCGGAATGCTTCGAATCTATCCTTCCGAATCTCCGGCGTGCGGCGCGAGCGCGCGAGAAGGCCGGAGGTAACGGTCACGCCCGTTAAGCTGTTACTTGTGCTTTAGTTGCTCCACGAGTTTTTGGAATTCCGCATCGGCTCTTAACGTTTGGAACTTTGCCTCCGACTCGATCACACCGGGGTCGCTCAGTCCTCGCTTCACTGCTTCCTTGAGATCCTTTATTGCGAGCTTCTTGCTTCCCGCCGTCGCGTGAGTTTCGGCGAGCAGAAGAACCGGCCAGGGGTCGTCTTTCACCTGGCTCATCAATTCAAAACACAACTCGGCTTTCTCGAAGTGCCGCGATTCGAGTTCCTTTTGCCCGGTTTCCATCCACGTGACAAACAAGCCGTCCAACGCGCGCCGGGTTACCAACCGCGTCGCCTCTTTCTTGGAGTGTGCCGCCTGGTCCCTGAGTCCGCCCATGGCCTGCAGGATCTCGGTGCGAAGCGCGCCCGAATCCGGTGCCGAGCCATTCACATAAGCATCCACCTTTGGTGAAATATCACTCTCTAATGCGGATTGCTCGGCGATCTGCTCTTGTTCATTCTTCAACGCGTCCTTCAGCGCCACTGACTTTTTCAGCAGCGCCAACTTCTTCTCCGGTTCGGTCACGTCTTTGAGTCTGGAGAAGTCTGAAACCAACGAGCGGTACGCCATGAGTTGAAGAGCAGCGTCATTCTTTCTCTCGGCGTCTTCTGCCTCTTCCCGCCTTTGCCGATACAGGCGATCGACGAAAGTTGCATCTGCAGTAAGATCGCCGGACTGCATCGCCCTCAACATCAGCCACTCGACGGCATCTTCCATGACGGCGGCAGGCGCCCACTGGTGCGGCCCGGGAAAGACTCGCACCCGGTAGGGCAAACCCTTCTCCTCGCCTTCGCGCCAGATGCCAATGACTTCAGGCCAGTTGAAGTCCTGATCTCCGACGGCAAAGAAATACAGCAGCTTGCTATCAGACTTCGGCTGGTTGTTTGGGTATCCGGCGCCGTGCGCGATTACGCCGGCGATCTGGCACTGCGCGCAACCCAGCGCCATCGCGCCAGCCACACGGGCGCCACCTGAAAAGCCGCTGGTATACGTACGATGCTCATCCAGAGCGAGCCGCATATGTGTGTCGAGCCAAATGGCATTCACGTTCTTCGCCGGATCGGGCGAGAAGTTTCGGGAGTTGTTCGAGCCGGCGAGGATGTAGCCGTATTTCTCGGCAATTTCTTTGTAGAGTTCGACTGGACGCCGCCCTCGACCCCCCGGATCGAAGAGGTAGATCATGGGCCAGCGTTTCGCTGGCGTGTAGGTCGAAGGAAGATACAAGGAGTAGCTCTGCGTGGGATCAGCGGAGCAAGTCACACTTTCGACTTGCCCCGGCGGAAGGACTTCATGCTTTGAATCGGTCTGACAGACGCTTAGGGTGACGACCAGGCCGAAAAACATTGGGGCAATGAGACAGGCCTTCGCTTGAGGCATCCCCCGAGTCCAAAAAGCCAGAGTGATTTCTACCTGCGGTCTTTCGCCGGAAGACCGCGCCGTTCCTGCCGCGACAGCGGGGGTATAATCAGTCCACTGTGGTTTTCTGGGGGTTGCCTTCATGAGTCTTCCGCGCACACTGGGTGATCTGCGCCGTAGTGCTTTCTCCGAAGAACGTCTGAGCAGACGCCGTGTTAAGGACGAACTGCGCGAGAATCTCGCCGCTCGTTTGCGCAGCAACGGCGATGGCTCGGTTTTCCCCGGCATCGTGGGCTACGACGATACGGTGGTGCCCCAGATCATCAACGCTATTCTTTCCCGGCACAACTTCATTCTACTGGGGCTGCGTGGTCAGGCCAAAAGCCGCATTCTGCGTGCGTTGACGACGCTGCTCGATCCGCAGATGCCGTATCTCGCAGGATGCGAAGTGCACGATGATCCCTACGCTCCAATCTGCCGGCGCTGCCGCGAAGAGGTTGCGCGCCTCGGCGAGGATACTGCCATCGCGTATCTGTCGCCCGATGACCGCTACGTGGAGAAGTTGGCGACGCCAGACGTAACCATCGCCGACTTGATCGGCGACATCGATCCCATCAAGGCCGCTCGTGGCGGCCACGAACTTTCGAGCGAATTGACGGTTCACTACGGACTGCTGCCGCGCGCCAATCGCGGCATCTTCGCGATCAACGAACTGCCGGATCTTGCTGGAAAAATTCAAGTGGGGTTGTTCAACATCATGCAGGAAGGCGACGTGCAGATTAAGGGATATCCCATCCGTCTGCCCCTCGATGTGGCACTCGTCTTCAGCGCGAACCCCGAAGACTACACGGCGCGCGGCAAGATCATCACACCCCTGAAAGACCGCATAGGGTCAGAAATCCGCACGCACTATCCTGCAACAGTTGAGGAAGGAATCGCGATCACCGCGCAGGAAGCGTGGACAAAGCGAAACGGCCATCCTCTCCATTTGCCCAACTACGTGCAGGAAGTAATTGAGCGCGTTGCGTTCGCGGCGCGCGAAGATAAGAAGATTGACAAGCGGTCGGGCGTGAGCCAGCGGCTGCCGATCAGCGCCATGGAGAACGTAGTTTCGAACGCCGAGCGCCGCGCGATTCGGAACGACGAAAAAGTCGTCGTGCCCCGCATCAGCGATGTGTACGCCGCTCTGCCAGCCATCACCGGCAAACTTGAATTGGAATACGAAGGCGAGATGAAGGGCGCGGATCACGTGGGCCGCGAGTTGATCCGCATGGCGATCGCTAAGACGTATGACGAGTACTTCACCGGAGCCAACGTCCAGCAGATCGTGCAGTGGTTCGATCTGGGCGGCGAGATTCAGTTGTCCGATTCCGTGCCCGCGGTGGAGGCGCTGGAGAATCTGAAAGAGATCCAGGGACTGGTCGACAAACTCGGGCCGCTGGGCCTCTCGCAGAAAGAGAGCCCCGAGCTGCAGGTATCGGCGGCAGAATTCATTCTCGAAGGCCTGTACGCGCACAAGCGTATTGGCCGCAGCGAAGAGCGCGTCTTCAAAGCAGGAGAGAAGAAGCCAGAAGCCGTGCGCGAGAAATCGATGGAGCCAGATGAGAGGCCGTACCGGCAGAGAAGACAGTTTAACTAGAAAGCTTCTAGCTCCTAGCTAAACCCCAGTTTGGCTAGAAGCTAGTAGCTAGAAGCTAGCAGCTGTTTTATGAAACGCATTCGTTATTCCAAGTACGTACCCGATCCTGCGGGCGAGATGAGCATGGAGGACCTGCTCAGCGCGCTCTCGGATTACCTGCTGCAGAGCGGGTTTCAGGATTCCACGTGGTACGAAATGCCCGAGGGCGAACAGACGCTCGACGAACTGCGGCGGGCGATCGAGCAGGCGCTGATGAACGGCGAGTTGTTCGACGAAAATCTGCGCCAGCAGATCGAGCAGATGCAAATGGACGGCCAGCTCGACGAGCTGATCGAGAAACTCATCGAGCGCATGCAGCAGGAAGACTACGTTTCCATCGACGAACCACATGACCCCGCGCGACAGTCGAGCGTTGGGGGACAGACCGGCGAAGCGCAGCAGGCGAAATTCGAAATCACCGACAAGAGCCTCGACTTTCTTGGATTCAAATCACTGCGCAACTTGCTTGGATCACTGGGCAAGTCGAGCTTCGGACGGCATGACACCCGCGACCTCGCCACCGGCATCGAGACCAGCGGATCGGCTAAGACCTACGAATTCGGCGACACGTTGAACCTCGACATCACGGCTACGCTCTCGAGCGCGATCCAGCGCGAGGGACTCACCCTTCCGCTGAACATCGAATACTCCGATCTGCAAGTACACCAGTGCGAATACCAGTCATCATGCGCCACGGTGCTGATGCTGGACTGCTCGCATTCGATGATTCTCTACGGCGAAGACCGGTTCACTCCGGCAAAGAAAGTGGCAATGGCCTTGTCGCATTTGATTCGCACGCAATACCCGGGAGATTCGCTTTCGCTCGTGCTCTTTCACGATTCGGCGGAAGAGGTTCCGCTGTCGCAACTGGCGCGTGTGAAGGTTGGGCCATACTACACCAACACGCGCGAAGGGCTGCGGATGGCGCAGAGAATTCTGCAGCGGCAAAGAAAAGACATGAAGCAGATTGTGATGATCACCGACGGCAAGCCGTCGGCCCTCACGCTGGAGGATGGACGCATTTACAAAAACGCCTTCGGTCTCGATCCGTTGGTGGTGAGCCAGACCTTGGAAGAAGTATCGAAGTGCAAGCGAGCAGGAGTACTGATTAACACTTTCATGCTCGCATCCGATTACGGGCTGGTGCAGTTTGTGCAAAAAGTCACCGAGATGTGCCGCGGCAAAGCCTACTTCACCACGCCCTACACGCTGGGCCAGTACCTCCTGATGGACTATATGTCGCGCAAGACGAAAACCATACACTGACCGCCAATTCCTCAGAGCTTGACGCCCGCCCTCTCGGCTGAACAGCCAGAACCGTACCCTTCCCAAAAACCACCCCACTGCTGATACTCTTTTTCTAAGACATGGCGAAATGCATTCAATGTGGACGGCAGCTTCCTCCGCTGACGTTTGGAAAGAAGATCTGCCAGTGGTGCGTGCAGCACGAGGCGGCGCAGCGCGGGGAGGAGGACGACAATGCGGTGCAGAGGGTTATGCCTGCGCCCTGGACGCGGGGTGGTGTCAGCAACATTAGCCTCACCCATATAATCTTCGGCGCCAATGTCGCGGTATTCGTTGCGATGGTGTATGCCGGTGGCTCCACGGATTTCAACGGGCAACTGAAGGTCGACTTCGGTGCGAACTACGGGCCCTACACCTTGTCGGGCCAGTGGTGGCGACTGCTCACCTACAATTTTCTGCACAGCGGTATTTTTCATATCGCCATGAATATGTGGTGCCTGTGGAACCTGGGAACGCTTTGCGAATCTCTTTACGGACGGTGGACCTATGCCGCCGTGTACCTGATTACGGGCGTGGCCGGAGGATTAACGAGCGTGGCGTGGACTCCGGGAGTGCTGAGCGTGGGCGCGTCAGGTGCGATCTTCGGTCTGACCGGTGCGTTGATCGCGTCGTTTTACCTCGGAGAGTTTTCGTTGTCAGGCATATCGATTAAAGGCACGCTTAGCAGTCTTCTCTTTTTTGCCGGCTTCAGCCTGTTTCTTGGAAAAGTGGTTCCGGGTATCGACAATGGCGCGCACATCGGAGGGTTGGTCAGCGGATTGATCCTGGGGGCATTGATCGCACTTGTTGCGCCGGAACAGGACAGACCTCTGCGACGGGCTGGCGTTTTGCTCTTCATGGTCGTCATCCTTGCCGGAAGTGCTGTGGGAGTTCAGCGGTGGCGTGGCTCACAGGTTGGTTACCCGCAATTCGCGCAGGCGCAACGAAGCATCGACCAGATCATTAGCGACCTTCAAAAGAAGGTCCAATCGAATCCGCAGGATGCGTCCGCCCACGCCACATTGGCGCGTGCATACATCAATAAGGGACAGTATTCCGACGGCGAGACGGAGTTGAAGCGGGTGCTGGAGCTGCAGCCGCAGAACACGCAAGCGCGCAGGTATTTGGGGGCGGTATTTCTAAACCAAAAGCAACCCGCGCAAGCGAAGGCCGAATTTGCGGCTTGGGTGTCGCAAGAGCCGAACAATGCCGACGCTCACGTGTGGCTCGGAATGGCTCTCGCGGCGGAACAGAATTCTGAAGACGCCATCAAGGAATACAACACAGCGCTTAAACTTGATCCGCAGGTAGAAGGCGTCTACTACCAGATCGGAACATCCCAGGCGCAACTCAAGCAATATGACGATGCCATCGCTTCTTACGTGAAGCAGCGTGAGACGAGCGGAGACGATTCGGACCTGGAGGTTGCTCTGGCGGACGCATATCAGGCCAAGGGCATGACGCGGGAGGCGGAGGAAGCTCGTACCCGGGCCGCTCAGTTGCGGAGCCGAGAGACGGACTGACATCGCGTTGTAAGCGTGCCTTAACCCTTCGTTAGTTCTCCTACTGCGCGATAGGCTTGGTTGATGGCCTCGTCTGTATAGGCATAGGCGCCGGCATCGGCATTGGCGATGGCGATGCGGCCGTGCGGCTTGCGCGCGACTTCGCAGGGAGTTTCGCCGCCTTCGAGCCAGAACGAATCGAACAGCGAGTTGTATTCGTAGGCGTAGCCGTGGGGCCAGCGATTCACCGTGATGGCTGCAATGTCGCGCGCTGGATCGAATCCGCCGCGCCCCAATGTGCGGGCCAACTGGTCGCGAATCTCGCGCTCCATGGTGTCGAAGGTCGTGCTGAACAGCTCCATGCGGCCCATGCTGTGCTGTTCGCGGGCCGGACGTCCGGGATGGCAGGGAGCTTTCATCATGTGAACAATGATGGGCTCCTCCGGCTTGTGCGGACATTCGTAGCCGCCGATACTGACCGGCAGGTCGAGGTTGAGATAGGTGTGATATAGGCCCGGGCCGTAGACGGAATTTGCGCCGAGCTTGTGGAATGACGTCCAGTTGCGCAAAGCAACGTTCGTGTAAAGCAGCGGAACTTTTTGCGCCGAGGCGAGCGCTGATTTCTGCTTGTCCGGAAGTTCTTCGCAGATGTATGGGATGACCACATGCCAGCACGCGAGGATCGAGCTCTTCGCCCTGGCGGTGTAGACCTTGCCGCCATGGGCATAGCTGACTTCCACTTCGTTGGCGCTGGCGGCATCGCCCAGATGCTTCACGCGGACGGCGGTGCTGTTCAGGCGAATGCGCACCGGAGAACCCGGATCATCGAGCTTGGCGTAGTTGGCTTTTGTCAGGACAACATCGGCCATTGATTTTCCAGGAACGGCAGCGGGAATCAGTTTGCGCACGAGCAGCCGGGCGATGGTAGCGTTGCCGTCAGGAAAGTGGAAGAAATATTTTTCGGCTTCTTCGTTGGGAATGGCGTCGCGATTCATTCCCTTGCCCGGCTTGTCATCGAGCTTGAGGCCGTCGAAGCCCACCAGATCGAGCCCCCACGCGTCTTGCGCCGAAATTGCGTCGATGCCCACACCAAAGAGCGGCTGCGGCATGGCCTGGTACATCTTGATGATGTCTTCATGAACGCTGGCAACGTCTTTGAGGAAAGTCGCGTAGCTCATGCGCGCGAGTTTCGCCTTCTTCTCGTCGGAGGTCAGTCCAGGGAAATAATCCTTGGGCTCGTGATACAGGCGCTGCAGATCGTGCTTGGCTTGCTCCGCCAACGGAGCGTCGGCGAAGAACTGCTTCAGAAGTTGCTGCGATGGTCCAGAAGCGTCTTCACTCTCGCTTCCGCCGCGAGGATTGGGATTGACCACTAGCTTGTCCGCACCGAAAGTCTCTTTGTCGAAGAAAATCTTGGGGCGCAGTCCCAGTGAACGGTAAAGATTCTGATCGACGTACTTGGAGTAGGAAGGAACGTCGATGCCTAACTCCTCGATCACGCCCTTGGCCACTGCGCTGTAGGGAGCAGGACTTTCAATCGAAAATGTGCCGCCGAAGCCGAGGCGAAAAGATTTGTTGACGCGGAATTCATTGCGCTTGGCGTGTCCACCAAAGTCGTCGTGGTTGTCGAGGATAAGAATGCGCGCCTTCGCGCCCGCAGACTTGCGGTAGAAATGAGCAGCGGCGAGTCCGCTGATGCCGCCGCCCACAATGATCAGGTCATAGGCTTCGCCGGTGTCTTCGGGCTTGCCGACTGAATCCCAGAATGTGCCATCGCGCAGACTGTGAGCGGCGTCGAATGAGCCAGGATGACTGCCGCGCAGGCCGGTGAGCGCGGGTGGATAGTAGTTGGGGGATTTCTCTGGGGATTCATCGACAGCCAAGAGATGCCACGGCATTATCGCGGCACCCGCCGTCACCGCCACGCCGTTGATGAAGTCGCGCCGTGTGATCTTGCGATGCATTCCCAGTTCGCGGTCCCGTGAATCGTGCACGATCTCCTCCCGGATATTTTGTCTCGTTTTTACTCGGAAGGTGGCTGACGGCACGGTTGAAGCGTGACCTTCCCAAGAACTCCATCAATCCATTGTGTTGATGCTGAGGTTTGCGACGATGAAAGTTCCTTAAGAGGAGGAGCCGCCTTCTGATTTCTTCACTGCCAACTCTGCGCCTTGGAAGCCAATTTTGCTGTGGGTACCGTCGCAGAAGGGCTTATTGACCGATCCACCGCAGCGGCAGAGGGAGAACGCGGGTTTGCCGGTAAGGTCGAACTGGTTGCCGTTGACATCCACGAGTTCGATTGTGCCTTCGGGGGCCTCGACGCGATAAGGACCATTGGGCCTGACGGTAATCTTTACTTGTGCCATGACTAAATCCTCCAACCTTACTGGTTTTCAGTAAGCATAAAAAGATACCACGGAAGGGTGACTCCGTGTGTCTAGCACCGTGTTCGGAGGAGACGACCTATTCCATCTATTCCATGCGCAGAGCCTGCATTGGTGCGACGCATGCAGCTTGCCGCGCAGGCAGAAAACTCGCGGCGAGCGAAACTAGAACGACCATCGCGAAAGCGGCGATGAACGTAAGAGGATCGCGCGGCTGCAAACCGAAGAGCAACGATTGCATCATTCCTGCCGAAACCAGCGCAATCAGCAGGCCGAGGGCAACACCGATCGCCGTGACTTGCAGGCTCTCACGTAGCAGCATCCAGCATTGCGAACACCTGCATAGGCCGAGCGCCGAGTGCTATCCGGACTCCGATTTCAGCGGTGCGCCGGCCCAAGCGATACGCGAGTGTGCCGTACAAACCGATCGCGACGAGCGATGCAGAGATCAATCCGAAGAACGCAGAGAGGCGCGAGAACATGCGCTGCTGCGAATACGACTGCTCAAAGACGGCCTGCTGCGTCATGGGATCTTCTAGCGGAAGATTCGGATTGAGCGCGCGCACCACCGAGCCAATCGATGTCCACAGAGCAGCCGCATTCCCGCTTACGCGCATTTCGACTTCAAGATGCGAGACGCCATTGACCTGGGTGTAAGGGTAGTAGGCCATGGGAATCGGGTGTTCATCGACGCTGGTGTATTTGCTGTCTTTCACGACGCCCACGATCGTGCGCCGAATTTCGTCTCCCAGTTGGTGCCCGAGCGGATTCACACCCGGCATCAACCTCTTGGCAAAAGTTTCGTTTACGACTGCTACGCGAGGGGAAGTCTCAGTGTCATTGTCGGAGGTGTCGCGACCCTCGACCACAGGGACACCCAGCACATGGAAGAAGTCCGGGCCCACGTCGTTGGAGCGCAAGGGAGCTTCAGTATAGGTGTGCGCACTGCCGTCGATCATCGCGATGTTGTTGTCGCTCCATCCGCTACCGGGCCGGTTCTCGGCAAAGGTCACGGACTCGACTCCGGGAAGGCTGCGCAAACGGTCGAGCAAGGCCTTATAGAAAAGAGTGTTCTGCTCGATGCTTGAGGTTTTCTGCGGCGTAATTCCGAAGACCAGCAGTCCGTGTATGCGCATCCCGAGATTCGTGGATTGATAGTTGTCGAGCGTGCGCAGCAGGAGTCCAGCGGCGACCAGCAACACAAAACAGAAAGTCATCTGAGTAGCCATGACGGCGTTGCCGCCCCACTTGCTGGTGCGAGTGCGAAAAGCGGTAGAGGCGGCTGTCTTTAACCATCCTGCGACTGAGATGCGCATCGCGGGAATCCATGGGGCGAGACCGAAGACGAGCGCCGCGAGAGCGCAGACCAGAATCGCAAACAGGAGAACCGTGGCATCCGGCGCGAGGCTGGTTTCAATCTGCGACCACGCCGCGAGTGCCCGAGTTGCACCCAGGGCGAAGAGCCATCCCAATGCTGCGCCCCGTCGTCACCAGCAGGAGGCTCTCCAGCAGAAGTTGCCGGAAGATCTGCCAGCGGCTTGCTCCGAGGGCCAGTCGCAGACTGAATTCGCGTTGTCGGGCGCTTTTCTTAGCAACCAGCAACATCGCGACGTTCGTACAGGCGATCACCAGGACGAGACCGACAAGGGTCATTAGTAGGGTTAATCCCGCGCGGTAATTGCCGCCGGTCGCGAGGCCCTCGACACCGCGGGCCGGTTGAAAAGCAAGCTTCGTCTTGGGTGTTTTTGGATCGGGCGCGCTTAGGCCGGTGCAGGCTACTCGCTGAAATCGCGGAGTGACTTCGGCCAATGCTTGTGACGGAGATATTCCTGGCGCGAGGCGGGCAATCAGTTCCAGACACCACCATGTCGGCGAGCCATAGAGTGTATTGTTCTCGGGCGCCGTGCCCCATGCGTTCAGGTCGGGCCGATTCTGCAGAGGAATCCAGATGTCGGTCGATTGTCCAGGATCGACGCCGAGAAATCCCTCCGGCCCGATCCCCACAATTGTAAAGGCGTTTCCCTTGATGAAGAGAGTTTGCCCAATCACCGAGGGATTCCGCGAGAAGCGGCGGGTCCAGTAGGCATAGCTGAGGACGACCACCTGCGAGTGAGCGCTTTCATCGGCGAGAGTGAAGGCTCGTCCGCGAGCCAGTGACACGCCCAAGCCTGAAAAAAAGTTGCCGCTGACCATATCGCCTTCGACGTCTTCCGGAGTGTCGCCAAAGCGTGCCGCAACTTTGCCGATGGCCAACGGCACGAAGGCGATCAACTCAGAGAAGGCGCGATGGTCCTGACGAAGATCTTCAAATACCGACTCAGAAAATGAAGTCGTCGAGTTGCCCGTGTTCCCTGCCCCGTCAGGCTGTCCGCCGGGCACGTGCAGATAGACAAGCTCTTGAGGGTTGAGCACCGGAAGGCGCTTGAGCAAGACGGAATTCATCACGCTGAAAATGGCGGTGCTGGCGCCAATCCCCAGCGCGAGAGTAAACACGACCGTCGCGGTGAACCAGGGAGAGTTGTACAACTGTTGCACGGCGTAGCGGAGTTCTTGGAGGACAATCGGCATAGGATCCTCGGCGCAGGGGCAATGAAGGGACGTTTCCGGGCTGGAAATGTGGGCGAGAAGCGCGACCTAAGCTGCTGCGGAATGGACGGAGAGCAGGCTGCGATACAACTGCAGGTAGTCTTCGATCATGCGCTTGGTGGTGAAGCGTTCGCGAGCGCGGGTGTAAGCAAGCTCGGCGTAGGCGCGGCACATGGTTCGATCGGAGTTGAGAAGGCGAATGCTATCGGCGAGGCTGGCGGCATCGTTGGTGCGGAAGTAGAGAGCGGCGTCGCCCCAAATCTCGCGAAAGCTGGGAATATCGTTGGCGACGATAGCGCAGCGCGAGAATGCCGCTTCGAGAATGGGCATGCCGAGGGGCTCGTAACGGGCCGTAGCAGCAAAGATCGAGGCACGGCTGTAGAGGGCGCGCAGTTGCGCTTCGGTTTGAGGACCACGAATGGCGATCGAAGTCTGATCGGTTGCAACTTTCACATCGGCTCGGATCGGAATGCGGGGCGCAGCCACCGTTTGCTCGGCTCCCACGATGCAAACCGGAAGCGGGTGTTCGTGCTGGGTAAGGAGGGAAAGCTGCTTGCCCGCATCGACGAGGCGGCCTACGGCGAGCACGCAATCGTCTTTGCTGATGTACGGATTGAAAAAGATTGGATTGCGGCCGGGGTAGATGACTTCGTCGCGCCGGGGCTGCGCGTAGCAAGTGCGGATGCGGTCCAGCATCCATGCGGACGGAGCCACCACGGCGTCGGCTCCGAGAATACCGCGAAGAATTGTGTCGCGATACCACTTCGTGGGACGGCTGGACCGAGAGGATCGATCCTGAACAGCCTCGGTGCGCGTGATCAGATCGCTATGCGCCATTACGACGCGAGGTATGTCCACGGGAAGATTGCCGTAGCAAAACTGATTCAGGTGCAACACGTCTGGCCGGAGCTCCTTCACCAGTTCGAACAAGAAGGCAGACGATTCCGGCAGGTCTTCCTCAGCTTCCTGCATCCACTCCAGGCGAAAGGCGGTGGGGCGGTAGTCGAGACCGTGCAGGTGGTCCATCCACGTAGTTTGCTCGGGGAGCGGGATCTCGCCGAAGCTGACGAGGGTTACGCGCACGCCGCGCGTGACCAGCCCCGTGACGAGTTCGCGAGTGTAGGTCCAGGCTCCTGAGAGCGTGTCGGCGGTGACCAGGACGTGCACAGAACCTCCGGGAAGAGCCAGCGGGATGCCGCGATGGACGGGCATTCCACCAATTGCCCACTATTCTAGTGCGAATCGCAGGAAATAGCTTAAGGGAATTTTGAGGAATGTCATGCAAGATCTTGCATGAGCCGGGAGCCCCGCTCTGCAAGCCGGCGCGGGACGCGGGGACGGCCGGAGAGGCTGTCCCCGCACTCTTGCTTAGAACATGAACTTCAAGGCAAGCTGGATCAATCGTGGTGGCTCGGCAGCGAGAATCTGGTTGAAGGTTGGAGAACTGATGTCGCTGTCGGGTAAGCGGAAATTCGTGTGGTTCAGGAGATTGAAGAACTCGGCGCGGAATTGGAATTCTTTTCCTTCGGTCACAGGAATGTTCTTGAACAAAGAGAAATCCCAATTCGCATAGCCGGGCCCTTGGGCGATATTGCGGCCTGCGGTACCGAATTGCTGTACGGGAGAGGTGGGGTCCTGCGCGATTTTCTGGAATGCGGCTGCGTTAAGCCACGCACTCGTTGTTCGCGGTCCCGCATTCGGATTCTGACCCGAAACCAGGTTCGGCCGATTGGAGAAGAATCCGCTGATTTCCGGTGCGGAGCCCTGCACAGAGAAGTCGGTGGAATCGAAAACGGTGAACGGAGTGCCACTCATGGCGGTGACGATTCCGTTGAGTTGCCAGCCGCCGAAAGCATGTTGGTACCAGGCATGGGGCTGTTTCCAGAAGGGCAGGTTCCACTGATAACTCAGCACAAAGCGTTGACGGGAATCGAACAGAGAGCGGCCACGTTCTGCGCCGATGTCGAAGGGATTCTGCGCGAGATCGTTCTCTCCGGCTACAGGCTTGGCGGCCGAGCCGGTCATGTTGAACGAAGATGCATCATCAATGGACTTCGAGTACGTGTAAGAGGCCAGGAAAGCAATTCCGTGGCTGAAGCGCTTCGTCAGACTGGCCTCTAACGCGTTGTAGGCGGAATTGGCGATACCCGCGATCAATCCGCTTGAAGAGTAAGTACAACTGCTTGGCGAATCAGCCAAGGTGCAGCCGGAATTGAGACGTCGTTGGTCAGCATTGCTCGAAGTAGAGATCGGATTGCCATCGCTGTCCACGCCGGGAATGTAGAGCGCTGGGTTGCCCTCGATGAAGCGCGGCAGTTTGGTGCCCTTGGTGCCCACGTATCCAATCTCGAGTAGTAGATCGGAACCGAAAGAGTGTTGGATGTTCAGGTCCCAATCCTGCGAATAGGGCAGCGGCAAGTTCGGAGTCAGCGTCAAGTTGGTCAGCGGTGTGGCAAAGGTTCCGTCGGGCGGCGGGTTGCCGTTGTAGGGATCCTGAAAATTCAGAAGCGACGTGGGCGTCAGGCTGATCTGCTGGGTCTGCAAATACGGAGGCGCGCTGATGGGCGATTGCAATGGTCCGCCCTGGCCAGTGTAGTACGGCTCATAGAATATTCCGTAGGCCGACGTAACCAGCCACTTCGAACTTCCGGTCGGGTCCCAAGCGATACCGATGCGCGGCGCGAAACCCTTCTTAAACGTTGGAATCAGACCACGGGGAACGCCGGGGTCGCCGGGATACAGCAGGTCGGCTGGCGCATTGGGCATGACCTTGGACTGCCTTCCGGGAATCCATAGGGTTTGGCGGTTGTGAATTTCGGTGTAAGGCGACGGCATTTCGTAGCGTAAGCCGAGATTCAACGTCAGGCGCTGGGTGACTTTGTATGTGTCCTGAGCGTATCCGTTGAACGAGTTGCCTCTGATGCCGCGGGAGAAATCGCCGCGACCCTGGAGAAAGAAAACTGGCTGGCCGAACAAGAAGCTGGCGAAGGCATCCGGGACGATGGGAAACGGAGCAAAGACAAAGAATCCGTTGCTAGCGATGCCTTGCAGCACATTGACGTTCAAGTGCTCGTATCCACCGCCGAACTTAAAATCGTTCCGTCCGTGCACCCAACTCAGCGAGCCGGAATAGTCATAAGCATTTTCGTACGTGTTGCGCGGTCCGGTGATCGGATCGCCGACCGTGGTGTAGCCGTTCACCTGAATGAAGGGAGGTCCAATTGCAACGTCGAGGCTCGGTTCGTACAGAAAGCCGAGGCTGGCTGGAGTGGTGTGGTTGGTCCGCTCTCCATACAGAAACTTGTTTCGCAAATAAGAGAATCGGAAAACGCCGATGGTAGTGGGCGAGAAAGTATGCGTCTCCTGGGCTACGAAGTTCTGCGCTCGCTGTTCCTGCCCGACGGGAAAGCCCGGCACGCTCGCTCCCGAGGCGGGGATCGGGTTAAATTGACTGCCGTCATTGAAGGCGTAGCGAAAATTGAGAATGTCGGAGTGGCCTACATACTGGTCCAAACGTAACCCGAACTGCTTGGAGTCCTGTTGCACAACCTGCGTTGAAGTGAAAACGTTAGTGCCGCTGTTGGGGGTTGGGAACAGGCTCAAGAGCCCAAGAGCCATCGGACTGACATCCGGCGGAGTCATGGGCACCTGGTTGTTCGGATAAAATTTGGGTACTCCTGGCGCCGGCCCAAGGAAGACGTTGAGGAGCTGATGGTCCGGGTTCTGGCAAAATCCGCCGACGAAGCCTCCATCCTCGGCGGTGCACAAAGCCGAGAAATCGCCACCTCGCTCGGCGAGAGACGGAACAGTGCTTCCCTGAGTTTCCCCCTGACGATTGCGAAAGCCCTCGTAATATCCGAAGAAGAAGGTCTTGTCTTTGCGGATTGGCCCGCCGAAAGTTCCGCCGAATTGATTTTGCTTCAGAGGTTCGGTAGTGGTGGCGAAGTAGTTGGTGGCGTCGAACGCATCGTTGCGCAGAAATTCCCAGAGCGCACCGTGGAAACGGTTGCTACCAGAGCGGGTAATGATATTGGTCGTCGAGCCCAGGCTGTTACCGAATTCGGCGTTGGCGTTGTGAGTGAGAATTCTGAACTCGTCGATGGCATCGACGGGAGGCTTGAGAACGAAGCCTCCGTCTACACCGTTGAAATTGTTTGCGCCGTCGATCAGAAAGTTGTTCGATTCAGGACGCTGGCCGTTCACCGCATAGGCCTGACCATCGCGCAGCGATCCTCCCGCCTCCGCCAGACCGGGAGTCAGCGGCACCACTCCAGGCTGCAGCAGCCCGAGTTGGGTAAAGTTGCGGCCGTTCAGCGGCAGGTCAAGAACTTCGCGCTCCGAAACTGTTTTTCCCAGGCTCGTGACTGTACCTTCGATGAGTTGCGCGTCCGCCTGCACTTCCACCTTTTGCGTGGCAGCACCCACTGCGAGATGAACCGGAACGGCTGCGGTCTCGTTCACGCTGAGAATGATGCCCTGCTGCACATACGTCTGGAAGCCTTTGCCCTCCACTTGCAGCTGGTAGTGTCCGACAGGGAGTTCGAGAAGAACATATGCTCCGGAATGATCCGTCGTCGCCGTACGGGTCAGACCGGTTTCTGTCTGCTTGGCGCTTACCGATACGCCCTGCACGGAGGCGCCGGTGGGATCGACAACGGTTCCGCGAATGCTTCCCGTGATTTGCTGTGCCGCAGCAGCCAGCCCCAAGCACAGTGTCACTGCAACCAAGATCAGATTTCGAAGTGTAGTCATATGCTGCCCCATGTCCCCAGTGAATCATTCCTCGATGCGGTTACGAGGTCGCTGGCGTTGCGAACGCACAAGCAGGCCACAACACGGGCCACTCGTGCGCTTGAATGCTCTTAATTGTTTCTGGAACCCCAGTCCACAGAAGCTGAATGCCCGCAATGAGTGAGCAGCGAAACGTTAAAGGACCGTGCAGGGGCACACAATAGCGCAAAAATACTACGCTACCAGCGCGCGGCTTAGTTCACAGCGAGATCAGTTCACTTGCAGGCGAAGCCTGAGTTCTCGTGCGAGATTGTTGATGGCACGAATTTTTTCGCTTGCCGGGTTCGGAACATCGGGCACTGACATAGCCAGCTCGCAAGAAAGAAGCATGGCAGTCAGCGTCTCGCACATCTCGCTGCGCATCTGCGCAACCACCGCACGGCGAGCGGCAGACTCCTCGCGTTTGCGGCAGTGCAACGCAGAGCGCACCTCGCGTAATAAGCGATCCATTCCTGTGACTGCAAAGTTGACGTACACCGGGAAAGCGGTGCCCAGATGTTCGATCATCTGATCGCTTTCCTCAGGCTCGGTCTCGAGCAGAAACTGGTCGATGACGGCGGCGGAGTGGGTTTGTTCGCGCAGGCGAGTGGCGCCCTCCTGCAAGGATCGGCGCCCAGTGCGTTCCCCGGCCGGTCGCGGTATTCAGGGAGTCGGCGCACTCTGGGCCCCGTGCTGAAGGTGTAAGGAGTAGGATCATGTCTTTTCCAATTGCACGTCTGCCGCCACTGCTCCACGTGCTGAAAATGCAGAGCTTAGAAATGTTGGCGGCAGACCAGCTTCCCGTCGCGGAACTCTAGTCCCGCGACGGAGTTCGGAAATCGAACGCTTAGGATTGATACTCGTTGGCCGCGTAATCCTTGAGCTTGCGGTAGAGCGTCGTTTTTCCAATGCCTAACAAGCGGGCGGCTTGCAGCTTGTCGCCGTTGAGTTCGGTGATTGCGCGCAGAATCGTCCGCTTCTCGAGTTCCGCCATGGGAATAATCTTGCCGTGTCCATTGCCATTTCCGTTCGACGGCTCGGGCAGAGGCAGGCTGGCGATCTCCCGAGGCAGGTCTGTGGAAAACTCAGAAAGACTAGCGGCGAGGCCGTTCAGTGACGGTTTAAGGCCTCTTGATTGGCAACGAATACAGGTTCGGCCAGCCGAAAGGTGAGACGGCGGCCTTTCTCCAGAGTAATGACCCTGGCGGAAACGTCGCCATCGGGAGCGGTCCCTCGGGCGAACAGGCTGGAAGTCTGTACCGGCAGATCCTTGCCAGCGACATCGATTGAGTTGAGAGTCAAACGGAGATAGGCGCGGTTGCCTTTAACCTTGGAGACCCGCGCAGCCTCTACACGGCCTGCGACATTTGCGCCGCGTGCCACGAGAGCGTTCCCTTCGATGACAACTGGTTCGTCCAGGACAGCTTCAAAAGTGGCACTTGGGCCGGGGTTGTCAGCAGAAATGGGGTTCTTCAACCGGACAGTCAGCAAAGTGCCGACGGGCAAACTCTGGGAGTCGCGGAAGGGGACGCCGGTTTCGGGCTTCGGCGCATCGGGTGCGGTTGCAGATGAGGCACCAGGAGCGGATGCATTAGCTGAGCTACTGTCTCCATCGTGGAAGGGAACTTGATGCGGGTCGGATGACGCGGCGCTGTCGTCTCTGCGAATACCTGCGGGACTAGAACATCCGGGCATTAGAAACAGAAACAAGGATAGGAGCGCTGCCCATATGGGCAAACTTTGAGGTCTGCGGAACCGGCTCATCCCGACCATCCTCCGCCGCGCATCGCTAAACAAGAAAGTGGCAACCCGAATACCAGACACCATCTCATGAAATCAATCAGTTGGGCATAGCACTATCGGGGAGCCTATGTAGTTTATGCCTTCTAAGAGAATTAAGGGGGATAGTGATTCGGCTTCGAAAAAACGCGACAGACCTGCGGATCACAACAAAACAAATCGCGGAGAGCGATGTTGTCATCGCTCTCCGCGGAAGGTTCATGCAACCGACTCCCTGACTTACTTCTTCTTGGGAGCTGGCTTCTTAGCCGCCGGCGAGGCTTTGGTCCTGCCACCGATTAGTGTCAGCGAATCCGCTGCGTTGAATGGGAAGGTGCGCGTCGAGACTTCTCCGGTCGTGCTCAGGTTGATGTCCACCCGGCGATTGCTCGCCAGGATGATCGTCCGCATGTTCCGGAGAATCCTCGCTCGCTCTTCCTTGGTGAGTCCCTGATCGGCCTCGATGGATGCCTTCACCTCGTCCGCGGTCAGGTTGTGCTGATCGCCCAGCGCCTTGGTTTCAATGATCGCTTCGGAGACACCGTGCTCCACCAGGAAGCTCTTTACGCGCGCCACACGACGCTCGGAAAGTGCCTGGTTATACGCGGCAGAGCCGCGCTGATCGGCGTGGCCTTCGAGGATCAAATGGGCGTCTGGCTTGGACTTCAGGTAGACCTGGAAGTCCCCAGCTAGATCGGTCAAGGTTTTCTGTTGGCTGGCAATCAGACCAGCGTTGGGATCCTTCACCGGCGGCTGAGCCGTGGGGAAGTAAACGCTGTGCAACGAAAGCCGGGCTTCCAAGGCCTTGTCGACCGGCGGTAGCGGCGGCTTTTCGACCGTGACTTGGGTTGTGGCTTGTCCAGTTAGACCGCGCGAGTCGGTACAAGTGGCTCCTACTGTAACCGAACCGGGAGCAACTCCAGAGGTGCTCAAGGTCGCGGAATTGCCACTGCCGGAAACGGTGCCGGAGGTGGCAGTCCAGTTGGCGACGGAAACGGGCACACCGTCAGGGCTAGTGCAGGAGGCCGAAACATTCGCGCTTCCACCCGTGACCACACTGGCCGGGCTGGCAGACAGCGATAC
This sequence comes from Candidatus Sulfotelmatobacter sp., assembly GCA_035695545.1. GTDB lineage: Bacteria > Acidobacteriota > Terriglobia > Terriglobales > Acidobacteriaceae > Sulfotelmatobacter. The sequence goes on along the minus strand of DASRRV010000313.1, from coordinate 32,115 downwards.
GGTCGGGGGATTCTTCGGCGGCAATGCCTTGACCGTGTAGTTCGCCGAGCAACTCGCTTCGTTGTTCTTCTTGGCCCTCGCGTCGGTCACATGCGCGGTGACTGTATAGCTACCCGGAGCTGCGTTGGCAGTGTCGATGCTGGCCGCAGTGTCTTTTCCAGTCACCTGGCCGCCGTTGCCACTCCAGCTATAGGCCACGGTGTGCTTCGGATCAAAATTGCTGGCGGATACGGTGGCCGCAATCGGCTCGCCGACGAACACTTCCGACGGTTGCACCGAGCACGATGCCGTTGGAGGAACTGGCTCCACACCACCCCAGGCGAACACGATGCCGGTGCGCAGTCTGACGCCATTCAGCGTGGGACGTTGCAAGTCAGGAAATTGGGCAGTCGCGAGGCTGGTGTATCTGTGCTTCCCGAATACATAGTCTGCCTCGAACAGGCGCCAGCTGACCGACTTGGTAACAGGCAGATCGATGCCGCCGCCAATGATCGCTCCGATGCCGGCCGTCCCCGTATTTATGCCATTCACCGAGAGCCAATTGCCGCCAAAAAGCGCATGCGCAAAAAAGTTGGCATCGTCCGTACGCCACATGAACCGCGGCCCGATGGAGCCGGTGGTCTCAGAGTTGCTGTTTCCCGCACCGTAACCGAAATCGCCTTCCAAGCCGAAGTGCGGATCAAAGTTGTACGTCAGCGCCATGCCAAATCCCTTTGTCATGTCAGGGATTTTGTAGGCAGTGGGATTTGTTGGGTCACCCAGCGGAACAGTGGTTCCCGGATGTGTAAACTGATATCCCGCAAAAACGTCCCACTGAGGGTTGTAGTCGCTCTGCGCGACCGCGGAGCTAGCAACCAAGAGCAATGCGAGGAGCGCGAACAGACCGGCCACAAGAGAGCGGCGTACGCGTGTCGTGCAACCTAATATCATGGAATCCTCCAAAAGTGATCGTTCGCCGGCTGCCAACGCAACCAAGCGCGGATGGGAAAATTCTGGCAGCGCCCGATGATGAGACCTAACCTGGAAACCATGGATTCTACCGCACCCGAAGCTTAAAGCAAAAGCGTAGACTTAGAGAATTGCCGACTTGAGCAACCACTAGCAAGAATGTTGTCTCAAATTGACATTCCATCCAGTCCGATGGGAACCTGCTTTCGGTCGCCCCATCCAGACCTTGCCGGGCACGAAGGTGGCCGCGTATCGTTGGGATTCGATTTTAGCCGGGTTAGGCATCGGAGCCTGCTTCGGCAACTTCCGGAGAAACGGACAGAGCTAAGCACAAGCCAATGAGCAACGAGAAAGTATTGATTGTCGAGGACGAAGAAAACGAGCGCTCCGGCTTGGCCGAGCTGGCGTCTTCGTGGGGCTTTCGCGTCGAGACCGCGCGCGACGGGGTCGAGGGCATGGAGAAGGCAACGCAGTGGTCCCCGGCGATCGTCATCACCGATCTCAAGATGCCGCGCATGGGCGGCATCGAGTTGCTGGGACGCCTCGCCGAGGAGGACCAAACCATCGCTGTCATCCTGGTCACCGCCCAGGGAACCATCGACAGCGCAGTGCAGGCCATGCGCATGGGAGCATACGACTACATCACCAAGCCCATCGACACCAATCGCCTGCGGACGATCCTCGGGAATGCCTCTGCTTTACTGGGCACGCGCGCCGAGCTTGAAGCCACGCGGCGTCGGCTGCGCGATACAGGATCGCTGGGGCGACTCAGTGGCGCCTCGCGCAAAATGCAGGAGATATTCCGGCTCATCGAGATGGTTGCGCCCAGTACTGCTTCCGTGCTGATTACCGGAGCCAGCGGTACAGGCAAAGAACTGGTGGCGCGAACGATCCATGATCTGAGCCCACGAAAGGATCGACCCTTCGTCGCCATCAACTGCGCGGCGATTCCCGAGACGCTGATGGAGAGCGAGATCTTCGGCCACGAGCGGGGTGCGTTCACCGGAGCACTCGAGCGCCGCACCGGGTGCTTTGAGTTGGCGGAAGGCGGAACGCTGCTTCTGGACGAAATCGGCGAAATGCCGGTCGGAACGCAGGCCAAGCTATTGCGCGTTCTGGAAGATCGCAAGCTGCGGCGACTGGGCAGCAAAGTGGAGACTCCGGTCGACGTCCGCGTGCTCGCTGCCACAAATAAAGTTCCGGACGAGGCAGTTTCCCGGGGCGAGTTGCGGAGCGACCTGTATTATCGCCTCAACGTTTTTAACATTCACATGCCCCCGCTGCGCGAGCACAAAGAGGACATTGCGGGCTTGGTCCAACTGTTACTGGCGGAAATGGGCAGCAAACACTCGCGCAAAGTCAGCGCTGTGAGTGAAGCCGTGATGAACCAGTTCAACAACTATTCATGGCCGGGGAACGTGCGCGAGTTACGCAACACGATCGAGCGCGCGATCATCGTCTGTGACACGGGCGCAATTGAGACCAAGCATTTGCCGCCGGGATTTGGACAGGCTCCTCTGCGTACGGCCGCCAACGATCCCGATGCCGTTCGCCTGGGTGTAGGGACGACCGTGGAAGAGGCCGAGAAGATGCTGATCCTGAAGACTCTGGAGGCTACCAGTAACAACAAGACGCGAGCTGCGGAGATTCTGGGGATCAGCCTGAAGACTCTGCACAACAAGTTAAAGGAATACGGAGGCGGGACTTCCGACGGAGCCGGCAAGGATGGGTCTGCGGGCAAAGAGGAAGCTCCGGTCAGTTAGCATGAGCACGCGCGCTCGTCGATTTCCGGATTCGCATCAAATCAATATTCCTGTATGCTGCGCCGAAAAACGATCATCGTTCTGACGATCACTTTCATGGTGACCTTGCTGGTCGCAGCCTTCTCGTATCTGTACATCTCGCAGATCCTTCGACTGCGGATCGACAACGCCCACGAGACCGCGAAGCAACTGGCGCACCAGCTAGCCTACGCGGCGGAAAATAACGTGCCCGATTTCAGCAGCACCAATGTCGATACCAACGATCCAGTCGCGGTGCGGCGCGCCCTTGTCGACTATCTGCAGCTCGACATCGACCTCAACAACATGTTGCAGTACGTGCGAGGAAGCTGGGCATTCCTCATGGATGCCGACATTATTGGCCCCGACGGCAAGGCTCTGTTGCACACCGACTCGTCGATGGTCGGAAAGGTCGTCCCGGCGCGACCGGATTTCCAGAAGGTACAAAGCGCCCGATTCAAGGAACAGCTTGATCTGGTCTATGGTCCTACGGAAGTGTATGACGTCAGCTATGATCTGCGACTGAACGGCGAACCGTTCGGCAGCGTCCGCATCGGCGTCTCCCCGGTGTTCCTGAAGCGGGAGATCAATCTGAAGCTCATGCAGGCGCTCTACTCCTCAATCGCGCTGATTTTCTTGTCGCTGCTGCTCTCCGCCGGCATCTCGAACGTCGCGCTCGGGCCGTTGAAAGAAATCAACCGCAATCTCGACAGCATGGCTGCCGGCCATCCCGAGGAACTCGCGAGCGATGCTTCCAGTCACGACGAATTCGGCCTGGTGACTCTAAAAATCGCCAACCTCGGCCGGCAAATTCGCGACAGCAAAGAAATTTTCTCGGCCCTCAAAGACAACGTGGATCAACTCATGGCCAAGCTGCAGGATGGCCTGATGCTGTTCGCCCGCGATTCGCGGGTGGTGCTGGTCAGCGCGCCGGTCGAGGCATTCCTCGACCGTCCTCGCGTGGAGTTGCTCGGACACACGGTCCAGGAAGTCTTTGATCGGCACTCTCTGTTGGGAACGGCCTTGCTCGATGCCTTTGAGCGACGGCGCCCACTGTCGGAGCGCGAATTTGAGGCGGCGGGTGGGAAACGCGTTCGGGTTTCACTTGACTTTGTGCAGGAGAAGACCTCGCAGATCGGGGCGCTCCTGATTATGCGCGACGCGGAGTCGGTTCGCCGCATAGGCGACGAGATCGAAATGTCACGGCGCCTCGCTGCCAGCGGACGCCTCACTCGCGGAGTTGCGCACGAAGTAAAGAACCCCATCAACGCCATCGTCCTTCACTTGCAGCTACTGCGGAACAAACTGGCCGAGCAGGAACCCGATACACGCCGCCACATGGACATTATCGACAGCGAGATCCGGCGCCTGGATCGCGTTGTGCAGACGCTGGTCGACTTCACGCGTCCTCGCGATCTGCACCTGGAGGAAGTTGACATGCGTCGGTTGCTCGAGGACGTCGCGCAACTCGCCGCACCGGATGCCGAGCAGCACGGCGTTACGATTGACCGCGACATGCCTGCGCAGAAGTTGCCGATCAAGGTCGATGTCGACTTGGTGAAACAAGCGATCCTCAACGTCGTGATCAATGGAGTGCAGGCGATGCCCAGCGGAGGGATGCTCAGCATCTCCGCTCGACGCGAGGGCCAGTCGGTCATCGCCGAGGTGCAGGACCAGGGCGGCGGCATCCCGCAGGACATGCATGACAAGATCTTCGAGCTTTATTTCACAACGAAGAAAGACGGCAGCGGCATCGGCCTGGCGCAGACCTACCAGATCCTGCAGTGGCACTATGGTTCGGTGGATTTTGAATCGGTCGACGGCGCTGGAACGACGTTCCGCTTCCAAATTCCGTTGTCCACGCCGGCACCGAATACAGCCGGTCGCGAATTCACGGCCGACGCCGCGACCTCCCAGCGCGGGGACTGATTCAGCACCGGGCCGTCTGATTATTTCGAGTGACGCAATTGCCGCCGCAGCGATTCCACGATCAGGCCCACCAACGCGTAGGTAGCGGCATTTGCAGCAAGCGTCCAATAGAGACTAATCGGAAAATGCATTCCGGCAATTGCAATGGGACACGTTACGCTCACCAGTGTCCAGACATTCCGCAGTGAAAACGGAGCAGTGGCGAAGGCATAAAGTGCCCAGCCGGCCGCGACCAGAAAACCCGCACTCGCCCAGATAGCAATTCGAGTTTTCATATTGTCGCTCCCTGTTCTCAGGTCCAGATAGTCTGATTTAATAGTCTCACCGATGTCGCCAAACTCCAAGTGCGACGGCTATCTGGGAAGGCTTTGCCGCATTCTGCCTGCGAAGGCGTAAAATTAGAGTTCCAACATTGTGTATCGTGTGATCTGGGAAATGACTCTGGCCATTATCCTTCTCGTTTGTCTTTTTGGTGCAGCATCGGCTCCGCCGGTGGTGGCTGCAACTGCGCGCCAGTCCACGCAGCAACCGGTTACGACGGACAAACCCGCAGCCGCCGAAAAGCAAGAGCAGGACACGCCCCCACCGGCGCAGAATGCTCCCAAACCAACTGCTTCGCCAACTCCTGCGCAGACGTCTTCAGGCCAGAAGCCGGCGACCGCTCCCACACACAAGCGGCATAAAAAGAAAGTGGTTAATGCCAACTGCGTCACCGCCCCAGCCACTTCGAGTGCAGGCGCGCCGAGTGCGCCGCAGGATCCTGCTGCAACAAACACCACGACTTCTACTGCTCCGACTCCCACCCCCCCCGCTGCTCCAACCAACTGTCCGCCACCAAGGATAGTTGTTCCGCAGGGAGGCGCCCCAGAACCCAGTATTCAGCTCGCTGGAGGAGCCGTCGGCGACCAGGCAACCGATCAGCGGACAGTTGCCAATCAAATGCTGGGAGCGACGGAAGATAACCTCAAGAAAATGGCAGGCCGACAGCTCACCCAGAGCCAGCAGGATATGGTGAGCCAGATCCACCAGTTCGTGGACCAGTCGAAGAGCGCCGTTGAGGCCGGGGATCTCGACCGCGCGCGCACCCTGGCGTGGAAAGCTCAACTGCTCTCCGAAGAATTGACGAAGACGGACAAGTAGCCAGCCCCCGCCCCCGATTTATTTTCCCTTGGCCCGCGCGGCATTAACCTTGGTTAACAAGTCCTGCGACATGGATTGCAGCGGACCCGGAATCTTCACCGCCTCCGTGAGCACTTCGCGCGCCTCGGACAGTTTGTTCAACTTGCCATATGCGAAGCCCAGCCCGTACAGAGCGCGCGCATACTGTTGATCATCTTGTCCCTTGAGCAGAACCGAAGCGGTCTTGAGTTCGGGAATCGCCGCAGTAGATTTGTCCTGCTTCAGATACGCCCACCCTATCGTGTTGTGAGCGGCCCCGGCGGTGAGCTTGCGTGACTTGTCTGCGTCAGGAGCGTCCGGCTTCGCCACTTCGATTGCCTTCTGCGAATACGAGATCGCCTTAGCTGCGCTGCCCGGTTTGGAATCATCCGCATAGAACCCGGCCAGTAGTAAAAGCGCCGGCAGAGAGTTGGGGTTAGTGGCCAGAATCTTTTCCCCGAACGAGACCAGGCGCGCGCTGTCTTTTAGTTGGCTAAGGGACTCAAGAGCGAGGCTTGAGATCGTCTCCGAATACTTCGACTCTGGATACGCCGCCGTGAACTTCTCAATGTAGGACATGCGGGCCTTGGCGTCGCTCTCTCCGGAGATGACGTTAAGGGCGGACGTTTCCAGAAAGTCGCAGTTACCCTGGACGGAAGATTTCTCTTCGTTCACCTTACGGGTGAAGTCCTCGTCGCTCATGCCTTCGGGCTTGGGCTGCTTCGCGACCGAAGCACAAACTTCGCCGCCCTTCGATGCATAGTCGATGAGCTTGGCGTTATTCTTGGCCTGCAGCGAAATGTTGGCTTGCGACACCAGGATATCCAGATCCCGCGGCGCGCCAACCAGAGCCTTGTCCCCGTAGTCGAGTGCCTTCTGCAGATCGCCGGACGACTGATAGGCCTGCGAGATCTGCCAATTTCCGTAGGCTACAGCCGCCGGGTTCGACGAGAACTTCTGCACGAATTCTTCATAGAGGGGCACTCTCTTCTGGGCGTCCTGCTCGTTGGAAATCGCTTGCAGAGCCTTGTCTTCGTCGGTGCCCGCCGCAATGGTGATGCGCTCGACCTGGGCGACCGCATGAACGGCGAAGGAGAAAAGCACAACCAGGATTAGCACCACGCTGCAACGTCTCATAACCCGCCTCCGGTGTACGCGAGAAATAGGACTTCACTCTCGAGCAGCAGGCGAATCGTAGCGCCGAACTCGGCTCTACGCAAGAGCGGAGATCACATCGCTTTTGCGGTGGAAGGAAAACGGCCTCAACCAGAAAGGACACGAAGGCTCACGGAGGAATTCCGGGTCAATGGTTTCCTTCGTGAACCTTCGCGTCCTTTGTGGTTCAAGGTTTTGCGGGTCGCGTCATCGCGTGGTGAATTCTCCTTCCCTCGGCTAAAGTAGAACGATGCGTGAAATTCTCGGCCAGCGCCCGTTGCGCTTCGTCTTCGCCGCCAACGTCATTTCGATGTTGGGGAGCGGGATGAACTCGGCCGCTGTCGCATGGTACATCCTGCAGGCCACGCACTCGGAGATGGCCCTGGGGACGTTTGCGGTGCTGCAAACCGTACCGGCCATGCTGATGCTTCCCTTCACCGGCGTCATCATTGACCGCGAAGACCGCCGGCGCCTGGTGATGTGGCTCGACGCGGTGCGCGCAGTAATCATCGTGACCGTTGCCATTCTCGCCTTTCAGCATCGTGCCCAGGTCTGGCAGCTCTATCTCATGAACACGCTGGTCGCGGCGGGCTTCTGGATGTTCTGGCCCACGATCACTGCGCTCATCCAGGAGCTCACTCCTGAGGGCCAGTTCGTGCAGTCCAACACCTTTCTCCTCGCTGGGGTACAGGGCGGATGGCTTATCGCCGGGGCAATCGTCGGTTTCATGTATGACCACATCGGCCTGGGCGGCGTGCTGCTGATCGACGTGTCGACTTATGTGGTCTCGTTCCTGTGCTATTTCGCTGTTCGCAAGGGACGGCACGTCGTGCTGCGTCCCGAGGAATTGCGCGCCGATATTCTTGCAGCCGAGAGCCAGTTCGAGCGGTTCTGGCGCGAGATGCGCGAGGGCCTGCACTTTCTGCGCGATCACCGGGCTGTCGTCATGCTCGGGATCAGCTGGGCGCTATTTTTGGGAGCCATGATTACCGGAGTCGTCGTCACTCCTTCGCTGAGCGATCGCATTTTTCACGCCGGCGCCAAGGGTTACGGCTGGCTCAATGCTGGCTGGGGCACCGGCGCCTTCATCAGCGCGTTGTACGCACCTCAGGCCATCGCGCTTCTGGGCGGCCGCCGCGCCATCGCATTTTCGATGGCCCTGCTGTCGGTGTGCGTGGTGTGCGCACCTATCTCGCCATTTCTGTTCTTAGCCATCTCACTTTATTTCTTGATGGGCTCGGCGCGCGGTCTGAGCGGCGTGGCCATGAACACCAGCCTGATGGAAATGGTCCCGAATCACCTGATGGGACGGGTACAGAATGCGTTCTATTTTGCCGGGACATTCCTGCAACTCGCGCTCGCCCTTTGCGTAGGAGCAGTCGCGCACAAGGTCAGCCTGGTAGCGGCGTTTGCCATCCTGGCTTGCGTTTATGGCATGGCGTTTGTGGCAGCGAGTTGGCCAGTGGGAGCCGTGGTGGCGAAGGAAGAAATTGCCGCAGACTGATTGCGTTCGCGGTTTTTCTCCGCGTCCTCCCCGATGTTTCTCAGCGAACTCTGCGGTCAAAAGCTTCGAATCTCTGAGTTGGCAGAGAAAAGCCTCAGAGATCGCGAAGGAAACTTGAGCTAGACCGCCAGAATGAGCGACTTCCGGTCCCCGAGCCCGTGGCCAACCACCGCCTCCGGCTGTTATTCTTTCCCATTCCTCAGGAGAAAACATGTCCACTGACTTGCAGGGACGCAACGCCGTGGTTTTTGGAGTCGCCAACAAGCGATCGATAGCGTGGTCGATCGCGCAGGGGCTGCACGCTGCCGGCATGAAACTCGCCATCACTTATCAGAACGAGCGCCTGGAGCAGGAAGCCAAAGATCTCATCCTGTCGCTGCCCGGCGCCGAAGCTTACATGTGCGACGTCTCCAAGGACGACGAAATCGCCCGCCTTTTCGAGCAACTCAAAGAACGTCACGGCAAGCTGCATACGCTGGTGCATTCCGTGGCCTACGCACCCGCGGACGAACTCAAAGGAGATTTCGTCAATACCTCGCGCGAAGGGTTCCGCGTTGCGCTCGACGTCAGCGCGTACTCGTTGGTTGCGGTTACGCGCGCGGCGGCTCCGCTCATGATCGACGGAGGCTCTGTAATCACGATGACCTACTACGCCTCTGAAAAAGTCGTGCCTCGCTATAACGTGATGGCCATCGCCAAAGCCGCACTCGAATGTGAAGTCCGATATTTGGCTTACGAACTCGGCAAGCAGAAGATCCGGGTAAACGCAATTTCAGCGGGTCCGATCAAAACACTGGCCGCGCGCGGCATCGCCGGCTTCGGCGACATGCTCAAAGGACACGAGGAGCGCGCCCCGCTCGGCCGCCGCGTAGAAATTGAGGAAGTCGGCTCGACGGGAGTCTTTCTAGCTTCGGACGCGAGCAGTGGCATTACTGGCGAAGTGATTTACGTGGACTGCGGCTACAACATCATGGGGTTTTGAGAGCAGGGTGCTTGGGCTTACTGGAGCAATAGCGATACTACTTCATTCACCCGGTTTGCGTGCGGACAGTTGTCGAAGGTGGGTCAGTTCGACAGGGTGTCGCTTGTGCCAAACATAGAGCAAAGCCGCGACACCGATTCCAACAAAGGCGCTTGCCAACAAAAACCAACGGCTCGCGGGTAGCCCGACCAGAAAAACTAGCGCTGTTGCGATTGCAAATAGGGCTCCCATGACACCACCGCCCACAGCGATCCGGTGCATGGTGATTCCGGGATGGGGTTCAAAGTCTCTCAACCTGGCCAGTCTACACCTGCTGCGCCCGAATTCTCCGCTCGTTCTCCCCCTCGCGCTCCAGAACAATCTCCACATCCCGCTCGCGCACCAGCCGCGGAAACTTCTCTCCCCACTCAATCAGAAGAATGCTGTTCTCGGACCGCAGGTCATCCAGCCCCAGCGTATCCAATTCCCGCGGCGTGTCGACGCGGTAAAGATCAATGTGGTAGAGATTGGCGCGCGGCCCACGATACTCATGCACCAGCGTGAAGGTGGGACTGGTGACGTCTTCCTCAGCAGCCGCTTCGAAAGCGGCCGCGATTCCCTTAACCAGAGTCGTTTTGCCTGCGCCGAGGTCTCCGCGCAGCAGCACCAGCTTAGGCGGAACCAAGAGATCGATGAGAGTGCGGCCGAAGGCAATCGTCTCCTCCGCCGAATGAGTAGTGATTTCGCGCGTCACGTCTCCCGCCCCGGCGTGCTTGTTCACACGACCAGTATAGCGAGAGCATTCGCCCTGTCAGCGCGGCTGAACGCTGGCGCGATCCTCAACGCAGCTAGTGCGTGGGAAACGCGCTCGACTTCATGCCCAGCAAATTCCGCTCCACTACGTGATCGAGCGACGTCCGCAGGCGGCGATGGTCGTCGTCCTCAATGGCCACGAAGCGGAAGGGCTGCAGCACGCCTTCGGACGTCTTCTGCATCGGGCTGAGAACTTCAGCCATGCCGTGGACGGGACCTGCCTGCGTCTGAAATGCGACTTCCACAAAGTCGCCTTGCCCCAGTGATTGGGCCAAACGCAGCAGTCCGCCGGTCACGGAAATGGATTGGAGTTTTGCTTTGGTGCGGCGGCCATCTTCCAGCCTGATCGCAGCGAGGACGGAATCTCCTAGCTGCACGCGGGCCGCGCGCCGGGAAGGGTGCGGTTGGGGGAATTGGGTCATAACCAATTGAACTATCGCACCATGCCCTGTTGCGTAATAGATTACTGAAGCCCCTCGTCCAGATTCCGCTCTGGCAGCCTGAACTGAAGGCATCCATGCCCTGCTTTATGAGCAGCTTAGCGTATAGTTACTATTTCGATAATGTCCCATGGGACAATCCGCAACCATCAATGCAAGCGCTGAGAGACTGCCCGATTTACTATGTCTGACTGGATTTCTCGGAGAATCTTCATGTCCCGATTCACATCGCAAGCCCTTCTCGCGATACTGTCCGCCGTGACCTTGTTCGCCGCGACCGTTTCGTTCGCACAGGCGCCACCGCCTCTCCGCGTCGGTATCGTGGGCCTGGTCCATGGACACGTCCACGGATTCCTCGGCCAGTCACTGCACAGTCCGAGGATTCAGATTGTCGGCGTTGCGGAGCCCGACGCGGATCTGCTTTCGAAAGCCGGGACTCGCTACGGCTTTGACCGATCTCTGCTATTTACCGACTTGGAAGAAATGCTCTCCAAGACGCATCCGCAGGCTGTGCTGGTCTACACGAATACCTATGATCATCGGCGCGTGGTTGAGATCTGCGCCCGGCGCGGCGTTCACCTCATGATGGAGAAGCCGCTGGCGGTCAGCCTTGACGATGCGCTTGCCATTGAAAGGGCGGCGCACGACGGCAAGATTCATGCGCTCGTGAACTACGAGACCTCCTGGTACCCCAGCAACCACGCTGCTTACGACCTTGCACATGAAGGAGCGCTCGGTGAAGTCCGCAAGGTGGTAGTGCATGACGGCCACAACGGACCGAAAGAAATCAACGTCGAACCGGAGTTCCTGGCATGGCTCACCGATCCGAAACTCAACGGCGCGGGCGCCCTATTCGACTTCGGCTGTTACGGCGCTGACCTCATGACCTGGCTCATGGACGGCCAGCGGCCGACGTCGGTCACCGCGGTCACACAACAGATCAAGCCGGAAACCTATTCGCGAGTGGATGACGAGGCCACGATTATCCTGACGTATCCGAAGGCGCAAGCCATTGTGCAAGCCTCGTGGAACTGGCCTTATGGCCGCAAGGACATGGAAGTGTACGGGAGGACCGGATCAGCGATCACGGTTGCGCGTGACGATGTTCGAGTGCGTCGCGGCGGAGACAGCGGTCGCGAAGAAAAGCTCACCGTGAAACCCGTGTCCGCGCCATATGACGAAGAGCTGTCATATTTCCGGGCCGTGGTCCTCGACGGTGCGAAGGAAGATGCCCTATCGTCCCTCGAAACGAACGTGACGGTTACGGAAATCCTGGATGCCGCGCGGAGATCAGCCGCGACTGGGAAAACGGTTCGGCTGCCGGCTTCGCGATAACCGCGACGTAAGCAACCCGTGGAAGAGCGGCCCTTCAGGGCCGCGTCAGATCTGGGGAACTTTGCGCTTTAGCGCCCGTGTGCCCGTCTAGCCGTCCCAGCGAACGAACTTTTCTTGCGCCGTCTTCTGCGCGCGCCAGAACGCCTCCGGCAATCCCCGCAGCAAATCAGTGGCGACCATCGAATGCTCGCCCACACTCTCGCGCATCACGTCGCCTGCCAACCCATGCAGATGCACCGCAGCGATCACCGCCAGCAACGCGTCGTTTGGATTTTGCGCAATCATCGCCGCCACCATCCCAGTGAGAATGTCACCCGTGCCCCCGGTCGACATTCCAGGATTCCCGGTCGTGTTCGCCCAGCCCTCGCCATCAGGCTGAACAACCAACGTCCGATGCCCCTTGAGCACAACAATCAATTCATGTTCGCGAGCAAACCTGCGAGCCACGCCTAAACGGTCTCTCTGGACGTCGGCGGTGGAACATCCAGCCAGCCGCGCCATTTCACCCGGGTGCGGAGTGATCACCAGCAATCGTCTCTTGCCGCTCAGTTCGTTCGTGTGCCCTTCGAAGGCGTTGAGCCCGTCGGCATCCAGCACGACGGGGATTTCGCTCTGCGCCACCAGCGTCCCCACCAGGCGCGACGTCTCCGGGAAGCGCGAAATTCCTGGACCAATCGCCAGCACGCTCTTCCCTTGTACCAGCGCCTCTAATCGCTCACTCGCACTTGCCGCAATTGTGCCCGCGTCAGTTTCCGGCAAAGACTCCGTCATCAGCTCCGGATGAAATCCCGCGACTGTCGGCAGCAAAGACTTTGCCGTGGCAACCGTCGCCAGCCCCGCCCCCGCTCGCAAGGCAGACATCCCAGCCATCGCGGCTGCCCCTGCCTTGCCGACCGATCCTCCCACTACCAACACGTGTCCGTAGTTGCCCTTGTTCGACTCAACTTGACGCTCCCCGATCAGCGGCGCGAAGTCCCGGGCGGTGATGACGTTCAGGTGCAGCGACGAAACGATCGCCTCTTCCGGCGATCCGATGCCCGCCACATAGGTCGGGCCATCCGTAAGAAGACTGAAAACATGAGCGGGGCGCGCCGCCGTGAACGTGACAATCGAATCCGCCCGCGCGATCAATCCCTTTTGCGGGCCCATCGCGTCCGCATCAGCGCCGGAAGGAATGTCAACCGCGATAACCGGCGCTTGGGCCTGGTTTAAGATCTCGATCGCATCGCCATAGACTCCCCTCACCGGCGGCGTAAAACCTGTGCCCAGAAGGGCATCGAGATACAAATCCGCAGGCAGCGAGAGCCGCACGCGGTCGCTCTTGAAGTCTTCCCTGGCGGTCACAACAATCGCGGCCGAAGGCAACTTGCCGAACATGATCGCGGCGTCACCCTTCAGGTCCGCGGGATTCGCCAGCAGAATCACCTGAACGACCTTCCCCTTCTGATGCAACCGCCGTGCCGCCACGAATCCGTCGCCGCCATTGTTGCCCTTGCCGCAAAAGACCACGACGCGCCGCACTGCATTGTGATGAGCAAGAACATGTTCAGCCACGGCCGCTCCGGCGTTCTCCATCAAAGTGAGCGACGGCACGCCGAAGCGTTCGCTCGTGGCGCTGTCGATGGCACGCATTTCCGCCGCGGTGACGATCTTCATGCGATTCCGATGTTCATGATGCCGAGGCTGTGAGTTCGAGTTGACGCAATTGCGAGGGCTCGCCCATGGCGATGAGGCAATCTCCGGGCTCGATTTGCTCATCCGGCGCGGGATTGAAGCGCATGCCTTCGCGCCTCTTGATGGCCAGCACAATTACTCCGCGCTCATGCCGGATGCGTGAACTCTCCAGGGTCTTGCCAGCAAACTCCGAGTTCGGAGTGATATGAATCTCGCCGATTTCCAGGTCCATGCCGAGATGCGTGGTGGCGGTGTCAAGAAAGCTGACTACATGCGGACGCAGAAGCGACTGCGCGATGCGCTGTCCGGCGAATGAATATGGGGAGACGACGGCATCGGCTCCCGCAGTACGCAAATGCTTTTCTGCGCTGTCTTCGCTTGCCCGGGCAATGATTTTCAAATGTGGATTCAAGCCGCGCGCCGTGAGCACGATGTAGAGATTGGTGGCGTCGGTGGTAGTGGCGGCGATCAGTCCGCGGGCGCGCTCGATTTGCGCTTGGCGCAGCGTTTGCTCCAGCGTCGCGTCTCCAGCGATGACCAGCCAGTTCTCACACGCGAAGCGCTGCCGTTTGGCTTCGCCATTTTCGATGATCACGAAGGGCACCGGCTTGCGCGCCAACTCGCGCGCCACACTGCGTCCTACGCGGCCCATGCCGCAGATGATGTAGTGGCCGTCGAGACGTCCGATTTCGCGCTCCATGCGCCGCCTTCCGAAGAAGCTTTGCAGCTCGAATTCTAGCAAAGCCTGGCTCAGGGCCCCGACTCCCAACAACAACAACGATACGCCCGCCAGAATGACAAACACGTTGAACACACGCCCCGCGTGCGAGAGCGGATGCACTTCCTGATATCCGATAGTGGTCAGCGTCGTGACCACCATGTAGAAGCCGTCGAACCAAGGCCAGCCTTCGATGTAGTGATAGCCCGCTGTGCCCACAGCCATAACGACCAGCAGAAGCGCGCCGATCGTTCGCAGATTGCGGAAGGCTTTCATGGATATGTGAGTCTCAGCGTCGCCGACCCACGACTATAAAACAAAACGGCCCTCCGCGCAGTGCGGAGGGCCTGGTCGAATCCTGACCGATCATGCTTCGGGCGTTCTTCCAGAAGCGATCGCCTGCACGCGGCTATGTTTCACGCTGTAGGTGAAATACACAATGAGTCCAATGATCAGCCAGACAATCAAGCGCGCCCAATTTACCCAGCCGAGTTTGTACATCATATAGCCGTTGGAGATCACGCCAAGTATCGGTACCAGCGGCACCCACGGCGTCCGGAAGGGCCGGGGCTGGCTCGGATTGGTACGGCGCAGGACCATGACCGAAACCGAGACAATCACAAAAGCCAGCAGTGTTCCGATGTTTACCATCCGGCCAATGTCGTCGATCGGAGTGAGACTGCCGACGATCGCCGCCAGTAACCCCACAAGAATCGTATTCTTCCACGGCGTGCGGAACTTGGGATGGACTGCGGCGAAGAACTTCTTCGGCAGCAGCCCATCGTTGGCCATCGAATAGAGCACCCGCGTCTGCCCGAGCAGCATCACCAGCATCACGCTGGTCAGACCGGCCAAAGCGCCGAGAGTAATAATGTGCGAGGCAGTCGTGAGACCGCGGTCCAGGAATGCGCGTGCAACCGGCGCTTCGATGTTGATCTGCTGCCAATGCACCATCCCCGTCAGCACTCCGGCCACGGCGATGTACAACACCGTACAGATCGCCAGTGAGGCGATCATGCCGATGGGCAAGTCGCGCTGCGGGTTCTTTGCTTCCTGCGCCGTGGTTGAAACGGCGTCGAAGCCAATGTAGGCGAAGAAGATGTATGCCGCTCCCGCGCCGATTCCCGCAAAGCCATGGGGCGCATAGGAACTCCAGTCCAGACCCCAGTTGGCGCTGTTGATGTAGCGGGCACCCAGCGCGATGACGAACAGCACCACACCAACCTTAATCGTTACGATAGTCGCGTTGAAGCGCGCACTCTCTTTGATCCCGACGACCAGCACCGCCGTGATGATCAACGCAATAATGAATGCTGGAAGGTTGAACCCGATCTCCATTCCAAACAAGTGTGGAGCACCCAGCAACTCATGAGCCCGCTGCAACAACTCGGCAGAGGGCGCGCTGGTAAGGGCGGTCACCTTGTCGAGAAAAGCCTGGGACCCGGGCACCAGCGACGAATCCGAGGCCAGAGCGATCTGCTTGGCGACGATGTTCTCGGCAGTCTTAAGAGCGGTCCAGTGGTCATAGGCCAGCCACAGCGGCATCTTGATATGGAAGATGTTCAACAGTTCAATGAAGTGGTTCGACCAACCCGACGACACCGTGCTGGCGCCCATTGCGTATTCGAGGGTCAGATCCCAGCCGATGATCCACGCCAACAACTCGCCAAGCGTGGCGTACGCATAGGTGTAAGCGCTGCCTGCCAGAGGAATCATGGCGGCGAATTCGGCGTAACAGAGGCCGGCAAAGGCGCATCCTAAGCCCGACAGCACAAACGACAGCGTGAGTCCGGGGCCGGCGTACTGCGCGCCCAACCCGACCATAACAAAGATCCCGGCGCCGATAATGGCGCCCACGCCCAGTGCCGTGAGCTGAAAAACTCCCAGTGTGCGTTTCAGGCTGTGCTCGCCCGTCTCGCGGGACTCTTCCATGAGCAGGTTCAGCGGCTTGGTTGCCAGCAGATTGGCCATTCGTTTGGTTTCTCCCTTAACAGCAACGGTGGGCATAGGCTACCCTCTCACGTTTTGTTTAGCGCTCCGCGACCACGCATAGTAGACCGGAATTCCCAACAAAACCACAATCAACCCCGGCCACGTGAACTGCGGTTTGTACCGCAATAGTACGACATCGATGAATAACGCCATCACAATATAAATGATCGGCAGCACGGGATAGCCCACTGCCCGGTAGGGCCGCTCCGCATCCGGATGCGTCCGCCGCAACACAAACAGACCCACAATCGTCAGAATGTAGAACACCAGCACGGCAAAAATAATGTAGTCGAGTAGCTGTCCATAGCTGCCGGAGATGCAAAGCAGGCAGGCCCACACCATCTGTACCATCAGCGAAACCGCGGGCGTCTTGTACGTAGGATGCAGCTTGGCGACGTTGCGGAAGAACAGGCCGTCTTTGGCCATGGCATAGTAAACCCGCGCTCCGGACAGGATCAGCCCATTGGCGCAACCGAAACCAGAAATCATGATCGCGGCGGCCATCAACAGACCGCCTGCGCTTCCGAATCTCTGTGTAAGGACTGCGGTCGCGACACGATCCTCGGTAGCATACTTAATTCCGCGCGCGAAGATTGTGGTCCCTCCGGCGACGCCATCCAAAGGCAGAGCGCTCAGGTAAATAAAGTTGCACGCGATGTAGAGCGCGATCACCACCCCGGTTCCCAAAGCCAGCGACAGCGGCAGGTTGCGGCTGGGATTCTTGACCTCTCCGGCAGTAAAAGTCACGTTGTTCCAGGCATCCGCCGAAAACAACGAACCTACCTGGGCTACGGCAAGAATCGTCAGCGTACCAACCATCACGATCGGTCCGCCCACGCCCACCTGCACCGCGTGCTGCGCGCCTAATCCGGCGTTGTGCCAGAAATTTAAACCGAAATTCGACACCAGAGCCTGCGCATTACGGGCCAGTGCGAATCCGAACAACGCCAGTCCCAGCAGAGCAGAAACCTTTGCGGCGGTGAATATGTTCTGGATCGTCGCGCCCGTTTTCAGTCCGAAGATGTTCACTACCGATAGAAAAATCACAAGCAGGATCGCGATCAGGTTCTGGGTATTGATCCCTACATCCATGTTGCCCAGCACCATCGGACCGATATGAATCGGCGGGACCTTCCAGATATGCCAAATCCAGCTGGAGGAAGAAATCGAGGGGACAAAAACTCCCAGGAACTTGCCGAACGCCACGCCGACCGCGGCGATCGTACCGGTCTGAATCACCAGGAACAAAGTCCAGCCGTAGAGGAACCCCCACAACGGTCCCAAAGCTTCCCGGAGATAGACATACTGCCCTCCGGCCCGTGGCATCATCGCCGCCAACTCGCCGTAGCTGAGCGCGGCCACAATCGTCATAAATCCAGCGACGGCCCAGGCGGCGATCAGCAGCGCAGGAGAATCCACCTCACGGCCAATTTCAGCCGACACAATAAAGATGCCGGAGCCGATCATCGACCCCATAACCAGCATGGTGGCGCTGGTCAGGCCCAGCTCTTGGACCAGTTCCTTGTCCTGGTGACTGTGAATGTCCCAGTCGCTGCCTGTATTTCGTAAGTCAGATGGCTGCGTTGTCGATGTGCTCAGGGCTCCTCCGATATAGCCTTGTCGTCCTGAGCGGCATTCTTTGCCGCGAAGGACCTATGCAAATGGCCGACAAAGTACATAGGTCTTTCGCTTAAGTCAGGATGACAAAGCGAAAAACGAACTCTCAGCGTGAGAACTTTACCTCAAGACGCGAAAAAATTCCTCTGCTGATTTGCGCGGCTCGCGTAACAGGTCGGAAATCACGGCCACCGAATCCGCCCCTGCCTCAATGACGGACGCGGCATTCGCCCGGGTAATACCGCCGACGGCTACCAGCGGCTTGCGTGTGAGTTCCCGCGCCCGGCGTACGCCGTCGAGGCCCACGACGGGATCAGGTCTGCCTTTGCTGGAGGTGGCGAATACGGGCCCGATGGCAAGGTAGTCTGCCGAAGTAAGGTCGGCTTCGCGCAGCTGTTCGGGATTGTGCGTGGAGACTCCCAGCCACCGTTCAGATCCGATAATCGCGCGAACCGACTCGGGGGACAGATCTTCTTGTCCCACGTGGACGCCGTCGAAGCCGGCGGCCAGGCAGAGGTCGGCGCGGTCGTTCATGACCAGCTTTAGCTCGTGTGGTGCGGGTACCCCCGCCGCCCGCAACTGCCGACGCAGTGCGATTGCCTGATCCAGCATGAACCGCGCATTACCCGACTTATTGCGGTATTGCAGCAAAGTACAGCCGCCGTCGGCAAGCTCTTTTGCGGCCCCGACGAGTGCCTCAGGAGATGAGAACAAAGCAGCATCAACGATGGCGTAAAGACGGGGAAGGTGAATCATAAGAGATTGTGAGTGGAGCCCCGGACGCCCTCGGTCCGGGGTGGCCGCAGGCCGTGCTTTCAGAGCACGACCGGGGCGGACGAGGGCGTCCGCTCCTCCAGGGGCTTTGCCGCTACCCGTGTTTTCCATTCTTCGCCAGGAATCGCTCGATAAATCCCGTATCGATCTTCCCGGCCCGGAAATCCTCATCCGCCAGAATCTTCCGGTGCAACGGAATTGTCGTGTACACACCCTCGACAATAAACATCTCCAGCGCCCGCGACATGCGCGAAACGGCTTCGCTGCGGTCTTTGCCGCGCACAATAAGCTTGGCAATCAGCGAATCGTAATACGGCGGTATGACTCCCTCGGCGTAGGCGGCAGTGTCGACCCGCACTCCCGTTCCCCCTGGGGGATGAAACGCCGTGATCTTCCCTGCTGATGGAGTGAACTTCTCCGGATGCTCCGCGTTAATACGGCATTCAATGGAATGCCCGCGATGCACCACGGGCCCGAGCAGCACATCCCGCATGTTCGCTCCGGCGGCGATCATGATCTGACTTTTCACCAGGTCCACATCGGTGACCATCTCCGTGACCGGATGCTCCACCTGAATGCGCGTGTTCATCTCGATGAAGTGCAGCTTGCGGTCCTGGTCCATCAGGAACTCGATCGTGCCGGCGTTTGTATAGCCAATCGCAGCCAGTGACTTGCACAGCACTCCGCCGATTTGGTCGCGCAATTCGGGAGTGACCTGCGTAGACGGCGATTCCTCCAGCAACTTCTGATGACGCCGCTGGATCGAGCATTCGCGCTCGCCCAGGCTCACTACGTTTCCGTGCTCGTCGGCCAGCACCTGGAATTCAACGTGCCGGGGATGCTCGACGTACTTCTCCATGTAGAGATCACCGTTGCCGAAAGCTCCCGCGGCTTCCTGCTGCGCCGCTTTGAACAGGCCTGGCAATTCCTCTTCGGTTCGCACAATGCGCATGCCGCGCCCGCCACCGCCCGCCGATGCTTTCACGATCACGGGGAAGCCCACCTGCCGCGCCCACTCGATCGCCTCGCCGTCAGAGGCGATAATCCCATCGGATCCGGGCAGAATCGGAACGCCCGCCTGCTTCATTGCGGCGCGCGCCTTTTCCTTCTCACCCATGAGACGCGTGACTTCGGGCCGGGGACCAATGAACTTGATCCCACTGGTCTCGCAAACTTCGGCGAAGTTGGCATTTTCAGCCAGCAATCCGTAGCCCGGATGCACCGCCTCTACGTTGGCAATCTCAGCAGCGCTGATCACGGCCGGTATGTTCAGGTAGCTCTGCGCCAGCTGTGGCGGCCCAATGCAGATCGCCTCATCCGCAAAGCGAACAGGCAGCGAATTGCGGTCGGCCTCGCTATAGATAGCAACCGTGCGGATGCCCAGCTCTTTGCACGCGCAAATCACGCGCAGTGCAATTTCTCCGCGATTGGCAATCAGGATTTTCTTAAACATGAGTAACGCTTATGAGCAATGAGTGGTGAGCCGTGAGCGATAAGCCATGAACTACAGGCGATGAGAGTCTGAGTCGAAGGCTCACTGCTCACAACTGAAAACACAAAAAGGCGCGCGATGCGCGCGCCCGAAGTTCCCAGCCTCACTTCTTCGGCCGGATAACGAACAGTTCCTGGCCGTATTCAATGGGCTGGCCATTGGTTGCCAGCTTCTTGACGATCTCCCCGGCGACGTCCGACTCGATCTCGTTGAGCAGCTTCATGGCTTCAACAATGCAGAGGACCTGCCCGACCTCCACCATGTCTCCCGCTTTCACGAACGGAGGTGATCCAGGAGACGGCGATTCGTAGAACGTCCCCACGATCGGGGACTTCACCATATGCAGCCCTTCTTCGGGAGCAGGCTCCTTCGCGGCCGCCGGCACAGCAGAAACAGGTGCCGACGGAACGGCTCCAACCTCGGCCGCTGCACCCGGTGCAGGGGGCACCGCAAAATATCGCGGTTCGCCGTGGGTATGGACCACGGTCTGGTCGCCTACCCGCTTGATCCGCACTTTGACATCGCCGCGCTCCAACTCGAACTCGGCAATGTTCTTCTCTTCTAAGAACTCTATGAGTTCCTTCAGTTCTTTTAGGTTCATGCTGATTTATATGGAGGGCCGTTCGCCCCTCCCACGCCCGAGGGCGCGTGAAGAAGCCGGGCGTGGATCCTGCCCGGCTGAAGTTATAAAAACTGAACTGCCGCAAACTAGACTGCCAGGAAATCTTTGCTCGTTGGCGTCAACACGTCACAGCCACTGGCGGTGACTGCAACCATGTCCTCGATCCTCACGCCCCATTTGCCGGGGAAGTATACTCCCGGCTCGATCGTAATGACCATCCCCGGCCGCAGAATCTCGCGCTGCCCGGCTGCGACCCTGGGGGCTTCGTGGATCTCTAATCCCACACCGTGCCCGGTCGAGTGCGTAAAGTAGCGTCCTACCCCGGCTTTACGCAATATCTTACGAGCCGCTTCATCTACGTCGCCGACGGGAATACCCGGCCGAACAACGTCGATTGCTGCCTGCTGCGCCTCGCGGACGGCCTCGTAAGCCCGGCGGGCGTCCTCCGGTGCTTTCCCCGGAACCTCGCCCACCCATACAGTGCGGGTCTGATCGGAACAATAACCTATGAGTATAACACCGAAGTCGCAGACCACGAATCCTCCTCGTGGTACGGCTTGGTTCGATGCCCGACCGTGCGGCAACGCCGACCGCACCCCTGAGGCAATGATCGTAGGAAAAGACATCTCCTCGGCACCCGCCCGTCTTGCCGCGAGTTCCATTTCGGCTGCAACCTCAGTCTCTTTCACTCCTGCCCGCAGAACCTCAAGCGCCCGATCGTACAGCTTTGCCCCCACCGCCACCGCCGCGCGGATTCGCTCCAGTTCGTCGGCGTCTTTGATCATGCGGGCGCGTTCCACAACCGGCGGTGCATCCTTTAAGTTCACGCCCGAGGGCCGCAACTTGGCCAAGCGCTTCTTTTCGGCAATCGTGAAATGCTCCGCCTCAATGCCGACGGTCCACTTTCTTCGCCGCTTGCGCCGGGCGAGCGATTCCCCCAGTGCCTCCAGCACAGATGTGCGCGCGACGACCACCTTTGCGGCACTAACCTCCTCATGCGCCTGCGTGTCATAGCGCACGTCGGTAAAGAAGACGCTGCCAGCTTCGTCCACGAGCAAGAAACCGGCACTCCCGGTAAACCCGCAAAGATATCGAATGTTAGGAAGATGGCTGATGAGAAGGGCATCGAACCGCGTGGTCGCAAGATGCTCCCTGAGTTTCTTCTGGCGCGACTGGAAGTCCATTGCGCTGAGTTTAGCAGGAGAGGGGCTGTGAGCAGCGAGCTTCGAGCGATGAGAAATCAGGAATTGCTTGCTCGAGGCTCACAACTCATAGCTCGCTGGCTCGCCGACCAAACGCGAAATCGCCGGCCTGACGGGTTCTTCAGGCCGGCGGCTTCAATCTTCGAACTCGCTGCTACGTCGACGGGTTAGGTCTGAATGATTCGCGGCGTGATGAAGAAAATCAGCTCCTGGTTAGAGGTCTGAACTTGCGTGTGTTTGAAGACGTTGCCCAGGATCGGAATGTTGCCCAGCAACGGCACCTGCGAGATGTTGATCGAGTTCTGCGTCTGGATGACGCCGCCGATCACCACCGTGCCGCCATCGGTCACCAGTACCTGCGTGGTGGCCTGCTGCGTAATCAGTTCCGGGTTGCCCTGCACTTCCTGACCGAAGTTCGGCGTGGTGTTTTCCACATCGACGTTCAGGAAGATCGTGTTTTCCGACGTGATCTGCGGCGTAACCGTAAGCCGCAGGAACGCGTCGACGTAGGTCACGGTCGGAGGACCACCCAACTGCGCCTGCGTCACGATCGGCACGCGCACGCCCTGTTTCACCAGGGCCTGGATGTTGTTCTGGGTTACGACCCGAGGACGCGAGAGCACTTTCAGCAAGCCGCGCGACTCCGCCATCGAAAGGATCGCATCGATTCGGATGTTGTTGCTGGCGTTCACGAAGGTCAAGCCGCTCGAAGGCGACGTGACTCCGAGGTTGGAGAATAAAGGAATCGACGAACCGGTGCCGCTGCTGCCCGTTCCCGGTACCGTGATGTAGCCAGGGGTGAGCCCGCCGACGGTCGTCGGGGAAGAACCGGCGCCGGCATTGCCGCCCACGGCGCTGTGTCCGTTGCCCCAGCCAAAGCCCAGCTGCGTGCCGATGTCGCGCGCAAACTGGCGGGTAGCGGCCACCACGCGAGCTTCAATTTCAACTTCCTGCGTCTTGCGGTCGAGCTGCGTCAGCAGGCGGTCGATCGTCGGAATCACTTTCGGAATGTCGTTGATGATCACGGCATTGGTGCGGTCGTCAGCCACCACGTCGCCGCGCTGCGAGAGGAATTTCTTTACCGTGATGATTACGTCCTTCGCCTTGGCATAGCTCAGGAAGCGGGTCACCGAAACTTTCTCGACGGCCAACGCTTCCGATTCGATCTGCGCCCGGCGGGCATCCGCTTCGTGCTTCAGGGTGTCGACTGTGGCGATGCGCAGGACGTTGCCTTCCAGTTCACGCGCCAGGTCGTTGTTTTTCAGCACGATGTCGAGTGCCTGATCCCACGGCACGTCATCGAGCACCACGGTCAGCGTACCGTGCACGTTCGGATCGAGCACAACGTTCAGGCCGCTGATTTCGTGGATGAGACGGAAGAAGTCTTTCAGATCGACGTCTTTCAGGTTCACCGAGATCGGCTCGCCCGTGTACTTCGGCCCGGTCGAAACAGGTGACTGTCCGGCTTGGGCTTTTTGCTCCGCTGCCAGATTGACCGCGGGAGTGATGCCTGCCGGCGCCTGGTTCTGAGCCTGCGCGGCATTCGCACTCACCGGCAGCAGCTCTGCGGCAGTCTTGTCGGAAAAACGCGCAGCTGCTTCCCCGGCGCGAACCGTGGGCTCATCTGCATTCTTTTTCACTTCAGTCGTCGCCTGGTTCTTGGACTGATACGAGGGCTCGACGAATACGAAGTCGGTCGGCGGAGCCGCGTCAGCGGCAGGCTTCGTCGACTTCGGCAACGAACGCGTGTCGATCACGCGCGGAGCGAATGGCGACATCGGGTGTGCCGATGGAGCGGCGGCGCCTCCGCCTTCCCTGCCATCCGCGGTCACTGTCTTGGTTGCGGGAGTGGCCTTGGCGGTCGCGCTGGCATGTAGCGTCAGCACCAGCTTGCCCGCAGGACCCGGCGCCAAATCATAGGTGCATGCCTGGTCGAGGTCCACGACGATGCGCGTGGTCGGAGGCATTTGCCCATCCGTGCCAATGCGCACGCCCTTGACCCCAGCCGTGCCGACCGCGATATGGCGCTGTCCGGTAGCCATGACGGTTGCCGGCAGGTCCACCACTACGCGGTTGGGCGAGTCCAGAGTGCTGAGCTTCGGAGTAACTGCTCCCTTCGAGCTCATCTCGACCCGGATGTCGTCCGTGCCCCGGACTACGTTGACTCGATCGAGCTGGCTCGGTGTCTGGGCGGCCGCGGCCACCACCATCACCATCAGCAACGATACGAACAGTACCAGTTGTTGCTTTCGCATTTCGCCTCTCCCCAACCCGCAGGCCTGGGGCCCGCGTGTCCTTCGTCAAACTTGATTTCGGCGTGCCGTTCCCGGCCCGCCGTCCTGCCTAAACTGCCGGC
Source organism: Candidatus Sulfotelmatobacter sp. (assembly GCA_035695545.1). Classification (GTDB taxonomy): domain Bacteria; phylum Acidobacteriota; class Terriglobia; order Terriglobales; family Acidobacteriaceae; genus Sulfotelmatobacter. Next base: position 7,644 of record DASRRV010000313.1, on the reverse strand, counting down.
GTGAAGATCCGCTTCACCACTTCCCGCGTGAACGGCTTGCCCAGTTTGTCCTGCACCGTCTCCTGGAACACCACCGAATCACCTGTGATCCTCACTACGTAGCCGTTGAATACGGGGTCGTTCTCCCGCAGAAAATACGCTTTGTTCAGGTTATTGGTGACGACCGCGATAAACCCGCTGTCGGACTTCACCACGCCCCGCAGATTGATGTTGCCAATCTCCAGGCACTTCTTCCCTGTCGAACATCCTGAACCGTTCTGCTGCACGACCGGGCTGAAGAACGGATCGCGCTTCCCGTTCATCGCCCACTTCTTGTCTTCCTGCTTCGGCTTGGAGTTCTCCCCGATCTTGCTCACTTGGCTTCCGGGGGCGCTCTGCGCCGGAGCTACGGTCTTGACGGCTTGTTCCTTCTCCGCGGGCTTCGCAGCAGTCTTCGCCGAGACTGGCTTGGTAGCCGCAATCTTGCTCTCTGCCGGTTTGGCGGCGGGTTGCGACTTAGCTACAGGAGCGGATTTTGCTGCTACCGTTTTTGGTTGTCCCGCCGGGGCCGTCGCTTTCGCCACGGTCTTCTCGGCAGACTGTGTGTCACCCTGCGTGTGCAGCGTCAGGACAAGTTTTTCTCCGGAGCCAGTCAAGTCGAATGCCAGAGCCTTCTCCAGATCCACCACGATGCTGGTGGTCGGAGGAGTCTTGCCATCCATTCCGATACGCACGGCCTTCACTCCGGCGCTGCCCACAGGAATCCTGTTCTGTGAACTGGCAACGGTCGTCTCCGGCAGTTCGACCACGACGCGGGCCGGCGAACTCAGTTTGCTGACCCTCGGCGTCACCGCCTGGCTGGAGTTGATCTCAATCTGGATGGTGTCCGAGCCCTGTTCCACATTCACTTGCTGGAGCTGGTTGTGCTGGCTCGAAGCCGAGCTTGCCTTCGGCGCGGAGGCCACAGCCGCTTTCGGCGCAGGAGCCACGGCAGCCGAGGCCGGATTGGCCCCCGGAATGACCGCTGGCTTCACCGCCGGAGCTGGAGCGCCCGGAGCCGGCTTGGCTGTCGGCGGCACTCCCGCCGCGTCCAGAGCCGCGTTGGTATCGTTGGCCTGCTTCTGCTGCAGCGATTTTGCGATGCTGCGCGCGTTGTCGATGGCATCCGTGTTCTGGGCCACAACCGTGGCCGCAGATCCGCTCACCATCATTGCCATTGCCAAAATGCCTGTCGTCAGCTTCATAGCCATCCCTACTTCGCCACTGGCGTTCCGGCGGGTTTAGCGCCGGCTGCCGCGGCTGAAGGTGTCAAATCGTGACTGAAGTATGTGGTCGCCGTGAACGACGCCACCACGCTCTCGTTCGGCGCGTACTGGTACTGGTGCTTGACCTTGGCGTTCGACGGAGTCCGGGTCGTCGACACCAGCAATGCGCTGACGTTGACAATCCGTTCCAGCTTGCTCACCCGGTCGAAAAAGTTCAGCGCCGAATAGTACGGTCCATCCAACTCGAGGTCGAAGGGCACTTCCGTGTAGTACTGCTGCTGCTTCACGTCCTTGGCCTTGTAGCGCCGCAGTTCTACGCCCGCCTTCTGCGCCTCGGCGTCCAGCATGGTGATGAACTGATCCACCAGCTTTTCGTCGGGAACAATGCGCTGCTCGATTTCCAGCTGCTGTTTCAGCTCGGCCAGTTGCTGCTCGATCTGCTTCAGCTTCGGCCGGTAGGACTCGAGCTCGTTGTTCTCCCGAATCTTGTCTTCGAGGGCGTGCTGTGCGGTGGCGTTCTTCTCGTTCTGGCTCTTGAACACCGTGAAGTACAGGGCCGCTGTTACCAGAGCTCCCCCGAGGAGCACCGCTCCCCACTGCTTGATGCCCGAAAGTTCGCTAAAGTTCATCGCCATAGGTCCGCCTCTTACGACTTTCCCTTCTCGCAGTTCAAGGTGAACTGGAACGCTTGCATGTCCTTGATCTGCTCGTCCTGATAGGTCTCGTCGATTTCGACAGTCTTGAAGTACCCGGTCTTCTGCAGGTTCGCGATCAGATTGGCCACGGCATCGGTCGAGAGCGCCGTCCCTTCCAGCCTCACGGCCGGACCCGTATCGTCCATCTTGCTCAGCCACACGGCTTCGGTGTTATTCACCGTCTCGCCCAACATGGCTAGAAGATTGACCGGACCCGTCTGGTTTTGACGCAGCCCGTCGATCACGTCGACGCGCCGCTTGTAGTTGTCGGCTTGGGTCTGGCGTTCGAGGAAGCGCGCTTTGACGTCGGCCAGTTCGCGATTCTTGGTTTCGGCTGCCTTCATCCGCACCCCGATCGCCTTTGCCTGACTATCCAGCCGGTACCAGTAGCCCAGGTTGAACAACCCGGCCAGCACGACCACCACCAGGACTTTCAGCTTGGGCGATCCCATATCGCCCATATCCATCGAGGGCATCGATGGACCGCCGCCGCCACCCCGCTTGCTCTTGCCCTTGGAATTTTCGAGCAGGTTGATTTTGATCATAGCGATTCAAAGCTCCTCAGGGCCAAGCCCACCGCCACTGCCATCTGGCCGGGGTTCTGCTCCACTAGCTCCGCTCCGTGTCCTTCCACCGGTGGTGTCACTCTCTGGAACGGATTCAACAACTCCACCGGCATCGAGAACTCCTGGCGCAATGCTTCCACCAGGCCAGGCACCTTCGACGAACCGCCCGCCAGGTAGATCTTCTCGATATGCTCTCCGGCCGCGCTGGCCCGGAAGAAGTCGAACGTCTTCTGAATTTCCAGAACGATGATTTCGGTCACCTGCTGCAGGATCGGCTGCTTCGCGTCCTCGCTCACCGTGCCAACCTTGTTGCCCAGTTTGAGCGACTCGGCGTCGTCGAAGCTCAGGTCCAGTTCCTTCTGCAGCGAGTCGGTGTACTGATGCCCGCCCACGCTGACGTCGCGCGGGAACAATGGCGTCGTACCCTTCACGATGTTGATGTTCATGACGCTGGCGCCCAGGTTCAGAAGCGCCACCACCTGCCCGGGAGCCGGCTGGTAGTTGTACTCGTAGCAGTTCTGCAGAGCCAACGCATCAATGTCCACGATAGCCGGGGTGCGTCCCGCCATCGAGAGTACGTTGGTGTAGTTCAAAATCTTGTCCTTCTTCACCGCGACCAGGAGCACGTCCATCTGCGGACTGCCCACTTCGTCGGAGAGAATCTGGTAGTCAAGACTTACATCGGCCAGATCGAAGGGAATGTGCTGCGCCGCTTCCTTCTCGATGGTCTCGGCCAGTTCCTGGTCGCTCATCGAGGGCAGCGAGATCTTCTTCACGATCACCGAGTGCCCGCTCACCGCGGTGGCCACCGCTTTGGTTTTGATCTGGTTGTCGAGGAACAGCTTGGAAATCGCGCTCGATACGGTGCCCGAGTCCACGATCATCGAATCGACCACGATGTCGGAGGACAGCGGTTCCAGTCCGAGGTGTGCGACTTCAATCTGCCCACCCTTCTTCTTCAGCTCCACTGCTTTAATGCTCGAGGAGCCTACATCCAGGCCAACAATGGACTTCGATCCCAATCCAAACATGTGCCCACCTTTACTGTGACCCGGCAGCTTTCGCCGCTGCCTTCGGTTTGCGTTTCGCCTGCGGTTCCATCTCGCTCGACTTCTCTTCCATCCACTGGTCCAGCCTCGATTTCTTGAAGCGCCAGCGGTTGCCCAGCTTGAACGCGGGAATCTTCTGCTCGCCTACGTACTTGTAAAGCGTGTCCGGACTCACGCCCAGATACTGCGACGCCTGGCGAATGTTCATGACTTCTCGCGAGTCGGCCATAGTCCCTTTGTTCCCGTCCACCGGTCCCATTCCCGCTCCGGGTTCTCCCGGCCCGCGGGCTTTTCCTTTGGGAGACTGCCTCGCCCTCAACTGCTTGTCCGCGGGCTTTCGGTGTTCCGAGCATATCTCAACCCTGAAAAACCCCGGCTCGGAGCGAATCTCCGTGTTTTGCTGGGTTTTTTGGGTGTTTCTTGGAATTCGAGGGAAAGCTGCCTAGCAGGTATGTCTATATATTGTGGTCTACTTTGCGAGTGACACAATTAGCAGTATTCAGCGCAAGACCGACGGTGGGTCACATGGGGGCTAGTAACTGAAGTACTAGGCACGGTACGGAGGTACTATATCGCTCGGCCAAACCACTGGATCAGCGGGTCTTACCCTACCAACTCCCGCTGATGCCGGCAGTGGCAAATCCGCGAAACAGCTTAGTTTGCTGACGCAGCCTGGCTCTTGGCAGCATCGCCCACCTTCGCCGGCGCGCTTCCTGTGTAATTCGCTGTGGCCGAATCAGAATCGACTTCAGTGATCGTCGCCGTTCCCATCATGTTGGTGACTGTCTTGATCACTTTGCCCGTGGCAGGATCTTTTACCGTGCGAACGGGACGGCTGATGTCGATCGTGTCGCCGACCTGTACACCGGAGTTGCGCCCGATGTTGAGGATGATTGTGTTTCCGCTGACGTCAGCGACCAGTCCGGAAAATTCCACATGGCGCGCTGGCATCGCACTGGCTTTGTCATCCAGTTGCGTCGCCATCTGCGTCACGGCCTGATGAACGGCCTCTCCTAAAATCGTTTCGCCGAAGTTCTTGCTCGACATGTCATATCCGGCGCCGGCTGCATTCCCTCCGCCTCCTCCTGCACCGACCAGCGAGGTGCCTTTGCGCGCCGACTGTCCGGTGCCGGTGACAGCGGCCAGAATCTCTCCGGTTGTCGTATCGACCAGGCGCGCCGTAATCCCTACCACGGCCTTAGCCTCTCGCTTTTGTACACCGCCGAGGCCAAACTTGCTGCCGTAGCCACCCAATGCACCTCCGCCGATCGTCTTGTTCTGATCGTCACGGCCAAACTGGGTGATGCTGCCCATAATGACGGCATCCACGCCCAGGATCTTGCCGATCTTGGCGGCAGTGGAGGAATCAACCCGATCGCTGTTCGCAAAATTCTGTTCGTTCAGAATCTTGTCGATCGCATTGCGCTCGATCAGCGAATACTTGCCGTCCGTGACCAATTGCTGCACCAGCAAGTCCGAGATTCCCTTGCCCACGTCAACATTGGTTCCGAAGACCGCCGAAACTGACGTCTGCACCGTGGCATAGTCAAAGTTGAGAACAGCCACACGCTTCTTCTTCTGCGCCGCGGCGAACGGCACCAGAAGGGAGGACAGCACCACCATCACGATCGCTTCAGACCACAACTTCTTCCGCATGGAGATCTCCCATTTTTTCTATGGCAATGTTTCGAGGGGGGAAATGCAGAAAAGAGTCTGCGCCCGAAAGAGTAGCGCCAGCCTTCAGGTTGGTCAAGACCCTGTATGGGGTTGCACAACAAAACATCTCCCACCGCCGGGGCACAGGAGTGCCGGAGTGGAATTCAGGCCCCGATCCTCTCACTTGTCACTTCTGGGTTCCCTTGCTTTGCGATAGTCTATTTCGCTCGGAGGAACTGTGCGTTATCTCGATCGCTTGCAACCGCTTGCCCTGCTCCTGATACGCCTCAGCCTTGGCGCCATCATGGTGGCGCACGGCTATCACAAGGTTTTTGGTGGCTTGCACCACCATGCGCAAATGGTCGCCGGCCTGGGTCTGCCCGCTTGGTTAGGCTATGTCTCGGCATTTACCGAGTTCATTGGTGGGCTGATGATCCTGGCTGGATTTTTCACCCGTCCCGCCGCCTTTGCCGTTTTCATTAACCTCGCCGTGGCCGTCGGGAAGGTGCACTGGCACAACGGACTTATGGGATCGCCCGACCGACCTGGCTACGAGTTCCCCCTCGCAGCCGCTACTTTGGCTTTCGCCCTGATTTTCTTCGGCGGCGGTCCCATCGCCTTGGATCACATCCTCCGCGGCGGGGGAAGTGGAATGTCCAAGCGGTCCTGAAAACCGTCGTCCCGGAGGCTTTCGCAAATTTGCGCTTCTCGGGTGTCCCAGGGCACAACTTATGCTCCAGGCGCGGGTTTCATTGTTAAACCAGCTTTACAGCCCCGGTGTGCCAGGTTTGAAACTGGCCTCGCCACCAATTATGATGAAGTAGTTAGCCCATACGCCTGCATCCAAACGGTTTGGCGGTGGCATCTTACCGCCAGAGTCTCTTTTCACGATCGATCAAAGGAGGTTCCTGATGAAGAGATTTGCCTTCCTCGCGCCCGCTATCGCCTTCTTCCTCTTAGCTAGCCTCGCTTCGGCCCAGCAGGGCGATGCCATGTTGGGTTTCGGAACGCTCCTGTCGCCCGGTGCGGAGCCGTGCGGCTCCCCGTCTTTCTCAAATTTCGTTTGCCCCGAAAAGGGCGGCTTGTATATGAATATCGGCGCCGATGTCATCTTTCACAGGCGTATCGGCTTCGGCTTTGACTCCACATGGAGAGCCGGCCAGGGAGACTTCGGTGGCCTCGGTCAGCCCTATCGTCCCATCATTTTCGACTTTAACGGCGTCTACCAGCCCCGGCTGGGCAAGAAAGCTGGCCTTGATCTGATGGGTGGCATTGGCTGGCAGACAACTCGTTTCTATGGATTCACCCCCACCACCAGTTGCGAGGTCTTCAACGCTTGCTATACCAGCAGCAATCACTTCCTGCTCGATGCTGGTGCTGGCATTCGTTACTACGTGTGGGGGCACGTGTTTCTCCGCCCTGAGGTTCGCTACTTTCACGTCATCAATAACACGGACTTCTTCTCCTCCGGTCACCTCGTCCACGTAGGAGCCTCCATCGGATACACTATCGGTCCGGATTAAACTGCGGCTGACAGGTACGGGCGAATCAGTTCTTCCCGGGCGACCAGTGCCATTGCGCTCACCAAGAAGTGTCGCCCGGTCGGATTCAAGCCGGATTCAAGAACGAACTAGTTCACTAGGGGGTGGATTGAGAAGGTTCCTTTCGCTAACGTTCGCTTGTCTGCTTGCCGTACTCACTACGTTTGCCCGAGGTCAACAAGTTGACCTTATGGGCACCGGCAGCACACTCTTCTCTTCCAAGCCCACCAACGCCTCGTTGGCGTACCCTCCGCCGGCCGAGAAGGGCGGCTTGTACACCGGCGGGGCCATACAGTTCATTCGCAAGAATCATTTCGGCCTCAACGTGGAAACAGCGTTCCGGTACGATAAGGCCCTTTACAACGGTTACCAGCGCTACCGCCCTGTCCTGTATGACATCAACGGGTTGTACACGCGCGAGATCGGCGCCAAATCTGAAGGGGACTTAATGGCCGGCATTGGTGGCGAGAGGGTAATCTTTTATAACGAATTTGCCACCTGCAGCCCGGCTTTCGTGAATTGTCCTACCTTGATCAGCAGCAATCATTTCCTGACACATCTGGGCGGAGGCCTGCGCTACTACGTCTGGAGAAACTTCTTCCTTCGCCCCGAGCTGCACTACTACTACGTCGTGAACAATCATGAGTTCCACACCAACAACTTGTTCCGCGCGGGTGTCTCTATTGGCTATAGCTTCGGTCGATAGGGCCTTTCACTACTGAATTCATCTTCTGAAATCGGCATAGGGGGACGGGTCGCCCCGCCTCCGCCGAGTCGGCCCGGGGAATTTCGCCCCGAGCCGCTCACAGAGCCGGACGTGAATCTCTCGATTCATCCGGCTCGTGCCACCCCTGAAAGGCTGCCGCCTTGCGGCAAGACAATGAGTTCCTCCG
>DASRRV010000312.1:0-31680 GCA_035695545.1 Candidatus Sulfotelmatobacter sp. | reverse complement strand
TGATGGTGACTCGCCCAGCGGCGTTGGGAATGCAGCCAGCGGCTTCGGCACCGGTTGACCGCGTCAGGTTAAAGATTGTGTTCTTCTGGGCCGCCGCTGGCAGCGTCATGGTCAAGGCAAGGGTGAGCGCCATCGCAAGATGGTACTTGTGCATTGGAGAATTCTCCTTGTGGGATTGTTTGGCAGTCCAGTGCAACGGACTGATGGGTACGCGCCACAGCTGCGGCGTTGATTCAACCTGGGCGCGTGGTTGGTGGGGGGCTTGCCGCCGTCGAACTCCCGGCAGTGTGCCCTCCGTTCAAGAATTCTGTCAAGATGCAGATTGCTGCAGATTTCTGCACACCCTAAAATGAGCTTTCCTGAAGGCACCAGAAGGCGGAGGTGATGGGCATGGCCAAGGAAAATGGATTGGTTCAAGTTGCAAGCCGCTATTCGGTGGATGAGACCGTGCAGCGGTTGCAGGCCGCTTTCGTGGCTAAGGGACTACAGGTGTTCGGAGTGATCGATCACAGCGGCGAGGCAGAGAAGGTTGGATTGAAGATGAGTCCAACCAAGGTCTTGATCTTCGGGAGTCCGAAGGGCGGAACTCCATTGATGGTGGCGACGCCGAGCCTGGCGATTGATTTGCCGATGAAGGCGTTGGTTGCGGAGGATGCGGATGGCAAAGTCTTGGTGACTTACAACAGTCCCGAGTATCTGAAGGAGCGGCATGGCGTTCCAGAGGAGTTGATCAAGAATCTTGCGGGAGCGGGGGTTGTGATCGCGAAAGCTGTGGAATAATGCTGGCGGCAGCGGAGGGTTGCAGTGGAGAATGCCAATCCCAATCGGGCGCGCGACCATCTGGCAAATGAGCGAACCTTTCTGGCATGGGTGCGGACGGGCGCGGCGATTGTGGTGTTCGGCTTTGCGATCGGGCGGTTCTCGATCGCGATGCGGCAGTTGACGGCGCTGAGCGGGCATTCGGTGCGGACGGCCGGACTCTCCGTATGGATGGGGGCGAGTTCGATTGTCGCGGGCGTGGTGCTGGTAGTCGCGGGCCTGGTGCGGTATCGCAAGACGCGAACGCAGTTGGAGGTGGGCACTTTCGAGCCTGCTGGGCTAGTGCTGGATCTGGTTACAATTTTGATCGTGGTGTTTGGGTTGGTGCTATCAGGGTATTTGATCTACACGGAAAAGAGTCTGGGGTAGGAGCAAGAGGGTTGGCTATGGCCCGAATTCCGAAAACATTCGTGATGGTCGTGGCATCGGCGCTGTTGATGGTTGTGCGATTCGCGGGCGCGGCTTCTCAGCCCGCGTCGGGATCCGGTCAGCAATGGATGTCATGGAGTCCCGCAGAGCGGAATACGTACGTTCATGGCTTCATCGCAGGCTACTGGAACGGCTCAGAGGCAACCTGCAAAAAGCTGGATCAGATATTCGAGGTAGGCCAACCTCATCGTGTAGGCGACTCGTCGACGGCACGTTGTGAGAACCACTTGGAGAACTACACAAAACTCAAGCTGAGTGACTCGGGATTGGACGTTAGTGCATATACTTCAGTCCTGACTGAGTTCTATACCAAGCCTCCCGAGTATCAGAATATTCAGGGCGGGTATCTTCTATCGCTCCTTACGGACGGCCGGTACCAGACCGCTGCCCAGCTGTATCAGATGGCAGTGAAAAGAGAAATTGACACGAACTTTCCGTAACTCCATTGCTATGGCGAACGATCAGGAAAAAGAGGCGGCGGCGCGGGCTAGTTTGCAGTTCGTGAAGGATGGGCAAGTGGTGGGGCTAGGGACCGGATCGACGGCGGCTTATTTCATTAAGCTGCTGGCCGAGAAGGTGAAGAATGGCCTGCGGGTTCGGGGGATTCCGACTTCAGACCGATCGCGCGAACTGGCGGCGAGCCTGGGGATTCCGCTGACCACGCTGGACGAGTGCCAGGAGATTGCGGTCACCGTAGATGGGGCAGATGAAGTCGATCCGCAAATGCGGTTGATTAAAGGTGGAGGCGGGGCGCTGCTGCGGGAGAAGATTGTGGCCTCCGCTACGAAGCAACTTGTGATTGTGGCGGACGCGTCGAAGCAGGTGCCGCTGCTGGGAAAATTTCCACTGCCGGTCGAGGTGATTCCGTTTGCGCAGGCGCTGGTGGCGAAGCGGGTCGCGGCGTTGGGAGCTGCCGTCCAATTGCGGGCTGGGGACGACGGAAAGCCATATGTCACCGACGAGAGGAATCACATTCTTGACTGCCGATTTGGCGAGATTCCCGACGCGGATGGGCTCGCGAGGAAATTAAGTGACATGCCGGGTGTGGTGGAGCACGGTTTGTTTGTCGGGATGGCCAGCGTGGTGATCTTCGCTCGGGGTAGCGAGATTGTGGAGTTGCGGCGGTAGGGATTCGCGCATCGCAGCGTGCCCGCCGCGAGAGTCACACGGGGCGCTAATCAAAACGCACGCTCCTCTCTTCTCTCGGAATAACAGGCCGAAGCGGAATGCCGGCCTTTGGGGCACGAAGGCTACATAAGGAATTCGATGGCTGCTGGGGCACAAACTCGGACGTGGACTGGGGCGTCGCGAAGGCGAGTGCCGCGGTTTCGTCTGCAGGCTCCGCTGGATGTGACCGTGCTGCGGTCGGGCATTCCGGACACCGTGCCGGGCCGGTTGGTGAATGTGTGCGAACGCGGGGTGGCGGCCGTTCTGGCAGGAGAACTGGTCCCGGGAGAGTCCGTGGGGGTCGAGGTGCGGTTGCCTTTGGTGGCGGATCCGCTGCGGGCGCGGGCGATGGTGAAATATCACGATAAGCTGCGTTGCGGCCTGGAGTTTCTCGGACTCACGGTCGAGCAGCGGGCCGCGATTCGCGACTGGGCGAAAGCGGCGAACGCCGAAACGGAGGCGACCGCGAGTCCAACTCCTGTCATCAATCCGACAACTGTTCTAGAGAAGAGGAGTGGCGAGTCGACCGAGAGAAAGAGTGACGACGGCAGCGGAGAAGGTTCAGGTGGGTCGAGCGGTCCTGCACCGGCGCCGCCGAAAAAGAAGCCTCGGGGAATTGGATGGACCATCTTTCTGGTCATTGCGGCGGTGGCGGTGGCGGTGTTCTGGTGGAAGTGGAACCGCGCATGGCAAGAGTTGGAGTCAGGACTGAAGAGTCCGCAGACTGCATCGTCCGAAAAGCCGCAGGCGCAGGTTCCGGCGGAGGTGATGGAGAAATTGCTGGTCCACCGCGTTGAGCCTGCCTATCCGGCAGAGGCACAGAAGGCGAATCTGCAAGGGATTATCGCGCTCGACATTGTGGTGGGACGGGATGGGTCCGTGGTGAGCATGCGAGCACTGAATGGTCCCGACGTGCTGGCGCGGGCCGCGATGGATGCTCTGCGTTGGTGGAAGTTTGAGCCTTACCGCGTGAACGGAGAGCCGGCCGTGGTGGAGACAACGGTTGCGGTCGAATTCAAGAGATAGCGGCTTCCCGCCCTCAGCTTCGAATCCGATTTTTTCAAAAGAAAGGTGAATCATGCGCGCTACAACCACGTTGACAGGGCTGGGTCAGCGAATGTTTATCGGTCTGTTAATCGGAATGAGTAGCCTGATCTTGCTGGCAGCCGACTCACCCGATGACCGGCAGATTACTGATCCCAAGTCCGTGGTGTCCGCCGCGAATCAGGCGGCTGGGCCAGTCCCCATTCCACAGCTGTATTACACGCGGAGCACCTCGGAGCCAGCCTGGTCGCCCGACGGTCGCGAGATCGTCTTCACCACCAACCTGACGGGACGATTCAATCTCTGGAAAGTATCAGCCGCGGGAGGATGGCCCATTCAATTGCTGCAATCCGACGATCGGCAATCGGGGGCTGTCTGGTCTCCAGATGGCAAGTGGATTGTCTACGATCAGGACTTTGGCGGAGGCGAGATCTACGATCTGTTTGCTGTTCCGAGCGACGGAGGCGAGCCTATCAACATCACAGACAGTCCAGACATCTCGGAGACCGGCGCGCATTGGTCCCCTGACGGCAGCACGCTGGCTATTTCGTACCGGCCGAAGGCTGCGTCGGCGACCGACATCGCTCTGCTCGACTGGAAGACGAGAAAAGTCCGCAAGCTTACGGACGAACAAACCAAGAACCGCGAGTGGTACACAGCGATCTGGAGTGCTGACGGTAAGACCATCTACGCGGACCGTGCCAATGCCGGCTTCACCGACTCCGATGTTTATCAGATCGATGTGGCGACCGGAAAGTCTGAGAACCTCACGCCACATCAAGGCGATGTTCTCTATACCGTCTCCTCCGCTTCTTCTGACGGACACACGCTCCTGATTACTTCCAACGAGAAAGGTGGCTATCGCAACGTCGCGCTGTTGGACGTTGCCAGCAAACAGCGAACGTGGGTGACCGACGTCAAGTGGGAGGCCAGCGCGGGAAGCTTTGCGCCCGATGGCAAGACTTTTACTTACACGGTGAATGCGGACGGACGCACTGATGTCTATCTCGTGGAGCGCAAGTCGGGACATGCGGCAAAGCTATCGTTTCCCGAGGGGATCAATTTTCTCGCGGGCAATCCCACGCCTTATTCATCCGCATCCGAGCGCCTGCTTGTCTCGCACCAGAGTTCGACTCAGCCTGCTGATTTTTGGGTCTACGATCTGGCGAGCCAGCAATCGCGGCAACTGAGTTTCTCGGCGGTGGCCAGTCTCAATCCTGCGCGCCTGCCTTCTTCTCAGTTAGTGCACTATAAGACGTTCGACGGAAAAACCATCAGCGCGTTTCTTTGGGTGCCGTTCAATCTCAAGCGGGATGGAAGCAACCCGGGTATCGTGCTGCCTCACGGCGGCCCGACCGGACAAACTGTGGACAGTTTCAACAAGACTGCGGCAGCTCTCGCGTCACGCGGTTATGTGTGCATCGCGCCCAACGTTCGCGGGTCTACCGGATATGGCATGGAATTTCAGAGGGCAAATTACAAAGACATCGGCGGCGGCGATCTTCAGGATGAGGTCTATGCTGCGCACTTCCTGGCTGCGACGGGCTATGTCGACGCCGCCAAGATCGGGATTACCGGCGGGTCGTACGGCGGATACATGGCGATGATCGCGATTGGGAGAACTCCGGACGTGTGGGCGGCGTCGGTGGAACTGTTCGGAATCACTGACTGGCTTACAGAACAGGAGCATGAGGAACCGACGCTCCAGCAATACGACCAGTCGATCCTCGGAGATCCGGTGAAGGACCGCAAATCGTACGAAGATGCGTCACCCATCAAATATTTCAAGGACGCGAAAGCTCCTCTACTGATTCTGCAGGGAGCCAATGACATTCGGGACCCCAAAGAGGAAGCCGAGCAGGCAGAGATGATCTTGAAGAAAGAAGGTAAGGTCGTGGATGCCCACTATTATCCCGACGAAGGCCACGGTTTTGCCAAGCGTGAAAATCAGATTGACGCTATGCAGCGAACCGTCGACTGGTTCGACCGATATCTGAAGAAGAAGTGAGTGAATCCGTCAGCGCTTTCGAAGGGCGTGCAGGACCACGATGCCGCTGATGGCGAAGCAGGTGACGGCGCCGAGTGCGGCGACCATCATTACGTTAGGGCCGAAGTTGAGCACGTCGACAACGACGGCGGCGATCGCGAAAACGAGTCCTAGCACATTGAGCCACAGTGGAGCATGAACCGGAGCTCCGAGGTCGTTGCGAAGGCGAAGCTGGAGAAGCAAGGCGGCGAGTCCGATGGCGGCGACTACCACTAGTGAGAGAGGGCTGGAGAACGCGCGACCGTTCGTGTAGATAACGACCAGCGCGAGCGCCAGCAGAAGGAATCCGGCAGCGACGACGGTCCAGCCGCGAGGCTTGGGCGCAGGGTCCGGATTGGAAGCGGCGTCGGGCAAGAAGTTCCGTCCAGGATTATACAGGGCCCATTACGGAGGTCAGGAGTCTTCTCAAATCGAGTGGGGGCCCTAGGGGACTCTTAATTCTTTTGCAACATCTTCTCGGCTAGGTTCTCTGCGGTCGTCAACGCATCGCCGGCTTTCACGCTCACATCCGGGGACACACCCTTTCCCTCCCAGTCCCCATTTGAAATGGGATTGATCGGTCTGGTATCGGGAACGCCGATGCTGAAGTGATCGTCGATTCGGTGGCGACGCACCATGTGTGCAGCGCCCGCCGTCGTTTCGCCCACAATCGTCGCGCGCTTGAGCAGCTTGAGGTCGTAGGCAAACTCCTCCGCTCCAGAAAAGGTTGAGGCGGAGGTCAATACGTAAACAGGTTTATTCGCCAGGTTATTTCCAGGAACCGGCGACAGCGTCCAGGACTGCAACGTGGAATTTTCTACCCGGTTATATAGATCGTCCAGATGCGTGGGGTGCTCGAAAAGATAGCTGGCCATCAGCGCGACCATGCTCGGGGAGCCACCGTGGTTTTCGCGCAAATCGAAGATGAGGGCGTCCGCCTGATTCAAGGAGGCCATGGCAGCGGTGGCGGTGGGCTGACAGAGAGAAGGGTCGGGGAAAGAATTAAGCTTCAGGTAGCCGATATTGTGGGGCAGAACTGCGGCTTTCTCGAACGTGCAATTGGTGCGCTCCATCTCCCTTTGATAACGGGCAAGCTCCTCTGGAGTAGACCCAAGAGTGCGCCCAGGTGGTCCGACGGAGTTGTAGATCAACATTACGTGCTGGTCGTGACTCACCTCCTGCATCTGCGTGGTCAGAAGACTGGCAAAGGCTTTGCCATCGCTCGCGTCGTTGTCATCACCATTGCTCTCGTGTGCTCGGAGGGCTCTCGCCATCTTCTTTGCTGATTCCGGATAAACGTAGTACTTCTCTAGATTCGTTACCGCTCCGTCAATCACGCGGTGCCGCAGTGCGGCATCCAGTTTCGAGTCTTCGGCGATGACGGAAAGACTTCCGGCGACGGCAACTGTGGGATTCGTAGCGTCCTGCGGCGTCGATGCAGGCGAGGTTCCTGCTGGTGTTCGAGACTCGAAGTCTGGTGCTGGGGGTTGCGGGGCGCCGGGCTTAAAGGCCGCGACCTTCGCGGGACGAGATTTCGTTGGCGCCTTGGACGACTGACGGGATGGGGGCGGAGGTGCTGAAGATGTAGATTGCGACCCGACTTGGTTTTGCGAAACCTGGTTTTGCAAAGCAGGGCTTTGCGATACCTGGCTCTGCGGAACCTGGTTTGAAGAAAGCTGGTGTTGCAGTTCCTCCCGAATAGATCCCGGGCTGGCACTCGGCGGGATCCATTGCGGGCGTTCCAGCTGAACTTCCGGAATACGCACGTGGAGGACGTGGATCCAGCTGTACTTGATCGCGAAGCAAGTGAGACTGAAGACGGCGACGGACAGTATGAGCCCGGGGACGACAGCAGCGGCTCGAGGACGGAAAGGGTCCAGCGAACAGAACGATGGCATGCCATCGAGAGCGGGCTGTGTCTCAGGTACCGTGGATATCCCATGCCAAAATTGCGGTCTCAATACCCACTGACGGGCTAGAGAGAGGACGCCGTCCAGAAGCAAGCGGAGAGCCGCCGTGCTGCCCTTCGAGTGATCGAAGATCGAGAGCATCTCGTCACCGAATTGCTTGCGGAACCCGGGTGGATGGAGGCCGAGCACGTAACGGTAGAGAGGTCGAAGCATTAGGCGCTCCGGGGTTTCGTCATCTGCAGGCGCAAGCGTGCCTCGCGCACAACCACTGCGAGCCTTGCAGTTTCGGCTGCAAGAACGCCGCGCCCAGCCGCGGTCAGGCGGTAGTAGCGGCGGCGCGGATCGTCGTCCGCGGGACGGCGGCCAAGCTCCTGCACCCACTGCCGATGGATCAGCTTCTGAAGATTGTCGTAAAGCGTGCCGGGGCCCAGCTTGTATGTGCCCTCCGACTGCCGGGCCACTTCCTGCATGATGGCGTACCCGTGGAGATCCTCTCCTGCAAGGGAAAGCAGAATGTGCAGGGTGGCTGGAGATAACGGGAGGAATTTGGCGGCGGCGTCCTTCATAAGTCGGTATCCGGTATATCGGACTCCGAGTTAGTTGTCAAGAGGATTTAAAGGTGAGCCCGATCTCATGCATTGGGCACCACGCGGCACATAGGCCAAGCTCTGGCACAGGAGACGTCGGGAACGGTCGCGGTGATGGGCGGATGTCCAAGGCTCTTGCACAATGCAGAGCAGCAGATACCGCAGGAAGGGTCGCGGCCAGCGAGTATGCCACCGTTGCGGAGGATTGCGACGCGACTGCGAACCAACTGCGAAGAAGCCTATCGTACGAGGGGCGGCGGTTAGCGAAAGCGGCGCTGTTGACAGGCGAGCGGGATAACGGTGCGGCGCCGTGCGTGGACTCACCAGGAGAAGACCATGCGGGAGAAAGGCGTTCGGAAAGGTCCGATCCTCACGGCGAGCGTCCTTTAGACCGAGACGGCGTTGGCCCGCAATGCGGTAGTTGCGTAACCACAAAGGTACAACCAGTAGCCGGAATCGGCTTTTTAAGTCAGGGACGGGGTGAACCCCGTCCCTTTTTATTACAATCACGGAGTCATACAGCGGCGGGGCTATGGCGTCCCAACTCGCTCGGGCGAACGACTTTCCACATGCGAAATACGATCTTAGTCACCGGGGGCGCAGGCTTTATCGGGTCGAACTTCGTGCTGCAGAGGATGCAAAACGAAGACGAAGCCAGGACGATCGTCAATCTGGACAATCTGACCTACGCGGGGAACCCGCACAATCTGGAGAGCATCACTAATGGGCGGCGGTATGAATTCGTTCGAGGCGACATTGGAGATCGCGACCTCGTTCGGGAGTTGCTCGAGAGGCACCGCCCGGATGCGATCGTGCATTTCGCCGCGGAAAGCCACGTAGACCGGTCGATCCGGGGACCCGAAGCTTTCATCCGAACGAATATCGACGGGACGTTCGCGCTGTTGGAAGAGACGCGAGCCTTCTGGAGTGCGCTCCCGGACGATCAGCGACGGCGCTTTCGTTTTCTGCATGTTTCGACGGACGAGGTCTATGGATCGCTTGGCCCGAACGATCCCGCATTTAGCGAGACGACCCCGTACGCTCCGAACAGTCCATATGCGGCATCGAAAGCGGCATCGGATCATTTGGTGAGGGCCTATCACCACACCTATGGGTTGCCCACGCTCACGACGAATTGTTCAAACAATTACGGGCCATTTCAGTTTCCCGAGAAGTTGATTCCGCTCATGATCTTGAACGCACGAGACGGAAAGTCGCTCCCCGTATACGGCGATGGCAAGAACGTCAGGGACTGGCTGTATGTCGAAGACCACTGCACGGCAATCGCGACCGTGCTAAAAAGCGGACGCCCCGGGGGGACTTACAACATCGGCGGGTGGAACGAGAAGCCGAACATGGAAATCGTAGAGACCATCTGCGATCTCGTGGATGAGATGGCGCCGCGTAGTGGAGCATCCTGCCGCGACTTGATTACGTTTGTGAAGGACCGTCCTGGTCATGATCGGCGCTACGCAATGGACGCGCGCAAGATCGAACGCGAACTAGGATGGAAACCGAAAGAGACCTTCGAAACCGGTATTCGCAAGACGGTTCGCTGGTATCTTGAGAATGAAGCGTGGGTACGGGATGTGACCAGTGGCAGTTATCGCCAGTGGATTGCAACGCATTATTCGGGATAGGCAGAGAATCGGCTCGGATCCAAACAGACGTACTCCATGAAAGAAACTCAATACAAAGGCATCATTCTGGCGGGAGGATCGGGCACACGGTTGTATCCCGTAACGCAGGCGATGGGAAAGAGTCTGCTTCCGGTCTACAACAAGCCCATGGTGTATTACCCGCTCTGCACGCTGATGTTGGCCGGTATCCGCGACATCCTGTTGATTTCGACGCCGGAGGATGTGCCTAAGTTTCAAGCGCTGCTCCGCGATGGCAGCCAGTATGGAATTCGGTTGCAGTACAAGATGCAGCCCAAGCCCGAAGGCATCGCGCAAGCATTCCTGCTGGCGGAAGAGTTCCTCGGCGGTAGTCCCTGCGCCCTAGTGCTCGGAGATAATATTTTTTACGGGCACGACCTGGCCAAGGATCTACGCGATGCCGCGGCGAAGATCCGCGGAGCACGCGTCTTCGCGTATCCAGTTCATGATCCGGAACGGTATGGTGTGGTCGAATTCGACGCACAGGGACGCGCCCTCAGCATCGAGGAAAAACCCAAGCAGCCGAAATCGCGGTATGCCGTTACCGGCCTTTACTTCTACGATGGTGAGGTAGTGGAGATTGCGAAATCCCTCAAGCCGAGTGCGCGGGGTGAACTCGAGATCACCGACGTGAACAAAGTCTATTTGAAGAACGGCCAACTGGAAGTTGTCGTTATGGGTCGCGGAATGGCCTGGCTCGACACGGGCACGCACGAATCATTGATGGACGCCGCACTCTACATTCAGGCAATCGAAAAGCGACAAGGGCTCATGGTCGCGTGTCCCGAGGAGATTGCCTACCGTTCCGGTTACATCACCGCGACGCAGGTTGAGCAAATCGGGACGTCGATGAAGAACAGCAGCTACGGCGCCTATTTGCTACAACTCCTGCGGGAGAAAGTATTTTGAGCTCGGTTCCCCAAAAACAATCGGCGATGGTCCCAATCAATACAATCGCGACTACCTTACCCGGCATGTTCATTCTGGAGCCGCGCGTGTTTGGCGACGAACGTGGATTTTTTCTGGAGAGCTACAACGAGCAGACGATGGCACAGGCAGGCATCTGCGAGCGATTCGTGCAGGACAACCATTCCTGTTCGCGACGGAATGTACTGCGTGGTCTGCATTACCAGATCAAAGTGCCGCAGGGGAAATTGGTGCGCGTAGTGGAAGGCGAAATTCTCGACGTAGCGGTAGATCTGCGCAGAAATTCGCCGACCTTCGGCAAATGGGAGGCAGTGCGCTTGTCGGGCGAAAACAAGCGCATGCTGTGGATCCCGTCAGGGTTTGCGCACGGGTTCCTGGTAACGTCGGATCAGGCACACGTGCTCTACAAGGCGACTGGTTACTATGCTCCTGAGAACGAGCGCACCGTGGCTTGGAACGATCCTGATTTGAAGATTAACTGGGAGCTGGAAGGCGAGCCGATCATCTCGGCCAAAGACCAGCGCGGCGTGGCTTTGCGCGACGCCGAGACCTTCGAGTAGCCGCCCCGAAAATCACCGATATGAAAGTTATGATTCTTGGCGCTTCGGGCCTTCTGGGCAAGGAACTAATGCGGGAATGGAGCGGAGATGAAGTTGTTGGTCTCAGCTCGGTCGATGTGGACATACGCGACGCGAAGAAAGTGCATGAGGTTGTGGTTGAGATGGTGCGCCCGGAGTGGATAGTCCTGGCAGCCGCGTACACGAATGTGGACGAGTGTGAGAGTCATCCGGATCTCGCCTTTGCGGTGAACCGCGACGGCGCAGTGAACGTCGCGAAGGTCGCGAAGAGGGCGGGCGCGAGGTTGTTGTTTCTCAGCACAGACTATGTCTTTGATGGAAAGAAGACCTCACCCTACGAAGCTGGAGATGCGCGCAGCCCTCAAAGCGTGTACGGGCTCTCGAAAGCCGAGGCGGAGGCCCGGTTGCAAGAGGTGCTGCCGGAGTGCTGCATCGCGCGGACGTCGTGGCTTTTTGGAACAGGAGGAAAGTGCTTTCCAGACACGATTCTGAAACTGGCGGCGAGCCGTCCGACGCTGGATGTGGTCAACGATCAGCGGGGAAGCCCAACCTATTCCGTGGACCTGGCGCGGGCGATCATCCAGCTGTGCAGGAAGGGCGCGAGTGGAATTGTGCACGTGACCAACGCCGGCGATTGCTCCTGGTTTGAATTTGCTCGCGAGATCGTAAAGGACTCGGGACTTACCACTGAAGTGCGTCCAGTCAGCAGTCAACAGATGGCACGACCTGCGCCCCGTCCCGCGTATTCGATTTTGTCCTCGGCGAGCCTGCAGCGCTGGGGAGTCGTCATGCCTGAGTGGCGCGACGCATTGCTGCGGTACCTGCACGAGCGGCAAGGCTGAGCGCATCGCGTTGCCTCATCCGATATTGGACTGTTAGGATGCGTCGTCACGCGCAAAACGAAGTCAGTCCTCAACCCGATCTGCTGGATCCAGTCTCGTGAACAGTACTACCTATCAAACTGGCGAAGATTTCGCTCTGGCAATGGATGCCCGCGATCCGCTCGCGCATTTCCGGGAGCGCTTTTATCTTCCAAAGACGAAGAGCGGCGAAGATTGCATTTATCTGTGCGGGCACTCGCTGGGGTTGCAGCCGAAAAGTGTCCGCTCGTACCTCGACGAGGAGTTGGGAAAGTGGGCCGATCAGGGTGTGGAAGCGCACTTCCACGGACGGAATCCCTGGGTTCCGTACCACCGGTTGCTGACCGAACAAACCGCAGAACTGGTCGGAGCAAGTCCAGCGGAAGTCGTCGTGATGAGCTCGCTGACGGTGAATCTACACCTGATGATGGTGTCGTTTTACCGTCCGACGGCGAAGAGGAACAAGATCCTCATCGAGCGCGGGGCTTTTCCTTCCGATCAATATGCAGTGAAGTCGCAAATCCGCTTTCACGGATTCGACCCTGGTACTTCACTCCTCGAACTCACGCCGCGCGAAGGCGAATCTTGCATGCGCGACGAAGATATCGAGTCACTGATCGAGCGCGAAGGCGATTCGATCGCTCTCATCCTCCTTGGAGGCCTGAACTATTCGACCGGACAGGTCTTCGACATGGCGGGAATCACGCGGGCAGGGAGGCAAATGGGATGCGTTGTGGGATTTGATCTGGCGCACGTTGCCGGGAACATTCCGCTGCGCCTTCACGACTGGGGCCCGGATTTCGCTGTGTGGTGCGGCTACAAGTACTTAAATGGCGGTCCGGGATGCGTGGGCGGATGTTTTGTCCACGAGCGTCACGCGCGGGCGTGGGACCTGCCGCGTTTCGCTGGATGGTGGGGGCATGACGAAACGTTGCGGTTCCTGATGGGCCCCGATTTTCATCCGATGGAGGGAGCCGACGGCTGGCAACTGAGCAATCAGGCAATTTTGGCGGTGGCTCCCCTGCGCGCCTCGATGGATTTGTTTGCGGAGGCAACAATGCAGCGGTTGCGGGCCAAGAGCATTTCGCTAACCGGATATTTGGACTTCTTGCTTACCCAACAAATCTCGCCGAAGTTTTCCATCATCACGCCCTCGGAAGCAGAGCGCAGAGGTGCTCAGCTATCCATTCGGCTGGGGCGCGACGGACACAAGCTGTGCGATCAACTCGCGGCCAAGGGCGTGATCGGGGACTGGCGCGAACCGGACATTTTCCGGGTCGCCGCCGTGCCTCTATATACCTCATATCAGGATGTTTACCGCTTCGTGCAGCACTTCTCGGCAGCCTTGTAACTAGCCCAAGAACCGACATTCGTCAGAGGGCTTCGATTACTTCGGTAACACATGCTCTTGCTCACCCGAACATACAATCTTGAGCGTGGGTAAATCTCCGCTCCAGCACGCCCGCGGGTGGACGGCCATCGTGTGCGCGGTGGTGTGTGTCCATGTTTTGTTGTCTCTCCTCGCGCCACGGGGATTCGTACTCACAGCTTTTGGCGACATTCTCCAGAACTTTGTTCTGGCATGCGCTACCGCCGCGGTTCTGGTCAACGTCAGAACAGCTTTACCCAAGGCCCGTCTATTCTGGGCGCTGATGGGGTTCGGCCTGGCGATGTGGCTGGTCTCGCAAGTCATGTGGACTTACGTCGAAGTCTACCTGCGCCATGAGGCGCCCAATCCTTTTGTTGGTGACGTAATTCTGTTTCTGCACATCGTGCCGATGATGGCCGCCGTAGCCATCCAGCCACATGTTCAACAGGATGACCGCACCATACGCGTCGGAACGCTTGATTTCGCGCTTCTGCTTACCTGGTGGCTCTTTCTTTATCTGTTTGTTGTGATTCCTTGGCAGTACGTACATCCCGTGGAGTCGGTTTACGGCAGAAGTTTCGATCTGCTCTATGTCAGCGAGGAACTTGTATTAGCGGCAGGCCTGCTACTTGTGTGGCGGCGGAGCCATGGCACCTGGCGAACCATCTACTTCCATCTCTTCGGAGCCACACTGCTCTATTGCGTCGCTTCGTTAATGGCCAGCGAAGCCATCGATCTGCACCTTTATTACACGGGCAGCCTGTTCGATGTGCCGCTGGTGGCCTCGATGGCATGGTTTGTGCGTATTGGATTCTTGCCGCGCGAAAGCGCGACCCAGATCTCCGACGAGGAGCCCGCGTCGCGCGGTTACGGGATTTGGAAAGCGCGCCTGGCGATGGTGGCGGTTTTCGTTACCCCCTTAATGGTGGCGTGGGCGCAATTTGGCGGAGACGCGCCGCAAGCGGTTCGTACTTACCGGTTGATGCTCACGATGGCAGTCATGCTCGTGATGGGCGTGCTGGTATTTCTCAAACAGCACTTGCTGGATCAGGAACTGCTCAGTCTGCTGCGATTGTCGCGGCACAATCTCGACGAAATGTGCCGGCTGAAGGATGAACTGGAGAATAAGGAACATTCGCTGCGATGGCACAGTTTGGAATTGCAGCGCAAGAACCTCGAACTGCAGGAAATTTCTTTCACCGATGTGCTGACCGGCGTCTGGAACCGGCGCTATCTCGAAGAGATTCTTACGGCCGAAGCCGGGCAGGTTCTGCGAAACTACCAGCGCGCTCGGGGAAGCGACATTCGCAAGTTGGATCACCGCGACCTGGTCTTCATTATGGTCGACGTGGATTTCTTCAAGCAAGTGAACGATCTGCACGGTCATCCCGCGGGAGACAGGCTGCTGCAGCTGGTTGCGCAGAGGCTCTCGACCGTGGTGCGCAAGTCGGATGTGTTGGTGCGCTGGGGCGGAGAAGAATTTCTGATCATGAGCCGATCGACCGATCCCTCGGGTACACCGGCATTCTGCAGTCGCGTGCTGGAAGTCATGTCGTCGGAGCCATTTGATCTCGGCCACGGAATTGCTGTACAGAAGACTTGCTCCGTGGGTTGGGCGGCGTATCCCTGGAGCCGCACTGCATATGAAGCGCTGTGCGCGGAGGAGTCGATTGCGCTGGCGGATGCGGCGCTGTACCGCGCCAAGGCGTTCGGCAGGAATCAGGGAGTGGGAATCGTGCCCACCGATGCCGCTCACGCGAGTCCCAACGCTATTGACCTCATAACTGTGCGCGAGGGCAATCCTCCGCTTGCGCGCACGGTAAGAACTGAGTGTCCAGGCCGAGACGCGGCTGGCACACTGGAACATGAGGCTGCAGAAGCCGTGGATAAGTCCAACACCTGAACTCTTAATCTGAGTTTCCACCTGACCTAGCACTTAGTAGACGTCCAGCCGGGCTCGCTTGACCTCTGAGAGCGCGTTGACTACATTGAGTTGCCGGCTTCATGGCCGCCGAGGCACAACCACTCATGAACGTAAAGAATCCTTCGCGTAAGACGGGCCTTCGTCAGAAAGCACAATTGATGTCCGCATCTGAAATTGAACGTACTATGGTGCGGCTGGCATACGAAATTGTAGAAAAGAACGGCGGAGTCGATGGTTTAGGGCTTGTTGGAATTCGCCGCCGCGGCGTACCGATCGCCGAGCGTCTTGGCAAGATCATCACTCGCATCGAAAACGCCAAAGTGCCGGTGGGGACACTCGACATCACGTTCTACCGTGATGATCTCTCGACCGTGGGGCCCAAACCGGTCGTACAAGAAAGAGAAATCGGGTTTGAGATCAAAGACAAAAACATCGTCCTCGTAGATGATGTTCTCTATACCGGGCGCACTACCCGAGCGGCGCTGGACGCCCTTTTTTCGCACGGACGTCCACGGCGAGTGCAGCTCTGCGTGCTGATCGACCGCGGACACCGGGAAATTCCCGTTGAGGCTACCTTCGTAGGCCGCAATGTTCAGACCACGGCGAATGAAGTGATCGAGGTCAAACTGACGGAGATCGACGACGCAGAGAAAGTCCTGCTGATGGAAAAGTGAAGTGTTACGATACCCGAATCTAAAAAGTAAGGACGGTGGCTTGGCCACCGTCCTTTTGATTTTGAGCTGGACCACTATGCGATCCGAGTGCAGACCGCTTTGGTTTGCGTGTAAAGGTTGAGGACGTCGTGTCCCATCTCGCGACCCCATCCGGATTGCTTGTAGCCTCCGAAGGGCAAAGCCGCGTCGAAAATGTTGTAGCAGTTGACCCAGACAGTGCCGGCGCGCAGCTGTTCGGCCATGCGGTGCGCCTTGCCGACATCGCGCGTCCAGACAGCGGCGGCGAGTCCGTAATCGCTATTATTCGCGCGCGGAACGATCTCCTCAGGATCGGTGAAGGGCATCGCTGTCACGACCGGTCCAAAGATTTCTTCCCGAACGACCTTCATGTTTTCTTGCGTGTTGACGAGTACCGTGGGCTCGACGAAATACCCGCGGTCGCCGGCCCGATGGCCCCCGACGGCAGCTGTTGCACCTTCGGAGAATCCCGACTCGAGGTATCCGCAAACCCGATCCAGTTGCTCTGCGGAAACCAGAGGTCCCATTTGCGTGTCAGGATCGAGCCCCGAACCGACTTTGATTTTGCGTGCATGTTCGGCGACGCCTTCAACGACCTGATCGTACACCGATTTCTCCACGTACAGCCGTGAGCCCGCACAGCAGCACTGGCCGTGGTTGAAGAAGATAGCGCTCGCCGCGCCCGGGATCGCGCTGTCGAGATCGGCGTCTTTGAACACTACGTTCGGAGACTTTCCGCCCAGCTCGAGAGAAACTTTCTTGAGGTTGCCCGCCGCCGCATGGACGATCAGCTTGCCGACTTCTGTCGATCCTGTAAAAGCAACTTTGTCGACGTCGGAATGAGCAGCCAACGCGGCACCGGCTGTCTCGCCGTAGCCGGGGACGATGTTAACCACGCCTTCGGGGAACCCGGCCTCCATGATCAGTTCGCCGAGACGCAGCGCGGAGAGCGGAGTCTGCTCGGCTGGCTTCAGGACGACCGTGCACCCTGTGGCTAGCGCGGGTCCAAGCTTCCAAGCTGCCATGAGAAGCGGAAAGTTCCATGGAATGATTTGTCCGACGACCCCGATCGGTTCGCGCAGCGTGTACGCAAGATACTTTGCGCCAGGCGTATACGGCACCGACAGGGGAATGGTATTGCCCTCAATCTTGGTTGCCCATCCCGCCATGTAGCGGAGCAGGTCGACCGCTAGCGGAACGTCGGCGGCTTTGGCGATGTTGAGAGGCTTGCCGTTGTCGAGACTCTCGATGTAGCCGAACTCCTCGGTATGTTGCTCGAGCAGATCCGCGAGCTTCCAGACGAGGCGCCCACGCTCAGATGCGGTCATGCGCCGCCAGGGACCGTTATCAAAAGCATTGCGGGCAGCTGATACAGCTTGATTGATGTCTTCGCGATCGCCTTCAGCGACTTGAGCCAGAACCTCTCCGGTCGCCGGATTGTATGTGGGGAAAGTCTTGCCTGACGCGGCATTCACCCACCGACCGTTGATCAACATCTTTCGTGGTTTATCGATAAACTCCGCGACTTGCGGATGAATTTGCGGGGAAACTGCGATGCCCATACGTCCTCCTTGGTCGGACAACTTGGTCAGACTCGCGTGCTATAGATGATGCCGGGACGATGAAAGCGACCGGGGTATGCTAGCTCCGGACCGGGACAAATGCAATGGCGATCCAACCCAGTCGTATAGGGGCAAACAGTTGGACCATCCCGTTGCGCGGGAAACAAAAGGTTCGCCACTGCCACGCAACACAACACGCGTCGACTATTCTCCGTAAGGAACCCAGATATTCTTCACCTGCGTCGCATGCTCCAGGAACCACCGTCCCTCGGCCAGCTTCGGATTGAACCAGTCGATCACGCGGCCTTCATTGGTCCACACCTGCTTCAGATTCCCTGTAGACATCGCTTTCGCAGCCGCCACCGTCGACTCGTCTCCATAGCACCAGATTGCAGCAACGTCATCGTGTTCGGCGAGGGTCTTCAGAAGTTGCGAAGCGTAGCCAGTCACAATATTTACGGCACCGCCCGGCAGGTCACTCGTGTCGAAAAGTCCGTAAAGGTCACCAGTGATGAGCGGATATGTTTCCGAAGGAACTGCGATCACCGTATTACCCACCGCGAGCAAAGGCATTACGAGCGACAAAAATCCCAGCAGCGGCGCCTCCGCCGGACAAATGACTCCCACGGTCCCAATGGGTTCATTCATTGCAATTGCAATGTTGCGGAACGGCGGATTGTGCACCGCGCCGTCGAACTTGTCGGCCCAGGCCGCATACGAGAAGATGCGCTCGATCCCTAGATCGAGCTCCGCGGTGGCTTGTTTCTCGCCGACGATGGCCGCAAGGTGATGGACAACTTCGCCGCGGCGTTGAGACAGGTTCTCCGCGCAGTAATACAAAACCTGTGCGCGATTGTGCGCCGTGGCCTTTGACCAGGATTCGGCCTTGTGCGCCGCTTCAACCGCGTTACGAATGTCTTTCCGATTGCCGAGCGGAGCTTCGCCCAGCAATTGTCCTTGCGGCGAGCGCACCTCCATGCTGTACCCAGAGTCAGGACGCGCCTGCTTCCCGCCAATGTATAACTTCACCGTGCGGTCGATGGAAGGCGTGCTGGTCTCCGGCTTATCTTCCGATTCGGCAGCCACGAGCGCGGTCGCAGCTGGCAGCTTTGGAGCATGTTTGAACCATGAAGGCTCCATGTACTCGAGCAGTCCTTCGCGTCCACCTTCGCGTCCATAACCGCTTTCGCGATATCCACCGAAACCGCAGGCGGCGTCGAACATGTTGGTGCAGTTCACCCACACGACGCCGGCTTTGATTTGTGCCGCCACATGCAGCGCCACGTTGATGTTTTCGCTCCAGACGCAGGATGCCAGACCATAAACGGTGTTGTTGGCCAGTTCCACCGCTTCTCGCGGTGTGCGGAACGTCATCGCAGCGAGAACCGGTCCAAAGATTTCCTGCTGCGCGACGATTGATGTGGGATGAACGTTGCTCAGCAAAGTCGGCGGATAGTAGAAACCGCGCTCGGGCAGCGCAACTTTCGGTTGCCAACAGGTGGCGCCCTCCGCCACTCCCTGCGCAACCATCTGCTGGATGCGGTCCAGTTGCACGCGGGCTACAATCGCTCCGATATCAATCGACTTGTCGAGCGGAGAGCCGATGCGCAGACTACTCATCCGATCGCGAATCTTGCCGATCAACGCTTCTGCGATGCTTTCCTGCATCAACAAGCGCGAACCGGCGCAGCAAACTTGCCCTTGATTGAACCAGATCCCATCCACCAATCCCTCGACGGCGCTGTCGAGGTCCGCGTCTTCGAAGATGATGAACGGGGACTTCCCTCCGAGTTCGAGTGACAGGCGTTTGTGACTCGCGGCGGTAGCGCTGCGGATCGCGCGCCCAACCTCAGTCGACCCAGTAAAGGCGATCTTGTCGACGTCGGGATGTTTCACCAGCGCCTCGCCCGTTGATCCGTCTCCGGTCACTATATTGACGACTCCCGCAGGCAGACCTGCTTCCTGGCAGAGTTCCGCGAACACAAGTGCCGTAAGAGGAGTAAACTCCGCGGGCTTCAACACCACGGTGTTTCCCGTGGCCAGCGCCGGCGCGATCTTCCATGCCAGCATGAGCAACGGAAAATTCCACGGAATGATTTGTCCCACGACGCCGCAAGCTTCATGCTCCGGGAATTCCTGGTGGAGCAATTGCGCCCATCCTGCATGGTGGTAGAAGTGACGCGCCACCAGCGGTATGTCGATGTCGCGGCTCTCGCGAATCGGCTTGCCATTGTCCATTGTCTCGAGAACCGCCAGTAGCCGCGAGTGTTTCTGCACGAGGCGCGCTAGAGCGTAGAGATAACGCGCGCGGATGTGCGGAGTCAGCGCCCGCCATTTCGGCGACGCGGCGCGCGCCGCACGCACGGCGGCATCGATATCGGCAGCGCTGCTTTGAGCAATCGCGGCTAGCTTTTCGCCATTCGAGGGATCGAGCGTGTCGAAATATTCTCCGGCCGCGGGCGCGCGCCACTCTCCGTCAATGAAGAGTCCAAAGCGGCGTCCGTGACGCTCCAACCATGCTCCTGCTTCTTTGGGGTCTTCAGGAGCAGGTCCGTACTCCATCGCGACGAACTTTTCGGCAATGCTCATTGGGCCTCGACTCATTTATTCACGTCGAATTGCACCCGGCTCGGCCAGGCGTTGCTCAGTTACGCAATCGGATGACGATACTCTGCAGAGTACCGTCCAGTTGCGTAATGCTCCAGTTGCCGCTCAATATCTCCCAGCAGACTGCTGGCGCCAAACCGAAAGAGCTCGGCGCGCATCCAGGACAGGCCCAGTTCCTCTTTCATCATCGCCAACCAATCGATGGATTGCTTTGCTGTACGAATTCCGCCCGCCGGCTTGAAGCCAACCGCCATTCCTGTTTGCTGCGCATACTCGCGGATTGCGCGAACCATGACCAGGCTGACCGGAAGCGTAGCGTTCGTCGGTTCCTTGCCCGTCGAGGTCTTGATGAAATCGGCCCCCGCCATCATCGCAACGAAACTGGCGCGCGCCACATTGCGCAGCGTAAGCAGATCCCCCGTGCCCAGGATGACCTTCATGTGCGCAGAACCGCAAGCCTGTTTGAAGGCCGCGACTTCGTCATAGAGCGCCTGCCAGTGTCCCCCAAATACGTGGCCGCGGGTGATCACGACATCGATCTCGTGCGCACCCGCTTCCGCGGATCGTCGAACTTCCGCCACTCGTTCCGTCAGCGGCGACAGGCCGGCCGGAAATCCAGTGGAGACGGCAGCAACATGAACGCCGCTTCCCTCGAGGGCATTCAGCGCCGTTTCGATGAACGTGTGATACACGCAGACGGCGCCCACCTTTATGCCGAGGTCTTCGATCCCGAGTTCGTGAACAAGATCCTGCTGAATGGGTTGTCGCGCTTTCGAGCACAGTCGCCGCACACGCTCATCGGTGTCATCACCCGAGAGCGTTGTCAAGTCCATGCACGAAACCGCACGCAGCAGCCACGCCGCTTGCCATTCTTTTTTCACCGTTCGCCGCGCGACCTGGCTCTGGGCGCGTCGCTCCACCGCGCTCGTGTTTACGCGGACTTCCTGCACCCAATTCAAATCCAGAGGGATGCCACGGTTTGCAAGAAGAGATCGCCCGGCGAGATCGGCGATCGCGTCCGAGCGGTGCGCATCTCGGGCCGCCAGCTCAGTTCTGGACTTTAAGTTGGAATAGCCGTGATCGACCGACATCGTAGCTGCCTTCTTGCCCCCTGAGCCTTCCGAGCAGGCCGGCTTGAGGTGTAATTGTACGGCAGGGAATCTCCCAACGCGAGTTTGAGATTCCGATTGCTTCCACTCGTGATCAGTTCCTAAGAAATAGTTCTGAAGCAGTTGAGCAGGGTTTACAATGGCGCACGATTTGGCAGGATCAGTAAGCCATTTCGCAACATCAGGTGCGAGACGCATTATTTTCTTATGCAAAAGAAGACCGTGTCTGCCACCGTTCGGAAGAAGTTGGAGCAAGCGGCGGTTAAAGTGATGAAGAACGCCCACGCTCCGTATTCGAACTTCCACGTGGGAGCGGCGATCCTGCTTACAAACGGCAAAGTATTCTCCGGCTGCAATGTCGAAAATGCATCCTACGGAATGACCAATTGCGCGGAGCGCACGGCGATCTTTTCCGCGGTTGCCCAACTGGGACCGAAGATCGAGATTCAAGCGGTGGCCGTCGCGAACGATCACGACGTCGCCTGCTCGCCTTGTGGCGCGTGCCGCCAGGTCATCTATGAATTCGGCCCCGACGCGACCATCTTCTTTCAAGGCGCCAACGGGCCAAAGCAGGCTCACATCACCGAACTTCTTCCTGAAGGATTCCGCCTCCAGTGAGCCAATCCACGTCTGTGCCACAAACTTTTCGTGCGATTGACGTGATCCGCAAGAAGCGGGATGCCATTGAACTGTCGCGCGCCGAGATCGAAGGCTTGGTTAACGCATACACCAAAGGCGAGATCCCCGATTATCAAGTTTCTGCCTGGCTGATGGCGGTGGTTCTCCGTGGCATGACGCGCCCCGAAACCGCAGCACTCACGGATGCAATGCTGCGGTCCGGAGAAGTGCTTGATCTTTCTTCGCTTCCGGCGAAAAAAGTCGACAAGCACTCCACCGGCGGCGTGGGCGACAAGACGTCCCTGGTGCTGGCACCGCTCGCGGCCGCCGCGGGCGTCGCGGTTCCGATGATCAGCGGTCGCGGCTTGGGACACACTGGGGGCACGCTCGACAAACTCGAGGCCATCCCCGGCTTCAACGTGAATCTTCCTGTAGCGGAGTTCCGCCGAGTGCTCGAGGTTTGCGGCTGCGCGATGATCGGGCAGACCGCAGAAATCGCTCCCGCCGACCGCAAGCTCTATGCCCTCCGCGACGTCACAGGCACAGTGGAAAGCCCGTACCTGATTTGCGCGTCCATCATGAGCAAGAAGTTAGCGGAAGGTATCGACGTGCTTGTGCTCGACGTTAAAACCGGCTCTGGCGCTTTTATGAAGAGCGAGAAAGATGCCGCCTTCCTCGCCGAGCTCATGGTCGAAACCGGGGAGCGCATGGGCAAGCAGGTTGTCGCGCTCATTACCGACATGGATCAACCCTTGGGGAACATGATCGGCAACGCGCTCGAAGTAGTCGAGGTCGTGGAAATACTGCGCGGCGGTGGACCTCAAGATTTGCGGGATCTCTGCCTCGAACTCGGTGGCTGGATGCTGCATCTGGGCGGCGTCTCTAAAACCGTTGCAGATGGAAAAGAGCAAAGCGCGAACTTGATTGCATCCGGAAAGGCGCTAGAAAAGTTTCGTCAGATGGTTGAGCTGCAGGGTGGCGATCCGCGCGTGGTCGACGACGCAAACAAGCTCCCGCAGGCGCAGCACGTCCTGGATGTTACGAGCGCAACCGCGGGATATGTCAGCTCGATTCAGTGCGAGCAAGTAGGCACGGCCTGCGTGATCCTTGGCGGCGGACGCGAACGCAAGGAAGACTCGGTCGATCCCGCTGTAGGCATTGTGCTGCACAAGAAAGTCGGAGATCGCGTCGACGCCGGAGAGTCGCTTGCCACCATCTACTACAACGCTGAATCGCGTGCGGGGCGCACCAAGCAATTGATCGAGACAAGTTGCAAGGTGACGGCCGCACCGCCTTCGTCGAAAAGGCCACTCATCCACAAAGTCATCGGCAAGGCCGGGGAGAAAAACTAAATGGGACGCTTCACAGGAATTCTTGGCCTGTTAACGATGCTCGGCCTGGCCTACGCCTTCTCCACGAACCGCCGAGCCATACGGGTCAAAACCGTGGCCTGGGGACTGGGCCTGCAAATCGTGTTTGCGATATTTGTGTTGCGCGTCCCCCGGGGCCGATCCATGTTTCAGTCGGCAGGCGACACTGCGACGCGTGTGCTCAACTACGCCTTCGCAGGCTCGGAATTTCTTTTCGGAGACTTGGGAAAGCAGCATTCCAACATCGGCTTTGTTTTTGCCTTCCAGGTGCTGCCGGTCGTCATCTTCATCTGTGCACTCTTCGCCATCCTTTACTACTTTGGAATCATGCAGTTCGTCATACGAATCGCGGCCTGGCTCATGACGAGGATCATGGGCGCCAGCGGCGCCGAGTCGCTCAACGTAGCCGCCAGCATTTTCATGGGACAAACCGAAGCTCCGGTCACGATTCGTCCCTTCCTGCCTGACTTAACACGCTCCGAACTCATGACAGTGATGACCAGCGGGATGGCGCATGTCTCGGGTTCCATCATGGCAGCCTACTTCGCTTTTGGTGCTGAGCCCAGACACGTGCTCAGCGCCGTCATTATGACCGCGCCCGGAACCATTCTGGTCTCGAAGATGCTTGTGCCCGAGACTGAGCAACCCAAAACCGCGGGACGCGTCGTGATGCCCGAAGAGGAGAAAGACAAGGAGAAAGAAAATCTGCTTGGCGCTATCGCCCGCGGAACCGGCGACGGTCTGCACATGGCGCTCAACATCGGCGCCATGCTGATCGCATTTCTGGCTTTGATCGCTCTGGTGGATGGCATCTTCGGCGGCATTCACAACCACATTGCTTGGTTTCCCGAGAGTATCGAGAAGGTATTTGGATTTATCTTTGCGCCAATCGCCTGGGTGATCGGCATTCCTAAGCACGATTGCACTGCCGTCGGAAATCTGTTGGGCACGCGCATGGTCCTGAACGAGCTCGTGGCATTTACCAAACTCGGTCAGATGAGGGCCGCTCTCGATCCGCGCTCGTTTACCATCGCGACCTTTGCGCTGTGCGGGTTTGCCAATTTCAGCTCGATCGGAATTCAGATCGGCGGAATCGGCGCACTAGCTCCAAATAAAAGAGGAGAACTGGCCAGGCTCGGTGTTCGCGCCATGCTCGCCGGCACCATGGCAAATCTGATGTCAGCTTCAATAGCCGGCATGCTGCTGTAGATACTTTTCTAAAAAGCATTTTGGCTAAAACATGTGGGGACGGCCGCCCTCGGCTGTCCAGCCGCGCGGCGGCGTTCTTTCTTTCCGACGCCCAACTGATAAACTCTCCTGTCTCCACTCAAAGGAAAATCTCCTGTGAAACGCCTAACCCTGATCCTGCTGTTGCTTCCTGGTTTCCTAGCCGCTGCTCTCGCCCAAACCCGCGTGATCATCGACACCGACCCCGGTGTTGACGACGCAATGGCGATCCTCCTCGCTCTGAATTCGCCGGAACTAAAAGTCGAAGCGCTGACCGTAGTGCCCGGTAACGTCGATGGCCGGCAGGGTCTGGAGAATGCGCTGAAGTTGGTCTCGCTTGCGGGACGCTGCGATTTGCCAGTAGCCGGCGGAGCGCAACATCCGCTGAATCAAAAGTTGATCACAGCGCAATTCTGGCACGGCAAGAACGGCCTCGCCGGAGTCGAGCTTGCCGCCTCGAAGTGCAAGGCGGATCCGCGCTTTGGGCCGGATCTTATTATCGAACTCGTGCATAAGTATCCGCACGAGATCACGCTAATTCCTGTCGGCCCGCTGACGAATATTGCCCTCGCTGTGTCGAAGGATCCGTCGATCGCCTCCCTGGTGAAGGACATCGTGATCATGGGCGGCTCCATCACCGGAGGAAACGTGGACGGCGCGGCCGAGGCGAACATCTACAACGATCCTGAAGCGGCCAACATCGTCTTCAACGCCGGATGGATGGTCACCATGGTCGGCTCTGACGTGGGCGAGCGCACCATCATTACCCGCAAACATCTCGCGGACTTGCAAGCGCAGCATGGGCCCGAAAGTGACTTTGTCGCCCAGTTAGCCGATTTCTACATCACTCGTTCGGAAAAGAGTGGATACTCTGGCGCTGCCATGTACGATCCGCTGGCGGTTGGCGCTGTGATTGATCCCAAGGTGGTGACTCTCAAAGATATGCACGTAGACGTGGAAACCAAAGGCGAGTTCACGCGCGGTGAAACGGTCGCCAACCGAATGGGGTCGAACGAGAACAACGTGCTGCACGGAGACCACTACGAAATCGACGGCGTCGTCAATCTGAAGCCGAACGCGCGCGTCTGTGTGGCATCAGACGCAGAGCGGTTCCTGCAGCTATTCATCAGCCGCATCCAAGGTAAGTGACTTTGCCCCTGCACGGGCGTTTACTGGCTGGCATGCGAGAGGGCCAGAATCGCCAGCGCGTAAAACACGAACATCATCGCCAGAAACGCCTTCGCTTGTCCGCCAGCCCCAGCGAACTCTTTCCATGCGAACACGCCCCATAGGGCACCAACCATCGGCGCCGACTGTCCGATCGCGTAGGAAAGCGCGAAGCCGGCCGAGCCGCCCGCGACTACGTTACACATGGTTCCGATGCCCCAGATCGCGCCACCCAGAAGTCCAAGCAAGTGTCCCGAAGGCGGTCCGTTGAAAAATCCACTAAAGTTGACCGGTTCGCCCGCCAGCGGCTTCTTCATGAAATAGATGTTCCAGATAAAGCAGGAGAGCAGTGCTCCTAGCGTGAGGAATACGACCGAACTGTACGGCGTGAGCGTGTGTCCACGCGTTGCGCCGTATGCGACAAATGGATTCCACAACCCCATCAGTACGCCTGACACGATGCAGATCACGATGCTCTTTTTTGAAGCCGACCGCCCGCCGGGCAGGCTGCCGAAGGCCTTGCCGTCGAGAATGACTGCGATCAGCGCACACGCCACGCCGGCCGCCAGTAGCAGCAGATTTCCTTTGGGCTGCAGGATGTAGCTCAACATCGTCCCCACCACCAGCGCGATTCCAATCGACACAGGCAGCGCAACCGCCAGCCCCGCCATGTCAATCGCCGCGACCAGCAGCAGGTTTGCCAGGTTGAAGATCGCCCCACCCACCATCGTCCAGAGGATGTTGGAGTTGTCGGCTGACTGAACATTATTCAGAAAGCTCGATGCATCGTGACCCGTGCTGCCGAGCGTGAAAGCCACCACCAGCGATATCAGGAAAATGCCGACGGCATAGTCCCAGTAGAAGAGTTCGAAACGATAATTCTTAACGCCCTTGTAGGTATTGGCCCACGATCCCCAGCAGACGGCGCTGGCAATGGTCATCAACAGCGCAACGGTGAAGTTTGGCGGTGTGAACATCGTTGTCCCCCTCAGAAAACGTGTAACTGTACGCTTCTTTGCGATGGGCTACAAGTGAGAGGCACGGAGCTGCAGAATCCGTCTGCTATCCTAACGCGCGTGACTCGCACCTTTCTGATTGACACCGACACTGCGTCAGACGACGCTGTCGCCCTGATCATGGCTCTGCGCGCGCCGGATGTTCGTGTCGCGGCGATCACCGTCGTCGCTGGAAACGTGGACGTTCAGCAGGCTACGCGCAATGCTCTCTACACGGTCGAACTCTGCGGCGCGAGCGTTCCGGTGTACTCGGGCGCTGCGAAGCCCCTGCTCCGTCCTTATCAGAACGCGACATGGTTTCACGGTCGCGATGGCCTGGGAGATCATAACTATCCCGCACCTCGGCAATCGGCGCAGCTCAAGCACGCCGTCGACGCGATCATCGAAACAATTGAAGCGAATCCTGGGATAGTGCTCGTCACTCTTGGGCCACTGACCAACGTGGCTCTGGCCATTTCGAGGAAACCGGAAATCGCGGCCAAGGTAAGCCGCTGCGTGATCATGGGCGGAGCTCCGTGCTGTGAAGGCAACGTGACGCCTGCCGCCGAATACAACGTGTGGGTCGACCCAGAGGCAGCGAGCGTGGTCCTGCGCAGCGCCCTTCCTGTGGAACTGATTGGCTGGCACCTGTGTCGCGGAGAAGCTGTGCTCGACCCAAACGATATCGCTCACGTCGAACGATTCAACACTCCAATCGCCCACTTCGCGATCGAATGCAACAGTCACGCGCGCGTCGCGTTGAAAACCCAGACCGGCGAGGATGGAATCTGTCTACCCGACCCAGTCACCATGTGCGTTGCGCTCGATCCCTCAGTAGGCACTGAATGGAGCGACCACTACGTTGAAGTCGAGACGCAAAGCGAGCTAACCCGTGGCATGACCGTGGTCGATCGTTTGAACGTTGCGGACGATGAGCGCAACAAGGCGGTGTGGGATCCGGCGATCCGGAAAGGCCGCGCCAAGGTCTGCTGGACCATCGACAACAATCGCTGGAAACAGGCGCTTTACGCGGCGCTGCGCTGAAGAGGGGACCGTTGTACGTACAATTGGACGCACCAAGAACACTGCAGTTCCCGGAAAGCCCTGATTCGCGATTCAGTTGGGGGGGGGCGACCCCTGTGCAACAAATTCCTTTCAAACCTAGGATTCCAAGGCAGTTAAAATCGGCAGTTAAATCGATGTAACTCCCTCGCAGCGAGGGCCACTTCGGCCCCCGACCTAAACCTCATGTGCACGCCTCCGAACGCGACAGCGCTCTTACAGAGCGCCGCGTGGGGCACTGCACGGAGCGATCAGCCACTCACTTGAGCGTAAGTTGCACGCCGCAGGAATTCTCCTTGTCCGGCGTGCCCCAGGAATTTGTCGCCGTCCACGACTACCCGTCCCCGCGAGAGAACAACGTCCGGCATGCCCGTCACCTGAATGCCTTCGAACATCGAGTAGTCCACGCGCATGTGATGCGTCTTGGCGCTGATGGTGTGCTTGCGTTTCGGATCAAAGATCACCAGGTCTGCATCACTCCCAACGGCAATCGTCCCCTTGCGCGGATATAAGCCAAACAGTTTCGCAGGGGTCGTTGAGACAAGTTCCACGAAACGATTCGCGCTGAACCGTCCCCCCGCTACGCCGCCCGAGTAGATGAGACTCATGCGATGCTCCACGCCCGGGCCTCCGTTCGGAATCTTCGTGAAGTCGTCTCGTCCCAGTTCTTTTTGTTCCTTAAAACAAAACGGACAATGATCCGTCGAAACGACCTGCAAATGATCGCGCTTCAGGCCGTTCCACAGTTTCTCCTGATTCCATTTCTCGCGCAGCGGAGGAGTGAACACATATTTGGCCGCTTCAAACCCCGGCGCATCCATGTTCTCCAGCGAA
This sequence comes from Candidatus Sulfotelmatobacter sp., assembly GCA_035695545.1. Classification (GTDB taxonomy): domain Bacteria; phylum Acidobacteriota; class Terriglobia; order Terriglobales; family Acidobacteriaceae; genus Sulfotelmatobacter. Next base: position 3,139 of record DASRRV010000312.1, on the reverse strand, counting down.
AGATACAGATACTGCGGGCAGGTCTCGGCGTAAACGGGCAGTCCCCGGTCGCGGGCCTCGCGAACTTTCTCGAGCGCATCGTTGCAGCTCAAATGGACGATATAGATGGGCGCTCCGGCCATTTCCGCAAGCGCGACTGCGCGGCCCACGGCTTCCGCCTCGGCGGTAGTTGGCCGCGTCAGCGCGTGGTACTTCGGCGCTTTCTTCCCCTCTGCCAACGCCTGCTGCACGATGACGTCGATCGCGCTGCCGTTCTCCGCGTGCATGCAAACCAGTCCGCCATTCTTCGAAGTGGTCTGCAAGGCCTTGAAAATACTGCCGTCATCGAGCATGAACACGCCCGGATACGCCATGAACAGTTTGAAGCTGGTCACGCCTTCGTGTACCAGATCATTCATCTCTGAAAGCTGTCCGCCCGAAACGTCCGTAACAATGCAGTGAAACGCGTAGTCGCAGACCGCTTTGCTCGAAGCCTTGCTCATCCAGGTGTCGAAGGCTTGGCGCAGTTGCTGTCCTTTGTACTGAATCGCAAAGTCGATCAGCGTCGTCGTCCCACCAAAGGCTGCGGCCCGCGTGCCCGTTTCAAAGTCGTCGGCGCTGGTCGTTCCACCGAAGGGCATATCGAGATGAGTATGCACGTCGATGCAGCCTGGGAGCACGAGTTTCCCCGACGCCTCCAAGACCTTGCCGGCATTTTGCGTGGGAAGATCGGCTCCCACGGCGGCGATTTTGCCGTTCGAGATCGCAACATCCGCAATGTAGGTATCTGTTGCCGTGACCACCGAACCGTTGCGAATGATCGTGTCGAAACCCATCGCTCCTCCGTCGCCGCGCCGAGATCAGAAAAGGAATTCTATGCTACACTGCCGCACCTTAGTTGTTCACGCGACAGTTGTTCACGCGGCGTTCCTCGGAACTTCTCCATGAAAGGGACCAGCCCATGCAATTCGGTATCACATTGAAGCCCGATATTTCAATCGAACGCATCGTAGGTCTGACGCGGCAAGCCGAGGGCGCCGGATTCGAGTATGGCTGGATCTTCGATTCTCATGTCCTGTGGATGGAGCCCTATCCGCTGATGACGCTGATGGCAATGAATACCCAGCGCATGCGCCTGGGCACGTGCGTTACGAATCCCGCGACGCGCGATCTCACCGTGACAGCGAGTTTGTTCGCGACGCTCAACCTGATCTCCGGTGGACGCATGGAACTCGGCATTGGCCGCGGCGACAGTTCGCGACGCGTGATGGGCAAGAAGCCGGTGAGTTGGTCGCAACTGGAAGCCGCTGTGGGGGAGTTTCGCGATCTTACGTCCGGCAAGGAAGTGCAACACGAAGGTCAGCCCACGCGCCTCACGTGGGCGAAGGATTCTCCGCGAGTGTGGATCGCAGGCTACGGACCAAAGGTGCTTCACATGGCCGGTCGCGTCGCCGACGGCATCATCCTGCAGTTTGCCGACCCCGCTTTGATCTCGTGGTGCATGGGATTTGTGAAGGAAGGCGCACGTGCCGCGGGACGCGATCCAGGTCAGATTGAGGTGATGTCGGCTGCGCCGGTCTGGGTGTCGGACGACCTGAGCATCGCTCGCGAACGCGTGCGATGGTTCCCCGCTCTGGTTTCAAACCACGTGATGGACTTGATCCGACAGTACAAGCCTGAAGATCTTCCTCCCGCGCTTACTTCCTTCGTGCAGGATCGCGGCCACTACGACTATCAACACCACTGCGAGGTCGGCAGCGACAACGCCGACTTTGTTTCCGACGAGGTGATCGATCGCTTTTGTCTGGTGGGGCCGGCGGAAGCGCATAAGAAGAAATTGCGCGAACTGGAGAACGCCGGAGTCACGCAGTTCAACATCTACCTGATGTGCGGCGACGAAGAGCAGACTCTCGAGGTCTACAAGAAGGACGTGCTGCCCGCGTTTCTGAAGTCGAAAACAACCTAAGCAAGAACTACGCAGCTTGTTCTGGAGGCATCGCAGGCTGCCGCTGAAATTTCATCATCAGGTAGTAGGCCACGAACGAAACCGCGAAACCGACGAACCACGAATAGTCATAGAGAACCCGGACGAAAGGAATCGCCAGGCCGGCCAGTGCAGTGCCCGCCCCCAGCGCTAGAGCGCCCACCGCGCGCCAGTTGAATCCGCGCGAATATTCATAGAGTCCATCGCGAAGGTACAAGTCGTCAACGTAAAGAACACGCCTGCGGATGACGAAATAGTCGCAGATCATGATGCCTGCAACCGGGCCAAGAAATGCCGCGTAGCCGCCAAGCCAGCCCATGATGAATGCGCTGTAACTGGAAAGTAGTTTCCACGGCATGAGAGCGATCCCCATGAAGCAGGTGATCACGCCGCCCGTGCGGAAGCTGATTCCTCGTGGCCACAGGTTCGAAAAATCGTTCGCCGGGGAGACAACGTTGGCTCCGATGTTGACGTTGAGTGTGGCCAGCAGAATCGCGATCAGAGAGATCACCACCGCGACCGGAGAGTGAAAGCGGCTGAGCAATTGAACCGGATCCCAAATCGCTGTGCCGTAGATGACCACCGTCGCGGATGTCACAACGATTCCGACGAATGCATATAGCGTCATCGTTGTCGGCAGAGCGAGAGCTTGTCCAACGATTTGCTCGCGCTGGTTGCGTGCGAATCGCGTGAAGTCAGGAATATTTAACGAAACAGTCGCCCAGAAGCCCACCGTCCCGTTGAGCGCTGGAATCAGGAACTTCAGGAATTCAGGAAAAGTCGTAAAGCGCGACGGTACGGAAAACATTGGACCGAAGCCGCCAGCCGCGTGATAGGCCCACCCCAACAACAGCAGGCCAACGCCCAGAAGAATTGGGGCGCTGATGCCTTGAAGCATCCGAATGTATTCGATTCCCTTGAGAACAACGACGAGGTTGATGAGCCAGAAGATCATGAAGCAGACAGCAGTACCGTGCGGAAAGTCTTTCCACGAGGGCACAAGCGTTGCCAGCAACGTGCTGATGGCTTCGCCGCCGATCCACGTCTGAATGCCGAACCATCCGCACGCGACCAGTGCGCGCAAGACTGCGGCGACGTTTGCGCCGAGCACTCCGAAGGAAGCACGAGCCAGAACAGGGAAAGGGATCCCATACTTCGCGCCGGGATGCGAATTCA
>DASRRV010000311.1:0-5886 GCA_035695545.1 Candidatus Sulfotelmatobacter sp. | reverse complement strand
CGCGCGCTGTGCGCGAAGATTGCGCAGAACATGGTGGCGGCGAAGATGAGGACGCCGGCAAACTCCTCCCAGTTCGGGGGAGCGGCGGCCGGCACGATCGGAGTGCGGGCCTGGGATATTTCTTGTTTGAGCGCGGCGAAGTTCTGTATCTTTGCGGGAATGTGGAGCCAGCGATAGCGGTTGGAGGAGCGGAGGTAGAGTCCCCAGGGAACTTGTTCGGCGCGCTGAACCTCGGTCCACTCGAGACTTCTGGGGGAAGATGCGCCGGCCACGGTGATTCCTTCTGCCGAGATTTCTACTTTCATTTGGCGCAGGGACCGCTCCAACTTCAGGGGCCGGCTCCGCCAAGGCCAGAGATTCTCGCCTAACGGTCCGACAAAGAAGACAAACAGAGCGGCCATCACCCATAGGCGCGCGTGGGAATGCGCGCCGAAGATCCATTCAGGGCGGGAGAGCGCGACGACGACCGCGGCGATGAGAATCGTGGCGGCCGCGGGGCAATAGCGTAGACGGAATCGTCTGGTTGCGCGGATAATGCTCTCGATTTGTCGTTCGTCGTAAACGTAGACGGCCATGCAAAAAATTCTAGCAACGCGAATTGTTGGGCACCAGAGTTATTGGGGAACGGAGACGAAATGAATCGAAGATCATTCCTAAAATGGGCAGAGATGGCAGGGCTGGCGGTGGCGGCTCCATCGGCGGCGTTTGGCTTGACGCCTCAAACGGGCAGTCACACTGCAAAAGGCGCGGGTTCGCAGGCGAAGACCGCTGCGTCTCCGGAGACAATTCTGCTCAAGGATTATCGTCCGAAGTCGATCTACAAGATTCCGGTCACGGAGGTGGCGAAGGCGAAGTTCCCCATCCTTGATATGCACTCGCATCCGTATGCCAAGACTGCGGGCGAAATCGACCAGTGGGTCAAGAATATGGATGAGGTCGGGGTTGAGAAGACGATGATCCTGACCATGTCGACGGACGCGGAGTTCGACGAGATTTACCGGAAGTATTCGAAGCATCCGGAGCGGTTTGAGATGTGGTGCGGATTTGATTTTGCGGGCTATGACAAGCCGGGGTTCGGGCCCGCGGCGGTGAAGGAGCTGGAACGATGTCATGCGGCCGGGGCGCGTGGCGTGGGAGAGATTCATGACAAGGGAAAGGGGCTGCGGTCGGGAAAGTCGAACGCGCCGGGGATGCATCCGGATGATCCGCGGATGGATTCCCTGTGGGAGAAGTGCGGCGAGTTGGGGATGCCGATCAGCCTGCATGTGGCGGACCCGATCTGGATGTATCAGAAGATGGACCGGTTCAACGACGGGTTGATGAACGCGTATGAATGGCGGCTCGACAATCAGCCGGGAATTGTGGGGCTGTCGGGGATGGTCGATATTTTGGAGCGGACGGTGGCACGGCACCGGAAGACAACGTTTGTCGCGTGCCACTTTGCCAACCTTGATTACGATTTGGGAAGGCTGGGCGAGGTGCTCGGGAGGAATCCGAATTTGTATGCCGATATTTCGGCGCGGTACGCGGAGACTGCTCCCACACCGCGGTTTGCGGCGCAGTTCTATGCTCAGCATGGCGACCGGCTGGTCTACGGAACTGACATGGGATTCGATACGGCGATGTACCGGGTAACGTTTCGAATCCTGGAGACTTTGGACGAGCACTTTTATGAGTTCGAGCAGTTTACTTATCACTGGAGCTTGAATGGGTTCGGGTTGAGCGATGAAATCCTGAGGCGGGTTTATCACGAGAACGCGGCGGGGCTGCTGGCTTCAAGGCAGAAGCTCTAACCACTAAGGACACTAAGGAAACCTCTCCGCAAATCGACAATCCAAAAGGTACGGCCTACAATTCAGGGCATGGGAAGCTTGGGCGAGCAGACTCCGGCGGTGGAAGAGCGCGACTCCAGCCGGCTGATTATTGTGATCGCCGTGGCCGGGGTGATTGCGGTCATGCTGGCGGTGGCGTTTTTTCTGCGCGAGCCACCGAAGGCCGCGAAGACGCCTCCTCCGTACGCGGCCAGCCTGAAGCTTTCGGATTTCAAGATGAGCGCGGCGGAGAATTTTGTGGGGGCGACCGTGACCTATGTCGACGGGACGATCGCGAACTCCGGCGACAAGACGGTGACGCGCGTTGTGCTGGAAGTTGAATTTAAGGACGAGATCGGGCAGCTGGCGCAGCGCGAGGAAGTGCCTCTGCGCGTGTTGAAGACCAGCGGGCCCTATCCGGAGGCCGTGGAACTGGGCGCGTCGCCCCTGGCTCCGGGACAGACGCAGCCGTTCCGGCTGACGTTCGACAGCATCTCAGCGCAGTGGAACCGGGCGTATCCGGAGATGCGGGTTACGGATGTGACGGCGAAGTAACATTCCTACAGGCCTTCGCGCTTTCTTAGTTCGGATTCACGCCCCAACCTTTCCGGTCTTCTGATCTTCAATTCTTTCGCTTTCTAGTCTTATGACGCGTGAGAAACAGCAGCGCTGAGGCGGCAAATGTAATTCCTGATTGGGTTGTTCCTGTCTCGGGCTGTGGCGGGCCTGGCGTTGCAGTTTGCCTCGGACGTAGCGATACTATCGCCGCTGTCGTGGGTCTCAACCGCGAAATCGCATAAGCACAGAGTTGCGACCGGGGATGCAGGGTTCCCCGGCGGTGTATGCGGCCACTCACATCTGGAGCAATCCACTGATGATGGTGTTGGCGTCGGTCTCGATGACCATGAGTTCCCGGCCTCCGTTCACGACCACCAGATTGGCGTTCATGGACGGCAGCCCCGACCCTGTGATCACCACGCTGCCCGTACAATTTGCCTTGATCTGATACGTTCCGGTGAGCGGGAACGAAGAGGTAATCACTCCATCCTGGCTAACGGTGGCGGTGCCTGAGATCTTCCCGGTCCCATTCAGCACCAGGCGACCTACATAAGCGACCTGACCGATCCCGATGACGGCTCCGTTTGCCCTGAAAGCGAAGGCATGTTTGACGCCCAAGTCTGTGCAAGTGGCAGTTCCCTCGGCGACCGCGACGCTCGATTGCGTGTGGCCGCTGTCGGTTTGGACCAGAAACGCACCCAGGTTAGCGTTGTTGAGAACGAAATTGTCGTGCTCGACCTGGCCGGCATGGGTGAAGGTGGTGGTGCCAGTGCAATTGCTCGCCACCGTATAGGTGCCGGTAAAGGTAAAAGTCGTGATCGTGCCATTGGTGCTTTTGGTGGACGATCCGGTGAGGTGGCCGGCGCCGTCGGCAATAATCTGGTCGATGCTGGCTTCGGGGCGGCTGGCGTTATTCAGCCCAACGGAGAGAATCCCGTACACTCCTTTGAGGCTGGCGTTGGTGCACACGGCCTGGGCCGCCGGACTTCCGGCCACGATTGCCGCAAAGATCAAGAGCGCGCTGCTGATTTTCACGAACTTCATTGATATCCTCCAGCGTTGTGGGCGGGGAATTGTTTTGACGCAGAGTAAGGCTCCGCGCCGCTAGTCACCATTTAGAATGGGCCGCCTCAGGGAGGGCGATGAGGAAGAGACAGGGGACCGAGTCCTGACATGGTCTCGGAACTTCCTCGTGGATTGCAGAACCGCAGCCATTCTAACGCATGTCGATTTATTCCGGGAAGTTCAGAGATGCAGGTCGAATCCCGATGTGCGATGATGCCCTAGCGTCGAACTGCTGCGAAATCGCGATTTCGCTCATTGACCCCGTAATTGCAGCGGCAATAGTGTTTTCAGTTGAGAACAGATTGTCTCGGCACTGGTAAACAATGCATCGCCCGCGAATTCGAGGCTGGCAATTGAACGGTCCGCCGCATCGCGATGACCAAAACCACAAGCGTCTTTGACGACGACTGGGATATAGCCGAGATCAGCGCCATGCCGCACCGTAGGTTCAATCCCGATTTCCATTGCGATACCGACGATGGCGAAGGCATCGATGCTGCAGTCCCGCAACGCCAAATCCAGTGGGGTACCTTCGAATGCCGACATGGTGATCTTGTCGAAAATGGCTTCGCTCGGCAGTGGATTCATCTCCGGAATCAACTGGAATCCCGGGGCGTCCCGCAAGAACCAAGGCTTGACCTCGTTCGGCGATTTCACCCGTTGCCAAGCCATCGCCATGCGGAATTGCGATACTCCCATCAGTTCCTTTGGTAGGGACATGTGGCGCGTGAAGAAAACCCGAATCCCGGCTTCGCGAGCCGCTGCGAGAACCTTCACGACCCTATTCGTGATCTGCTGACCATTCTCGATCTGGTTCACGATTCCGACTTGCATGTCGTACACGACCAAAGCCAACCGTGTGGGATCGCAAACGTCGTCCAGCGTTTGTGGAATATTTAGCCCGAATGCCCCGTGCATAATGAGTCACCTCACCAGATAGTCGAACCTCATTTTAGCTTGGAAGGGAAGGACGGGTGGCCCGCCCTTTCAGGGATGATTCTTCCTGTGCAGCGAGTGCGTGTGCGGTGCAGTCACTTCAAAACACGGCGTGCGGAAATGCTGGTTCTAGAGCGTCACTCGCGCCCAAGTTAAAGAACGAAGGTACAAACGACGGTGCCCGGGGAACGGGGCCCCGAGCACCGCGAAAGGGTGAAGCAAGCGTTAGCAGATCCCCGCAGCCTGGAAATCCTGGTTGATCAGACCGCCGCCGAAGAAGAGCAGCTGCCGGATCTGGATTATGTCGCTATCGGGAGCCGGGCCGGGCCCGATCTCGCCTGTGGCCGGGGTGAAGGGAACGCTCGTATTGGATGAGCCGCGAGTGCCGATCATCGTGCGACCGGCCAGGTTCAGGTTCGTCACGAAGATGTAGGTGCCGGCCGATCTCTTGAACGAGCTGGTCAAGGCGGAGCCGCGCTTGGCGAAGCCGTTGGCCATGCCGACCAGGACCCTGGTGCTTACAGCATTGGGGCAGACGACCGCCAGGTGAAATGGGATCCCATCGGTAAGGCCGCCGCCCGGGTTCTTGGTCTCGATGTAGACGGAGGTGGCCGAGGGCCGCTACCCGTGTAGACACCCGACGGGTTGAAGACGAGGGCGTTGGCGGGGTCACCGGAAGCTCGAATGGACCACAACTTGCGAAATTCTAGATTTGTGGACCGGCCGGAGGCGGGGAATCACGACACCGACTGGGCTGACGACAACCTCCGCAAGAAAGAGAACGTGCAGAAACGACCATCGCATTTCCGGATTCGAGCATAGTTCGTTGGAGCACCATCGCGGATTCACTCACCGTTCTCGATCCCGCGGATTCGGAAGAGGTCGGTTCCAACAGATCGACGCCGTCATTTAAAGTCGGGCCGCTACTTCCTGCGGCCGCGACGGAGTTCCTCCGCGCGGTTCCAGTAGAATTAGCGCATGTCTGAGAGCAAGCCGTTTCGGCTGACGGAGTCGGTGAAAGCTGCGGGTTGAGCTTCCAAGCTGAGTCCGGCGGCGCTGGACACGGTGCTTGGGAAATTAGCCCGGCAACAGGACCCGAACGTACTGGTTGGCTTCGATCACGCCGACGACGCCGGAGTGTATCTGATCGCGCCCGAGCAGGCGCTGGTGCAGACTGTCGATTTCTTCACGCCGATCGTGGACGATCCGTACACCTTCGGGCAGATCGCGGCTACGAATTCTTTGAGCGATGTTTACGCGATGGGCGGAAAACCGCTTACGTCGCTGGCGCTCGTGTGTTTTCCGGAGAAGGCCGACCTGGCGATTCTGGAGCGCATCCTTGCGGGCGGGCTATCGAAGATGATCGAGGCGGGATGCACCGTGATCGGCGGCCACAGCATCCGCGACGAAGAAACCAAGTTCGGCTATTCCGTCACTGGTATGCTCCATCCCAAGAAAGTTCTGGCCAACGGCGGGGCCAAGCCCGGCGACGCTTTGCTGTTCACCAAAGCGATCG
>DASRRV010000310.1:0-5252 GCA_035695545.1 Candidatus Sulfotelmatobacter sp. | reverse complement strand
GTGTTTGAACCCGGGTTGTCCGGCGCGCGGCCACTGGCTGCGCGTGGAGAGCGCGCCTCAGGATCGGTGCAGCAATTGCGGCGGACCGCTTCACAACGTGCCGCCGCCCCTTGCGCCGCGCTTCCGGATGCGGCCGCGTGCGCTGACCAGCCGCCGGCCAGTCGGACGCCCGCGCTAGATTCAGCCGTTGGGGCGAAGCAATGGCCGGAGACGGCGTCGTCCCCGCATCGCCTCCAGTGGCAGCTTTTCTTGTCTTGTGTCTTTGGGGTGCGTCACTCGCGCGCTGAGCTTGCCCAGCCTGAAGTTATCTAGCAAACGCTCCGCGGGCTGGGCTTTCCCCTCTAGAAAATAAATTTCAAACCGAGCTGAATGTTTCGCGGGCCCCCGGTTCCGATCACAGGATTTGCAGCAGCCACGTCCGAAGTGGCTCCGGAAAATCCAAAAGTGGACGAGACGGACGGGTCCACGTTGAAGAGCGTGGTCGCCTGCGGGCTTGCGAAGTGCGGGTGGTTCGTTACGTTGAAGAATTCTGCACGAAACTGCATGGTGACTCGTTCTCCAAGATGTGTGTTTTTCACAAGCGAAAAGTCCCAATTGTCGAGACGCGGCCCGCGAAATAGGTTGCGGCCCATAGTTCCAAAATGCCCTAAACCTGGTGGCACCAATACAGTTCCCTTTTTTTCGTAGCAGCCGAAGGTCTCGAGGTCCGCTAGCGCCGCGTGAGCAATACAATCGGGGTTGCCAATCGGATTTCCGCTACCGTCGGTGCCAAAGGTTGTTGGGTCAAAAAACGGAATCGGCCCGGTGGGCGAAGGCGTGAAGTGGGACGGGCTTCCAAAAAGATTCCATCGGTCCGCGAACTCGCTGGTCAGGCTCATGTCGTTGCCGCTCTGGAAACCATCTATGACTGTCCACGGCGTGCCGCCCTGCGAAGTCACGATCGAATTGATTTGCCATCCTTCTAGAAGTTGCCAAAAAGATTTTACGGGTGGGAGCGCATACGTAAGGGCCAGCGTGAAGCGGTTGCGAACATCAAAGTCGCTCGAGCCACGCTCGAGGTTCGGGGCAAAACTGTTCTGCGGCTGGACGGCGCGATTATAGCTTGCATCGTCAATCGAATGCGCCCACGTGTAGCCAGCTAGAAAATTCAGGCCATGCCATAGGCGTTGCGTCGCAGTGATTTGCAGGCCGTTGTAGCTCGAAGTGTAACCGTTCTCAAGCATGTTGATGAACTCAAGGAACGGAAACTGCGCGTTGAACGGCCGACCCATTTGTTCGCATACCGTATCGAACTGCGCACAACCATTCGCTAGCGATTGCGCGGGATCGGCCTGATTGATGTCGCGCACACTATATAGCTTGGTTCCGTGATTGCCCACATAGCCCACTTGGAGAGAGGTTGTGTTCGTGAGGGCGTGCTGGACGTTGAGATTCCACGACACAACGTAGGGTGTTCGGATGTTGCGCTTCACGCCCATGATGTCACAGGGAGATGCGGTACAGTCCAGCGTTGCGGTGGCGACTGGAAAGATCGGGGTTGAAGTATCAACCCAGTTTGGGGAAACGGTGATGCCCGTTGCGACGATATTGCCTGGAATATTCGAACCAATGGCACCCGTCGGAATGTCGTTTAGGCCAGGCGTCGTGCCATTGTCCACGCCGTTCTGTCCGATGAAGATAGAAATGTGTGGAATTTCATAGTTAATTCCAGCGCCGGCGCGTAATACAGTCTTGCTTTTTCCCCAGGGGTCCCATGCGATTCCGATGCGAGGCGCAAAATTGTTGTGATCTCCGTTGTACGGGGATTTGATATTGATGCCCACCTGTTCGAGACCTACGTTCGGGTCGAAATTTCCGAGGAGATTGTGATCTTCCTTGATGACGGTATTGAGCTCATAGCGCAGGCCCAGATTCACTGTTAGGCGAGGCGTTATGCGCCAGTCATCCGCCACGAACCACGCGAAGGACCAAAAGTGAACATGCCGCTCGGAATCCCCGACAAAGATTTGGCCCCCGCCCGGATTTCCCGCGAGAAAATCCTCGAGCGCGGTGCTCGATGTGTCACCGAAGGAATCGATGACCGGGAATTCCGGCGTGAAGCCGCCAAAGAACTGGATGCGCCCTTGCCCTCTGCGGTTACGGACGTTGTCGGTCGAACCACGACGGACCTCGCCTCCAAATCGAAATGTATGCGGTCCGTGAGTGACGGAGACGTTGTCAGCAATTTGGTAGGTCCGGTTCGGAGTTGTGAACAAAGGCCAACCGCTCAAATTACCCAACTGCGTGAAGTCCCCGATATCGATCCGGGGCAGGCCAAAGTTGATCGGATTCGTCACCCCTGTATTGAGGCCATAGGTTGTCAGCGGATCGGCAGCGTTATCGACAGACTGAATTTTTTGCCAGAAATTGTTAAAGGCGAAGCGAGCCTCGTTCACCACAGTGCTTTTCGGAGTCCAGGCCCAATTTACACCGAGGACTTGCGCGCGCAGTGTGGATTGCGACCGCCACTCCGGCTGAAGAATGGTCGCGTCTTGTTCAATCTGTTTGCTGTCGCCAATCAGGTAGTGTCCTGAAATGGTCTGTTTGTTCGTCAGGTGATAATCCATTTTGGCAACGCCCGTATCGGAGCGATTCTGGTTGGGGAAATTTGTATTGACGATCGTTGTGCCGGCTGGATTCGTTCCGTTATTCACGGGAAACAATCCTGGAAAAGGACCATTCCCCGTGAATGTTCCCATGCCGATCAGATTCAGGCTTAGGGGATTTGGCGTGATGCCCGCGGCCTTCAGATCGGCCAGAGCATCCGTGAGGCTACTGGCACAATCACCTTGAGGAATAAAAGTGCAATTGGGTGTCGGCATCCCGGACGTCGGGTCGGCTGGCGTCGGTAGCCCCACATCTGCCGGAGCACTTGACGTGCTGGCGTTGGAAATGAATCCGCGAACGCCTTCGTAGGCCAGGAAGAAGAACGTCTTGTCATGTTTGATGGGGCCGCCGACCGTTCCCCCGAACTGATGCTGCCGAAGCGATGTCTGTGGATCGGGTTTGGCGTTGAACCAGTTCCGCGCGTCGAGAGCGTTGTTGCGCTCGAAACCATACGCTGTGCCATGCAAATTATTCGTTCCCGACTTGATTCCGATGTTTACCGTAACACCCGGCTTCCAGCCTGTATCCGGCGGAGGATTTTCTTCAGTGTTGAATTCCTGAATCGCATCGATTGGCAGGATCGATCCGGGAGTGCCTTGTACGCCTTCCGCATTGATGATGTTCCCTGAATAGTAGGGATCGTTGTCGTCGCCGCCCTCAATTACGAAATTGTTGTCCTCGGGCCGCATGCCGTTAGCAACGATGGATTCAAAGCCGCCGCCTGGAAATCGAAACACTCCCGGGCGCAGGACAATGAGATTTTGATAATCTCGGCCGTTCAGAGGCAGATCATTGATTTCCTTGTTTGAGAGCGAGCCGCCGATGGTGTCGTTCGTTGTGTCGATCAGCGGCGCCTCGGCCGCTACTTGTACTGTTTCGTCGACCGCGCCAGGAACAAGCTGAATATCTACGCGCACATCATTTCCTACTTCCAACCGAATATTCGAATGTTCTACCTTTTTGAATCCGCGCGATTCCGCCGTGACTGTATACAGCCCGGGTTGAAGCGCGGGCGCGGTGTAGTCTCCGGCTCCGTTCGACTCCAGGTTGCGCGTCGCACCGGTGCCGGTATTGGTGATCCCAATTTTTGCGCCGACGACAACCTTTCCCTGCGAGTCGGTTACTGTTCCTAGAATTCGGCCTTCGTTCGATTGTGCCAAGGCTGGAACTGCAAGCCCCAAGGTGAAGAGGAGGACAAATGCAGATACGCAAAGCACCCGTTGGAACATGGATTCCCCCCGTGAAGAAGGCCGGGCAAGATACGACTTCCCGCCCGAAGCCCCTAACCCTGATTTCGAGAATGTGTTAACAACACCACCGCCCCGTTATTCCAATGTACGCTTCTATAGAACTGGGCAAGCGCGAAGTCAAGGCACTTTGCCGTTATGGCCGACATCACAATTTTTGTGACTGACCTGTGGTCAAGACTTGTGGTCAAAAAGAAGAAGCGGCCGGTGGGGGAGCCGGCCGCTCGGGGCATTGGGGTGTTGGAGGAGCAGAAACTCGGGGTTGCCATCCAGCAGCCAGCGCTCATGGGGGTGAGCGGTTGCCGGCTGCCGTACAGTCCCCGAATCCACAGTGATTCTGCGCTAGGATACCAACCGCGTCGATAGACCCTCGGTTCAATAGGTGCCAGTACGAAGGTACTTCCCTTTCGCTTTCGAACGGTTTTCGCCAACGCGGCTTGGCGATCCGATGTTCGCTCTTGCCGATGCGCGTCCCCCCAAGCGAACGGCGACTTTGTTGCACTATCATCCGTTTAACACATGCCCAATTGGCTGGGACATGCTCGGCTTCTGGTCAGTTTGCCGCGCTGCGTTGTGAGTGAAGCTCGGTTCTAGATTGCGAGGAGCCGCGAGAAAAATGAGCGGTATCTTCGCAACGCTACGCGAAGATCTTCGGTGGAAACATTCTCGTTGCGGCCCCATTGGTGTTCAAGGTTCTGGCGCTCGTTGGCGAACACTTCGCTCAGCCGCTTGATCGTGTCGGAGACGAGCGCGTCGGCTTCCTGCACGGCTTTGCGCGGCTCGTCGACGAAGCCCACCTGAATGCTGTCCCATCGCGCCCGCAGCTCATTTGCTTCATTGCCTGCAAACAGAGCGGCTCGCTCCTCCTCCGGTGCGCGTGCCACTGCGGCTCCGGTAGCCGGACCGCTCGCAACATTCGAAGGCCGAACATCGCCGGGGGGCGGAGTGACCAGAGGACGTGAGTCAGGATCGTTCGCCATCTGCCGTTCCGGAACCGGCAGGTTTGGATCGGTAGTGGCGGATAGATCAGGGTTGAGGCTTGGATCTCTGCGGAGATGCTCTGTCATTGGTGACTCCTTTTTCCTCGACTTTCTTGAAATTCGCTTTCCCTAAAGGCTGATCGTGGTTGCAGTGGCTCTTTTCCGCTTGTTAACTCTGGCCCGCAGCGCGTGCGCGCAGAGGCACCGCCTCTTCTCGCATCAATTCATCGAATAGCGCGCGATAGTGAACCATGCCTTTTCGCAAATCTTCCGTGGTGGCCTGTTTTTGTGAATGGCGAATCGCGATGTCATGTCCCGCTCGATACTCCTGGACAACCATGCCATGATCGACGGAAATTTCTGTGGCGCGATTGTCGAA
>DASRRV010000309.1:0-12880 GCA_035695545.1 Candidatus Sulfotelmatobacter sp. | reverse complement strand
GAAGAATCTATTTATACGGCCACAACGCCGCCATCGACCGGCAAATCGATTCCAGTGATGAAGCTGCTCTCCTCGGAGGCCAGGAACACTGCTGCCGCTGCAATCTCTTCAGGCTTCCCCAGGCGCCCCATCGGAATCATCATCTTGAAACGTTCCTTCATCGCGTCCGTGTTCGCACCAAATTGACCTTCAAGGATCGGTGTCTCTGTGGGGCCCGGACTGATTATGTTTGCGCGGATTCCTTTGCCGGCGAACTCTGCCGTCCATGTGCGCACAAACGAGCGCAGAGCTGCCTTGGTTGCTCCGTAAGTCGCATAGACCGGGATGCCTTTTTGCCAGATCCCCGAGCCAGTCAAGATAATTGCTCCACCATCTTTCATCAGAGGAACCGCCTTTTGGACGGCAAAGAACACCCCCCGCGCGTTGATGTCGAAAGTCTTGTCGTAGTCGTCCGCGCCTACGTCTCCTGTTGGTTTCGGCTCAGCGATGCCCGCATTCGCAAACAGGACATCGAGCTTGCCCTTCCTTGTAGCTACTTCCTTGTACAGCCGGTCCAAGTCGTCAAGATTGGCGACGTCCCCTTGGACGGCAGTCACGCTGCTGCCGATTTCGGCAACGGCCTTATCCAGCTCCGCCTGTCGGCGGCCCGTAATGAATACGTAGGCTCCTTCTTTGACGAAGCGCTTGGCGGTGGCGAGCCCGATACCGGTGCTACCTCCGGTGATAACAGCTATTTTTCCCTTCAACGCAGGCATGATTTTGATCCTCCTTTTTCTGATTCGAAATGTCGTAATTTCTGGAACTATCGTTTCAGATGTGCGGTGACGCGTGATGGATTCATATTTTTGAACCTTTCGTTCCAGAAGTGCGTCAAATCCTGTATGCGCAATTCGACGGCAGTGGAAGTGAGAATGGGGCGGCCTCGCGGGTTTGATGAAGACACCGCGCTCGAAGCTGCGATGCGGGTCTTCTGGGAAAAGAGTTACGAAGGCGCGACGATGTCGGATCTCACCGAGGCCATGGGCATCAATCGTTCCAGCATGTATACCGCCTTTGGCGACAAAGAGTCGCTATACAAACTCGCGCTGACCAGGTATCGCGAAGGCCCGCTGACCTACATACGGCGCGCATTGGAGAAGCCGACGTTGCGAGAGGTCTTAGAGTCCCTTCTCCGTGGCACGGTCGTTTTTCTCTCGACGCCAGGAAATCCAAAGGGCTGTCTTTCCGTACAAGGTGCTCTTGCCTGTGGAACTGCTGCTGAGCCGGCTAAAGAAGCGACGATTGATTGGAGACAGCAAGGTGAGGCGGCCGTTCGGAAGCGCTTCCGCCGGGCACAGACAGAGGGAGATTGGATCGGCGATGTGGGCGCGGCGGATCTGGCTCGGTTCGTATCGTCGGTTATGGCGGGAATCGGAGTCCAGGCGGCCAACGGTGCAAACAAGTCCGAAATGAACCGCGTCGTGGACATCGCTCTCCAAGCCGTAGCGCGGTGAGCCACGCGGACTCACACAATCGTAACCCCACTGTCTGTGTCGATCATTGAAGCATTCAGCGCTGGTGATACAGGGCGGCGGCTGCGATGTTTGCTTCCTGGCAGAAGGGCATTACTTGAGGACTGTTCTCGGGTTAGGCACCTCTGTTGATGGCACCAAGGTGTACGAAGACGTGAGCTGGAGAGTTCTATAAAGAGTTCGATACAGTGGACAACGCATCGCATACATCGCATGAACACGCTCCACGACAGCCCTCACATCTTCCGGCGCGGTCAGACGCATCGCTAGGTGGATACGCCTGATGACCAGCACGCCATCCTCGGTTTCCACCTCACCGGTAATTTCTCCCGTGAGTCGCCCGTTGCTGGCATCGATGTGGCGCGCTTCCAGCGCGCCTCCGAAGGTCCCCAACATTCAACCCGCGGTCGATGCGATGACGTAGTCAATCGTAGAAGCGTGGGATTCGGTGAGCGTCGCCGGATCCACCTTGTAGTGTTCGGCGATGGCGCCGTGCACGCTGAAGACTACGGGCTGCGGCTCGCCGGCAACATAGGCGATGCGTAGCGGCCCCTTCTGGCGTTCAATCTTTGATTTCGATACGTAAACCACGTCGCTCATACTCTTCTCCATTTTGCGAAATGTCACGATTGGTCGCGCCACTCAATCGATCACCAAGCCCGATTCGATCTCTATTTAGTCCCGCCAGCCGCCAGACTGAACGACTGCTCAAAGATCGAGGAAATGTGCTTCGAGTCTACCTCTCCGGCCGAGTTATAAAGCGGCTTACCGTTCGCGTCCAGAATCAGCACGTGCGGGATGGATCCCTGGTAGTACTCTTTCACCAGCCTTTGTTGCTCGGGGGAGCGCTTCTGGTCCAGATCCACGACCACGAAGTGCACTTGATCGCGATACTTGTTGTAAAGTTCGACCGTGCGACGGGTCTGTCTCTTCGAGTTGAAGCAACCTTCGCCGTAGATGATGACGTAATTCGTCTTGCCCGCTACGAAGCCAGACTGGGCGTCATCTCCGGTGATGAGCGGACCGTCTAAGCTGTCGCTGGAGTAGTCCAGCCTTGAATTCAGCTTCAGGTTGTCGATTCCGAACATCTGACTCCCCAACGAGAGTAGAAGCACCGTGCGCAAAAGCATCTTTGTCATGCTCATTTTGCAACCTCCAGTTGAAACGATTCGTCATCCAGCCTTTGCCTGTTCGTGTACTGGTGCAGAGCCTCTCCCGCCGCTTCTTTGAAAGACTGCTTGTCGCCCGTCCCGCGAGCGGGCAGATAGCCTGCACCCGAGTAGAGCTTGCCGTCAGGTGTGATGAATGATGTCAGTGGTAGTCCTGCCGGCAGGTTCAACACGGCTTGGGCGCGTTGCAATTGCGCCACCAGTTTAGGCGACGCGTCAAAATCCACCTTCACCGCTACAAAGTGTTCGTTGATATATTCCGCGGTCTCGGGATTGGTGTAAGTATCCCGGTCCATCAGACCGCACCAGGAACGCCACAGCGCCCACGTCGAGCAGAATCGGACGATTGAGTTCCTGAGCGTGCTCGAAAGCCTCTGCGCTCCAGGGATACCAGTGCACCGGCTGCTTCGCAGCCCGCCTGAGATAGGGTGACGCTTCGTTCCTGAGATGGTTAATACCTGCTTGTGCTTTTGCGTGAGCGATCCAGCCCCGGGTGGCGACGATCATCAGAAGGATTTTCGACCGCATATACCAAAAGATTCACCAGGTCGCACAAAGTTTCACCGCCAGGAGTCCTCCAGGGTGTCCCGGATTTCTATTTGGGCCCGCTTACAAAAACAATGCCCGCCAGTCTAGCGACTGACTGGCGGGCATTTGTGTTGGTGATACGGCGGGAATTAATCCAGCCGCTGGACGATGGGGCAGTTGATGGAGAAGCCTGAGCTCCCGAACGCCTTCCCACCTGGGCCGGTCAACAGCCCATCCTGCACGAAGGTAAGAATCTGAAACTCCTCGCGTACTTGTCCCCGGAAGCCATGGTCGATCGCATCCTGGGTCCATTCGAACAACTGTGCATCCCAATAAGGGCTGTAATCGAGCGCAATCGTTGGGATTCCCCCCACGACGTTGTTCGGCCTAAAGCCGTCCGCGAGATCTGCCGACAGCCCTTGCCGCAGAGGGTTGTTGCAGCCGCCCGCCTCCGGTCCATTGGTGCTTATGAAAATACGCTCGACAGGACTAGCGAAGCTGTCGTCGTGGCCCAGAAGTATCTTCTGCATCAGCGGAGCGAAAGTGTTGTGTTCGATGGCAGCCCCAAGCGTACTGCTTGTATCCATCGAGAGGTACCACACCGGGCGCCCGAAGCTGAACCCGTTAATCAGATTAAGAGTTACTGTCATGTTGACTGGATCGATTGCGACGACCTGGTCGTGCACCTTGGTATAGTCGACGTCTCCATTGGGAAAGCTGATCTCGTTGGCGTTCACGTCGAATGCCACCATGGGAGCGTTGTAAATCACATTTGCCGCGTTGACGATTCGGACCAGCGGGCCGTAATTCGCGTCACCGACTGCGCCCGGAGTCGCAAACCTAGGAGGAAATTCGTGACCAGGAGGACCGGGAATAATCTTTCGTTCAGGCGCGAAGTTCACCGTGCCCGCGTCGAATACGATATTCCCGTTAGCATCCAAGTTTCCAGTTCTGGCAGAGTGTGACGCGAAAGTGAGCTTGGCCGAGAAATTCAAACCCAGTTCGGCAGCCACATCGGCGTTGTCAACATCGGTTAAGACATACCAAACATTCTTCCCGCTTCCTTTCACATGGCCCAGATATAGGGGTACGGTAATGGTCCCATGAGCGACATCGAGCTGGCCGGTGTTCAGCAATTGAACGGGACCGACCAGGCTCCGATTGGTGTCGGAAGGCGGCGGCCCAAAGTACGACAGTGGGACCGTAGTGCCTATGGACGCGGGTGCTGGAAACAAATTGCATCCTGGGCCGGGACCAATTGGGCCCGGGCCAGGGCCTTGCTCGGAGTTGAAAGTTGTCGAGGCCACTGCAGTAGTGACTGCAAGGTCGGAGTTCGCCGGCGCTTGCGCGACCGCACGCTTGGCGCGAACGTGCATGGCCAAGGCTTCCGGCGAGATCGCATGCCCAACGCGGGCCGGTATTGCCAAGTTTTGAGGTGAGGCTTGTGCGGCCGCAGAATGAGGGAGAAGACCACCGACAAAGAGGACAGTGAGGGTAGCAATGCCTGGCCAGCTCGCGGGGAAAGCTTTCGTTCCAGACATCAACGACGTACGAATTACCTTCCGCATTTCTTAGCTCCTGTGTTTTGTTTAGAGGTGCGCGCCGTTGAAACTCCAGTGTCCACTGAACGGATCCGATTTATTCCACGTCGCGTAGAGACTAAGAGCGAGCAGACGTAAAAAAGTTTCACAGCGCCCCTAAGTATTTCGCCCGAATTGAACGAACTCTGTCTCGGTTACACCTAACTCTGCAATTACTCAAATTATTTTCGTTTTTGGGAATAATCCTCGCTCAGCAAAGTTATGCACTCGCAGGAGCCCCGAAAGATCTCGCGCGTTCATGACCGTGCCGTCCCTCAGGTAAAGAGTGGGCGGCACAAACCCGAGAACAATTCACATCCCTGACTGGGATGCTAAAAACGAAAAGAATCGAGGAAATTTCTTCATGACCAGCAGAATGCCTCAGCTTCTCCTGTGCATCTTTGCGCTTCTAGTAATTGGGATTGCCGGAATCGCTCAGCAGTCCGCAACAGAAGCTCCCGCCGGATTTAATACTCCAAGCTTTACGCCCGCGCAGAGCGTCAGTAATGGATTACCGGAACCTACGGGTGACACTTTTGCCCTGGATCAGCAAAGCTTTGAGCAAAGGAAAGACATCCACGCCGGCCTAGGCCCTGTATACAACGCGACGTCGTGTGCCGATTGTCATCAGAATCCTGTAACTGGCGGTCCCAGCCAGATTACGGAAATCAGGGTTGGGCACAAGGACGCGAATGGCAATTTTGTGAACCCAATCGTGCTGATCAACGACGGTCACGACACGATTTCAGGCCGGTCGATCGTCAATGACCGTGCCATTTGTCCACAGGTTCAGGAGCATGTACCCGCAACCGAGACCATCCGTACTCTGCGTGCCGTGAACAATACGCTAGGGGAAGGATTTGTTGAAGCCATTGACGACAACACACTGATCTCCATTGCCAACCGGCAACCCCAGCTAAGCGACGGCAAGATTCAAGGGGAAGCAGTTCAAGTTCCTCTCTTCGAAGCTCCAGGGCAAACCCGGATCGGCCGCTTTGGCTGGAAAGATCAGCACGGCAGTCTGCTCTCATTCATCGGCGACGCTTACCTGAATGAAATGGGCATAACCAACCGGTTACGGCTCCACGATACCACCACGGTCTGCAAGACCACGACCGATCCGGAGGATCAGCCGGATAGCCTGGGGTTAGCGGATATCGACCACTTTGCGCAATTCGTTCGTGGCACAAAAGTTCCACCGCGCGATACCGCTCTGGCTGCAACCCCGGATGCGCAGAAGGGTCGTCGGCTCTTCGAAGGAATTCGGTGCAGCACCTGCCACGTCGAATCCATTTCTACAGTTCCCGCTGGAACGGTGGTGAATGGTGGAACCTTTACGATTCCCGAAGCCTTGGGAAACAAGATCATTCACCCCTTCAGCGATTTCCTATTGCACGACGTTGGGACCGGCGACGGCATTGTCCAGACGGCGACTGCGCCGGACACCGCAAACAAATTGCGCACCAGCCCGCTCTGGGGACTACGGACTAAATCACGCTTCATGCATGACCTGAAGTCTCTAACGCTCGACGGTGCAATCCTTCGTCACGGAGGGGAAGCCCGACAGGTCACCGGGCGTTTTCGCGAGTTGACTCCACAAGAAAAGCAGCAGTTGCTTACATTTCTGAACTCCTTGTAGTCGTCGAGGCGTTGCGGTGGGGCGCAGAAAAGTTCTGCGCCTCACCATGTTTTGATCTCGTATTAATTTAGTTGGAACACGTCTACGCGAACTGCTCGTGTTACGCGTCTCGACGTTAATCTCGGCATGGCTTTTAACGAAGCTGTGCGGACCTATGGTTGGAACGACTCTCGTGAACTTTGTAATCGGCGGCATCGAGCAGCTCCTTAAACTCGGCTTTGGCTCGTTCTCGTCCGCTGAGCCAACGTAGAAAACTGATTGTGTGTGAGCGGAACGCCGATTTCCAGGCCGGCGTAGCCGAAGGACTTCTTGTAGACGAAGTGGCCCTTGCGGAGGACGCCGACTGAGCATCCGGGAGAGCCAGGCTTGTCAAACGCCGCAAACCAAGGATCGACCTTCTCCGCGGTGACGTCAGCCGCGCAGGCAGTGACGGCCCAGGTGATGCTCAGGAAGAAAACAATAACGGTTCTCATCAGTACTTGCTTTCGCACACATTTGAGTATTTAACCACCATCGTGAAAATCACACGATGCAGCATCGGCCATCATCTCGAAGCCCCAGATAAATAACGACGAAATATTCACTGTACAGTGAGAGATATTGAAAGGTGAGTTGCGATGTCCTCGCCGCAACTCCCCGTGAGTGTGACTAGAATGCAGCAATGCCATTGAACCCAGCGTGAGCAGAAAACTCACCGGCCTCTGTCCAGGGCGTTAATCTGTCTGGTGTGGTGGTTGCATTTCAGGCCACGTAAGCGAAACGACGAGCCGCCTGCGTACCGCTTTACCATCGAAGCAGTCGCGCTGCTTGTGGTCATGGCGACCGCCCATCTAGCTCGCACAACAGCGCGATGGTGCGTGGCCAACTAAAGGCAAAATGATCACAACTTCTTCGATAGCAAGCCTCTTACTAGTCTCTTACAAAGCGTAACCCATTGGCGGCAAGGAAGAAGAGAGTCCGCCGTCGAACCAACGATGTTTCAAAGGTCTATGAGACCTAGCTGCCCGGAAGTGAACAGGCAACCACGGTTTGCTGGGTTTATGACCCAGCTCATAGAAGCTTGCGAAGTGGCACGCGTGTTTGTGGTGGGTGAAAGTTCTTAGGGTCGCAGCGCGACTGGATTCAGGCAAGTCACAACGATGATCGCATTCCATTTCACATGTGGCTCCAATCTTTCGGGCCGTTCGAGCGATACAATCAGTTGACGCCGCTTGAGCCAGAAGAACGGAAAGCGCACCGAAGAGTTTCGACTGGTGTGTACAGCGAGTAAAACCACTGAGCAGCAGCGTTTATTCCGTAACCCAGCAAGATGATTATGAGGACAAAACCCCGTTCTGATGGTTACCCACTTCGAGGGGCGCACACCTCCCGCGCGGAGAACTAGAGTCGCTTCCTGCCGCGATTCTTGTACGCGGCGCCAGCATAATGAAGATGCCATCTCTCCACTCAGCGTGTGCCTTGGTGATGGCCTTGGCCTTTGTGGCTTACCCGTTACCTCCGACCGCCTTAGCACTGAACTCCGCTGGTAACACTTCCCTGATCCAACCTGCTCGACAACAGCAAGGCGAGAGTGCTGGAAGGATGATCGGGGGAGCAGGCAGAAGCTAACTCTCCGCTTTCCAATACATCGCGGACGCTCCAGTTGCCCGCCAACCAATGCCTTCCCGCCAGGACATGGCAGCTGCGGCGCACAAGCCGCGACGCACCAATTTTGTTCCTTCTTGCTCGGGAATATTTATCGCACACAACCAATTCCCAGTTCTAGTCATGAGAGTGTTCGGGGTGATCCCGCTGATGCTGCTTCATCAGTGCAGTCTCTCATCAGAAATGGCGCAACGGGGAGTGGACCATGTGCTATGGGCCAGCATCAGTCCTCCCGAAGAAATCCCCAGATCTCTAGGCTGGCTCGTCAAGCCGGATCCGACGAGCGGCAAAAACTGGGACACGTCGACATTCCGGGACAGCGGCAAGGGCATGCGATCGAACTCCGCGCGTCCCTTGGCGAGCGGGAGTCCAGTCAGGCACCTTCAACTAGTGCTGGACAGATATGGCGTCGCCCAAACGAATACTGATCCAAAGGAAGCGTTTCCGCAATTACGTTTGGAGCGCCGCATTACCCTTCCGCACTGTTCTTGGACAGAGCACCCATTAGTTTTGGACAGAACACCAATTGGCATTTTGTTTGTTGTTCGATAACGGACATCAGACCTTGCAATCGGGCATACAGCACTCGGGATTCGTCAAAGATGGTGATTTCTTTCAACGAGATTTATCGATCGCTGCTTGGCACGAAACCTGCAGATCATTTTCTACTTCCCGCGAGAGTTGGACATTGCCTTGATTCCGAAAAGAGTGGAGAACGCCATGACAGACGTGCTTCAGGACGTGCGTTACGGGCTGCGAATTCTGGGGAAGAAGCCAGTCTTAACCGTTGTAGCCGTCCTCACACTGGCGCTCGGAGTTGGTGCCAACACTGCGATTTTCAGCATTGTGAACGCAGTGTTGCTGCGTTCCCTGCCATACCGTGAGCCTGAACGGCTGGTCCGAGTTCTTTTCAATAATCCGGGCGTGGGGCTGCGAGACGTCCCGTTTTCCGTGCCGGAACTGGACGATCTAAGAACCCGTGCCGGAATTTTTGAACAGGTCAGCGCCGTTTGGGGAGTCAGTGCCAATCTGACCGGAGGGAAGCAGCCGGAGCGTCTGAGCTTGAAAAGAACGCATAAATAGACTGGGATACAGCATTGCATCCCTGAGGCAAGTCAAAGAAATGTCAAGAATCCGCGAGCGGCCCACCTGTTGAATTGCGAATGAGCTGAACATTGTCACAGTGTGCAGCTGAGAGGAAGTCCCTCCTTCGACTCGCGAGGCTCGCTCAGGACAGGCTCTGCGGCTCGACAAGGATGGAGCCACCCACGTCGCGACCAGGATGGCAATCCACTTCACAGGTGCCTCTAATCGTTCGGGCTGTTTGAGCAATGCAATCATTTGACGTGAACGAGAGGAACGGAAAGCGCGCCGAAGAGTGCTTCAACTGGCGTACAAATAAGGACAACCACCGAGCAGTAGCGTTTATTCCATAACCCAGCAAAATGATTATGGGGAACAAAACTCCATCCTGATGGTTATCCACTTCGAGGGGCGCACACCTCCTGTGCGGAGAACTAGAGTCGCTTCCTACTGCGATTCTTGTATGCGGCGCCAGCATAATGAAGATGCCATCTCTCCACTCAGCGTGTGCCTTGGTGATCACCTTGGCCTTTGTGGGAGATGCGCTACCTCCGACAGCCTTAGCACAGAACTCCGCCGGTAACATTCCCTTAACCCAACCCACTCAACTGCAAGCCAAGAGTAGCCCTTCGGCTGAATCTCCGGCGCTCAGGGGTGATTCGAAGCCGATCAAGGTAGATGTCAGCCTGGTGCTGGTGTCAGTGTCGGTAGTAGACCCACAGAACCGCGAAGTTGTCGGCCTGAATAAGGAGGACTTCAAAGTCTTCGAGGGAAAGGAAAAGCAAGCAATTCGACACTTTTCTAGTGAGGACGCTCCCATTTCGCTTGGCGTCATCTTCGATGCAAGTGGCAGCATGGCCAACAAGATCGACCGGGCACGTGATGCGGTGGTCGAGTTCTTAAAAATAGCCAACCCGCAAGACGAGTTCTTCATGATCACATTCAACGATCAGCCACAGGGAGTCACGGATTTCACACAATCAGTGGAGGATATCGCGGAAAAGCTTCCTTACACTGTGGCTAAAGGTCGTACTGCCCTTCTGGACGCAATTTACCTGGGCCTTCGCAAGATTCATGCCGCCAAATACGAGAAAAAAGCATTACTCATCATCTCCGATGGGGGAGACAATCACAGCCGCTACTCAGAAAGCGAGATTAAGAACTTGGTCAAGGAATCGGATGTACAGATTTATTCAATTGGCATTTATGACCACTATTTCCAATCGGAAGAAGAACGGTTGGGCCCACAGCTGTTGAGTGATATTTCAGAGATCACGGGTGGGCGCGCATTCTCAATTGAAAATCCAAACGACCTGACCGACGTCGCGGCGAAGATTGGGATCGAATTGCGAAATCAATATGTGCTGGGATATCGGCCCACCACCTCGGTGCGTGACGGTAAGTGGCACAAGCTGCGAGTGAAGGTCACTCCGCCCAAGGGACTGCCGCCTCTGCGAGTTTACGCGAGGACCGGCTACTATGCGTCTTCCGAATGACTAGGCATTGCGGAGCCTGAGCCACACCAGCATGGAATAAACACCCCTCAAAGCGGTTGTCTCCCACAGGAGTCGATTCATTCGCGGGGGGCAGTGATCTGTAAAGCTAAAACGCTTCCGAACGCCTCGGATACACGGCTCCCCAGCGAAGAAACATGACGTTCAAATGCCGGACAGCGATAGCCATGCTGCTCTTTGCTGTTCAGTTGGTCGTAGTGCCCAGTGCCGGCAAATGCCAGACGAACCCGGAATCGTCACCGACCGGCCCGATGTCACCGAGTCGAGCATCGTAGTTCCCAAAGGAAGCGTTCAGTTTGAAAATGGAATCACTTGGACCAAGCAGCGTCATGATGACGCTATTGACTTCTCAGAAACTCTAGGCGACTTGGATTATTGAACAGGACTGAGCTGAGGCTCGTGCTTCCGAATTATGTGACGGACCCCACGATGTCTTCTGCTCCGTCAGGTTTTGGCGATATCGCAATTGGAGGCAAGCAACAGCTTGGTCCCTTGCCCGGTCATTTTGACCTTTCCGTTATTCTAGCCGTCAGCCTGCCCACCGGCGCTGATCGAATCTCGAGCCACGGATTCGATCCCTTTGTTAAGTTTCCCTGGTCGAAAGATCTCGGGAAGAGATGGTCAATCGGCGGCATGCAGTCTGTCTTCTGGAACACTCAAAGCGGAAGGCGAAATCTGACCTGGGAGTCAACCTTCACTGTTGAACGAGAGATGACGACGCGTTGGAGTCTATTTGCCGAATACGCTGGCGACTTCCCGCGCCTGACCGGTTCCCAACAAATTGCTCATTTCGGCACAACCTACCGGATCACTCCGAATCAGCAGATCGATTCACATTTTGGCTTCGGACTGTCTCCAACCTCGTTGGGTCGCTTCCTTGCAGTTGGATACTCCATACGATTTGGCAAGCGGACCGACAGAACACCAGTCATCCACAGCGAACAAGGCACCGGGCCCATCACTTCGCAAATCGCTGAATCGCACTTCTTCGATCCCTAGCCGACGAGGCCACAGGAATAAATTGAACCGCAAACCAGTTCCCACTATAGAGTCTATCGCTTCTAAGCGGGGAGGCATTTTCAGGCTTCCTTTGTTCAGTTCTAATGACTCAGGGACCCTCGGAGTTAGCTGCGCGCCAGGAACCTTGGGAAAAGGCTGGAGGTGTTATTTTAGATCTTGGCGAACGTTCGTGCGCACGGTGCTCGAGGATCACAGTCGTCGGAAAATGCGGCTGAGTGTGTCGCATTTCATGCAATCGTGCAGTAATCGGGATGCATTAGGGTCTAAGAATGTCGCCAGCCAGATTCTTACCCCATGGGACGCAGGTTTCGCTTGTGCACACTCGGTTTACGGTCCGCACTGCTGCAGTGCTGGAAACTCACAGATCCCAGCACATTTGTTGGCATCTCCTTGTTGCTCTTAGCGGTTGTGGTCCTGGCCAACTACATTCCCGCGAGCGCCACGAAAATCGATCCCAAGGGGTCTTGCGACACAAGTGAGTACGAATGATAAGTGGATTGATTCAAGATATTCGCTACGCAGGGCGCATGATGATGCGCACGCCGATGTTTACCCAGGCAGTTGTTCTGACCGTCGCATTGTCCATCGCGGCCAACACGTCCATCTTTAGCTTCGTGAACGCGGAACTGCTGCGCCCTTTGCCGTGGCTGCGCTGAGCTTGATTTCTACGGGGGAAGTTTACACCCGCTCACCATCGATCCGGCAAAAGAGCTCCGCCTCAACCATGTGTTGATTGCCTTCGGGCGGCTGAAAAATGGAGTTTCACCGCAGCACGCCCAGGCAGAAATGGACTCCATTTCTTTTCACATGGACCAGGTCTATCCAGAACTGCGCGATTGGGGCGTCCGGCTTTTCACGATGCAAGAAACATTTGTCAGTCCAGACCTCAAGACGAGGCTGCTCGTGTTGCTCTATGCGGTTGGTTTTGTGCTGCTGATCGCCTGCGCTAACATCGCAAATCTTTTGCTGTCG
Organism: Candidatus Sulfotelmatobacter sp.; assembly: GCA_035695545.1. Lineage (GTDB taxonomy): Bacteria > Acidobacteriota > Terriglobia > Terriglobales > Acidobacteriaceae > Sulfotelmatobacter. The sequence continues at coordinate 220 of DASRRV010000309.1, read as the reverse complement.
CGCGCGCGCCACCGCGCGGGAACAAGAAATTGCGGTGCGCCGGTCGAAGGTGCAAGGCGGACCTGCCTGATCCGCCAGTTGTTGATTGAGAGCGTTGCCCTGGCATCCCTCGGCGGCGCCATCGGCTTTGCTGGAGCATTCTGGGCGGTACGAGCCATCAATCGCACGTTGCCGCCCAATACTCTTGCGGTTCCCGAAGTCCACGTGGATGCCACAGTTT
>DASRRV010000308.1:0-79840 GCA_035695545.1 Candidatus Sulfotelmatobacter sp. | reverse complement strand
CACTCCATACCCACCCCGCCTATCCTCTATCTACGCTGCGCTGGGTCCCTCACGGTAGCAGCGCAAGACTCGAGGCCACGTGGATCGCTACTCCTTTCTTGTAAGGCTTCTTCCTCCTCTGCTTCATGCCGGTTTATCCCGGCGCACAAATATCCCCATTGCGCTCGTTGGGAACCTCACCTTGACTACCTGAACGAGTGCCCGCAGCAGACAAGCAATGGGCGCCCGACCATTTTTGGACTCGGGGGCGGGCTTGCGTCTCCTACCCGGCAGGTGCAGTCGGGCTGGAACCTCGCGCGCCAGCGCTTCAAAGCTGATGAGCGTGTGCGGTGGTGACTTGCTTACAGTGTTAAGCAGCGAGAGAGGTTGCGGAAAAAGTCCGCAGAGTCGCAAGAGACGGACCTCAGGCGCTAAAGCGCGGACTTATTTTCGACGACTTAACGGCCCGAGTAAACTCGGGCCCTTCCCGTTCGCCACGAAGATCGAGTTTTTCCGCAGCGGCTAAGCCGCAATTCACTTTGGCGCAAGTACGGTTGGAAAGCCGCGAACTTTCAAAACAAAAACCACATTCGAGTTTTTCAGCAGCCTACTGGGCTCCACCGATCTCACTTACTTGAGCACTCCGAAAACGCCGACGCCGTTGGTGGTGCCGACGTAGACCTTGCCATGAGCAATGGTTGGCGTGATGTATTTGTTGCCGTTGCCGAAGTGGTCGCGGCTGTTGGTGGCCTGGTTCGAGTTGTAGAGTTCGATCAGAGTTGTTGCGTTGTAGGCGTGCAGGACGGCGGGGTTCGAGTTTTCGGCGGCCCATACGATGCCATTCTTGCTGCCGTTGGCGGATACGCTGGGCGTCGCTCCCGGGTAGCCGAAGGCGTTGGAGGTCCGCGCGACAGGGCTGGTGGTCAGTTTTGCGTTGTTGAACTTGAAGGCGAGGATGGGCGAATTCACTGGGCCGTAGTAGACGCGTCCGCTGAAGGACGCGGGCATGGACCAGATGCCTCCGGGCAATGCGCCGGAGAGTTGCTGATAGATCTTGTTGCTGGAGGAGTTGAATTTTCCCATGTTGGCGCGGTCGACGACGTAAAGGTTGGAGTCTTTGCCGGCGCCTACCGCGAGATTGTGGACGTTGCCGGATGAGTCTTTGGGACTGACGAGTAGCGTGCCGCCGGAACCGAGGTCGGTATCGCTGCCATTTTCGGAGGCCTGGTTGTCCATCTCGAAGTAGTCGGCGACGGCGAGTCCGCTGGTGGTTGTGAGGCGGAGGAAGGCGTTGCCGTAGTCGCCATTGGCGGGAAAACCGGAAGCTTTGAGATTGCTGTCGAAGTCGCCGTTGGCGTCGAGGAGAAAGATGTTGCCGGCACCGTCGCTGGCCATGCCGGCTCCCGAGCCCCAGATCGCGCCCTCGTTGCCGTTGGGAGTCAGGTTCAGAACAGAAATCCGCGCCAGAGTGTTGGCGTTGTACCCCATGATCCATCCGGTATAGGGACGGATGTCACAGTGCGAGGCCCATGCGAGGTAGACGGTGTTCCTGATCAGGAGAAGTCCGGCGCGCTCTTTATATTGGGCGGGATCGAAGACGACGAATCCGCCAGAGCTGTTGTCGCCGTTGCCGGGATATCTCGCAGTAATTTCGATGGGGCCATTGTGGAGTTCGTGGCCGTTGGTGGCGTCGAGGGCGTGCAGGCGTTGGTGGTAGTTGCCGGAGCCGTCTTTGGACATAGCTGCCACGTAGATGACGGGGTTGCCGGTCTTGGGACGAAAGATGACGGGAGTCGAGGTGATTCCAATCTCGGGGGATACCTGCGTACATCCGCGAGTGTCGGAAGTGGTTTCTCCGGATTTGAGGGTGGTGATGTGCCAGAGGTTCCCACCGGTATCGGCGTCGAAGCCGTAGACGGTGCCGTGCTCAGTGGCGACGATCAGAACATTATGCGTGACGCCGGAAATGTTCACGGCGGAAATGTAGAGAGGCTGGGCGTCGACCAGGCCGTCGGCGGGGATAGTGAACAGTTTGCCGAAGTTGGCAGAGTTCACGTTCGCGGGGGTAAGGATGGTTTCGTTCGGTTGGACTCCCGTGCGGACGATGCTGTTGTGGTAGGTGAGGACATCCTGAGAATAGGCGGACTGCGCTATGAGGCCGAGAATCGCGGTGAGCAGGAGCACGAGCAGAGAACGCAATGAGGAAGCGGGCGGCTGGGGGAGCGGCATGGAAAAACCTCCTGGGGTCTGGTGCAAGATGACGGAGTCGGGTTGTCGCGTTTATGACGAAGAGGTGGGGGGGACTACGAGAAGCTTGAGAGAGTGTCGCAGAAGTGGAGTTTGGGCTCAAACTCGGTGGTACATGAGAGCCCATGCGACATCAGAAGGGCGCAAACGTCTGTTGCGCTCGACTCTGCGCGTCGGGCGGTGTAGGTCCAATAAGCGGGTCGGGTTGACGACTTGGAGCTTGGGGTGCCGCCCCGGGGACATACTATCCCGTTATCCCCTTCGGCCTAGCGAGCGGCACCCGCCGCAAATGTAGTGGCCCCGGACTACTTGAGCAGGCCGAAGACGCCTATACCGTTCTTGGTGGCGACATAGACTTTGCCGTTGGCGATGGTTGGAGTGACGTATTTGTTACCGGGCCCCATATGATCGCGGCCATTGGGGGCCTGATTGGAACTGTAGAGTTGGTTCAGGGTCTTGGCGTCGTAGGCGTGCAGGGTGGCGGGAGTGGAGTTTTGCGCGGCCCAGACGATTACGTTCTGGCCTGCGTTGGTGGAAATGCTGGGAGTGGCTCCGGGATAGCCGAAGTGGTTGGGTGTGCGAGCCACGGGAGTGGGCATGAGCTTCGCGTTGTTGAACTGGAATGCCAGGATGGGTGAGCCCACCGGACCGTAGTAGAGGCGTCCGTTGAACATTGCAGGCATGGACCAGACTCCGCCGGGCAGGGCGTGAGGCAGTTCCTGATAGATCTTGTTGGCGGCGGGGGCAAATTTTCCCATGGCAGTGCGGTCGACGATATAGAGGTTAGTGTCTTTGCCGGCGCCGACGGCGAGCGGAATGATGTTGCCAGCCGCGTCCTTTCCGTTGACGAGGAGAGTTCCTCCTGAGCCCAGGTCGATGTCCCCGTTGTTTTCAGCCGCCTGGTTGTGCATTTCGAAGTAGTCGGCGACGGCGAGTCCGCCTTGCGTGGTGATGCGGAGAAAGGCATTGCCGTAGTTGCCATTCTTCGGGAAGCCGGAGGCGGTCATATTGCTGTCGAACTCTCCGTTGGCGTCGAGCACGAAGATGTTGCCATCGGTGTCAGCAGCCATGCCGGCGCCGGCGCCCCAGATCGCGCCTTCGTTGCCGTTCGGGGTGAGGTTGAGAACTGTGGTCTGGGCGAGCGTGTTGATGTCGTATCCCATGATCCATCCGGTGTAGGGGCGGATGTCGCAGTGGGAGGCCCAGGCAAGGTACACCGTGTTCTTGATGAGGAGCAGTCCGGCGCGTTCTTTGTATTGGCCGGGATCGAAGATGACGTAGCCGCCGGAACTGTTGTCGCCGGTGCCGGGATACTTCGCTTTGATCTCGACGGGGCCGTTGTGGAGTTCGTGACCGTCGGTGACATCGAGGGCGTGCAGGCGCTGGTGGTAATCGCCGTTGCTGTCTTTCGACATGGCGACCACGTAAATGGCGGGAGCAGCATTCTTCGGACGGAAGATGACGGGAGTTGAAGTGATTCCAATTTCGGGGTCGACCTGGTCGCAGTGACGATTGTCGGCGGTGGTTTCTCCGGCCTTAAGGGTGGTGATGTGCCAGAGATTCGCTCCTGTATCGGCGTCGAAGCCGTAGACGGTGCCGTGCTCGGTGGCGACGATCACAAGATTGTGGGCGACGCCGTCTATGGTCACGGCTGAGAGGTAGAGGGGTTGCGCATCGACGAGGCCGTCGGTCGGGATGGTGAAGAGCTTTCCGAAGTTGGCCATGTTCACGTTTGCCAGAGTGAGGATGGTCTCGTTCGGATTCACTCCCGTGCGGGCGTTATTGTTGTGGTAGGTAAGAACGTCTTGAGAGTAGGCCGGAAATGGAAGGATGTAGAGACTCGCGAGAAGCAGGACTACCGGTAAAGTCTTAGAATGTAACAAGGCTGCAGTGAACTGGCGCAACTGCATGAGGATCCTCCTGGGATCAAGCACGGCGACGGTGGTTCAGGTTTGGGGGGGGCTGCTTGTAAACGCCGGGGGGAGGCGTCTTTCAGACCTCCGGCCCTGGGTCAAAATCCTTTGTACACGAGGGCGGAAGTAAAGGCTTTGTGGCTGCGGACCAACCATCCGGCAGCCGACCAAGCTGTGCGTCACATTTTAGTCAAATGACGGAATTTGGCAAGCTTCTAATCGTCCTCGGGGTGGTGCTGGTGGTTGCGGGGGTGGGGCTCACGTTGTTGGGCCGGGTCAACCTGCCGCTGGGACGGCTGCCGGGCGACATTGTCTATCGCGGGAAGAATACGACGTTTTATTTTCCGTTGGCGACTTCGTTGCTGGTGAGCGTGGTGCTTTCTCTGGTGCTTTACTTGGTGGGCCGACTGCGACACTGATTCCAAGAAAGTCAAAGGCGTTCACCACTAAGGACACTAAGGTTCACGAAGGAAACCAGGAAACCGGGAAACTGGCTCGTATTTGACTTCCGCTCTCTTTCCTCGTTAGATTCTTCGTCACGGTTGTTTCTGCTCTTTGGAATATCTTTCGGAAGGCGCGTCTTTGCCGCTGGGCGAAGACAGGGAAGCGGGTGGAAATCCCGCGCTGCCGCGCAACTGTAAGCGAGGAAACTGCCTCCGGCCACTGGGACGATTCCCGGGAAGGCCGCAGGCGCGAATGGATGTTATGCATCCTTAACTCGCAAAGCCAGGAGACCGGCGCACTCCGTCTAGTTCAACCTCTTTCGCGTGCAAAGGAGGAAGGTATGCGCCTTGTGGTCTTTCGTATTCGGCTTTTCTCTCTTCTTATTCTTCTGGTCAGCCTTCTGGTCGGTGGGCTCAGTGCGAGTGCTTACGCCGCCGAACTCAAAGTCAAAGTGGTGGATCCGCGATCGGCTGCTGTGCCCGGCGCGCAGGTGACCCTATTGCGGGTAAGCGACAGCAATGTTCTCGCATCGCAAACCACTTCGGCCGAGGGCATTGCGACGCTTCGCACCGACGCTGGAGGCCCTTATCAGATCAGAGTGCTAGCGCCGGGGTTCGCGGCGGAAACGGTGGACGCCGGATCGGGGGAAGTTACCGTCAATTTGCGGCTGGCAACCGCGTCGGAGACCGTCGTGGTCAGCGCGACCCGGACGCCGATATCGGCGGAGGAATCCGGTGCGAGCATTTCCACACTGGAGAGTAGCGAGCTCGATGTCATGCAACCGGTGGCGGAGTCGGACGCCTTGCGCTTTCTTCCCGGAGCCGTCGTGAATGCGTCGGGACAGCGCGGGGCATTGTCCGGCTTATTCGTGCGTGGCGGAGACTCGGTCTACAACAAAGTAATTGTCGACGGTGTTCCCACCACCGAGCCGGGAGGAACGTTCGATTTCGGAACTGTGCCGCTGGCGGGGGTAGATCGTCTGGAGTTCTTACGAGGGGCTCAAAGTACGCTTTACGGTTCCGATGCGATGACGAGCGTGGTGCAGCTTTTCAGCAGCACCGGGACAACCGCAGTACCCGAATTGCGATTTGGAGCCGACGGCGGAAACTTCAATACCGCTCACGGATTCGCAACCTTGGCGGGCGCACGGGGTATTTGGGATTACGATCTCTTTGCCGACCAGTTCAATACCCAGGGGCTGGGCGTCAACAACGACTACTCAAATTCGCTGCAGGGCGCGAATACTGGGATCCGGATCAACGATGCCGCAGTTTTCCGGGTCCGCGTGCGGCATGCCAACAGTCGCACGGGCGTCCCCGGAGAATGGAACTTCAACGGGGACTCGCTATTGCCTCCAGACATCGATGCGCGGGCTCGACAGAACAACCTGCTGGCCAGCGTCGCACTGACCGTCACCGTGCCATCGCACTGGCAGCACAGCCTTTCGGGCTACGAATACAACCACAAGCGATTGAACGAAGACTCAGTTCCGGACCGGGGCTGCGATGTGGTGAACTTCATCTTCACAGATTGCTTCTTCCTCGAACAGGACCACATGAACCGCGCGGGCTTTAACTACCAGGGTGACTACACTCCCCGGAGTTGGGCTCAAACCACCGTGGGATACGAGTTTGAAGATGAGAATGGCAACTTTGACTCGCAGTTTGCAACGACGGACAACAACGGCAACCCGATCATCGGCCTGTCACTGACTCACGGCTTGCGCTTGAACCACGCTCTCTTCGTGCAACAGCGAATCACTCGCGGGCGGGTCTCAGTGGTGGGAGGCCTGCGCTACGTGCACAACGCCAGTTTTGGCGACCGTGCCGTGCCCCGGGTGTCCGCCACCTTTCTGGCGTTTCGTGGAGGCGGCGACTGGCTTTCTGGAACGCGGCTGCGATTCTCTTATGCCGGTGGGATCAAGGAGCCGACGTTTGAGGAATCGTTTGGGATCACAGGGACCTTCCCGACGAATCCCAATCCTGGCTTGAAGGCGGAGGAGAACCACGCCTTCGAAGCGGGCTTGGAACAAAGCCTGCGGGGAGGCAAGTACTCATTCTCGGCGATCTATTTCAATAACCAGTTTCACAACCAGATCGAGTTTGAGTCCATCCCGCCGACATTTGTGGGCGAATACGTGAATGTGAACCGCAGCATGGCGCACGGAGCGGAGGTCGAGTTCAGGGGGCAGATCATGAAACATTTGCAACTGGATTCTGCCTACAACTACACGTCAACGCAGATCCTAGAAGCCCCGCTCTGCACTCCGGCGAATTTCTGCGATCCGCTGCTGGCTGCGGGGTCTCCGCTGCTGCGTCGGCCCAAGCATTCGGGAAGTATGCTGCTCTCGTATCTGGGAGCGCGGTGGGGAGCGAATCTGGGAGGGAGTTTCGTGGGTCGGAGGCCGGATTCGGATTTTCTGGGCTTGGGGATTGACCACGCTGCAGGATACGTTCGGGCAGATGTTGGAGGATGGTATGCGGTGAGTCATCGCGTGACCGCGTACCTGAATGTTGAGAATGCGTTGGACCGGCGGTACAACGAGGTGTTGGGTTATCCGGCGCTGCCCGTGAATTTTCGAGGGGGATTGCGGTTTCGGATTGGGGGAGAGTAAAAGCTTTTACCGCTGAGGTCGCTGAGAAGAAACTGCGGAGGTCGCTGAGAAAATCAACGCCAAGAGCAACGGCAAATAAAAGCCCTTACCGCAAAGGACGCTAAGGACGGCAGCTAAGTTCGCTAAGAAAATCAACGGCTTGAACTTCTCTGCTGGAAACTCTAGCTTACTTTTTGGGGGATGCGGGGCATGGGCATCGAGGCGGCCATTTTTGCGCCGAAGTATTTGGTGCGGGCTAGCAGGAGTTTCTCGATTTCAACTTCCTGCAATGGCTGCTGGCGGCCGAGCAGGTGCGTGACCAGGGCGATCTGGGCGAAGTGCTCGACGGTTTCCATCTTCATGTAGGCGTGTTCGAGGGTATCGCCGTAGCTGACCACGCCGTGATTCGACATGAGGATAGCGTCGTAGTTGGGAACGTAGGGCTCGAGAGTCTGGGCCAATTCCGAGGTGCCGGGCGTGCCGTAGCGGGCTAGCGGGATACATCCCAATCCCATGACGACTTCGCACACCAGGGGCTCGGTGAGGGCCATGCCGGCTGCTGCGAATCCGGTGGCGGTCGGCGGATGGGCGTGCACGATGGCCTCGACATCGGGACGCATGCGATAGATGAGCAAGTGCATGCCGATTTCACTGGTCACGTTGCGGCGTCCGGCCACACGTTCACCGTCAAGATCGACAATGACCATGTCGGCGGGGCGCATGGACCCCTTGCTCAGGCAGGTTGGGGTCACCAGAACGCGGTCGCCGGGAAGCCTAACCGACAGATTGCCGTCCATGGCGGCCACGAACCCCCGCTGGTGGAGCATCCGACCGTAGCGGACAATTTCTTCCCTATGTTTACGTTCGGTAGGCATGGATACCCTTATGGGGGAACTAGCAAAAGCGGCGCCGCACTTTGGCAACCGCATAGTACCAGCAGTCGACGCACAGAGACAATCCAATTTTCGAGAAAAATCGATTCGCTTAGTGCGCTGGTGCCGGGATTGCACGGCATCTCCCTATAATCGAAGTGCTTGCTAGTCTCCGACTTTCACTACGAATTGCCCCAGGACTTGATCGCGCAGGAAGCCTTGAGCGACCGGGCGGGCTCGCGTCTACTGCGGCTGGAGTCGTCCACGGGGGAGTTGCGGGATGGAAGGTTCCGCGATTTTCCGGAACTGCTCCGGCCGGATGACTTGCTGGTCTTCAATAACACTCGAGTGTTTCCTGCGCGGTTATATGGACGGCGGGGCGGGTTGAGGGCCCAGGCGGTGAGTGCGCGGAATCCGGCGGCGCGGGAGTTTCTTCATGGGCGGATCGAAGTTCTGCTCACTCGGCAGCTTGCACAGGAGCCAAATGAGTGGGCATGCCTGGTGCGGCCGGGGCGGAAGATCGGGGTGGGGGAACGTCTTTTCTTTGGAGAGCAGGACGACCTGCAGGCCGAGGTAATTGGGCGAGGGGAGTTTGGGGAGCGGCGGATTCGATTTGCGCCCGGAGCGCCGGGCTCTGCCCGGCTGGACAGCCGAGGGCGGCTGTCCCCACATTTCTTTGAGATCGTCGAGAGGATTGGGCATGTGCCGCTGCCACCTTACATTGCGCGGGAAGATTCTTCTGGCGATCGCGAGCGCTACCAGACGGTTTACGCGCGGGAGCGGGGATCGGTCGCGGCTCCGACGGCCGGATTACATTTCACGCCGGAGATTCTGGAGCGCACCCGGGGGCGGGGAGTTGAGACTGCGGAGGTGACGCTTCATGTGGGGCTGGGAACGTTTCAGCCGGTACGCGTTGAGCGGGTGGAGGAACATCAGCTGCATTCTGAGCGCTATTCAATTTCTGCCGAGGTTGCGGAAAAACTGCGGCGGGCGCGGAGTGGGGGGCGGCGGATCGTGGCGGTAGGAACGACGACGGTGCGGACTCTTGAATATGCTGCGCAGCAGGGTGCTGGAGAAATATTCGCGGGGACGGGAGAGGCCAATCTTTTTATCTATCCCGGGTACAAATTTCATGTGGTGCGGGCGCTGCTGACGAATTTCCATTTGCCGGAGTCGACGCTGCTGATGCTCGTGTGCGCGTTGGGCGGACAAGAGAATGTTCTGCGCGCTTACAACCATGCGGTTGCACAGAGATATCGTTTCTATTCTTACGGGGACTGCATGTTCGTGGAATAGCACGAGGCTGGAACTCACCTACTCTGCAGATGCGGTGGCGAGGCGACGGTTCATCAGAATGCCGGCGGCGATGAGGCCGAGAATCAGCATGGTGCCCAGCAACATCCATCCCCAATACTGCGTTGGGTGCCGCATTGCGCGAGTGAAGTGGCGTCCGTAGAGATCAGCGAGGATGGCGATGGCCGCGTATCGCAGACCGCGGCCGATGCCGACAATCGTGAGGAACTTTCCCGTGCGGTAGTTGGAGGCCCCGGCGGCCGCGAACAACATGCTCGTCGGGAAGGGAAAAGGAATGGCGCATGAGGCAAAGAGGGCGCCGTCTCCGGATTTCTTAAACAGTTTCAAGATCGCGGACACTCTGCCCTTCTTGAATTTGCTCTCCAGATATGCAGACCCCGCCTTGCGAGCGATGCGAAATGTAAGATACGCGCCCACCACAGCGCCGGCGGTAGCCATGCCAGCGTACTCATACCACGGACCACGGTGGCTGGCGGCCAGAATCGCGGTCAGGATGTCGGGGCCACCGAAGGTAGGCAGCGGCGAGCTGTCGAGGATCGCGAGAAAGAAAAGTCCCAGCGCTCCAAAGTGGCGGAACCACGAACTCAGGCTCCGCCCGCTGCGTGCGGCGGCCTTTGCTTTCGCCTTCTGAAGGAGCAGGTTCAGCATTACCGCACTATATCAACTTGGGCAGAGTGGGCTCGAGGCAGCACCCTACGTGTTTGAGACGGGAGAGAACCTCGCAGGAAGCGGCAGTGCTGGCCCTCGACGGGGACGCCGGTGTTCCTCTGCGCTGGCCATGCGCGCGCGAATCGCGTCCATGGTTTTCCAATACTCATCAATCTCAGAGGCGCCACGTTTTGACAGGCTGACGGTGGTTCGCATCTTCTTGTCGATGATTTCCTTGGTGATGATTACCAGGCCGGCTTGCTCGAGGTTGGTCAGCTGAACAGACAGGTTTCCCTTGCTCAGCCCGGTAGCATTTTGCAGAAAGACAAAGTCAGCCGAAGCGCACGACGACAAGACCGTCAGGATCGCCAGGCGAGCGGGTTCGTGGACTAGACGGTTGGGCGAAGGCATCATGTCGCGGTCGTCATTCATGGCTCATTCTGCGTCACGCGTTTGGGCAGCATACAAACCAGAGTGATGTGATCGCAAAGGCCAATCGCAGCCAAGCCGCGGCCCGGAGCTGCAGCGTTCAGTATCCTCCAAAGAGCGAACTGCCTTGCATCCAGGGAATGCAAGAGCGGATATAAGGCGACGAGTGCGACAGAGAGCCCGATCAACAACGTGTAGACTGCTCGCTCGAACCGACGGTTGACCGGGGGGAAAACGAAAGAGATCATGATGAGCGACATCGCGAGCGAATAAGTAACGCCCCTAGGCGCCGAGATCACGCACGCTACGACGTAGAGGACTACCGCGAATACAAGGAAAGCGATGACCCACATCGCAATTTTCTTGCGACTCCAGTTTGCGATCCGAGACCTTTGTTGAACCCGGCCGAAGCGGTGCTGATAATAGCTCGGAATTGAGAATTGAAACGCACGGACTGCCACAACCGATGCAATCACACCAAGAAAATCCCCAAGTATCTTCCAGTCACTACGTTCCCAATAAACATCCGCCATCCTGTTTAAAGCGAACCCAAGCCTAGCGCTAGCGTGCCCAGCCCTTGCAGTGCATGAAAGTTTTCCGTGACATATCTCAGCCGTTCTCGGTTAAGAACAGGCACCGCTTGAGTTGAATCTTGGACGCCTGGCTCGGCATCAACATTCATGAACCGGTTTATATCATAAACCATATTAAGATTCAAGCCCCTTTTGGCAATGGGCGAAAAGCTTAACCGCTAAGGTCGCAAAGAACGGCCGCAAAGTTCGCTAAGAAGATCCTGGATTTCGGAATCTGACCGCTCCTTGTCGATTGTGAGCGGGGGGGACGATCTGTCGAACGGCAGAATTATGGTAATTGCAGGTCGAACGCGTAGATTTCCTGCGTGCTGATGTCGCGGGGAAACAACGGGACATCGCCCGGGCCGAGGCCGGACCAGGAGCCGGGGCCGAACTGGCCGCGGAAAAGGCGGGAATTCTTCAGATCGGCGATTCTTTCGACCTTGGAGTCGCTGATGCGCAAGCGGAAGTATCCGCTGTCTTTGCTGAGGACGGTATCGAAGTACACGTAGGCGCTGTCGCGCGACCAGGCAAGATAGCCGAAGAAAACGTCGGTATCGAGCGGCCGCCATTTCTGCGGCTTCATATCGTAGAGAAGTAATTTGTTGTTGTTCTCCGTCAGGATGGCAACGATGAAACGGCCGTCGGGCGACCAGCGGGGAGCGAAGATTCCGGTGGAGCCCGGCAGCTGCGAGATGCTGCGAGTTTTCAGATCGAACAGATTGATATAGGTCTTCGCCGGGTCGCGCGTGTCGCGGTGTCCAAAGGCGAGGGTGTTTCCATCGGACGACCAGGTGGGGTCGGTTTCCACGACTTCTTCGGAAGTGACGGGCTGGGGGCTGCCTCCATCGGCTGAAATCAGAAATACTTTCCACGGCTTTCCGGGTGACGTGCCGGAGAATGCGATCTGCTTACCATCGGGCGACCAGTGCGCCAGAGCGGTCTGCATGGGCGGGTAGGTCAACTGAAGACGAGCGGTACCATCGACCTTGCTGCGCCATAGGCTAAGGTCAGGGATGCTGACATATGTGACCCACTGGCCGTCACGGGAGAACTCTACGTCGCTGGCGGAGATGCCGCCCAGATACGGAACCAGTTCTTTGGAGTTGGCATGGTAGCGGACCAACTCCGCCTTGGGTTGTACTCCGACAGCGAATAGCTTCTTACCGTCTTTACTAAGAATCGGCAGATCAAATTGCATAGGGCCGGTGGTGAGTTGAACTGGTTCAAGGGAAGCCCTTCGCCACCAGTCAGTGTGGTCACGCATGATCCAGATATTGGTGGAGCCCTGGCGAAGACTTTCGAATACAAAGTATTTGCCGTCTGGAGTCCAGTGGCCGCAGCACTCGGCGGAAGGGTTATTCCAGCCGGGTAACAGCGGATGCATGCCACTGCCGTCGGAACGCGCTTCCCACAGGGCATTGACTGTGTTGATCGGGTTCGAAACCGTGAAACTGATGCGGCTCCCGTCCGGGGAGTAGCTCATCGCGAATGGGCGTTCGGGAGCGGTTAGGAGCTTGTGGGGATTCGAACCATCGTGGGCAGCGAGGTAGAGATCGTTTCCTTTGGCGAAAAGCAAGTCTCCGTTGGGCGCCCAGATGGCGTAGTGGGCTACGACGTCGCCCAGGCGGCGCGGGGATCCGGCCGGCATGGGCATAGAGTAGTAGGGGCCATCAAAGGGCCCAGAAGTGTTAAGCAAGAGTTCCGACTGTTCCGAAGAAACATCTGCTACGGCTACACTCCCGATGGGCACGTCAATGGGAGCGGTCTCGCCTCCCACTGCCGCGACCTGGGCGATGTTCACATGAACCGTGGTGCGCTCGGTAAAGTACAGCCGATTACCATCGGTCACGAGGGTGACCTTGGGAAGCCCATCGCTGGTGATCTGCTTCGATCCCAGGATTCTCGGAGGTGGAAGCGGAGCCCGCAGCCACAGCAGGAGTACAGCCGCGCAGATAATAAGGGCCGGTATTACGCTCCCCTTCAGCCACGGCACGCGGGTTGGAGATGCGGCGGGAGCTGGGGCAACGCCAGTCACCATCGCAGACCTTCCGGAGTCCGTATCGCGGCGCAGGCGCTTGAGGTCGGTTTCCAGATCGGCAGCTGAGCGATAACGCAGGTCTCGATCCTTCTCCAGCGCCTTGTTGATGATTCGTTCCAGCTCTGCGGGAATTGTAGGATTCAACCGCACGGGCGCCACGGGAGGACGATTCACGATCGCCTCGCAGATCATCGCGGATGTTTCTCCGTGGAAGGGAAGACTGCCGGTGGCCATCTCGTACAACACCGCGCCGATGGAGAACAAGTCCGTGCGCGGGTCGAGTTCCTTGGCCCGCACTTGTTCCGGCGACATGTAGGAGACGGTTCCCACCATCATTCCTGGGCTGGTGAGATGCTCAGGGTCGATGGAGCGCGTCTGCGTATTGAGGGCGGTTATCTGGTTGGATGAACTGATCGCGGGCACAACCTTCGCCAACCCGAAGTCCAGAATCTTGGCGTGGCCGCGTTCGGTGACAAAGATGTTGGCCGGCTTAATATCGCGATGGACGATCCCCTTGCTATGGGCGGCGTCGAGCGCGTCGGCAATCTCTATGGCAAGCGGGAGAAGAGTCTCCTGGTCCAGCGCACGACCGGAGATGCGATGCTTCAGCGTTATGCCCTCGAGGTATTCCATGGCGATGAACGCCATGCCGTTTTCTTCGCCGATGTCGTGAATCGTGCAGATGTTGGGATGATTCAGAGCGGAAGCGGCCTGAGCTTCACGCTGAAAACGGGCCAGAGTCTGAGGATCGCGCGCCACTTCGTCGGGCAGGAACTTGAGGGCGACGAAGCGGCGCAGGCGCGTGTCCTCGGCCTTGTAGACGACGCCCATCCCGCCTCCACCAAGCTTTTCGACGACGCGGTAATGAGAAATCGTTTGGCCGATCATGATGCGCCCCATCCCGTTTGGCCCGTTCATCCGGGCGACCGAGGAAGGGCAATGGTAGGCGGGCTAAGGGTGCAAGTCAATGCATGCAATCAGGGTTCCGGGGCATGGTGGCGCGGTCCGAGGTACAAAACATTTTGTTAGCCGGGCTGTCTGAAATCGGACAGTTCCGTCCGGCGGCGGACGATCCAAGTTGTTCACCAGGAAAGCAGAACATTGAATGCACAGCACTTAACCTGCGTTTTTGTTGAATGTTCCCGGCACTTCGCGTGCTGATGACTCGTAGCCGGAGGTACGACGTTGGGCGGCAGACGTTGAACAGCAGGCGGCGGAAAACTTGGAGGTGCTGACCGTGAATACCTCCCCGATGAAAGCCGAGTTACGACCCAGGAAATGATGATGACCACATTGATGCAAGATGTGCGCTATGCAATTCGACAGTTGCGGAAGACGCCGGGGTTCACGGTTACGGTTCTGCTGACGCTGGCATTAGGTATCGGAGCCAACGCCGCGATCTTTACCTTGGTGGACTCAGTGCTGCTGCAGAACCTTCCAGTAGCCGATCCGAAGACACTCGTGCGGCTGGGGAATGCCAATGACTGTTGTGTGAATTCCGGTGGCACGAGGGATGACGGCAGATATTCACTGTTTTCAACTGAGACCTACGAACAGTTGAGGAAGAACGTGCCGGAGTTTGAAGAACTGGCGGCGATGGAATCGGGATTCTCGTTCCGGCCGGTTACTGTGCGGCGCGATGGAGGGCAGAGCGGTGCGCGGTCGATGATGGGAGAGTTCGTTTCCGGCAACTACTTCCGCACGTTTGGGCTGCAACCGAAAGCCGGGCGCTTGCTGACCGATAGCGACGACGACAAGGGCGCGCCCATGACAGCCGTGATGAGCTACCAGGCATGGCAGCGCGACTACGCCGGCGATGCTTCGGTGGTCGGTGGCACGTTCTGGGTGAATACAAGACCGATTACGGTCATCGGGGTCGCGCCGCCACGGTTCTATGGCGATCGCATGTCGAGCACGCCCCCGGATTTCTATTTGCCGATTGAATCGGCGACAGTGCTGTTGAGTGTGCCGTATGTACACGATCCGGAAGTGGAATGGTTATACATGATCGGGCGTGTGAAGCAGGGAGTCGCGTTGGGGCCGCTGCAGCAGAAGGTCAGCGCGATCATGCGAGAGTCGGTGGCTACGGTCAAAGTGTTCTCCTCGGAAAAGGGCAAAAAGGATCTGGCCAAGGCCCACGTAGTGCTGACGCCGGGCGGCGGCGGGATTCAGGCAATGCAGGAGCAGTACTCATCGCAACTACGCCTGCTGATGTGGGTGGCCGGCCTAGTGTTGCTCATCGCTTGCGCGAATATAGCCAACCTGCTGGTCGTGCGTGGCATGGCAAGAAAAGTGGAATTGAGTGTACGCACGGCGCTGGGGGCCATGCGGGGAAGACTGGTTCGGCAACTGCTCACCGAAAGCGTTGTTCTGGCACTGATGGGCGGCGCAAGCGGGCTTGTGGTGGCGTATGTGGGAGCGCACATGTTGCTGTCGCTCGCCTTCCCGGGAGAGCAGAACGTTCCGATTCAAGCGAGCCCGTCATCGGTCGTGATCGGCTTTGCCTGTGGACTCTCATTGATAACCGGCATCGTGTTTGGTGTGGCCCCGGCGTGGATGGCGGCACGTACACAACCGGTGGATGCTCTGCGAAGCAGTACGAGAACGACGGCGGGCGGAGCATCGAAGTTGCAGCGCTCGCTCGTCGTACTGCAGGCCGCGTTATCGCTGGTATTGCTGGTGGGTGCCGGATTGTTTGGCCAGAGCCTGAACAAGCTGCAGAATACAGACCTCAAACTAGACGCCACGAACCGGTACATTATCCACATCAATCCGCAGGCAGCAGGCTATGCTCCGCCCCAAGTGGAAGAACTCTACCGCAGGGTGGAGCAGCAATTCCATGCACTGCCGGGCGTCAAAAAAGTTGGCCTCTGCACCTACACTCCGATGGAGGACGACAACTGGAGTTCGGGTCTTCAGATTCAGGGACAGCCGGCCCTAGATAAGAGCGCTTCCTCGGTAAGAGCAAGCGCAGAATATTTCGATTCGGTGGGCACGCATGTCGTATTGGGGCGCGGAATCGGTCCGCAAGATACTTCTACGGCGCCGAAAATAGCGGTGGTCAACCAGACGTTTGTGAAGGAATTTTTTGGCAAACCGGAATTCAATCCCATCGGACAGCACTTCGGGAACCCGGGACCGGTTTCGCCGTCGGACTTCGAAATCGTCGGAGTGGTCGAAGACACCGTGTACACCAGCGTCTATTGGAAAAATCACAGCATGTTCTTTATTCCGATGACGCAGCGGCCGCCAAGTGACAAAGATCCGATTGAAACGGATGTCTCCCTTTATGCGGGTGCGATTGTGCTGCACACCGAGCGGCCCATGGATGACATGGAGAAGCTGGGTCGAACGACATTGGCCGGCATTAATCCGAACCTGACGATGGTGAAGTTCCAGTCCTTCACAGATCAGATTGCGGATCGCTTTAACCAGGAGCGGCTGATTGCGCGGTTGACGATGCTGTTTGGCGGGCTAGCGCTGCTGCTGGCGTCGATCGGGCTGTATGGAGTGACGGCGTACACGGTCGCGCGGCGGACACCGGAGATCGGCATACGGATGGCAGTCGGAGCCGAGCGCGGAAGCGTGATTGCGATGGTGATGCGGGAAGCGGCAACCCAGATCGTTCTGGGCTTGATCATTGGAATCCCCGTGGCGCTCGCCTGCCTGCAGTTTGTGGAGTCTCAGCTTTATGAGATCACGAGTGCAGATCCCAAGATTGTGCTGGGCGCAGTCGCGATTCTGGCGGGAGCCGCGTGTATCGCCGGGATCATTCCGGCACGACGGGCGGCGTCGATTGATCCAGCGCAAGCCTTGCGGTTGGAGTAGGGCTGAGAGGCTGGAGTTCGAGGCTTCTTAAGCGAGCTTAGTGGGAGACCTGCGGCACGACCGAGGCTGCTGAAGAAACGAAAACGGGCATCCTTGCGGAATGCCCGCTGCTGAACATCAGCCAAAATTTCCCGCGCCCCAACGTGTTTCTGCGAAAAGTCTATGCGCGCGCGCCGACGGCCGCCGGCTCGCTGGCCGCGATCGACTTGTCTTCGCCGTTGGCCTTCTGCTGCTGCGGCTGTCCGCCCTTGCGGATGTCGATGCCGCCTTTGAAGAACGCGCCGTCTTCGATCGAAATGCGCGCCGCGATGACGTCGCCGGTGAGCGAACCGTCGCTGCGGATATCGACGCGGTCGCTGGCGGTCAGATTGCCGCGGACCTTGCCCAGCACCACGATCTCACGGGCATTGATGTTGGCGGCGACGACTCCGTTGCGGCCGACGGTGACGCGATTGCCCGAAAGATTGATGGAACCTTCGACCCTGCCGTCAATATAGAGCGACTCGGAGCCGGTTACCTCGCCCTTGATGACGAGCGACTTGCCGATGGTGGCCTGGTCGGCGGTGGTGGTGGTCACGGGCCGCGGAGCAGGTTCAGCGGCCATGGGTGTCATAGCAGGCGCGCTGGGAGTAGACGAAGTTGGGCGCTCCGGCTCGGCGGGCCGGGCAGGGGTCTGAGGCTGATTGGTCGGCTTCCACATGGTAGAAAAGTTCCTTTCCTAGTTGGGATTAGGGGTCATCCGCCGCACTTTGGTGACCAAACAGAATTGTACTCCCACGTCTCAATTTGAGCCCTGTGGAAAAGCCTTTATTTTCAACAGGAGTTCATTCGTTGGTAACTACTGGATACGGTTGGGTGAGCCGCAGTCTGAGGCACGTCGCCGCTTCTTTTCTGCTCTGCACCGTGTAACCATTCCGTAAAAATTTGCCGGGCCGTACCTTCCCACAGGGCCGCGGCGTTATCCTGTCAGGGTCGAAGATTTATCGAAGACGGAATGTGGGATTGCCCGTCTAAGTCTCAAAGAAGTCAGGCCCTGGAACACTCTCATACGGAGCAAATCATGTCAGAGCAGATCATGTCAGGACCAGCCGTTGTTACGCCTGCACCTTTTGTGATCGCTCGGCCTAAGCCGGGCGAATACGCGCCTTATTATGAGCGGTACGTTTCGCTGATACCGGGAACCGACATTCTGGGAACGCTCGATGCACAGCGCCGGCAGATGATGCTGCTGCTTTCGGGACGCGACGAGGCCGACGGAGACTTCCGCTACGCGCCCGACAAATGGAACGCAAAAGAGGTTCTGGGGCACGTCTGCGACACGGAGCGCATCTTTGCCTATCGCGCGCTGCGGATTTCACGCGGCGACCAGACGCCGATGGAGGGTTTCGAGCAGGACGACTACGTCCAGAATGGTCCGTTTGCCCGGGCGCCGCTGGCGGAGATCATTGAAGATTACATTGCGGTGCGACGGGCGACCATTACACTGCTGCGCAATCTCGAGGAGGCGGCGTGGACGCGGCGGGGTGTGGCCAACAAGAACGAAGTCAGCGTGCGCGCCATCGCTTACATTACTGCCGGACATGAGTTGCACCATCGGAGGATTCTGGAAGAGCAGTATTTCGCGGGACGGTAGCCTGATTGGGCCGCTCTTCTCCAGTGCTGTTCTGAAGGCAACGCTTGAAGACATTCCTCAAGGCGCGCGACAAGGAAGAAATCATCGCCCGATTGAACAGCGTTCGGCCTGACAGCTTGCGCCGGTGGGGGAAAATGTCGGCGCATCAAATGATCTGTCACCTGGGAGACGGATTCAGACTGTATATGGGCTTGATCGCGACGGCCCCTCCAGGTTTCCCATATCCGAGTAGAGTGTTGAAGCTGGCTTCACTGTGGGTGCCGGTCCCGTGGCCGAAGGGTTTCAAGACCATGCCGGAGATCGACCAGGAGAAGTGCGGAACTCCTAGCAGCGAGTTTCAACGCGACGTGGAGGAACTAAGAAGTCTTGTAGATCGCTTTACGCGAAGCCCGCCTGATTTTCAGTGGCCATCGCATCCCTACCTGGGCCGAATGTCCGAGCGGGAATGGATGCGCCTGGGATATCTTCACTCGGATCATCACTTGCGGCAATTCGGCGCATAGTTCAGGAATCTTGGATATTCAGATGCGAAACGCGATGACAGAATTGCTCCGCGGCAAGGGCGCGCACGCCGATCCCATGGCATGCGTGGAGGACATTTCCGCCGAACTGGCGGCGCGACAGGCTGCGGGATTTCCTCACTCAGTCGGGCAACTTGTTTTCCACATGAATTACTGGATGGACTACGAACTGCGGCGCATCCGCGGAGAGCGGCCTGTTTATCCGGAGCACGCGGCGGAAAGCTTTCCCGCATCGCCGACGCCCGCCAATGCGCAGGAGGGGGATCGACTGCGCGAGCAATTCGCCGTGCTGCTGGCTGACTTCAGCGCTCTGGCAAAGTGTCCGCGCGCGCAACTCGATCGCCAGATCGAATCTTCGTACGAAGCTGACGCAAAAGTCGCCGGAACGCTGGAGGCGATACTCTGGCAGATGGTGGCGCACAACAGCTATCACACCGGGCGGGTTGCCATGGCAGGTTGCCATGGTAAGACAGGCACTAGGGGCGTGGCCGCCGGGCGCAGGCGGAGATTCGCGGTAATGCAAGCCAAGGGCTAGTTTCATATCTCTTGTGCCGGCCGGTTGCACTTTCTCTGTTTCTCCAGACCAGATGGGTAAGAAACTATCCCTTCGCATCTGCCTGATTTCCGTTTGTGCGCAGGTCTTTGCATCCTGCGCAGTTGTTTCCGGTGGGACGGAGATTTTCGCTTGTGGCGCACTCCAGACTGAAGTACCATGCGGCGCGCAAGTATCTTCACACTGAGGATAGCGAGGATCACTCGCTCTCCACCTGCCTGGGGGATCTTATGATTTCACGTTACAAACTTCTGCTCCTTGTTGTCGTTGTACTGGCCGTCATGTCGTCTGTGCCTGCGAGCGCGCAGACTCCGTTTCTCGGGGAGATTCGCTACGTAGGGTTTAACTTTGCTCCCAAGGGATGGGCCCTGTGCGAAGGTCAGATCCTCGCGATTAACGCGAATACGGCCCTCTTTACTCTGCTCGGCACGACGTTCGGCGGCAACGGCACGACCACCTTCGCGTTGCCTGACATGCGCGGTCGCGTTCCCGTCGCCTGGGGTCAAGGCCCCGGGTTATCGAACCGCAACCTCGGCGAACAAGGTGGACAAGAGAGCGTCGCTCTCACGGTTCCGCAAATGCCCGCACACCGGCATCAAATTGTCGCTTCGAGCGCGACGGCGAACACGAAGGCGCCCGCAGGCAACGTGCTGGCGAACAGCTCGTCGGCAGCAATCTACAACAACGCGGCGCCAGATGTGAAACTGGCGAACAAGGCGCTTAGTGTTGCGGGACAAGGCTTGCCGCATGAAAACATGCAGCCCTACCTGGGCATGACTTGCATCATTGCCCTCGAGGGTATATACCCGTCCCCAAACTAAGCGCTCCCCCTGGAGCGAACCGGCGCAGAGAAGCGTCTTGTCGAGTATGCTGAGAGCTGCCCGACAGCTCGCATGATCTCCGATTCGACCATCCTGAAACACATTGCGCGGCAACCCAAGCGCTCCGCCGGATTCAAGCAGCTGGTGCGCGAGCTTGGGTTGCATGGCGACGAGCGCCGCGAACTCGACGAGCGCTTGCGGAAACTAGTCGCGAGCGGCGGGCTCATTCAGTCTGACTCGGATCGCTATTCCCTGCCACAGGCCGCTGCCGATAAAAACCTGATCGCCGGACGGCTCACTATGCATCGCGACGGCTTCGGATTCGTGATTCCTGACGCCAAGTCGTTGAGTGCATCGCTTCGGGCGCGGCTCACGGGCGACATCTTCATTCCACCCCATCTGATCGGCAACGCCATGCACGGAGACCTGGTGCTGGTCGACATCAGCAACGTGCGTCCTGACGGACGCGCCGAGGGACGCATCGTGCGTCCGGTGATGCGGGCGCATCCGACGGTGGTTGGAATTTTTCACTACGGCAGCCGCGGCAACTATGTAAAGCCGATCGACAGCAAGATCACGCAGGAGGTTCTGATTGTGCCGGGGGCAGAAAAGCCACAGACCATCAACGCAGAGGGCGCGAAGGACGCAGAGCGACCCAGGAGGAAAAAGAAATCCGTGGATCGCGTGCTCGGTGACGAGGTCGCGCGGCGAACCGACTGGGACGATCTGGAGGGCGTGGTGGTTGACGTTGAGATTACCGACTGGCCCTCGCCGACTCAGAATCCACGAGGACGCGTGATTGAAATTCTCGGTCGCGAGGATGATTTCGGCGTCGACGTCGAAATCACGATTCGCAAGTTTCATTTACCGCATCATTTTCCTCCAGCGGCTCTGCAGGAAGCGCAAGACACGCCTGCGGTCATTTCCGCCCGCGAACTGCAGCGGCGGAGGGACTTCCGGGAGCTACCGATTGTGACCATCGACGGCGAAACGGCCCGCGACTTCGACGACGCGGTGCTCGTGCGCATGCTGGCAAACGGTAACTTCGAACTGCAGGTTCATATTGCCGACGTCGCGCAGTACGTCACGCCGGGATCGGCGCTCGATCAGGAAGCGCGGCTGCGCGGCACCAGCGTCTATTTCCCCGACCGAGCCGTTCCCATGTTGCCGCTGGAGCTCTCGACCGACATTTGCAGTTTGCGCCCGCAAGTCGAGCGGCTGGTTCTGTCGTGTGTGATGGAGATGGACCATCGCGGCGAGATCGTGGGCTACGAGTTAAGCGAAGGCGTGATCCGGTCGGCGGAGCGCATGACGTATACCGCGGTGAACGCGGTACTGGAAGGCGATGCCGCTGCGCGCGAGCGCTATGCGCCTCTGGTCGCAACCTTCGAACTGCTGCGCGACCTGGCCTTGATTCTGAACCGCAAGCGCGAGCGCCGGGGATCGATTGACTTCGATTTGCCGGAGCCGGTCATCGAGTTCGACGAATTGGGAATGATGAAGAGCATTGCGCGCTCCCCGCGCAACATTGCGCACCGGCTGATCGAAGAATTCATGCTCTCGGCAAACGAGTGCGTGGCGCACCATCTGGAATCGCAGCGGATTGCGTCGCTGTATCGCATCCACGAGAAGCCCGATGCCAAACGGGTCTACGACTTCGAGACGATCGCCGCGACCTTCGGATATTCGCTGGGGGTAGGCGCTCTGCCTATCCATCGCGTGCAGATGAAGGCAGACCGGCGCGCGGCTTACGGCACGGGCAAGCGAGTACGCCAAATTGAGGTGCCGCAGGAAGTGCAGATCACGCCGCGCATGTATCAGAAGCTCACGGAGAAGATTGCAGGCAAGCCGGAGGAACGGATCCTGAGCTACCTGATGCTGCGTTCGCTGAAGCAGGCACGCTATTCAGAAGAGAACATGGGACACTTCGCACTGGCCGCGACCTCGTACACACATTTTACTTCGCCGATTCGGCGGTATCCGGATTTGATTGTGCATCGGATTTTGAAGGACGTGTTGCGAGGCGAGGGCGCCGCGGCCTCCGGAGTGCGCCCGGCCGGGCAGCCGGAGGCGGCTGTCCCCACACAAGCTGGATTCGATGAGAAACCTTCGCCGTGGTCTAAGCGGCGGGATCACGCGGCTCATCGTGAAGCGCTCGAACCGCTGGGCGGCCCTATGAGCGTCGAAGAACTCCACGAGATTGCCGAAGAGTCGAGCATGTCGGAGCGGCGCGCCGACGATGCCGAGCGCGACCTCATGGAGTGGAAGAAAGTGAAGTTCATGCAAGACCGAGTGGGCGAGGACTTCGATGGCCTCATCACCAGCGTCACCAAGTTCGGATTCTTCGTGGAGTTGACCGATCTCTTCGTGGAGGGTCTGGTCCCACTCAATACATTGATCGATGACCGCTACACATACCACGAGAACACGCGCGAAATCATCGGCCAGCGCTCGCGGAAGACCTACCATCTGGGCCAGAAGATTCGAGTACTGGTCGACCGCATCGATCCCGTAGACAAGAAAATTCAATTCGCCGTGTTCGAGGAAGCGCCGCCGCGGCCAGCGAAGCGACGCAAGCGGAGTTAGCATGGTCCGGCGCTAATCGAAACCTCGTTACGTCCGTAATAAATCCTTTTCCCGACATTTTGCTATGGTCGAGTTTCTGCGGAGCCCTCGATGTTTGTCCATGTGGATCCTCAACTATTCCTGCGACGGCCATTTCTTGGAGTGATGCTGGGTACGGTGTCGCTGGTAATGTGGATCGTCCTGTTTGGGATCTTGTTTCGCGAATACCGAGGATTCGGGGAGGCGCCGGCCCCGGTCGACCTGAAGACAATCGCGCCGCCCGCCGAGAATCACGGAAAGTGGGTGCGCGTCGATCAGCCGTTGGTCGTGCATTGCGATCTCGGTATCCAGGAGTTGAACGATCTGCCGGAGAGATGGATATTCGGCCGGGTGGCGAATACATTTTTCATCGCAGGGATCGAGGGTTCCAATCGCAATCTATTGCTGGTGTACGACCGCGACGCGACCTGCGAGGACGGCAAGAGATGGCCGATGAAAGGCGTATTGCAGGAAATCAACTCGCGACGCAGAAGCTACCTGTCTGGCGAGAGATTTGTGATTCCACCAACGGCGGATATGCAACGATCGGTCGACGAGGGACCGGCGAGCTCTCGGAGGCTGATGCTGCTGGGTTCCTTTCTACCGGTCCTCTCGTTGGTCCGCATCGTCCGGTTCTGGCCGAAGTGGCGAATGCAAGTCAGACAAGCGGAAACTGCAGCCGCCTTCGGCACTGTTAACAATCCCAGAGGTTTTTGAAACACGAACATATTTAAGCTTGCTCTCCCGGGGGCTGGTGAAATTCTTGACCGCGCTATCTGGCGTCGCGGATGGTGCAACCAATTCGCGGGCTGCGCCCGCTGGACAAACGGGGGCGGCTGTCCCCACATGAGTGTTCTATACACCCAGAGCTTTTTGGATCTCGGCGGCGATCGCGGCGGTGAGGGATTCCATTTTTTCGGTCGATTCGGCTTCGACCATCACGCGCGCTAGCGCTTCGGTTCCCGAGTAGCGCACGACGACGCGACCGCTGCCGTTGAGCTCGCGCTCGGCCGCGTCAATGGCAGCCTTTACAGCAGGCACTTGCGCAAAGGGAGTCTTCTCTCGCACGCGCACATTCTGAATCTTCTGGGGAAATACTTTTAGATCGCGCACCAGATCGGCCAGAGTCTTGCCGCTGCGCACGACGATGTCCATGAGGCGAAGGGCAGTTAGCAAGCCGTCGCCGGTGGTCGCGTCTGCATCGCGGAAGATAATGTGGCCGGACTGCTCGCCGCCGAGAGTGGCGCCGGTCTTCAGCATCTCTTCGAGAACGTATTTATCGCCGACATTCGCGCGCAGCATGCGGATGCCCGACTCTTTCAGCGCAATCTCCAGGCCCATGTTCGACATGGTGGTCGAGACCACGGTGTCGCCCTTCAATTTTCCCTGCGCGTGCAGGTCGCGCGCGGCGGCCAGCAATACACCGTCGCCGTTGACAACCTGCCCGTTAGCGTCGCAGAACAGGGCGCGGTCGGCGTCTCCGTCAAAGGTCACGCCCAGATCGAACTTCCCCGCGAATTGCGCGACCGTTTTGCCTAGCGTCTCGGGATGCAGCGCACCGCAGCCGTGATTGATATTTCTTCCATCCGGCAAAACGTGAGTGAATGTCGCCTGAATCCCGAGGGTGCGGAACAGTTCGGGAGCCTCCGCTGTGGCAGCACCGTTGGCGCAATCTACCAGCACGCGCAGCTTCTTTAGATCGGATGACACACTCTCCGCCAGCGACTTTACGTAGGCGTGGCGCAGGTCCGCCTCACCGGGCAGAGACGGCCCGGGAACCCTGACAGCGGTGTCATCGGCCGAGGCAGGATTCCCCAGCAACGCGAAAATTTCTTCCTCAATCGCCAGTTCGCGCGCGTCGGTCAGTTTGAAGCCGTCGCCGGAAAAGACTTTGATTCCGTTGTCGGTCCAGGGATTGTGCGACGCGGAGATCACGATGCCGGCGGCCATTCCCCGGGTGCGCGCCAGGTAGGCCACCCCGGGAGTGGTAATCACTCCGGCGCTGTGCACATCGACGCCCACTGCGGCCAGGCCTTCTGCGACGCGATCGGCGATCCAGCGGCTCGACTCGCGCGTGTCCTGGCCGATCACGGCCTGCGCCCTGCGCACGTTTTGCACCAGGTCGTGGCCCAGCGCCCGGCCAATCAGGTACGTGCTCTGCTTGGTCAGCGGAAATTCTCCCGCCACGCCGCGAATGCCGTCGGTGCCGAACAACTGCCTTTGCTGGCTCATAAGAAATTCTGAGAATCCGTTTAAAGACGAGGACTAGAGATGATAAAGAAAGCGCGGCGAACAAGCGATTCTTGGATCGAGAGCACGCTACTCTGCGGAGCAGAAAGCCATCAGTGCGTCGTGGCGCTTCCTACTTTCTGCACCAGCACCGTCACGCGAATCGAAGTAGTCTGCACCACCTGCACTAGCGGATCGGGTACATAGACGTTGGTCGTAAAGACCGCGCTGCCGCGAGTGCCGGTCGCATCGACCGGATCCGTGGTAGCAGAGTCCACTTTCTCCACGTGGTGGCGGGGGCCGGTAATGGTGATGCGGGCCGGATCGGCGTCGACTTTAACGATCTGCTCTCCGTCGGCAAAGTTTCCCGTCACCCGCGGATGAATTTCGACCTCGCGAGTCGAACGTGAATCAAAGGCGAGATGCAACTGACTCGGCACGACCTGCACCACGGTCACGTCGCGCGGGTGGCGCACTTGTTGCGAGGTCAAGTCGAAAGTCCGCTCGCCAGGCTTGGCTCCGGCCAGTTCGATTTCCGCGTGGATCTCGTTCGCCTGCAGTTGACGGATGACGCGCTCCGGCCCACGCACGCGGATTTGGGCTTCAGGAATCGCCTCGGTGCTGATCTCGAGTTGCGAAGGTACGTGCTCAAAAACGATGGGTGCACGCACCGCTACTTCCGCTGGCTGCTCGTCGGGCGAAATCAGAAACCACAGCCCCGTCGCCAGCAACAGCGACAATACTTTTAATCCAAAATTGTGCACCACGTAGCGCTTGAAGAAAGCGATCATGGCTGCGGCTCCGATCCTGCGCCCTCGGAGCTGCGGTGGGGCGATGCTTCCTGTAGCGGCGAATCCAAAGGAGAGTCTGATTCGTCATTCTGCGGAATCGAGGTCGGCAACGTCACGGGAGCCATGTAGCGCCGCAACTCGCTGCCCAAACGCTCGCGCAGTTGCTCAACCGTCAGATCGCGCTCGATAGCGCCACCGATGGCGAGGCTGATCGCTCCCGTCTCTTCCGAACAAATGACGGCGATCGCGTCCGTTTCTTCGGTGATGCCGATGCCCGCGCGGTGCCGCGTGCCCAGCTGAGTCGAGAGCAGCGGATTCATCGAAAGCGGCAGAAAACAGGCTGCGGCTGCGATGCGGTCTTTTTGCACGATGACGGCTCCGTCGTGCAGGGGCGCACTCGGACGGAAAATTGTAGCCAGCAAATCATAAGAGAGGCGGGCGTCGAGAGGAACGCCACTTTCCACATGCGTGCGCAATCCAATCTCGCGCTCAATCACGATGAGGGCGCCGGTCTGGTGCTGAGAAAAAAGATTGGCCGCCAGCACAATGTCGTCGTAGGAATCGCTGTCGGCTGACGAACTGTGCAGAAACGTAAGCCTTCGTCCCAGGTCCGCGAGAACGTGGCGGATCTCCGACTGAAACACCACGATCAGTGCAAACACCACGTAGGGAAGCACATGGCCGACGACCCAATTCAACGTAGTCAGTTCGCCGATGCGCGCCAGGTAGAAGATCACCACGACGACCACCAGCCCCACCAACATGGGAGCGGCGCGCGTGCCCCGGATCATCACCAACACCTGGTAGATCAGCAAGGCGACAAGCAATATGTCGAGCGCGATCCATGCGCCTTGCGACCACGGTGTGATGACCGGCAGCATTCGAATCTCGCTCCTGGTAGAAGTCTGATCCCGGAAACCTAATTGTAATGCAGGGGATTTATGGCCCTTGGAGGTCTAACCAAAAAATCCGAGAAGAACGATTTTGCAGGTCTGCTCAATCCTGCTTCTTCGTCACTGCTGCACGCAGCTCCCCGTGCGCCAACCGCGCCGAAATCTCCTCTCCCATCTTCACTCCGCGAACGTCCTTCAAAAGCTTCCCTTCGGAATCAAAGACCAGAGCATATCCGCGCTCGAGAATGGCCAGTGGCGACAGCGACTGCAGTGCGGTCTGCAGGCGGTCGCTCCGCACTTTGTGCTGCAGCATGACATTCCGCATCACCGCCGCCAGCGACGAGGTCTGGCTCTCTAATTCCTTCCGCATTCCCGAAAGCACAAGGCGCAAATCATAGTGGCGGACGGCCGCCGAAATCGTCTCCCAGCGCCGCAGCAACCGTTCGAGTAACTGGCGTTCGCCCAGTTCCAAGCAGTGAGTCAGGTCGTCGAGTTTCTGCTGGCGCTGGCGAATGACCTCCATGATGCGTGCGAACGCCCCGTGCTGCGCCAGTTCCGTCAGGGCCTGCCGTCCCATCAGCAACCGGTAGCGCATGGCACGGGCCAGCCGCTCGTGCAACGCCGCCGCCTGATCTTCAACTTCCTGCCGCGACCGGATCACCAACTCCGCCGCCGCTGATGGCGTGGGGGCCCGCAGATCGGCAACGAAATCCACGATCGTGAAATCCGTTTCGTGGCCCACTGCCGAAATTACTGGAATCTCCGATGCCGCCACCATCCGTGCGAGCGTTTCGTTGTTGAACGACGCCAGGTCTTCCGCCGAGCCTCCGCCGCGGGCGACGATAATTACATCCACGTTGGCGTGCTGGTTGAAGTAGCGAACGCCCGCCGTCACTTCGATTGCGGCCGCCTCGCCCTGCACCTGCGCTGGATAAATCAGCACGTTTACCGAATGGTGCCGCCGCTCGATCACGTTGAGGATGTCGCGCAACGCTGCCGCCTGTGCTGAGGTGACAATCCCAATGCGCGACGGCAATGACGGGATCGGTTTCTTACGCTCGGCGGCAAACAGGCCTTCTGCTTCCAGCTTGGCCTTGAGCTGTTCGAAGGCCAACTGCAGCGACCCCGCCCCCTTGGGCTCAATGTACTCGGCGGAAATCTGCAGCTCGCCACGATCTTCGTATACGGTCACTCGCCCACGCACGACGACTTGCAAACCGTCTGCAGGACGAAACCGCAACAGCCGCGCCGACGAACGGAACATCACGACGCGAATCTGAGCATTGCCATCCTTCAACGTGAAATAGAGATGTCCGGAATCGGGGGCTCGGAAGTTCGAGATTTCACCTTCCACCCAGGCGTCGGAGTATTCGCGCTCGATGTGGGTGCGAACCGCGGCGACCAGATCGCGCACCTTCCACACGCGCCGCTCCGGCCCGCGGAAGTTGAATCCCATCTGGTCAGTGAGGGAGGACATTGATGGAAGTGTACCGCAACCGGGCCAGCGGACTGGCGGGTTCCCGGTATGACTTGCGCGGCCTGAAACGTTCTCGGCTAGCGCGGCGGAGAGAGCATGCTGACGCTATTATGACCAGAAATTGTTCTCTCATTCTGGCGGTAGCTTGGCTCGCAGTTCCTGCTTTGAGCGGCCAGCAGACAACCAACGCGACGCCCGCTCCCGTGCCTGCGCAGATCGTCGCTGCTGGGAAAGTCTTCATCTCGAACGGCGGAGCCGACATCGTTTCGCAATCCACTTTCAAGCGGGCGGGAGATCCCGATCAAGCCTACAACCATTTCTACTCGGCTATGCAGAGTTGGGCGCGCTACGAACTCGTCTCCGCTCCCGCGGAAGCCGACCTGGTTTTCGAGCTACGGTTTACCGCGCCCATGTACATGGACGGGAACTTGGCCGTGTGCCAGCCTCAATTCGGATTGAGCATCCTCGACGCCAAAACGCATTTCCTGTTGTGGACGCTGGCTGAGCCGGTGGATGGCGCATTTCGCAAAGCAACGTGGCTCAAGAATTTCGATCACGGACTCGATGCTCTGATGGATGACCTAAAAAAACTCGCGGCCTCGGGGGCAGCCGCGAGCGTCGATCCGTCAAAGAAGTAGACAATCGGCGGAGAGCCGACGGTTCTTCTTAATTGAGCTCGAAGTGAAACACATCGACAATCTGGAAGTTCGCGCGATTGAGCAACACCAGATTGCCTCCAATCACGACATGCGCGTAATTCGGAGGCGGAGGCGTCAGAACTCGCTCGAGATCCGGCGGGCAGGGCTGCATCTTTCTCTGGAGCCCAGGCGGCAAGGTTCCACGAACAACCAATTGACGCTCTAAGCCGGGAGGAAGGCGGTCACGCTTGGCCAGCCCCGGAGGCAGCTTCGCGTAGTGCGTGCGGTACCAACCGCGCAGATCTCGGTCATGATCGGAATACCGTTCATGGTCACGATCATGCCCGTGGCCGTGACCCTGTCCATGGTCCCGGTCGTCATCGTCGCGATCGTGCTTGTCGTGTCCGTGCCCATGATCCTGTGCGACTGCAATCGTTGTTGAGAGAGCCAGCCCTAGTACAGCAGTCGCGCAGGCTCGGAACCAGGTCTTGAATGACATTACGCCCCTCCTAAGAATGATCACCAAGAAGGCTATAGAAAGAAGAGAGTCGCCGACAGATTACGGTAGGCCACGGTCGTAGTATTCGCTTTGTTTCTTGTAGTTTAGCGGCCCGACCGCTGTACGCTTGGCCCTCCGCGTGGCCAGCCGCCATTGTGATCCCTCACGTACCCGCTGCTCCCTCACTCCCGCTATAATCTCCGCCCATGGACCTCGAACAAAAGGTCGCCGAACTCAAGAAGCGCAACCAGCTCGCCGAAGACGGCGGCGGAGCCAAACGCCGCGAGCGCCAGCACAAAGAGGGCAAGATGTCGGCCCGCGAGCGCATCGAGTTCCTGCTCGATGAAGGCACGTTCGAGGAGACCGACAAGCTCGTCACCCACCGCTGCAACGACTTCGGCATGGCCGAGCAAAAAATCTACGGCGACGGATTCATCACCGGCTACGGCCGCATCGAGGGCCGACTCGTCTACGTCTTCGCGCAGGATTTCACCGTCTTTGGGGGATCGCTTTCCGAATCGAATGCCGGCAAGATCGTCAAGATCATGGACCTTGCGGCCAAGATGGGCGCGCCTGTGATCGGCCTGAACGACTCCGGCGGCGCACGCATTCAGGAAGGCGTGATGTCGCTGGCCGGGTACGCCGACATTTTTCTGCGCAACACCATTTACAGCGGAGTTGTGCCCCAGATCTCCGCGATCATGGGACCGTGTGCTGGAGGCGCGGTTTACTCGCCAGCCATCACCGACTTCGTGCTGATGGTTGACAAGACTTCGTACATGTTCATCACCGGGCCCGACGTGATCAAAACGGTGACGCTCGAAGAGGTCACGAAAGATCAGCTCGGCGGCGCAATGACGCATAACGAAACCTCAGGCGTGGCGCACTTTCTGGCTCACGACGACGCCGAGTGCCTGTCGATGGTTCGCGAACTGCTGAGCTTCGTGCCTTTGAATAATCTGGACGATCCCCCGCGCAAGGCCTGCACCGATCCCGCCGATCGCGCTGACGCCGCGCTGGACAAGGTCGTCCCCGCGCAATCGAACCAACCCTACGACATCAAAGATGTGATTCACTCGGTGGTCGACGACGGATACTTCTTCGAAGTGCAGGAGCACTACGCGAAGAACATCGTCGTTGGATTCGCGCGCCTCGACGGGCGCAGCGTCGGGATCGTAGCCAACCAACCGGCGGTACTGGCGGGAACTTTGGACATCAATGCTTCCGTGAAAGGCGCGCGCTTCGTGCGCTTCTGCGACTGCTTCAACATTCCACTGGTCACCTTCGAAGATGTCCCCGGATTCCTTCCGGGCACCGCACAGGAATACGGCGGCATTATCAAACACGGAGCGAAACTGCTTTTCGCCTTCGCCGAAGCGACCGTCCCGAAGGTCACGGTGATCACGCGCAAGGCCTATGGCGGCGCCTATTGCGTCATGGCGTCAAAACATATTCGCACCGACGTGAACTACGCCTGGCCGACGGCCGAGATCGCCGTCATGGGACCCGAAGGCGCGGTGGACATCGTCTACAAGCGCGAACTAGACGGCGCGACGAATCGCGAGCAGCTGCGCCGCGAAAAGATCGACGAATTTCGCGACCGCTTCGCGAATCCTTACGTCGCCGCTGACCGCGGGTTTGTGGATGCGGTGATCCAGCCACGCGAAACGCGCAAGAAGCTGATCCAAGCGCTGGCGATGCTCGAGACGAAGCGGGATAAGAATCCGCCTAAGAAGCACGGGAATATTCCGCTGTAGGCGGTTAGGCTTCTCGCCGCGCGCGGGACGGGCTTTCGGCGTCCGTTATTCTGCTTGATCCGGATCCAGCGGTAGCATCGACCCGTGCCGAATATGGAGGATGTACACGGACTTGTCGATCACAACAAAAAGGAACCGATAAGTCCCGCGGTTGCCACTACCGACAAACAGTTCCCGGATCGGTTGGTCAAACGAAGCACTCTCGGGAGCGAGCGGACAGCGTTCAGGGTGATGAGAAAGTGTTTTGACCTTCTGACGCGCCCGTCGAACCCACTCGCGAGCAGCCTTGGGGGCATGCTGACGAATGTACCGGTAGATCATGCGGAGATCGGCCTCCGCCTCGGGAGTGAGGACCACGCGGTACGGCATCGGAGTCTTCAGACTTCTCGTTCCAACTCAGCGAACAGGTCATCCGCCGTACGTCCCTCGCCCTTTCGAGCCTGGACAAGACCGCGGCGAATGCTCGCGACAGCATCGAGGTGATCGGCAACTTCCTTGTATGCCGCTGCGTCGAGCAGGACCGCCTCCGCTTTGCCGTTGATGGTTAGCACCAGCGGCCGTCCGGTCTTCTTCATCTGCTTCATCAGCCCGGACGAGTTCCGCTTAAACGTTGTCAGCGAATGGATATCCTGTGTAACATCAATCATAGTGCTATTATAGCATCGCTATCGCTTCGTTAAGAGTGCTGAAAAGATGCTTCGCTGAACATCACTGAGTCGGGTGCGCCACCGATCGGACGGAAAACCTATGAAGAAGCTCTGCAACTTAATCATTCTCTGCTGCTCTTTAACTCTCCCACTCCCCGCTCAAGACCCCACATGGCTCTCCACTCTCCCCCAGGCGAAGGACTACGTTCAGCACCGCGTCTCCAGCTACGACCGCAGCGGCGGCAATGGCGACGCCCGCACCATCGCACCCGCAGAAACGCTCACGCTGCTCGACGAGTCCGGCCCCGGCATCATCAGCCACGTCTGGTTCACCATCGCCAGCGACGATCCCAATCACCTCAAGGCTCTGGTCCTGCGCATGTATTGGGACGGTGAGTCCTCTCCGAGCGTGGAGACTCCCGTCGGCGATTTCTTCGGGCTCGGGCTGGGGGACTATCACCTCTATCAATCTCTTCCCTTGTCCGTCAGTTCCGATAAGGCGCTCAACTGCTTCTTCACCATGCCCTTTCAGAAGCATGCCCGGATCACTGTCACCAATGAAGGCGCCCGCAGGACTGACGCGTTTTA
Source organism: Candidatus Sulfotelmatobacter sp. (assembly GCA_035695545.1). Taxonomy (GTDB): domain Bacteria; phylum Acidobacteriota; class Terriglobia; order Terriglobales; family Acidobacteriaceae; genus Sulfotelmatobacter. The sequence continues at coordinate 47,309 of DASRRV010000308.1, read as the reverse complement.
TTTCAACATCGACTATCGCGCCTACAGCAAACCTCTGCCCGCGGATCTACTTTACTTCCACGCGCAGTATCGCCAGGCCGCGCCGGCGCATGGCTGGACCAATCAGTGGCAGACAAACGGCGATCCCAACGTCAACGACAAGAAGAATCTGAATGGAGACGGCAACTACGTTTGGATGGAAGCCACTGGCCGCGGGCATTTCGCGGGCGTGACCATGTCGGTGCTGCAGAATCAGGATGGCTGGTGGGGGGAGGGCGACGACATGTTTTTCGTCGACGGCGAGGCCTTGCCCTCGATCAACGGCACCGGCTCAGAGGACTATTTTCTGGGCGCGTGGGATTTCGGTGGCCATCCCTTCGCCTACAATCTGTTCGGCGCGCCGGTAGTCGGCCAGGAAAAAGCCGGCGGACGCTGGATGCTCTATCGCTTCCACCTCGACTCGCCGATTCCGTTTACGAAATCGCTGCGCGCCACGATTGAGCACGGCCACGCCAATCACCGGTCCGACAATCTCTACTCGGTTGCGTATTGGTATCAGGCCGAACCGCACGCGGCATTCCCCACACTGCCGGCACTGGAGCAGCGCATCCCGAGAATCTATCCGGTAGGGGGTCCCGGCAACGCAGGAAAATAGGGATCTGGCGTTGGGTGCCAGGTCTTAGGTCGGACGCAGAAAACTCGGCGGGGGCAAAAAATAAGAGTTCCGAGGTGGTGTAAGGTCCATTCGTCTCGGCCAGTAGCTCGCGTTTGACCCTTGCTCGACCTGCTGTCGTTGCTCGCCCTTGCGGGGCGCAACGTACGATCTTCGCTTGGGCTCCGGGCTCACCGCCAACCGGAAAAACCTACCTTACGCCTCGGAACTCTATCTTGCCTTCAACATTTCTTCTACGTTCTCCTCAACCAGCGCTTTGCTATAGACCCTTGCTCGCCCTCCGTCCCAATCTTGCGATCAAAACAGTGACTCCGCTCGAGCCCCGGACGCCGCGCCAACCGGAAAAACTTAAGAAGCTGTCAAAGAACGATCTTCTTGTACTCCTTCTATTTTTCCAGTCAACGAAAAATACGCGTTTGTAAGTACATGCGTTTTCAATCGAGTGCAGCCCGTCCACAGGGTGATGCCCGGAATTAGTGCAAGGCGAAAATCCGTCCCGCTTAAACTCAGCCCGTAGCATGAAGTTACGGCCTTCATAGTGGATGCATTTCTTTTGCGGTGTGCGTCAAGGACAGGATTTGCTTTGTGAAAATCAGCGACTTCATGCGCCCAGCAAGTCTTCGCTCATTCTTGGCCACCACCGCGTGCGTTCGTGGCATCCAAGAAGCGGTTTAATTTTGCTCGTCATCTTTCGACCGTCCTGATACTCGTCGGCTCATGGAATCGGGGGGGAAACATGTCCATTCAGCCATTTCGAATCAATGTCCATCAATCGGTGTTGGACGATCTTCGGGAGCGACTATCCCATATTCGGTGGGCGAATGCTCTTGAAGAAACGGAATGGGATCAGGGAACCAGCATCCGTTACCTGCGGGAATTGTGTGCTTACTGGAAGAACGAATTCGATTGGCGCCGGCAGGAACAGTTCTTGAATTCGTTCAGACACTTTCGCGCAGCCATGGACGGGCTTGGAAATTCATTTCATTTACGAGAAGGCGAAAACTAAGGATTCGATTCCTCTATTGCTGACCCACGGTTGGCCGGATTCATTCTTGCGCTTTGCAAAAATCATTCCGATGTTGACCGATCCTGAGAATCATGGAGGCGAAGCAGAGGATGCATTCGATGTAGTCGTCCCGAGCCTGCCGGGTTATGGATTTTCGGACCGGCCGACAAAGACCGGCATGACTTTTCACGTTGCCGATCTATGGCACAAGCTGATGACCGAGGAACTCGGCTTCACGCACTTTGCGGCGCACGGTGGCGATTGGGGTGGCATGGTTACCGAACACCTGGCCCGAAGCTACTCTGGGTCACTAGTCGGCATACATATGACGGACGTGCCGTTCTATCACATGTTCCAAAAACCGAATGATCTTGCCGCTGTTGAAGAAAAGTACCTAACGAAAATGGAAGAGTTTCAAACCAAGGACGGAGCCTATGCGATGGTTCAAGGAACCCGCTGGCCCACGGCCTAAACGATTCTCCGGCGGGCCTGGCCTCCTGGGTCGTAGATAAGTTTCCGCGCGTGGAGCGATTGCAGCGGCGACATCGAAAGCAGATTCACAAAAGACGAACTGCTCGCCAACATCATGATCTACTGGGTCACAGGAACAATCGATTCGTCATTTCTCCCTTACCACGATCTGATGAACGCAGGCGCGATCAGGTGGATTGGAGAGAAATTCAAAGAATGGATGGGATCGTCGACGGTGCCTGCTGGATTCGCGATCTTCCCGAAAGAGCTTGTGGTTCCGCCGCGCGAATGGGCGGAGCGGTTCTTCAACGTGCAACATTGGACTCTGATGCCCAGCGGTGGACATTTTGCGGCCATGGAAGAACCGGAACTTCTCGTTCGGGACATTCGCAAATATTTCCGTCCATTACGCAGGTCGGAACGACAGGCCGCCTAGAAACGACATAGGGACAGTGCGATCAAGGCAAAATTGCCATCGGCAATCTCGCCTATCGCCAGCACTCAGGCAACTTCCACTCTCTCGTCGACTAGTTGCTTGTCGGCTTCGTCGGTCCCGGTGAGCTCGAAGGAGTTGGTGATAGCGGCTTTGCCCTTCTCCACGCTGGTGATGACGTAGGAGCACCCGAACCAATGCGCCTCGGCCAAGTCGGTCGAAGACCAGCGCGCTGGATGGTCCGGGTGGGAATGGTAGAAGCCGATGATGTCCTCTCCGCGCTCCCGGCCTTCGCGCTGAACTCGCACCAGTTCCCGCGGATCGATGTTGTACCGATTGTGCGCCGAGTCTGTACGGGTATTCCCGCAACGCGCAGTTGAGGTCACCACGCGCGTGCCATCGTCATCCATGCGCCCGAGCAACACGCCGCAGCACTCGTGGGGATAGGTTTCTTCGCCGTGCCGGCGCAGAGCTGCATGGTCTTGGCGGGTGAGTTTTAGCATGGCGCTCAATGGTCGATTTTCTTGATCGTTGCTTGAAAAACTTCGGCAAGGACCACCGGGGCTAAAGCCCGAATGGAAATTGTGCCCCTGACGCGGCCCTGAAGGGGCGCTCTTCCACCCTTACCGCTCTTCCACCCTTACCTCTGTCGCCCTCACCCCTCCGTCCAGAATCTCTCGCTCAAATACTTGTCCCCTGAATCGCACAGGATGGTCACCATCACCGCCTCCTGCCCTCGCTTGAGCGGAAGGTCGCGCGCGATCTTCAGGCACCCCACGACGGCCGCGGCCGCCGAGATCCCAACCAGCAATCCCGCCCCGCGCGAAAGCTGTCGCGCCATGGCGTAAGCGTCTTCGGTCGCGATCTCCAGATTCTGATCGGCGAGCGAGGCGTCATAGATCTTCGGAACAATCGCGCTGGCCATATGCTTCGCGCCTTCGATCCCGTGAAACGACGAATCGGGCTGCAGCGAGATGCACTTGATCGCGGGATTCAGTTCCTTCAACCGGCGCGTCGTCCCCACGAAAGTCCCGCTCGTCCCCAACATCGAGACAAAATGCGTGACGCGACCCTGCGTCTGCTGCCAGATCTCGTTCGCCGTCCCGTGATAGTGCGCCTTCCAGTTGGCCTCGTTCGAATACTGATCGGCGTAAAAATACTGATCGGGATGTTTGCCTGCAAGTTCTCGCGCCAAGCGAATCGCGCCATCCGATCCGTCGGCCGGATCCGTATAAAGGATGTTGGCACCGTATCCCTGCAAAATCTGCTTGCGCTCGCGCGACACGTTTTCCGGCATGCACAGCGTCACGGGGAAACCTTCCGCCGCGCCCAGCATCGCATAAGCAATGCCGGTATTGCCGCTGGTGGCGTCAAGCAGCATCTTTCCGGGACGCAATTGCCCGTTTCGCCGCGCCTCTGCGACGATATTCGCCGCCGCGCGGTCCTTGACGGACCCGCCCGGGTTATACCATTCGGCCTTACCCAGAAGTACTACGCCCGGCAGGTCGACGGTCAGCGCATCCAGACGCAACAGTGGAGTATTTCCGATCCGCTCGACCAGGCTGTGGCCAAGCGTTTCGCCCAGTCCTGACGCTACATCCTGCACTTCTTCGTGTTGTGCTCGAGTCGACATTGCCGCCATTTTTGTAGAGCCGTGTGCCATAGTTGAACCGGACTGCCGTGACCAACGTAATGTGATATATGGTTGGAAACGCGGTATGTAGTACTTTGTTTAGATGAATAAGATTCGCCCGGCGATGCGTCTCGTGTAAAGTTACGCTCGGTTCTTATAAAGCTGCATCTATATAGACGAGCCACCGCCGGCAAGGAAAGGTTGAAGTTAAAGCAATGTCCAAGACAATTGAAGCACGAACCTATGAGGAAGCGCTAGCCTGGCTGCGCGACAACGGGTTCGATATCACCGACGCCCCTGGCACCAACGGCCGCGCTTTCCTGCGCAAGTACAATGTTTCGGCCGCCATCCAGAGGACGCCCGACGATCAGGTCAAGATTTTCGCATACCCCGGCTACCTGATCGGCAGCGAGATTTCCAAGCTGGTCAACCGCGGATACCAGCAGTTCCTGAAGACCTCAAAGACCGAAGTCCCGGCCACCGCCGACCACCTGAAAGCCCTGCAGAATTTCGCCGAAGAAATGAAAGTCGCCCTCGGCCTGCCCAGCCTCTACAACGAATCGCTCGGCACCGTGAGCGAATCGTACCATTACGATCGAATTGTGGATCGTGACAAGGCAGTCGTCGACCGGCCGAAGCGTCCCTGGGAAACCGCGGGAAAAGAAACCGCCGTAGCCGCTAAAAAAGGCCGGGCGTAATGCTCCTGTAGGGGTAGCCGGCCCGGCTGTCCAGCGGTCGGGGTGTATCGGGCCGCAGCGCATTTGGTCAGATCAAGCCCAGATGCCCCTCACGCCACCGCTGGCCCACGAAATCTCTTCACCGCCAAAATCCCCAGCACGATAAAGGTCGCCATCACCACCACTTGGGCAACCAGAAACGGCGGTTCTTTCTGCGTCGGCGCAAGGGCCTTCAAGTCCGGAACCTTCTCAAACAACTGCACGACCAGCACGAACACATTCAGATAGAGCGCAATCGTAGCCGTGATCACGTAGATCGAACGCCAGCCGCCAGACAGACGGCGAACGTAGCGCGCCACAATCGCGAACGCCAGCAACGCGATCGAAATGATGCCGACCACGATTCCGGGCGTGATTTCATGGAAGGGGAAGAAGAACCCGGTCACGTTCGTCAAAACTGTAGTCGCCAGAAAGAGCGCAGTGCCGCTGTCCATCCTTTTGCCACGGAGCATTCCATACAGCACGACCATCCCCGAACCAATCCCCACCAGACTCAACACGACATGCGCGAGGGTAAGTGTATTCATCTCAACTCTTTCTCAGACGAGTTCTTAGACGAGGCAGCGAGTCAACCGAAAATGGAGAGGATTGTACACCCATTCGCTTTCGGCAAAAATGTAGGGCGGTCGGCCGTCCCAATCGTGTAATTTTCCAGGCGATTGGCAGGCGCGCACATGAGCTGAAGCCCTCGCCTGACCCGCATGACGTTCAAATGAGGCCAGAAGGAGGCGCATGTCGGATTTGATGGTGGTAACATTCGTCGAGTCCGTCGTCGCAAAAGATCAGCGGTGCTTGTGATTCGAGACTTCGATTCGAACTCGCACTCGCTTTCTTACTCAGGAGCTTTCCTATGAAAGGTCTTACCATCGTCGGAGTTTTGCTGCTCGTGCTTGGCCTGGCATCGTTCGTCGTGCCGATTCCTCAACGCGAAGACCACAGCGTGAAGATTGGCGATGCCAAAATCGGCGTCCAGACCGAAACCAGCCAGAAGCTGCCTCCCGCTATCGGGATTGTCCTGGTCGTCGGAGGCGTACTCTGCCTGGTCATGGGCGTGCGCAAGAGCTAGCCACAGGTGTGGCTGGCTCTCGACAAGTGCGAGCCCACAAGGCCTCTTCCCGTTGACTCCTTCTGTTGCGGGGGACGACAATTGTGCCTCAGCTGCCTATCCTTCTCCCTTGAGCCGAACTGGAGTCGCGCGATTCTAATATGAAGTTTCCTCAGTTGAAATCCTTCGGGTTCGTCTGCCTGCTGCTTCTATCCTCCGCGCTCTGCGGTCAATCGAATCCCGCGCCTCATTCCTCACGATCCTCGACAAGCCCCCACTTGACCCCGGCGCAATCGTCAGGCTTGAACTTTGCTCCCGTGGTGAGCTACGGCGCCGGAGGGTCCGCCGTGGTTGTGAAGGACGTGAACGGCGATGGCAAGCTCGACATTCTTGTGGCGAACGGCGGCACCGCTGGAGGCATCGGAGTGCTCTTGGGTAACGGTGACGGAACCTTTCAGTCAGAAGTGACTTACAAAACCGGCGGAATGAACCCTTATTCCCTCGCGGTGGAGGACGTGAACGGGGATGGCAAGCTTGACTTGGTAGCGCCGAACTCGGTTAGCGGTCCGGTGAGCGTGCTGTTAGGCAACGGCGATGGAACCTTTCAACCGGCATTGCTGAACTTCTCGGCGGGCGGGATGTCTGTGGCGGTCGGAGATGTGAATGGAGATGGCAATTTGGACGTGATGGTCTGCGGGGGCAGTTCCGTCGGCGTACTCCTGGGCAATGGCAATGGCACTTTCAAATCGGCAGTGACTTACAACTCGGGCGGAACAGATGCCAACTCCATTGCAGTTGCCGACGTGAATAACGATGGGAAGCTTGACCTGCTGGTGGCAAATGAAGGGCCTGAACTCGGATCGGTGGCGGTGTTGCTGGGCAAAGGCGACGGAACTTTTCAGGGAGCCGTGACATACAGCACAGGCGGGGAAACGCCAGATTTTGTGACGGCGGCGGACGTAAACGGAGATGGCAATCTGGACTTGCTGGTGGCCAATTACTTTTCCGGAGGGGTCTCAGTATTGTTGGGCAACGGTGACGGGACGTTCGGGGGAGCGACCGTCTTCAATAACGGCGGGCTCGCCATCTCCTTTGCTGTGGGGGATGTAAACGGCGATGGCAAGGTTGACCTGATGGTGGAGAATGGGTTTTTTAGCAGTAAGATACCGAACTTGGCTGTGCTGTTGGGTAACGGTGATGGAACCTTCCAGTCGCATGTGGATTTCGCCGCTTCTGGAGCTCCCGCCGTTGGCGACTTAAATGGCGACGGCAAGCTCGATGTGGTGGTAACGTCGGCGGTGGGAGTGCTCATCAACATCAGCAAGATTCCCACAACAACCACCCTGTCCTCTTCAGCCAACCCATCGAACTTCGGCCAGACCGTCACGTATACATCCACTGTCACAAAACAGTTCGGCGAGGGCGCGCCCACAGGAACGGTCACTTTTTTCGATCACGCGACGTCAACAAATCTGGGGAGTTCCCCGCTTACCAATGGAGTGGCGACGGTGCAGAACTCCACGCTTGGGCCAAGCACCCACAGCATCGTAGCCACCTATCAGGGCGACACGGTTTTTAATACGAGTGCGTCGCCTGCCTTGAGCCAGGTCGTGCTCGGGGCCGGTGCCAAATTCTCGACACTAAGCGTCGCATTTGGTAACCAAACCGTGGCCACCTCCAGCGTGCCGCGCCGTTTCGCTCTCAAGAACAGTGGCGATATCCCGCTCACTTTCACTTCCATCGCCATCACCGGCGCAAACGCCGCGGACTTCACTCAGACCAACACCTGCGGATCGTCGCTTGCCGGCGGCGCCAGTTGTACGTTCTCGGTGATATTCAAACCCTCGGACGCGGGATCCCGCAGCGCCGCCGTGACGCTTTTCGACAACGCTCCCAGCAAAATACAGAAGGTTCAGCTCAAGGGCGTCGGCGTGCTGCCCGTCGTAGCGCTCGCTCCCGCCAGCCTGACTTTCCGCACACAGATCGTCGATACCACGAGCACGGCACAAACGGTCACTCTCACAAACTCCGGCCTTGGCATCCTGAACATCTCCAAGATCGCAGTCGCCGCGCCTTTCAGTCAGACCAATAGTTGTGGCTCGACCGTGAGTCCGGCAGCAAGTTGCACGATCACGGTGACTTTCAGACCCACCACCATCGGCCCCCTGACAGGTTCTGTCTCGATCACCGACAACGCCTCGGTGAGTCCCCAGAAGGTGCCGCTGACTGGTACCGGAACGGCCGTGCAACTCACTCCGTCGAGCGTCGCCTTCGGCAATCAGCCAGTCGGCACCACGAGCCTGGCCAGAACTATCACCCTGAGCAACAAGAGTCACGCGACCGTGAACATCACCGGCATTGCGATCACGGGCCTGAACGCGTCCAACTTCACCGAGACGAACACCTGCGGATCGAGTGTAGCCTCGGGTGCGAGTTGCTTTATCAAGGTGAAATTCACGCCATCCGCCACCGGCAAACGGACCGCGGCAGTCTCGGTCACGGACGACGGCGGAGGAAGTCCGCAAAAGGTTGGCTTGGCTGGCACGGGCACATAGAGACTCGACTAAACGGCTGGAATTTCCACCTACTCGGGGGTCCTCAGCCCTGAGGCACTCGGGCCAGGTTGACCAGACTCCAAATCACGTAGGCCGCCATCATGCCGAGGATACAGGCTCCGACCAGCGGTCGATAACTCGTCTCCAGCAGATCAGCCAGCACACCTGCGACGAAGATGAACAGAAACGGAATGGCCGCCAGCAGAAATCCCGCGCCCGCGACGTGAGGATGCGCCATCCCCAGAAGGAAGAACACAACCGCAACCAGAAGTGGCGCGGTATTGCCGAAGTAGCGCGTGCGCGGCCACGCGGCGTAAGTCACGAGCGTCGCCGGAAGACCGAGCGCCAGCGCGGGACATGCACGGCCAATGTGTATCGCGACCTGCTTGTAGACTCCGAGGACGGTAAATCCGCGCCACGTTGCTCCCCAGAAAGCCGCACGCCGCACGCTCTCCGCGAAGGCATGCGGTTGGAAGAAGTAGAACGCGAACAGCAGCGCAACGCCAACGACGCAGGCCGCGAGCCAGATCACCAGCCCTGCCTGACGCCGCACCGGAGCAACGTACAGCAGGAAGCCTAGCGCCATCGGCACAAGAACGACCAGCGAAAACTGCGATCCGACGGCGATGGCGAGCGAGATGCCGAGCAATACGATCCGCCGCCAGTTCCACAGCACAACTTCTCGCGGAGCGTAGAGCGTATGTGCGACCGCGATCGCTGTGAAGATGGTTCCAAATGCTCCCCAGGCGGCGGCGATTTCCGGCTCCGTATGCCAGACCGCAGCCGCCTGAATGAGCGCAGGCGAGAAGCAGTAGAAGGTCAGCGCGACGAAGCCTCCGGTGTTCCCGCACAGGCGGCGCGCAACGTACCATAAGGAGGCCCCGAGAAAAACCCCGCAGGCAAGAAACGGAAGATGCGGAAGCCATCGCCAGTACGCAGAGGAGTCATGGTCAAGATCGCGCGGCCAAGCCAGCAAAGGCGCGGCGGAAACGATGTAGAGGAGAGGCGAATGCTCCGTGTCGAAACCGCTGTCTTCCCCACGGACCGGATCCTCCGCGGTGTTGCCCTGCGTATCCAGCAGCGGAGCCGCAGCGATTCCCTTGCCGTGCCATTGCTTCCAGCCCTCGCCGATGCGCACCGCTTCGGGACCATCAGGTCCGTTGCCCGCGCGTAATTCGGCGCGCACCAGCCAGACGGCTTGCGCGAGGAAGGCGAGCAGCAGCAGTCCGGAGAGAAACTGCGGACGGCCGAAGCGCTCGCGTGTGAAATATGGACGCATAAGGTCGAGCCGAGTGTTTTACCATGTCGGAGGCCGTTTGAGGAGACGATTTGCGAAAGTACTGCCATGAGTGAGTTGGAAGTGAAATCCGAGAACGCGCCTCCGGCGAATGCCGCGCCGGAGTTCGCCGCTGCGACGCAGCCTTCATATTCGCAAACGCTCTTCCTGGGCCCGGAAGGTTTGCGGCCCGGTTGGGGACTCGCGTTCTACGTAACCGCCTTCTATCTTTTGCAGCGTTTGGCGGAGCACTTGGTCTATTCATGGGATTTTGGCGCCAGCGAGCTGCGTCCGATGATGGTGGAAGAGTTTGGGATGCTCGTTGCGGCGGTCGCTCCTGCAGTGATTCTGGCGCGCGTGGAGCGGCGTCCCTGGAGAGCCTACGGCTTGCCGGTGCGGCTGGCGTTTGGGCGGTTGTTCTGGATTGGCGCGGTGTGGGGCTTCGTGGGGATCAGCCTGTTGATGCTCGCGCTGTATGGGCTGCACGATTTCTCTTTCGGACATCTGGTGCTGCACGGAGTCCGCGTCGCCAAGTTCGCGGCGTTCTGGGCGGCGATGTTTCTGCTGGTCGGACTGTTTGAGGAGTTCCTGCTACGAGGATATTCGCAGTTCACGCTGGCGCGCGGGATCGGATTCTGGCCTGCAGCGGTGGTCCTGTCTTGCGCGTTTGGACTGATTCACCTGAGGAACGGCGGCGAGCAGTGGGCAGGGATTCTGGCCGCAATGGCGATTGGCTTCTTCTTCTGCCTGACGTTACGGCGCACGGGGAATCTGTGGTTTGCCGTGGGCTTTCACGCAGCGTGGGATTGGGGCGAGACGTTCTTCTATTCGGTGCCCGACAGCGGCATGATTTCTCCGGGCCACCTGCTCAACTCGTCGTTGCGCGGACCGCAGTGGTTGAGTGGAGGATCGGTCGGCCCTGAAGGCAGCGTGCTGTGCTTTGTCGTGATCGCCGGAATTTGGGTGGCGTTCGACCGGATTTATCCGCGAGCGAATGTTCGCGGCGAATAGGCAGGACGACCGCCCGAAAAAGTCCCTCGCAAGTGTGCTCCTCGGAATGACATTCCCGTGAATGGGTTCCAGTTTGGGAGCTGGGTTGCGGGGAATTTGCCCGGTGGAAGTCGGCCTTTTTCTCTACGCCCTATACTGATTTCATGTCCCCAGAGACCGACCTGCTGACACCGTTGCGGCGTTACTGGGGTTACAGTGCGTTTCGGCCTCTGCAGGAGCGGATTGTGCGAAGTCTGCTGGCGGGGCACGACACTTGTGTGGTCATGCCAACGGGCGGAGGAAAGTCGCTCTGCTACCAGCTGCCAGCCGTCGTATCGCAGAAGACCGCGGTGGTCATTTCGCCTCTGATTGCGTTGATGCAGGATCAGGCGGCGCAACTGGCGCAGATGGGAATTCCGGCGGCAGTTCTTAATAGCTCCATCAGCAATGAGCAGCAGACGCTTGTGATGCGGCAGGCGCGCGAGGGCGCTTACCGGCTGCTGTATCTTTCGCCGGAGCGCTTGCAGCGCGGCGACACGATCACGTGGCTGCAGAATGTTCCGGTGTCGTTTTTTGCGATTGATGAAGCGCACTGCATTTCGGAGTGGGGACATGAGTTCCGTCCCGAGTACCGGCAGCTGAAGCGATTGCGCGGAAGTTTCCCGGATCGTCCGATTGCAGCGTTTACAGCCAGCGCTACGCGCCATGTGCGTCACGACATTCTCACGCAACTCGAGCTGCACAATCCCGACAAGTACATTGCGAGTTTTTACCGCCCGAATCTGCGGTATCTGGTGCGAGAGTGCGACAGCGTGGAACAGATGGCACTGCTGGTGACGGCGCTGCGCCACTACAACGAGGGCAATGTGATCGTCTATTCGCCCACAATCAACAAGGTGGAGGAGACGGTCGATTTTCTGCAGGACCAGGACATTGCCGCGGTGGGTTACCACGCCAAGATGCAGGGCGACAAGCGACGGCGAAATCAGGAACGTTGGATGTCGGACGAAGTGCGGGTTCTGGTGGGCACCATCGCGTTCGGGCTGGGCATCAACAAGGCGACGGTGCGGTCGGTCATTCACATGGCGCTGCCGAAGTCCATTGAGCAGTACTACCAGGAAGCAGGGCGCGCGGGACGCGACGGCAAGCCCGCGGATTGCATCATGCTGTGGCAGAAGAAGGATGCCGGACTGCATGGTTATTTCGCGAATCAGATTCTTGACTCCGCAGAGCGCGAGCGAGCATGGCAGAGGTATCACACGATCCGCGCGTTCGTGGACTCGACCGAGTGCCGCCACCGGCAAGTCTGCACGCACTTTGGCGAAACACCGAAGTGGAAGTCCTGCGAGTCGTGCGATGCCTGCGGCAAGGCTCCCGAGTGGATGAAGGCCACGTTCTTGCCTGACTTGAAGAAGCGGCGCAAGTTTGCGGCTGGGCAGAGTGCCGCCCGGACGGCGGCGGTCCCGGCGAACTTCGCTTCTACGGGGCCATCCGCATCGCCAGTTCCTCAGACTGAAGCCCTGATGAGCGTCGAAGAGACGGAGTTGCGCGAGTATCTTCGCGAATGGCGGCGCGCTGAGGCGAAGGAGCGCGGCGTCTCCGCGTTTGTGGTGCTTCACGACGCCACGCTGGAAGAGATCTGCCGCAGGAAGCCGAAGTCCGTCGGCGAACTGCTGCAGATTACCGGAATCGGCGAGCGCAAAGCCGAGACCTACGGACAGAAATTGCTGGATGCGCTGGCTCGGTTCCGAAGCGGCGCGCGCGCGGCAGTATCAGCGGAGAAGAAGACTGCGCCGGCCCTGGAGACTTTGCGGCTGGTTTTGGAAGGCAAGAGCTTCGAGGAGATCGCACAAATTCGCGGACGGCAGCTTGCGACTGTCGTCAACGGAGTAGCGACTCTGGTGGAACAAGGTACGTTGGAGTTTCGTCCTGAGTGGGTGGACAGAAACCGGCTGCCGATCATCGAGGCTGCCTGCAAACAGCTGGGAACCGAGAGGCTCAGGAACCTGAAAGATGCTTTGCCGCCGGAGATTACGTTCGAGGAGATCCGCCTGGTGGTGGCGCGATTGCGGCGCCAGCAAAGTCAGAGCAAAGCCGAAATTCCCGCCTAGACGCCAATAGACTTGCTACTGGCAAGGACAACCAAAAGCTTGAATCGCCAAGAGCGCTAAGAGAAGCCGCGAAGTTCGCGAAGAGAATCGGTATAATCCGACGCGGATGGGGCTACCGGCTGGGACGAAACTCGGGCCGTATGAGATCGTTGCCGCCCTAGGCGCGGGCGGTATGGGAGAGGTGTACCGCGCCAAGGACCCGCGACTGGGGCGAGACGTTGCGATCAAGGTCTTGCCCAGCTACCTCTGCCGCGATCGGGACCGGCTGCGGCGGTTTGAGCAAGAGGCACGCGCGGCCGGAGCTCTCAATCATCCCAACATTCTTGTCGTGTACGACGTGGGCACATACGATGGCGCGCCCTACCTCGTCACCGAACTGCTGGAGGGATCGACCCTTCGCGACCGTCTAGGCAGCGGGCCCATACCTGCACGTAAGGCTGCCGAGAGCGGAGTTCAGATTGCGCACGGACTGGCGGCGGCGCATGACAAGGGAATTGTTCATCGCGATCTGAAGCCCGAAAACATTTTCGTGTGCCGCGACGGACGCACCAAGATTCTGGACTTTGGTCTGGCCAAACTGACGGCTCCGGAAGCAGGCGACGCGACCGCAACCAACCTTGAGCGGAACACGACAGGCACCGGCGTGGTGTTGGGCACGGCCGGCTACATGTCGCCCGAACAGGTGCGGGGAGAAAAGGCCGACCAGCGATCCGACATTTTCAGCTTTGGTGTGGTCCTGTACGAAACGCTCTCCGGGCAACGGGCGTTTACCGGAAGGAGTGCCGCCGACAGAGCCAGCGCCATATTGAAGGATGACCCTCCCGATCTGCGAGCGTCGGGACGAAATATTCCAGCAGGACTGGAGCGTATCGTGCGCCACTGCCTGGAAAAGAATCCTGAAGAGCGGTTTCAGTCGGCGCAGGACCTGGCTTTCCATCTGGGAACGGTTTCGACGGAATCGGAAGCCAGTGCCGCCGTACCTGCGGTCATCCGGAAGAAGACGAGAACCCTGACTCTAGGATGGGTGCTCGTGTGCCTTGCGATGCTGGCGGCCGCCGGTGCTGGATGGTGGTACCGGGGAAGACTTCAACCCGGGCATCGGGAAGTAACGTTTCTGCGCCTGACCGATTTCGAAGGATTGGAAGGCAGCCCAGCCTTCTCGCCAGACGGGAAGTCGGTTGCGTTCGTCAGCGATTCGAGCGGAGCGCGCCAGATCTGGATGCGCTTGCTGGCCGGTGGGCCGTCACTGCAGATTACGCACGATGCCGGGGAGCATCAGGAACCGCGCTGGTCGCAGGATTCGGCGTCCATCATTTACTACACACCTCCACCAGAAGGAGATGCGCAGGGAGCACTGTGGGAGATCTCGGCGTTGGGCGGCGCGCCCCGCCGTTTGATCTCCAGCATGAGCGGAGCGGACGTGAGCCATGACGGGAAACGGCTGACGTTCTTCCGGCTCAATGAGAAGCAGATGGAGTTGGCCGTTTCCGACCGGAATGGGTCCAATGCACGCGTGATCATGCAGGTGGCAGTCAGTTTCAGTTACCGGCAGCCGAGATGGTCGCCGGATGACGGGACTATTGCGTACCTGCATAGCCAGGAGAACTGGGCGGATGACGTCTATGTAGTGCCGTCATCGGGCGGCGAGGTGCGACGGGTAACGCGTGATAACACGCTGATGAGCGGATTGGCATGGCTGGCGGACGGGTCGCAATTGCTCTACAGCGCGGCGCGTGGGAGCACGGTGCTCTACCTTCCTACCATGCATCTGTGGCTGATCCCTCCCACCGGAGGAGTGCCGCGGCAGGTGACGTTTGGCGAAGCTGGGGATGAGAATCCGGACGTGGACCACGATGGGCGAATCGTGGTAAGCCGCCGGCACATGCAATTCAACATCTGGAAGTTTCCGGTAGAGGGCGATCCAGCGGACAACGTTCGGCGCGCGGTGCAGATCACCCACCAGACCGGACAGGTGCAGACTCCGACGCTGAGTCCTGATGATCGTGAACTCGCCTACCTGTCGGACAACGGCGGGCACGGCAATCTATGGGTCATGGAACTTGCCAGTGGCGAAACCCACCAAATCACCTACGAGAAAGCACCCGAGGTGGTGATGGGAGTTCCGATCTGGGCGCCCAACGGAAAGTGGATCACATACGCGACCAACCGACCATCTCAAATGATGCGGGGCATTGGGTACTGGCTCATCCATCCCGATGGAAGCGGTCTGCATCTCGCAGTCTCCGAGGGCGCCTGGGCAACCTGGTCTGGCGACAGCAAGTGGCTGTATTACGGGGAATCGTCTCCGGTGCGGGATACCGGAAGTTTCAGGATGATGAAGTCGCCGATTGAAGGCGGGCAGGCAGTGCTGGTGCGTTCCGACAATGCGCGGGGGCCGGCGGTCGCACCCGACGGTTCAGCGTTGTATTACATCGTGCCCCTGCAAAATCTGAACGGCCTGTTGGACTATGAAATCCGCGCGGCACGCCCCGAGGACGGAACTTCGAAGTTGCTGGATCGCGTTGCCGGAGAACGCGTGCCGATCTGGCAGGGACTGCATCCGGTCATCTCGAGGGATGGGAAGTGGCTGGTGACGCCACTCGATGACGGTGCGGGAACGAACATCTGGATGATATCGACCGCAGACGGAAAGATGAGGCGGATCACGGATTTTGGCGCGAAACGCACGTTCATCGCGCGGCGCGTGTCGTGGTCATCGGATGGCAAATGGGTGTTTGCCGCCGTGGGGGAAGGCGACGCCGATATCGTGCAGATGGATGGGCTGCTACAATAGCAAGAGAGTTACCTGGACGCAGGAAGCTTGCGTCATGGGTGTACAATTCCCCGGGTCCCAGATTCCCATCTAAAATCACCACTAAAAACGCCAGCAGAACGCCCATTCTTGGCATCGCCCGTGACGGCTCCGTGCGGTGAAGCACGTAATTTTGTTCGCTAAAGAACATAAGGAGCAGTCGTGAAAATCTTGCTTTATAACCCCGATAACGGTGTGACCCGCAACTTCATGCCGCATTTATGGATGTTTCTGCTGCAGGCGCTGACTCCGGCGGGACATGAAGTGCTGCTGATTGACGGCAACGCCAAGCCGATGGATGAGGCGCAGATCGCGCAGTATGTACGCGACGAGAAGATCGATCTGGTCGGCATTGGAGCGATGACGCGCATGATTGCCAAGGCTTACCGCATTGCCGACGCTATTCGCGCGACTGGAGTGAAGGTCGTGATGGGCGGACCTCACGTGACGGAGTTGGCCGATGAGGCGCTGGGACGCGACGGCGGGCCGAGGCATGCGGATGCAGTAGCGCTGGGCGAGGCCGATGAAACCTGGCCACGGATTGTGAACGACATGATGCGCGGCGAACTCAAGGAAGTTTATGAGCCGGTCGACGACGCGGGGAAAGAGCGCAAGCCTTCGCTGAAGGAGTATCCGGTGATTCCGTGGCAATCGATTGATCTGGAGCAGTTCAATCTGGTGCCGGAAGTCGCGAAGTCGATGCTGCAAAAAGTCGGGGAAGGATGGGGAACGTTCCGGATTATCCCGGTGGAGTCGGGACGGGGATGTCCGTACGGCTGCGAGTTCTGCACGGTGACGGGATTTTTTGGCGACTCGATCCGCTTTCGCACGAATGAGAGCGTGGTGAACGAACTGCTTCTGCTGAAGGCGCGGGCTCGCAAGGAAAGAGGCCAGATGGCGGTGTTCTTCATTGACGATAATTTCGCCATCAATGTGAAGCGGACCAAGTCGCTGCTGCGCGACATTATTGCGGCGGGAGCACAGGTGCATTGGGTGGCGCAGATCAGTGCGAATCTTTTGCGCGATGAAGAGCTGGTGGATTTGATTGCGGCGTCGGGTGGCAAGTGGGTGTTCATTGGGATGGAGTCGATCGATCCCACGAACTTGAAGGATGTAAACAAAGGATTCAACAAGCCCGGTGAGTACGCCGAGGTGCTGGAGCGATTGGCGAAGCGCAACGTCTACGCGATCACCTCGTTTATTTTTGGCATGGACAACGACACGGTCGGCGTAGCCGAGCGGACGTTGTCGCAGGTGCGAACGTGGCCGCCAGGGCTGCCGATTTTTGGGTTGCTGACGCCGTTGCCGGCGACGCCTTTGTACAAGCGACTGGAGGCTGCGGGACGGCTTACGCGGGTGAAACACTGGAAGGAATTTATCCCGTTCGCGATGGCGCATACGCCGCTGAAGATGTCCGTCGAAGAGGCTCATGCCGAGGTGAAGTACGGTTGGGCGCATGCTTACAGTCCAGAGGCCTTGGCGCAGGCTGTGGACTCTTTGGAGGACCAGCCTCTGGGCTATCGCATCAACATCTTCCTGGCACGCCTGTGCTTCCGAGGGATCTACTTCCCGATGATGGGGAGGTTTGCCTGGTTGAAGGTAGTGGCACAAAACAGGGAAACGATTTTCAAGCTGGTAAAGGAAGCGGTGTTTGGGCGAACGCGGCGGCCGAAGGATGCGGAGACTGAGGTTGCGTATGAGGAGGCTGCGGTTGAGACTCAGGTGAGCGCGGGAGACTGACGCTCCGCGCCTTGGAGAAACTAAGAGCGTGAGCCTCGGAACTGTCGAACGGTGCCTAGATAGGTGGAGGTAAGATGAGGCGCCTGCTCAGGATCGCACGTTGGTTTCTGGTTGCCTCAGCCGTCGGTGCAACCGGGCTGATTTTCGCCCATATCGCGCTTCGTCCAAGCCTAAGCCTGGCACAATCGGAGCAATACGCCGTTTATTCTTCATACATTCAGCCGGGCTTGACGGGGAACTCACACGACTTGGGGAGCCCCGACGGGCCGATCGTCATCTACGGGAGGACCATCGTCTCAAACCAGTTCGTGAGTGAGAGTACATTCAATCAATACCGTTTTCTTCTCGGAACCGCCCGTCACGCTGATGGAAGGATCTCTCAGCTGAGAAAGTCCCTCCTGATCGAGTTCTTCGCTTCCAACCTTCTTAATGAGCAACTCGAAGAGAGATTCACTCTCTCTGCCACGTATCACCTAGCCACTGATCAGGAGACGAATCTCTATCCTTATGAGCAATTCTGGAAGCGATTTCCAAAGAGTTACGGCTACCTGACCTTCTCGCGGATCGGCTTTAATCGTGACCTCACTGAGGCCTTCTTCTACACAGAGCACATCGGTGGATTGTGCGGAGAAGGCAAATATGTCTTCATGCGGAAGCTAAGCGGACAGTGGATTGTTGAAGCTACGGCCCCAGTTTGGATCTCGTAGAGCAAGCTGCGACCTCGTCGTGCCCTACGACTGCACGACTTGAGTTGCGGCTTCGCGGCCAGAACGGACGCAGTCGGGAACTCCGATGCCGCGGTAGGCGTTGCCGGCGAGGGCCAGGCCGGGAAATCGCTGGCGAAGGCGTTCGATACGGTCGAGGCGATCCAGGTGTCCAACGCCGTATTGCACCATCGCAGACTTCCATTTGTAGACACGGGCGAAGAGAGGATCGGCGCGCAGGCCGAGGATTTGTTGCAGTTCATTACGGACGATGGCGATGATCTGGTCGTCGGAGTGCGGCCAGACGTTTTCTGCATTTACGCCGGCAAAAAAACAACGCAGCAGGGCGCGGTCGTCAGGAGCGCGGTGAGGAAACTTGTTGTGCACGAACGTGGCGGCCAGAAGACGCTTCCCTTCGCTGCGGGGTACGAGGAATCCGAAGCCGGGAGGAAGAGACTGGCGGACTTCGTGATCGTAGCCCAGGCCTACCGTGATCGAAGAGCTGTACTGAATGTCGCCGAGTTCGGCGGAAAGTTCGGCGCTGGAAATGCGGAGAACGTTGGCAGCGGCAGGGCCGGGCAGCGCGACGATGACGGAATCGAATTGGTCGGATTGCATGCCGGCGGAGACGGTCCAGCCTCCGGCCTGAGGCTGAATGGCCTGTACGAGAGCATTGGTGATCAAAGAGGATGGCGTGAGACGGGAGACGACGGTCTCAGCCAGATGTTGCATGCCGTTCTTGAGGGAGGTAAAGAGAGTGGGCGCGGGCTTGGGCGGTCCGGCCGGGACTTTCTTACGGGCATTTTTTCGAGCGGCCAACATTGCGCGGCCGAGGCTGCCGTGGGTACGCTCCATTTCGGCGAAGCGCGGAAGAACGGCACGGACGCTGAGACTGGCCGCTTCTCCGCCGTAAACGCCGGAGAGCAGCGGATCGGCAAGGCGGTCGACCATCTCGCTGCCGTAGTGGCGCTCGACGAAGGCGGCGACCGACTCGTCGTGATCGACGGCGCGGGGCGGATGAAAGAGCTCCTGCGTCATGCGCAGCTTGGTCTTCAGCGAGAAGAGCGGCGAGAGGCCGGTGGGAAGAATTTTGGTAGGGACCATGAACATCAGGCCGTCGGGCATTTCGACGAGGCGGCCCTTGGTCAGGATGTAGGTCTTGCGGTCGGCGTCGTTCGAGCCGATCAGTTGATCTCCCAGTCCCAGGGCGCGAGCAAGGTCGGCGGCCCAGGGCTTCTCGGTGATGAAGGAGTCCGGGCCGGCCTCGACCACGCATCCGTCGATGTATTCCGTGCGCAGGACGCCGCCGAGGCGCGAGGAAGATTCGAAGAGAGTGTATTCGACGTCAGCGCCGCCGCGACGGTGTTCTTCGAGAGCGTAGGCGGCGGCGAGGCCCGAGATGCCTCCGCCGATGATGGCAATGCGAGTCACGGTTTCTGGCTTCCGGCTTGCGGCTTTCGGCTTCCCGAAACCGGACTGCGGGACCCGGATGCCGGGCTTGAATACGCCTGCACGAAACGCGCGAGATTTTTCACGTTGTCTACCGGCGTCTCCGGAAGGATGCCGTGGCCCAGGTTGAAGATGTGCCCGGGACGTCCGGCAGCGCGGCGAAGGATGTCATCGGCGCGCGATTTTAGTTCTTTCCAGTCGGCGAAGAGCAGGACGGGATCCAGGTTTCCCTGCACGGCTGTTTGATGATCCAGGCGCGACCAGCCTTCATCCAGAGGGATGCGCCAGTCGAGGCCGACGACGTCAGCTCCGGTTTCCTTCATGGCGGGCAGGAGCGTGGCGCTGTCGGTGCCGAAATAAATCACGGGCACGCCCGTCTCTTGTAGCTGTTTCACCATGGCGGTGACGTGGGGGAGAACGTAGCGACGATAGTCTTCGACGCTGAGGCATCCAACCCAACTGTCGAAAATCTGGATGGCATCGGCGCCGGCGCGGACCTGATCGGCGGAATAAGAAGTGGTGACGGCGACCAGCTTGCGCATGAGCGCGTCCCAGTCCGTGGGCGAGTTGTACATCATTTTCTTGGCGTGGATGTAGTTGCGCGAGCCTCCGCCTTCGATCATGTAGCTGGCCAGCGTGAAGGGAGCACCGCAGAATCCGATGACCGGAACTTTGTCGGCAAAATGTTTCGCCACGATGGCGACAGCTTCCGACACGTAGCCCAGTTGGGCTGCGCGGTCGCTGCGAAGGATGGCAATGTCTTCTCCGCTGCGGACTGGCTTCTCGATGACCGGACCCTCGCCCGCCGAGAAATGAAATGGCAGGCCCATCACTTCCAGAGGGAGCAAGAGGTCGGCGAAGATGATGGCGGCATCGACTCCCAGGAACTCGGCGGCGGTGATGGTCACCTCCGCGGCGATTTCGGGCTTCTTGCAAATTTCAAGGAGCGAGTACTGCTTGCGGACCGCGCGGTACTCGGGCATGTAGCGTCCGGCTTGGCGCATGAACCAGACGGGCGTGCGGTCTGTGGGTTGAGACTTGCAGGCGCGGACAAAGGTGGAATTTGGGGCAGACATGAATTTATGAATTTAGCACTTTTCAGCGGGAAGCGCTGTGATCCTGAGCTAGAAGAGGCGGCAACCACTAAGGGCACTAAGGTTCACGAAGGAAAACAACTGGCTTGTAGAATCACGATATGGGTTACAGAGTTTCCGGCGTGCTCGCGGTTGTGGCGCTGATGTTCTGCTTTTGCGGCGCTGCCTTTCAAAAGCCGGCGACGCCTCCTCCTACCTTTTATAAAGACGTACTGCCGATCCTGCAGGATCATTGCCAGCGCTGCCATCGCGCGGGCGAGGTTGCTCCCATGCCGCTGATGACTTATGAGCAGACCCGCCCCTGGGCCGGGGCGATCGCGCATGCGGTTGAAATGAAGATGATGCCGCCTTGGTTTGCTGATCCGCGGTATGGGCACTTTGCGGACGACATTTCTTTGACGGAGCAGCAGATTGCGACGATTGCGGCATGGGCTGGCGCAGGATCGCCGGCGGGAGACTCGCACGATGCTCCCGCGCCGCGCAAGTGGGCTGATGGATGGAACATACCGCAGCCGGACCTGGTAGTGAAGATGCCGAAGTCAGTGGCGATTCCGGCGCAGGGCGAGGTGGAGTATACGTACGAGATCGTGTCTACGCACTTTGCGGAGGACCGGTGGGTGCAGATGTCGGAGTTTCGGCCGGGGAGCGCGGCGCATGTGCACCACGCGGTGGTTTACATTCGTCCGCCGGATTCTCAGTGGTTGCGGCACGCGCCTGTGGGCGAGCCGTTCACGGCCTCGACGTTGAATGACCCGCTGGAGCGGCGCGAGACGCACGAGACGACCAGTGATTTGCTGCTGGTCTATGCGCCAGGAAGTTCTCCGGATGAGTGGCCTGAGGGAATGGCGAAGTTTGTCCCTGCAGGGTCAGACCTGGTTTTTCAGATGCACTACACGACCAATGGCACCGCGGATCAGGATCAGACGAGCATTGGGCTGGTGTTCGCAAAGACTCCACCGAAACAGCGGGTAATTACGCTGCAGTTGAACAATCATGCGTTGATCATTCCGCCAGGAGCGGATGATTTTCGCGTCGATGTGCAGGGCACCTTACCCAACGATGCGACTCTGCTGAGCCTGTTTCCGCATATGCATCTGCGGGGCAAACGATTCGAGTATGACATTGTTCATGACGATGGCAGTGTGGAAGTGTTGTTGCGCGTGAACTATCACTTTCACTGGCAGTTGAGTTACCGGCTGGCGGAGCCGCGGGTCTTGAAGGCGGGGACTAAGCTGCGGGCGATTGCGTGGTATGACAATTCGAAGAACAACCCGCACAATCCTGATCCGACGAAGACGGTGACGTGGGGAGATCAGACTTCAGACGAGATGATGGTGGGATTTTTTGATGTAGCGCTGCCGGCAGGAATGGACAAGTGGAAATTCTTTGAGCGGCACGGAGGAGCGGGTACGCAGCAGAAATAGATCGCGAAGCGATCTGCATGGTGCCATGATCCTCGCCGTCTACCTTCATGTTTGAATCCATCAACACTCCGACGGGGCCGAACTGGAAGCTACGCGCTGTTGCGGCGGTGGCAGTGGTAGGGCTCGGAGCTGGAGCCGTCTCGATCTGGCGGATGACGCAGATGCCTCTGCGGTCATACGGAGGAAATCTTCCACCGCTCTCCGCCGCGCAGATGGAACTCAGCAGCCGGCTCCGCGACCACGTCAGCTACTTGTCGGCCACTATCCGCGAAAGGAACTCTCACTTCGAGGGATCTTTGCCGCAGACGATCGACTATCTTCGCAATCAGCTTGGCCAGATGGGTTATGCCGTCGTCGAGCAGACGTATACGGTCGGCGGGCAGCCGCTGAGCAATCTCGAGGCCCAACTTATTGGGAGTGACAACACGGCGGGGCAGGTAGTGATCGGAGCGCATTACGACAACGTCGAAGGCACGGTGGGGGCAGACGATAATGCTTCAGGCGTAGCAGCCGCTTTGGAACTGGCGCGATTGCTGCGTACCAGCAAACTGCGCCGCACGGTTCGATTTGTTTTCTTTGTGAACGAGGAGCCACCTTATTTCCAGACCGAACAGATGGGCAGCCTGGTTTATGCGCGAAATCTTCGTCGGGACGGCGTTCGGGTTGAGGCCATGATCTCTCTGGAGACGATTGGGTTTTATTCCGCCGCTCCGGGCAGTCAGAAATATCCGCCGGGACTGAACCTGTTCTATCCGAGTCGAGGCGATTTCGTCGCGTTTGTGGGAAATCCGGAGTCACGCGATCTGCTGCGGCGAGCCGTGCGCACATTCAGGGAGTCTGCCCAATTTCCGTCGGAGGGAATTGCGGCGCCGGCGAGTTGGCCCGGGATCGGCTGGTCGGATCATTGGTCGTTCTGGCAGGAAGGGTATCCGGCCATCATGATCACGGACACGGCTCCATTTCGGTATCCGTACTATCACACGGCTCTCGACACCGTCGATAAAATCGACTTCGAGAAGATGGCGAGAGTAGTAGATGGCATGCGAAACGTAGTGGCATCACTGGCTGATGAGCGGTGACGATTGGTACACTCCTAAGATTCCAACTGAGGCGAAAATTTGATGAATGGAAAGCGAGTATTTGCTCTGGGGACTGCATCGGTTCTGGTGATGGGCGGTTTCCTGGCTGGTGGAGTGAAGGCGCACACGAACGCGCCTCCGCATCCTGCGCCGAAAGCCGCGTCTGCGCCTCAGGGCGGAGAGAAAAAGGCAGAGGAACAGTTCAAGAACATCCAGGTGCTGAAAGGAGTTCCAGCAGAGCAGGTTTTCCCGACCATGCAGTTCATCACGGCGTCGCTCGGCGTCGAATGCGATTTCTGCCATGTCCAAGGCGCGTTTGAAAAGGACGACAAGAAGCCGAAGGCGACCGCCCGCAAGATGATGGAGATGATGTTTGCGATTAATAAGGACAACTTTGAGGGGCATCGCGAAGTCACTTGTTACTCCTGCCATCGCGGAAGTGCAAAACCGGTGGCGATTCCGATAGTGATGACCGAGGAGCCCAAAGAGGGCACGGGCAAGCCGAAAGAGCCCGAAGCAGAGGCCAAGGAGAACGCCGGGCCAACTGGGGAACAACTGCTCGACAAATACGTGCAGGCTGTGGGCGGGGCGGCGGCCGTCGAGAAAGTTACGAGCCGCGTGATGAAGGGAACGATCGATTTTGGCGGGAAGTCGTTGCCGATTGATATTTATTCGAAGGATCCGGACAAGCGGATCTCGTTCACGCACATGCCCGAAGGAGACAGCGTGACGGCGTTTGATGGACACGATGGGTGGCTGGGAACGCCGGGGCGTCCGCCGCGCGAGATGCATGGGAGCGATCTGGATGGAGCGTCGATTCATGCAGACCTGCACCTGGCGGCGCACCTGAAAGCGATGTTCAGCGAAACGCGGGTGCGGGGCACGGAGAAAGTAGGCGACCGCGCGACTTATGTCGTCGTGGGACAGCGCCAGGGGAAGCCGCCGATCAGCCTGTATTTCGATGAGCAGACAGGATTGCTGGCGCGACTGGTGCGGCTCGGCGAGACCGCGCTAGGGCAGATGCCGACGCAGATTGACTATGCGGATTATCGGGACGCAGGCGGAGTGAAGATTCCTTACCGGTGGACTCTCGCGCGGCCCAGCGGACGGTTCACGATTCAGGTGAGCGAAGTGAAAGAGAACGTTCCGGTGGAGGAGTCCAAGTTCGCCAAGCCACCGGCGCCGGAACCGCCTAAGGGGCCCGCGAAGTAGCGGCCAACGGCCCTCGGCTTGCGAGCAAAAGGCGTAAACCGCAAAGGACACTAAGGTTCACGAAGGAAATCTCGGCGACTCTGCTGGCCCGGCCTCGCTTCGTCCTTGCTTCATCCTCATTTATGGGAAGCCCCAAATCCTCAACTGCCGGTCAAGATCGCTCGATTCAATAACAAAACCTGATAGGCACCATAAATAGATTCGATTTCCGTCGATCGTTCGCGGACGGTACAGTGAGGCGGTCCCGCTTATGTACCGAGTGCGTAGTGCGCGGGATACGAATTCGCTCAACAGGAGCAATGCCGAAGTGTCTACCGGAAAGCGGCTGATCGCCGGGGTGGCGACGGCCTTACTGGTTCTAATACTGGCACCGGCGCTATGCGCGCAGGGAGCCGCGAGTGCGCCCATCTCGGGCGCTGACACGAACGCGCGGCTGGCCAAACTGGAACAGCAGACAGCCGACGCGAAGGGTTCCGCCGACAACGCCTGGATGCTGACCAGTTCGGCTCTGGTGCTAATGATGACCGGACCGGGGCTGGCCTTGTTTTATGGCGGCCTGGTGCGAAAAAAGAATGTGCTCGGCACCATGATGCAGAGCTTCGTCCTCATGGCGGTCGTCACGGTGTTGTGGGGACTCTTCAGCTACAGCCTGGCGTTTGGGCCGGGAAACGGTTTTATTGGAGGCTTTCAGAATCTGTTTCTGCGGGGCGTGGGAGCGGCACCCGATGCGGACTATGCAGCAACGATTCCCGCGCAGACGTTTATGGTCTATCAGTTGATGTTCGCGATCATTACGCCGGCCTTGATCGCGGGGGCATTCGCGGAGCGTATGAAATTTAGCGCGATGCTCGTGTTTACGGTTTTGTGGTCGATCATCGTGTACGACCCCATGGCCCACATGGTTTGGGGCAAGGGCGGGTTGCTGAACGCGTCGCTGGGCGGGAGGTTTCCGACACTGGATTTTGCGGGAGGGACGGTGGTGCACGTTACCTCGGGAGTGTCGGCGCTGGTGTGCGCGCTGTATATGGGGAAGCGCGTAGGGTATCCGAAGGAGCAGATGCCTCCGCACAGCGTGGTGCTGAGTTTTATTGGCGCGTGCATGCTGTGGGTGGGCTGGTTTGGATTCAACGCAGGAAGCGCTCTGGCGGCAGGAAGTTTGGCTACTAGCGCGTTTGTGGCGACACACTTCGCAGCTGCTGCGGCCGCGCTGGGATGGGCCGGCGTGGAGTGGATACGGAACGGCAAGCCCAGCGTGCTGGGAGGAATCTCAGGCGCGGTGGCAGGGCTGGTGGCGATCACTCCAGCTTCTGGATTTGTGAAGCCAATGCCTGCGCTGGTGATCGGCTTGCTGGCCGGCGTGTTCTGCTACTGGATGGTGGCCAAGATAAAAGCGCGCTTCGGTTACGACGATTCTCTGGACGCCTTTGGAGTCCACGGTGCCGGTGGAACCCTGGGAGCGCTGCTCACGGGGGTTTTCGCGGTGAGCGCGGTGAATCCGCTGTTGAAAGACGCGCAAGGCAATACTCTGGCGTCGGGTTTGTTGGAAGGCAACGCGCATCAAATGCTGAATCAGTTGGTGGGCGTTCTCATTGCGTGGGTGCTGGCTATTGTGGGGACGCTGGCGATTCTAAAGCTGGTAGATGTAACCATCGGGTTGCGAGTTTCGGAAGAGGAGGAAGTGCAGGGCCTGGATCTCTCCCAACACGGAGAAGAGGGTTACTATTGGGAGGCGTCGGCATAGCGGCTGGCCAAATTGTCTGGAGAGGCCGAGGCGACGTAGCGCGAACAACGCAGAACAGGACTTTAGAAGATTATGACGAAGATTGAGGCAGTCATTCAAAACTCCAAGCTGGAAGCGGTGAAAACTGCTCTGCAGGAAATAGGCGTTGAGGGTATGACGGTGATCGAGGTGCGCGGCCATGGACGGCAGAAAGGCCATACTGAGGTCTACCGCGGACGGGAATACAGCGTGGATCTGATTCCCAAGACCAAGCTGGAGATGGTGTTGGCCGACACGATGGTAGAAAAGGCGGTACAGACCATTCTGGCGTCGGCTCGGACGGGAAAGATCGGCGACGGCAAGATTTTTCTGTCGCGTGTGGATGAGGCGATCCGCATCAGGAATGACGAGCGCGGCGAGGGAGCGCTGTAGAGCGGAGTGCCCCCGCATTTCACGGTGACCTTAGCGGACAGAAAGCGTTTAACCGCGGAGGGCGCGAAGTTCTCGCAGAGCGCGCTGAGAAGAAACTTGGCTGCTAGTGGGACAGCCACGATCCGCCTTGCGAGGGCGATCGTGATAACAATCTCTACCGGGACGCGGCCGGAAAGCATCTGACAGGCGGCGGTGTGGCAGCCTTCCCCCAGTGGTTAGCATCACGGGGTGAGTTACTTTCATGATGGCAGCGTCCTCATTGATCAGCGAACTTCGTGCCTCCCTCGGCGACGAAACGGCGCGCATTCAGCGGGAGTTTGAGGCGACCGGTGACGGACGTGCGGCGGTGGCGCAGCGCACGCGACTGGTGGAGGAAATTCTTCAGAGGTTGTGGCGGGATATTGTCTCTGCCGACCCTGCGGGGCCGGTCAATTTTTCTCTGGTGGCCACCGGCGGCTTCGGCCGGGGATGGCTGTTTCCTTATTCCGATATCGATCTGCTGTTTCTCTTCGGCGATCGTGAAGCGGAGCAGGCCTACAAAGATTCCGTGCGTCGGTTTTCGCAGGAGTTGTGGGACCTGCGGCTGAAGCTGAGTCCGGCATCGCGGACGCTCAGCGAGTGCGACCGCTACGACGCCAACAATACTGAGTTCACGATTTCTCTTCTCGACTGCCGGTATCTCGCGGGAGACCGCGATTTATTCCGGCGGCTGCACGACAAATCCATTCCAAAGCTGGTGATGCGCGAGTCGAAGGCCCTGCTGCAGGGGCTGGCGGAGGTCACACGCGAGCGGCATGGGAAGTTCGGGATGACGTTGTACCACCTGGAACCCAATCTGAAGGAGACTCCGGGCGGCCTGCGCGATGTGAACGTGGCTTCATGGCTGGCGCTGATCTCGGCGATGGACAAGCTGCACGACTGGCCGGATGCCAGTTCGTTGCGCGCTCCGGTGCGCAAGCAACTGGATGCGGCGCTGGACTTTCTGATGTCAGCGCGATGCTTTCTGCACTTTCGGCATGGGCGCGACGACAACACGCTGAGCTGGGAGGCGCAGGATGAGGCGGCGGCGCGCAAGGTGGGAGCCCAGATTGGAGAAAAGACCGGGGCGGCGGAGTCGGAGCAGCTTTCGGCTGCGGACTGGATGCGGATTTACTTCGGCCACGCACGGGCCGTGCAGCGAACCGTGACGCAACTGCTGGAAGAAATTCCGGAAGCGTGGTCGGCGCTGTACCGGCAAGTACAAAGCTGGCGGTCGCGGCTGACGACCCCGGATTTTTCGGTGGTAGACGGGCTCATCTTTTTGCAGCAGGCGTCGGCGCTCCAGGATCCTGAAGTGTTGCTGCGGATGTTTCACTTCATGGCGCACCACGGCCTGAAGCTCAGTGCGACCACGGAGTATCGCATTGAGCAGGCGCTGCCAGCGCTGGCGGCAACTCCTCCGCGCGGTGCGGAGCTTTGGCTGTACCTGCAAGAGACGCTGTTGCAACCGCACGCGGCTGATGCCCTGCGGGCCATGCATTCGCTGCGGCTGCTGACGCTGCTACTTCCGGAACTCAAGGTGATCGACTCGCTCGTGGTACGGGATTTCTATCACCGGTTCACGGTGGACGAGCATTCATTTCTCGCGATCGAGAGTCTTCACCGGCTGAAGCAATCGAAGTCGGAGTGGGACAAGCGCTATGCGGAACTGCTCGGCGAATTGGAAGATCCGGAGTTGCTGTATCTCGCGCTGTTGCTGCACGACACGGGCAAGGGCGTGCCCAATGGAAGTCACGTCGCAGCCAGCTTAGAGATTGCGAATCAGGCAATGGACCGCTTGGATCTGGATCCGAAGGAGCGTGCGGAGGTGCTGTTCTTGATTGGCAGCCACCTGGAGCTTTCGGCGGCGCTGCGGCGCGACATTTTTGCTCCAGCGACGGTGGGGGCGTTCGCCGAAAAGATGGGGACGCCGGAGCGACTGAAGATGCTCGCTCTGTTGACTTATGCCGACATCAAGGCGGTCAACCCGGAAGCGCTGACGCCGTGGAAGGCGGAGAACGTCTGGCAGCTCTACATTGGGGCGGAGAACTATTTGAATCGCAGCGCCGACCAGCGGGTGCATGCGGATGTGAATGATGAAAAGCTGGCGCGGCTGCGGTCGCTGGCGCCAGTGACCAGTAGCAAGTTCAAGGGATTCCTGGAAGGATTCCCGCAGAGATATTTGCTGGTGCATTCCGCCGAGGAAGTGATGCGGCACATGGCGATGGCGGACGAGTTGGGCACAGATCCGGTGCAGGTTGATTTGAAGCGCGGGCGGCATTGGTATGACCTGACGCTGGTGACGAGAGATCGTCCGTTTCTGTTTGCCAAGCTGACGGGAGTACTTGCGGCCTGGGGAATGAACATCGTCAAGGCGAACGCGTTCTCGAATGAGGCAGGAACGGTGGTCGACACGCTTCACTTCACGGACCGTTTCCGGACTCTGGAACTGAACCTCTCGGAGTGGGAACGATTCAAACGGAGCGTGACCGATGTGCTGCGGGGCGAGGCGGATCTGGAGAAGATGCTGCGCGACCGGCAACGCTCGGAGAAGGGCGCGATCGCGAAGGTAAAGGTGGAGACGAAGATCGAATTTGACGATTCGTGCTCATCGACCAGTACGCTCGTCCAAGTGATTGCGCAAGATCGTCCACGGCTACTGCACCGGATTGCGTCGTGCTTGTCAGATCAGGAGTGCAACATCGAGATCGCCTTGATCGACACCGAGGGACAGATGGCGATTGATACTTTTTATCTGACCTCGGGCGGGAAGAAGCTTTCGGACAAGCATTGCGAGGCGGTGGAGAAGGCGCTGGTAGAGGAGTTGCGGGGAGAGTAAGGCTCCCGCCGACGCTAAACCCATTCTTTTTCAGCAGGATACCGGACGCGAAGCATCAAAACTTCTCATCTATGTACATTATTGTACATACAAATTTGTGACTATGTTGACGGCGGGCCGCCAAGCCCAACCCCAAATGTGCCTGAGGTCGTCGCATAGAATGCCCTTTGCGGGGCCGGAAACGGCCCTGCCGTCGACGATCGATGTCCGGGTAGTGGTCTAAGCCCTCCCGCAGGAAATCTGTGCGCCCTGCGGCGTCCTGGGGCCATTGACGACTTTTCAACGACTTACACCAGAAGTCAATGACTTACAATCTGAGCTGTCGGCGATTGATGCGTTCTACCTCACGTCGAACTGGATCAAGCTGCCGGGCAAGCATTGCGCGGCCATGGAAGGCGCTTGTGGAGGTGTTGCAGGGGGTAATGGACGTCACTTGGGTGTATCAACCGAATTGAATATCAACTTGGCGCGGCTTTTTGCGGTTTGCTCCGTAGAATCCACCGCCTCGTAATAAAAAATCTCGAAGGCCGAAGAACTCGCCAACAACATGCAATGAAAGCGTCTCTTACGCGCCGGATCGAACCCTTCATACCTCGCGGCTAACGTGCCTTTCGATTCTCCGAACATCGACTCTGTAAGTACGACGCCTTCGTAGCCCGGCATCTTGGTCTCGATATTTCTTCTTTTATTGACCCAGCGTGGGAATTCCGCGACCTTCTCGTCATGATTCATCTGACCTGCGGCCCCGAAGCGACAACAAAATATCGAAACCGTCAGTTGCTCTTTCTCAGTGTGATAGCTACGGAGGGTCGAATCGTCGGCATTGCCTGACTTCCACGGGCCAGGCAAAGTCAGGCGAAATGAGGCCTCGTTTACCTTTGTGTCGTTCGATTTCGCCTGAGATTTGCAGAGCGCGTTCAATCCCAGAATTGCACCGAGCACAAGCAGCGAAACGAAACACCCCGACGATCTCATTGCGACAATACTCTCTCCCTACTTCGTCGAAAACTTAAACACCGTCTTCGACCGGAACGTCTCACCCGGATTCAGGATTGTCGTCGGGAAGTCTGGATGATTTGGCGAATCCGGGAAATGCTGGGTTTCGAGGCAGAGGCCGTAACGGCGCTTGTAGACGTGGCCCTCTTTTCCGGTGACGGTGCCGTCGAGGAAGTTTCCGGTGTAGAACTGAATGCCAGGCTGCGTAGTGGACACTTCCAGAACGCGACCGCTGGTGGGTTCGTAGACGCGCGCGGCGAGCACGAGGCCGTTGTCGCCACTCTTACGGTTGAGCACCCAGTTGTGGTCGTAGCCGTGGCCGAGAACCAATTGATCGTAGGAGTCTTCGATCCGGGAGCCGATTTTGGTGGAGGTGGTGAAATCGAACGGCGTGCCTTTGACCGGACGGAGTTCGCCGGTGGGGATCAGATTCTTGTCGACCGGAGTGAACCGGTCGGCGTTGATCATGATTTCGTGGCTCAGGATGTCGCTGGTGCCTTCGCCCGCCAGATTGAAATAGCTGTGTTGGCTGAAATTGATGGGCGTCGCTTTGTCGGTGGTGGCCGAGTAGTCGATGACGAGTTCGTTGGCATCGGTCAGCGTGTAGGTGACTTCGACCTTGAGATTGCCGGGGAAGCCCTCTTCTCCGTCTTTGCTGACATATCTGAAGGCGACACCAGTCTTGCCCTGCACTGCACCATCCCAAACAACTTTATTGAATGTCTTATCGATACCGCCGTGCAGCGTATTAGGGCCGTCATTCTTGGGCAGCGTGTAGGTCTTGCCGTCGAGTGTAAAAGTGCCGTTGGCAATGCGATTCGCGTAGCGGCCAACGATGGCGCCGAGGTATGGAGGATTGGGAATGTATCCCTCGAGCTTTTCGTGGCCGAGAACGATATCGGCGATCTGCCCTTTGCGATCAGGCACACGAATAGAAAGAATGATTCCGCCGTAGTTCATGGCACGGACTTCGACACCGTGAGCGTTCGTTAAGGTGTACAAGGTAACGGGCCTCCCGCCCTGTGTGCCGAAGGGTTGCTCCTGAACTCCGGAAGTATGTTTAGAGGAAGTCGTTTGCGCGAATAGCAATCCGCTGGTCGTCAAGACCATGGCGACAACAGTAACGTACGTGAGTAAGAGGCGTCTTGGCATCATGGCGGAAAGTGTACTACGGGACGGGCGGTTTTGGCGTGGGGCTAGGAGCGCAGGGCGGATGGCGTGGGATTCGCTTCGACCTGCGAACGGCAGGACGGGCACAGAGTGTACTCGCGCAGGTCGATCCACTCGACGGCGTGGGATGAGGCCATCGCGCAACGGTAGTCCTGACAGTGGCGCAGGTCGAGGGTGTGGCCCAACTCGTGGACGGATTCTTTTAGAAGACGCTGGCCCAACAGGGCATCATCACGGTTGAGACCGTAGAACTCCTGGCGGAGACGATAGGCGGAGATGACAGCGCTGGGACCTCCCATTTGAGCTTCGCCGAAAACGTATTTGAGAATAGGGATATAAAGATCCACGTCGGCGATCGCAAGAAGGCGCCAGGTCGGCGGGCGGACCAGAGCCTGCATCCGGTGCAGGATCTGGGAAGAATGGTACTGCTGGCGCTCGGCGTGATAGGCCGGGGCCGGATCGAGTTCGATGGGGAGAATCTCACAGACCAAGGGAAGACTCCGGGGAATCGCGGCGTACAGGTCCCGCAGAAGTGAGAGATCAACCTTACCGACCGGAAGCAGATGTAGCAGGCTCATTCAGACCAGCTTCACCGAACTCAGTTTCGAGCCTCGACTGGAGTGCGAGTCCAGCCATAACGCTTGAGTTTGTGATGGAGAGTGACGCGGTCGATATCGAGAACGTCGGCGGCGCGGCTCTGGTTGCCGCCGCAGTCCTCAAGCACACGAAGGATGTGGGCACGCTCGATCTCGTCCAGGCTCTTGCCTGACGTGACCAGCGCAGTCTGCTGCGTCTTGAACATGAAATCTTGTTCGCGCAGTTCGGGCTCTTGCGCTACTACTATGGCACGCTCAACCGCGTTTTCGAGTTCGCGGACGTTGCCCATCCAGGTCTGCTGCTGCAACTGGTTCATGGCAGCGGGAGCCATGCGCGTGATGTGCTTGTTCATGGCGAGGGCAAACTTGCGCACGAAGTGTTCGACGAGCGGAGGAATATCTTCGCGGCGGTCGCGCAGCGGCGGCAGCACAATGTGAAAGACATTGAGTCTGTAAAAGAGGTCGGGGCGGAAGGAGCCCTCCTCGATCATCTGCTCGAGGTTCTTATTGGTGGCGGCTACGCAGCGGAAGTCGACCTTGATGACCTGGTTGCCGCCGACGCGTGTAATTTCACGCTCCTGGAGCACGCGCAGCAGGTCGGTTTGCGTCTTCAGGCTGATGTCGCCGATTTCGTCGAGAAATACACTGCCGCCTTCGGCGATTTCGAATTTTCCTTTCTTGCGATATTGCGCGCCGGTGAACGCGCCTTTCTCATGGCCGAAGAGTTCGCTTTCCAAAAGCGTCTCGGTAAGAGCTCCGCAATGGATAGCGACAAGAGGATGGAAGCGTCGCATACTGGCCGCATGAATCGCGCGAACCACAAGCTCTTTGCCGGTGCCGCTCTCGCCGGTGATCAGGACGTTGGCATCGGTGGGGCCAACGGTTTCGATGGCCTCGAATACCTTACGCATGGCTGAGCTTTGTCCGACAAGATCGCCGGGGTTCGTGACTTCGGCGACCGTTTCGCGCAGACGTATGTTTTCTTTCTCTGCACGACGGTGAGCGAGGGCTTTCTTTACGAGATGTGCGATTTCATCGGGATCTAGCGGCTTGCTAACGTAGTCGTACGCGCCATTTTTAAGGGCCGTGACCGCAGTTTCCACGGAAGCATAGCCAGTCATCATGATGACGATCAGATCCGGATCCATCTCGTGCAGACGCCGCTGGAGTTCGATGCCGTCGGTGCCGCGCATTTTGATGTCGAGCAGCGCAAGGTCCCACTTATTCTCGGCCATGCGAGTCAGGGCGTCACTGGCGCTCTCTGCAGTCCCGACTTCATAGTCTTCTTCGCGAAACCACTTTCCGAGGGAATCGCGGACGCTGAGTTCATCGTCGACGATCAGTAGTTTGCCTTGTGCTTCCACGTTGATCACCTCCCGCTAGCGATAGCGGTAATTTCATTAGCTGGGGATTTGGCGGTCGTCTCTTCGTGGGTATCTGCGTCCGCGTCTTCGCCGGCATCCCACGGCAGAGTCACGGTGAAGGTCGTTCCCCGTCCGACCTCGGATTGCACCTCGATATTTCCGCTGTGCCGCTCGAGAATGCTGTGGCTGATGGCCAGGCCGAGTCCCACGCCGTGCCCACTCTCTTTTGTCGTGAGAAAAGGCTCGAAGAGGTGCGGCAGGATTTCCGGGGGAATGCCCGTGCCATCGTCCCGCACCACGATGCTTACTTGGCTGTGTTCGCGGCTCGAAGTGGTTGTGAGCCACAGGTTGCCGCCCTGCGGCATGGCATCGAGGGCATTCATGACCAGCGCGAGGACGACTTGCTCAATCTGAGCGGCGTCGCAAAGGACTTGGGTCAGATTGGGGTCAAGTCTCTGTTCGACTTGAATGCTAGCGAGATCGAGCTGATGCTGCACCAGGCGCAGCGATCGGCCGATCACCTGGTTCAGGTTGGTGGGCTGCAGGTTCATCGGCGTGGTGCGGGAGAATGTGAGGAGATTGTTGACCAGGTCGCCGCAGCGACGGCTCTCAGTAGCGATGAGGTCCAGGGAATCGCAAATTTCCTGACGACGGGCTCGGCCGGCGCCTTCACAGGGCATCTCTTCACGATCGATCCACTTTCGCAGCAGCTTGGCGTAGGTAAGGATGCCGGAGAGCGGATTGTTGATCTCGTGCGCCAGGACTGCGGCCATCTTGCCGATCGAGGCCATCTTCTCGGTATGCAGCGCGTGCTCATGTGCGCGCTTCAGTTCGCGGGTCTTCTGTTCGACCCGCTCTTCGAGGGTGTGGGTCCAGGCAACGTTTTCGTTGTGCTCGGACGCCAGCTGGCGGCTCATGCCATTGAAGGAGCTGGCGAGTTCTCCGATTTCGTCCTGCGACTGCACATCGATCTGGTAGCCCAGATCTCCAGCGGCCAGGCGTTCCGTACCACGTTCGAGAGCTTTGACGGGCCGGCCAACGACTTGCCACACAAAGAACCAACTCAACAGAGCGATGAGCAGCAGGGCGCACCCGGTGTAGGCAATCATGCGGCGGCTGCTTTCGGCCAGCTGCACATCGGCTTTCGCGAGGGAGAGATTGGTGTCGAGAACACCGAGGATCTGTTGTTCCGCGGGATGCGCATGGCACGCAGCATTGGAACAGGCTGGCTGGTTCTCGATGGGAGTGATGATGCCGAGGACGCGGGTTCCGGCGGCGTTGCGATAGATGCGGAAGCGATCGGGGCGATTTAACCGCGCCAATGGCTGTGATTGGGCATGGCAGGCGTAACAGGCCTCGGCTGTCTTATCGACGACACGGCTCTGCTCTGCCGAATTGGTGGTGTAGGTGATTCGGCCTTCCTGATCGAAGATCCGGATCTTCTCCATGCCGGGCTCGCTGGCCATGGTCTGAATGGCGTGGTACAGACCTTCGCGGTCGTTGCGCAGCATGAAGTCGGTGGTCGTGTGGCGGATGACGTCGCTGACGCGCTCCGCGCTCTGCAACGTGGTTTGCTCCAGATGCTGGCGGTGCAGGCGGACATTGAGATAGCCGAGCAGTGCGAAAATCACCACCATCGCGCCGAGCAGAAGAATATTCAACTTGGCGCTGAGGGTAAACGGCAGACGCAACCAGCGGCTGCGAGTTGGTTCAGTCTCCTGCATGCTCCATTACGGCTGAAACTTCCGGCATCTCGGTCGCGCGCTCGGTCAGGGACTCGTGCGCGGGTTCTTCTTTGGGAAAGATGGGGAGGTATTTCACCGCCAAGCCGAAGAGTGCGAAGCCGGCAGCGATGATCATGCCAGTGACGGCCAACTCGCTCCACTTGGGGAAGTAACGGACCCCGGTGGAACCTTCGAAGCCTGTGATGCTGACGTTCATTCGGTTCGTAATGAATCCGAGAACGACGAGCACCGCGGCAAAGTAGAGCCCGTTGGCGCTGGACCTTACTTTTGGCTGTAACAGCAGGGCGAGGGGAAGAATGATAGCGAGAGAAATCTCAAGCCAGAAGAGATACATCTCGTATCCCGGATGGACAGTGAGTTTGAGGGCGCCGCGATTGGCCAGATCCTCGAAGCGGAGGATCGCGTAAACCCCGAGCACGACCACCAGCACCCGGCCAAGTTCCTGCAGGACGGGCAACTCAAGTTGCAACCCGAAATGCTTGGAACTCAGTGACGATTCGAAGATCGTCATAGCCAGACCGACGGCGATCGCCGAGAGGAAGAAGAACACCGGCAGGAGCGGGCTGTACCAGAAGGGATGTAGCTTCTCGGGAACGATGAGATAGAGCGTTCCGAGTGACGACTGATGGAGTGTTGAGAGGATCACGCCGAAAATCACGAGCGGGATAAGAATGGTGCGAACAATCTTCAAGGGTTTCTGCAGATTGAAGCGTTCCAGCACGATGGGTGAGAACTCCAGCGCGAGCACCGTGGTGTAGAGCATGACGCAGTACGCCACTTCGAACATGACGGAGTGAGGATTGCGCATGATGAGCGGATGCCAGATGTTGTAAGGCTTGCCCAAGTCGAACATCAGTGCCGCGGAAACGAGGATGTAGCCGAGAAATGCCGTCAGAATCGTGGGGCGAATAATCGAATGCAAGCGCTTCACGTTGAGGATATGGACGGCCGCCGTGAGAGTGAATCCTCCGGCCGCCAGCATGACGCCGCAGAGGACGTCGAAACTTACCCAGATTCCCCAGGGGAATTGATCGTTGAGGTTGGTCGAGGCTCCGAGGCCCTGAGTGAATCGGATGAAGGTGGCGTAGAGGCCGGCAGCCATCAAGAAAAAGAAGACCAGCTTCCAGAAAGTGAACTTGAATGCGGTGCGGGTCGTCGTTTTTCCGGCAGTCATTGCTTCCTCCCATTCTTCTTTTCGTCGGCCGGTGTGCGGCCTTCAGCCAGGGCCACTTCTTCGCGGCGATGCGTGATCCACCAGATGCCGCCGAGCACCATCCCACCCAGCGGAACGAAATCAGGGATGTGGGATAGGACGCGATACGTGAGCATGGGCATGGGGTCTTTGGAAATGTTGGTGCGAAAACCGAACGTCTCGAAGGGAACGGCGGAGAGCAGGAACACCGAAGTGCCGCCCACTTCCTGGAGCCCGTAAATGTGGTCGACATATTTGCCCGGGTTGTCGTGGATGCGCTGCTGCGCCTCGGCAATCAAGTCGTCGCCTTCGCCAAACTTGGTGGCACCCGTGGGACAGATTTCCGCGCAGGCGGTCGGCTTTCCCTGGGCCACGCGATCGGGACACATGGTGCACTTCTGCACCTTGGGGAGGAGTTTGTCCCACTCATATTTCGGAACGCTAAAGGGACAGGCGACCATGCAGTAGCGGCAACCCATGCACTTCGATGGGTCATAGGTGACCGGGCCAAGCGCTGTCTTCTTTAGTGCGCCGACCGGGCAAACCGAGGCGCAGGAAGGATCGTTGCAGTTCATGCAGAGGCGGCGCATGAACTTGTCGCTGCGCGTGAGGACGACCGTCAGTTTGTGGGCGGACTGCGTTTCTTCGGCGCCAATGGCATCGTCGTAGGCAAGATGATTTTGCTCGGCACAAGCCTGCTCGCACTGTTTGCATCCGATGCAAACGGTCGAATCATATAAAAGTGCTTTGCTCATAAGTAATGTCTCCGGGCGCACTGTTCCTTAGAACAGAGCCGTCCGGAAATCCTTTCGACCGACGCCTGAGCTGTTATGAGGAAAGAAGGAACGATTACCGGCGTAACCCTGGACGGAAATCGGACCGGGTACAAGCTGCTTACCTCATCAGTTCAGAGGCTGTCGCGAAATTCAGCAGCTTCAGACAGCTTAGAGTCTCAACAATTAGGAGTTTCTCAGCGGTGACCCAGGTCACGGTTGCAGGTGATGGTGGTCAACAGGGTTTGGGGGCTGGGTTTCCGTTGCTTTTCGCATCAGAGGCCTGATGCGGATCACATCACGCGGTTGATTCGAAGTAAGTGACAGATAAGAGGGCGCTTCCTCGCGGAATCGCGCATTAAACAGCTCGGAGCGCCGAACTAGCTGTTGTGATCCTCATCGAAGATGGTGCTGAGGTTTTCCGCATCCGCTGCGAGGGCTTGCGGAGTATTACTCCTATCTCACTCACAGCTTGAGACATAAGAGTCTTCGTCTTCGGGGCGAAGTTCGCGATGGCGTTTGGTCCGGCGATTGCCTTTAGCAAAGGTGTCGAGCGGTCCTGAAGAAAGGACGCTCCCGGCGAGGTGGATTATGACAGTCATCATGGTTCTGCTTACATTCGGAATCTTCCTACTCATTGATTACGTGCGTGGTCAGAAGCATCTGGCGAAGCAACCTGTTCTGCGAGCCGTGGCACGCGAAGCGGCGCCGCGAGTCGTTCCGGCGATGGTCGCCGGGTTTCAGGTTCCGGAGAATGTGCGCTATCACGCCGGACATACGTGGGCGTTGAGCGAGAGTCCTGACCTTGTGCGGGTGGGCATGGATGATTTCGCGTCGAAGCTGGCCGGAAAGATTGAGAGCATCGCCCTACCGCAACGGGGACGATGGGTTCGCCAGGGACAGGAGATTTGGACGATCTTCCGCGATGGCAAGTCGGTGGACATGATTTCGCCGATCGAGGGCACGGTAACTGATATCAACAAAGCGGTGATGAAGAATCCGGAGTTGGCGCGCAAGGATCCTTACGGCGACGGCTGGCTGATTACGGTGCAGGCACCCGATTCGAAGATCAACTTCCGCAACCTGCTGGGCGGCACGCTGGCGCGGTTGTGGACTGAAGAGTCAGCGCTGCGGCTGCAGAAGAGAATGCCGATGGCATTCGCTGGCGCGCTGGCGCAAGACGGCGGCGTGGCCGTCGACGACCTGACGGCGCATATGCCCGACGAAAACTGGGCCACTCTGACCAAAGAATTCTTCCTGTCCTAAGCCCAAAGCGGAGGACAGGCCTCGCCCGAACCTCCATGTAACGCCGCCCGGGAAAGATCCCGGGCGGCTTTCTTCGTTACTGGGGGGACTTCATTGGGGGAGAGCGTTTTCCGGCACGGGCCGCGAAAAGGAGCGAGAGATCAAAACGCCCACGATGACTGCGGAAGTCAACATGACTACGCGCAGGTACTGAGCGGCAGGGAGGGCGGCGTCTCCGAAGATGGTGCGAAGCAGTCCAAAAGTTGCGCTGCTGGCGCAGAGTGCGAAATAAAGGCGCTCAGTAGCGCAAGGCGAAATGGTCACCATCCAGGCGAGAATGGACGCCACCGTGAGGTAGATTCCAATCAGAACGAAGTCGCCTGTTGTTCGAGAGCTGGGGAGCAAGACTCCGGCTTTGGGAGAAGCGAAGCCGTGCAGCGCAATCCCCAGGAAAACAAAAGAGTGCACGAGGGCGATCACGGCGCGCTTGCGATTGTTGAGGACCCCAAAGTCGTTCATATCGTCTGGGACAATTTTCGCCGTTTCGCCCCTGTTTTGGTCGTGATCGATCGTACTTAGGATTGTGATTGAGATCACAGCCTTTACATATCAAGGACCTTGGAACAAAGGCAAAGGCTCGAACCGCAAAAAGCGCTAAGAAAAGCCGCAAAGGCCGCGAAGAAGAGCTAACGCCCGCGACGACAATCGGAGATTTCCTCGGGACGAATCGTGGTGATACTATCGCGGGCGATATGACTAC
This sequence comes from Candidatus Sulfotelmatobacter sp., assembly GCA_035695545.1. Lineage (GTDB taxonomy): Bacteria > Acidobacteriota > Terriglobia > Terriglobales > Acidobacteriaceae > Sulfotelmatobacter. Next base: position 8,036 of record DASRRV010000308.1, on the reverse strand, counting down.
CCGCATCCCTCTTTTCTCCGCGTTCCTGGTCCTCGTTTCGATTTTTCTCGTCGCAATGGCCTCGGGCCAGACTCAGGCTGGTTCAACCCATCCCATCGTGCTGCACGCGGCGCGCTTGCTGGACATCAAGAACGGGCGGATCGTCAGGCCGGGGGAAATTCTGGTGCAGGGGGAACGCATCGTCGAGGCGGGAACTTCGGTGAAGCATCCGGCCGGGGCGGAGGTGATCGACCTGGGAGATCGGACGCTCCTTCCCGGGCTGATCGATGCGCATATCCATCTCTTCCTCCATCCCGGAGCGGAGGATCTGCAGACGGTGCAGGAATCGGTTCCGCAGCGCACGATCACCGCGACACTGGCAGCGCGCGACGACTTGATGGCTGGCTTCACCGCCGAACGCGACATGGGAACCGAGGGCGCGGGCGCGGCAGATACGGCGGTGCGCAACGCGATTGATGAAGGGCGGATTCCCGGGCCGCGATTGCGCATCAGCGGGAATGCGGTGAACATTCTCGGCGGACACGAGGATGCGATCGGGTACAACCCTGCGCAGCACGTTCTAGCAAACGCTGATTATGCGAACAACGCAGACGAACTGGTTGCGGTGATGCGACAGCAGTTTAAGGAAGGCGCGGACTTCATCAAGATTTATGAAACCGGGCCGGATGTCATTCGGAATGGACGGCTGTCAACGCCGTATCAGTACACCGAGGCCGAGCTGGAAGCGGCGGTGAAAGAAGCAGCTCGGTTGGGCAAGAAGGTTGCAGTGCATGCGACGGGCGAGCCGGGAACGCTTTATGCCGCGCAGGCGGGTGTGGTCTCAATCGATCACGCCGATCAGCTCAGCGACGAAACCGTGCGGTTGATGAAAGAGAAACAGATCTTCGCGGTTCCGACGTTCACCATCTTCGAGTATTTTGCCGAGCACGCAGCCACGCCGCAACAGGGCGTGCGCGAGCATGAAATCCTCGACGTGAAAGCGCAGGAGTTCAAGAAACAGATCGTGGCCGGAGTGCCATTGGCAGTCGGGTCAGACGTAGGGCCATTCCCTCATGGCACCCAGGCGCGCGAGTTTGTGCTGATGGTGAAATACGGGATGTCTGCTCTGGCTGTGCTGCAGGCAGACCTGGTGAACGGAGCGAAATTACTGGGCTGGGAAGGACAGATCGGAGCTCTGGAGTCTGGCTATCTGGCCGACGTGATCGCGGTGCCAGGGGATCCGTTGCAGGATGTCGGCGTGCTGCAGAATGTTGGGTTTGTGATGAAGGGTGGGGTTATTTACAAGAAGTGAACCGCGGGGTTGAAGATTGCGGCAATAAAGAACGGCTGACAGCACCCGCTGCCAGCCGTTTTTTTTACTCTCTCGTTTGCGGAGAAATCAAATCGCGTTAGCGATGTCCGCCGCCTCCGTGGAATCCACCACCGCCATGGAAGCCGCCGCCACCTCCGTGAAATCCTCCAGCACCGTGGAATCCGTTTCCACCAGCGCGGAAGCCGCTGCGGGGAACCGCTCCGCCCCAACCGCGGCCATAGCCCCGAGCATAGCCATATCCATGTGCGTAAACGCCATGCCCGCCCCAGCCGTGTCCGTAGAAGCCGTGGCCATAGTAAGGATGGCCCCAGTATCCGTGGTACCACGGGCCGGCGCCAATGAATACGCCGCCTGCGAACCAACTGGGTCCGTAGAACCCGTAAGGCGCGCACGCATACGGATAGTATCCATAATATCCATAGGGGCAGACCGGCGGGGCGCCGTAATAACCCGGACCAACCCCAATACCGACGGCAACTTGTGCCTGAGAATATGCCACAGGAACCGCCAATAATGCTAACAACGCCAAGTATCTGAGATACCTCATTGTTCTACCCCCCTCGCAAATCTCTCGACGCCAACATCGGAGAAATCCGCTACACAGATAAGAACCCTCTCGGGCAGTGAAAGTTGCTCCTGCCAAGGCCTCGCGGTGACTCTCGAATTCTGTCGAATATCCATCTTGCACCGAGAAACACAACCCAAACGTGAAGGCAAAAGCCCGGATGCAAACCTGCAAAAGAATGCACAGTGGTTTTGCTTCGCTCGCGCACGCTAGAATTCAAACAATTGATTCTTAATGGGTTACTGGGCTTCTAATGTGCGATTCATGGCTGCCCGATTGCCCCCTTCTAGAGTGCTGCGCTGGAGCACATCGGCGAGCACTTATGACTCCCACCATCCTGTCGAAAGTTTTCCGTTTCGCCGTCGTTGGGTTGATGAGCGGCGTCCTTTGTCCATCTCTCTTTGCGAAGGGTCCGCTTCCAGAGGCGCCTGCGGCGATGACTCAGCCGGCATTCTCTTTCGTCGTTGCGCCGGCAAATCCGTCTGCGGAGCACAAGTTTTGGGACAAAGAAAATCGTGTGTTGTTCGCGGCGTCGGCAGGTTTGAGCGTCGCTGACTTCGCGGTGACGCGCGCGAATTTGCGAAGCGGCGGCAGAGAACTGAATCCCGTGGTTCGCGTTTTCGGCACCTCCTCGGCGGGACTCGCTGCAAACTTCGTGGGCGAGAATATTGGAGTGATTGGCCTAAGTTACTTCTTCCACAAGACTGGCCATCACAAGTTGGAGCGGGTGGTCTCCACGGTCAACATTGGGGGCTCGGCGGGCGCCGTTGGCTACGGACTGGCCAGCCGATAGAGGCTTCTAAGCACCTGCCAACTTGCAGAATCGGAAGTATAATCGCCGGACGCTTTTTCCAATCCACGGCGGCATGACGCGGCGAATCTATTTTCGAATCTGCTCCGGCTTTCTTCTTTCCGTAACGCTTTTCGTCGCAGCGAATCTCTGCGCGGGCCAGTCCGAGGAAGCGCTGTGCCGCGCCGGCAATGGAAACTTTGCCGCAGACTTTCGCACCCGTCATGTCAATGCCAGCGTGCGCATTGGCGCGACGAACGTCGATGGCTTTGGCACTCGCACCTGCGAAGCGACCCTCACGTCGGGAGACCAGAAAGTCGCAGTCGCATCCGGAGCGTGGTCCGTGGATCTCGATGCGCTCGGAGCAGAGCTTGGGACGGGCGTTCCCGTCGCGGCCTTCCTTGTAAAGAAGTCTGAATCCGAGTGCTGTGGAACCTATTTCATCTATTCCCTGGAGAAACCCCCTCGCCTGTTGCGAACAATGAGCGGAGGAAGCTTGTTCGAAGCCTCCGACGTCGACTTCGACTCTCGCGTGGAAATCTGGACTGACGATGCAGCGGCAGTTGACGGATTCGAAAATCTATCTCTCGCAGAGTTTGATTTTGCGCCTCCCATCGTACTCCGCTTTGACCATGGTCAACTGCTCGAGGTGAGTGCAGAGTTCCTGCCGTATTTCGATCATCTGATCGCAGACCGGAAGGCCCATCTCGATGCGAAAGATCTGAAGGATTTCAAGGCAAGCAATGGACGACTCGCTCCGGGGACGTCCCTTTCGCCCGAACAAAGATACCGCCTCCGAAAAGTGAAGGTCGGGATTCTGGAAATCGTATGGGCTTACCTGTATAGCGGCCGGGAACGCGAAGCCTGGAGCGGGCTTGCGGAGATGTGGCCAACGGCAGATGCTGACCGCATCCAAGCGGCGATTGCGCAGGCTCGTGAACATGGCATTGGCAAGCAGGTGGATGGAGTCGAAGCCTCTCCAGCGAAACGAAAGAAGCATGGGACTATCTATGATGTGGCTGGCACCCAGGGAGACGAATCAGAAATCGTTTCGCCGCGGCCAATTCTGCTCCGACGTCCGGCTCCTGCGTCCGACCAACTCGCGGTCTCCAGCGAAACCATGTTGACCCTGATCATTGATTCCGCCGGCAAGGTGCGTGAGGTTGAGCAGCCGCTCCACGCTAACCCGATCGATGCGGACCTGACCACTGCGGCTATGAAGTGGAAGTTCATTCCGGCGATCCATGGCGGTCATGCTGTGGCCAGCCGAACTCACCTCGCCGTCGCCACCAGAAAATAATCTCACCTAGTGAGTTCCGCGGAGCAGCTTGGCATGGGCTTGCGCCCGCTCCGCTTCCGCAGACTTCCCCAGACCGGAATAAGCCTTGGCCAGGAGGTCGAAAACCTCCGCACTCTTTGGTTGATCGTGGGAGAGTGCTTCGAGCTGTTGCGCCGCGTCGGCAAAATTGCCTTCCGTGATCTGCGCCGTAGCCAAGGCGAGTTGAGCTTCTACGCTCGCGGGTTGCAGAAGCAGGGCTGCTTCCAGTTGGTCCTCGGCGGCTTTGGGATCTTTCAGACCGAGATAGACCTGGCCTAGCAACAAGCGGGCTGGAAATTGTCCAGGCATGAGCTTCAAGCTGGTCTCAAGCGCGTCGCGGGCGCCTTGGAGGTCGTTCGACTTCTGTAGAGCCTGGCCTGCGTAAAACGCAGCGGTGGCGTCATCCGGGCGCACTTCCAGGGCGCCTTTCAGGTGTTCGGCGGCCTTCGCATAGTCGCCGGCTGTCAATTCGAGTTCTCCGAGTTGCAGCAGTGCGGTGGGCGACTTGGGGTCGAGCTTCAGGACTTTCTCAAGGGATTGGCGGGCGTCCGTGGCACGATTGTCATCGGAAGCAATCATCGCCGCGTGCAGGAGATTCTGTTCCTCGATCTTGTCTTTCGGGTCGGGGAGAGAAGAAAGAGAAGAAGCGGCGGCGGCGTTTGCGCTTGCGGTGCCCGCCGGTACCGGGTAACCCAGCGCCTTCAAGTCGCCGCTCGCTCCCTGAGGGGCCGCGCTCTTGGAGGGTTCCTGCGAGTTCTCTCGCCTGCGCAGATCCGCCAGCATGACGCGCGCTTTCTTTACGCGTGCGTCCTGAGCATCGTAGCCGTTGTGCAATTCGGCAGAATCGAGTTGCAAGTTGTAGAGTTCAGGCCGGGGGGCCTCGATGAACTTGAATCCTTCGCTGCGTAGCGAACGCAGGGGCGCCCATCCGAAACGCAAGGGGTAATCCGTTTCGCCGAATGCCGGACGGCTGGTTTCGTCGGCGCCGCTGAAATAGGGCGTGAGGGATTCTCCGTCGTGCTTCTCGAGACCGGGCGCCCCCGCCAGTTCCAGCACAGTCGGAGCGATGTCGACCGAGCGCACCTGGGCTTGAACCAGCGCACCCGCGTGCAGCGCGCCGGGGAGTTTGACGATCAGCGGGACATGAGTCGTCGAATCATAAAGGAATATGCCGTGAGTATCCTCGTTGTGTTCTCCCAAGCCTTCCCCGTGGTCGCCGACAACGACAATGACCGAGTTGCGATAGCGGCCGCTCTGCTTCAGGTATGCAACGAAATTCGCGAGAGCGGAGTCGGCATAGGCAATCTCGCCGTCATATAAGTGGTCCTTATAGGTCTCGGCAAACGGAGCCGGTGGTTCGTAGGGATCGTGAGGATCGTAGAGGTGCACCCACATGAAATGCGGGCCAGCAGGATGCTTCGTCAACCAGGCTTCGGCGTGCTGCACGACGTCCATGCCTCGGCGTTCGACGCGTCCCCAGCGAGCTTTTGTCTGCGAATGCTCCGGGAAATTGTCATAGTAGTTGAAGCCGCGATCGAATCCAGGAGCCAAAGTCTTGCTATCGAGGATGATGGCGCCGATGAAAGCCGCGGTGTGATAAGCCTGTTTCTTGAGCGATTCGGCAACCGTAGGATGAGCGGGACTCAACGGTACCGCGAAATCGGTCACGCCATGGGAGCCGGGCAGCAAGCCGGTCAGAATGCTGGCGTGCGCGGTATTGGTGATCGGACTGGGAGTGAAGGCCTGCGCAAAGCGAACCCCGTCTCGCGCCAGCGCGTCTAATGCGGGAGTCTGGACGCGGTCGTATCCATAGCAATGAACGTGGTCGGCGCGAAGAGTGTCGATCGTGATCAGGAAGATATCTGGAGGCGTCTTCGCGTGGGATGACGCCCCTATGACCGTGCCCACCGGCAGACACGCGCAGAATACGAAGAACGCACGACAGACCTTCATCGGGCCATCAGACTAGCACAATTGACGCGGTCTTCACTCGCAATTGGCGAGGCTTGCGTGTCGTATAATTTCTACTTCCCATGGCTTTCTCCCGGCTTTTGGCGGCGTTGTGGATAGCCGGTCTGGTGCTCGTTTCCGGCCTGCAGGCCGCAGTGAAACCTCAGCCCAACGTAGTGGTCATCACCATCGATACTCTGCGTGCAGATCACCTCGGTTGCTACGGCTATAAGCAGATTCATACTCCAAACATCGATGCACTCGCCGCACAAAGTGTCCGCTTCGAGCGAGCATACACTCCCGTGCCAGTTACTCTGCCGGCGCATACGGCAATCTTCACCGGCACCTACCCCACTTTGAGCGGCATGCACGACTTCAGCGGCAACAAGCTGAGTGACAAACAGGCCACGCTCGCCTACGTTCTCAAACAGCAGGGATACGCGACTGGAGCGGTGGTCGGTTCAGCGGTGCTGGACTCGCGGTTCGGGCTCAACCGGGGATTTGATTTTTATTACGACCACTTCGATTTCAACCGCCTGCAGGAATCGAATCTGGAGGAAATGGAGCGTCCTGGAAATCTGGTAGCCGATGTCGCGCTGGACTGGCTGGGCAAGAACTCTCAGGGTAAATTCTTCCTTTGGATGCACCTGTACGACCCGCACTATCCATATCGGCCGCCCGCGCCCTACAGCGAGCAGTACAAAGATCGCCCGTACGACGGCGAGATCGCATTCGCGGACGCACAGGTGGGGCGGCTGATCACTTTCTTGAAGGCGAAGGGTCTGTTTGCGAACACCCTGATCGTGCTCAGCGGAGATCACGGGGAGAGCCTGGGCGAGCATGGGGAGAAGACCCACGGCTTCTTTATCTACAATGCGACGCTACATGTGCCGATGATGATCCATGTTCCCGGCGCGGCCGCGGGAAGAGTTGAGCCGGAGTTGGTGAGCCTGACCGATCTGATGCCCACAGTGCTGCAGGTATTGAAGGTGGATGTGCCCGCCCAAGTGCAAGGCCGCAATCTGGCTCCGCTGCTGGCGCCGAGGAAAGAGGAGGATCCACGCAGCCTTTATGCTGAGACATTTCTTCCACGGCTGCACTTCAACTGGAGCGAGCTGCGATCGGTAGAGACTGAGAAGTATCAGTTCATCGAAGCCCCCAAACCGGAGCTCTACGATTTGGCCGCTGATCCCGGCGAGACTCACAACTTATATCCCGACAAGAAAGCTGTCGCAGGCGAACTGCAGGCGCGGTTGAGTGCTCTGGTACGCCAGTACAGCGCGGACCAGGAACTGGCGGAGAAGACGGGGCTCGATCCAGCGCTGATGGAGAGGCTGAAATCGCTCGGGTACGCCGGGTTTTCCGGGGGCGGCAACGCTACCACGACAAACAACGCTCTCCCTGACCCGAAAGATCGCATTCAAGTTTACGAACTTATCTCGGACGCCATTGCGGAGAGCCAGCACGGTGAATATCAGAGTTCTTCTGACAAATTGATTGCGGCGCTAAAGGTCGAGCCGGGGTCGGTCCCCGTGCATTACCTTTTGGGACTGAACTACTATCGCCTGCGCGACTATCCGAAAGCCGCAGAGGAATTTCAGCGCGTGTTGCAACTCAGTCCTGACTATGAGCTGGCGACATTCCAGCTTGGATTGTCGTATGCGCGAATCGGCGACTTCGACCAAGCCATTCAGATGTTGCAGCATGCGGTCGAACTGGATGGGACAAATTTTTCAGCCGCTTACAATCTGGGGGCGGCGTATTTGAAGAAAGAAATGATTCCCGAGGCGGCAGCAGCTTTTCGCCAATCGACCGAAATCTATCCTGACTACGCTGTGGGCCATCGAGCGTTGGGCGAGCTCCTGCTATATCAGGGCAAGGTAGAAGACGCGCTGGTCGAGCTGCGCCGGGCCGAGGAGATCGAACCCCGCGATCCTGCTACGCACGCAGCGCTGGCCAAGGCACTTACGGCGAAAGGGCTGACTGCAGAGGCGGACGAAGAGATGCGCAAGGCGCAACAGGCGCGGCCGCAGTAGACCAGAGCGGGACGCGATGACGAAACGTAGGATCGAAAACAAATCACCGCTCGCTGTGAGGCTGC
>DASRRV010000307.1:0-136255 GCA_035695545.1 Candidatus Sulfotelmatobacter sp. | reverse complement strand
TGGTCGGGACGGGCAGATTTGAACTGCCGACCCCTCGCACCCCAAGCGAGTGCTCTACCAGGCTGAGCCACGTCCCGACTCGGAAGGAATCCACTGTTCGACAATCGCTGTTGAGCGACCCGCCTCCAGTGGAAGGGTTCCTAATGATTCTACACCAGTGCCAGCCCTCAGCACGCTTTGTCATCCTGAGCGAAGTGAAGGACCTATGCAATCTGCCGGCGCAGTGCATCGATCCTTGATCCTTCGGAAGGCAAAAACCTGTGGGCCTAAGATGACAACTGTGCTTCCCAGCTAGTCCAAGTCTCTCCAGTTGGAGCCGACGCCCATGTCCACTTGAAGCGGCACAGCCAGTGCGTGGACTTTTTCCATATGTTCGCGCACGAGGGGTTGCATCGCGTCAACCTCGTCCTCGGGAACTTCGAAGACGAGTTCGTCGTGAACTTGCAGCGTCATTCTTGATTTCATCTGGCGATCGCGCAGAGCGGCGTCAATGCGGATCATTGCAACCTTGATCAGATCGGCGGCCGTTCCCTGCAGCGGAGTATTGACGGCGGTGCGCTCGGCGAATCCGCGCTGGTTGGCGTTCTTGCTGTTGATGTCGGGGATGGGCCGCACGCGTCCGAAGAGCGTCTTTACCTTCATATCGCGCCGCGCTTCTTCCAGCGTTTTGTCGATGAAGGCGCGAACTCCCTTGTATTTCTCGAAGTAGGCGGCGATAAACTGCTTGGCCTCAGCGGGCTCGATGCCGAGTTGCTGGGAGAGTCCAAAGGCTGAAAGGCCATAGACGATGCCGAAGTTCACTACTTTGGCCTGGCGCCGGTGATCGGGCGTGACCATCAGGGGAGGCACGCTAAAGACCTGCGAAGCGGTCAACGTGTGGATGTCGTCGCCGCGCCGGTAAGCTTCCACCAAGAGGGGATCGCGCGAGAAGTGTGCCAGCAGCCGCAACTCGATTTGCGAATAGTCGGCCGTCAACAGCACATGCCCAGGCTCGGCGATGAATGCTGCGCGGATGCCCCGGCCGAGTTCGGTGCGAATCGGTATGTTCTGCAGATTGGGATTGGCGGAGGACAGGCGTCCTGTGGCGGTTCCGGTCTGCCCAAATGTGGTGTGCAAACGTTCAGTTGCAGGATTGATGAGCGCGGGCAACGCGTCGACGTAGGTTGATTTCAGCTTGGTGAGCTGACGGTAATCGAGCACTATCCGCGCAATCGGATGGTTTTCGGCAAGCTCTTCCAGCACGTCGACTGCGGTGGAAATCGTGCGACCCTTGCCGTATTTCACCGGCTTGGGGAGGTTCATGCGGTTGAAGAGAACATCACCGAGCTGCTTGGGCGAGCCGACGTTGAATTCCGTCCCAGCCGCTTCGTAAATTTCTTTCGCCTTGGTCGCAATTTCGCGCTCGAGTTCGCCGGACATTTGCGAAAGCGCAGCCGTGTCAATCTTTACTCCGGCGTGCTCCATGCGCGCGAGAACCGGGACGAGGGGCAGGTCCATCTCCTCGTAGAGCTTGGTCAGTCCAGCTTGCTCGACGTCACTGCGCAGCGTGCCCGCGAGGCGTCCCGTGATGTCGGCGGATTCCGCCAGTTCGTCGGCTAGCTTCAGGTTAAAGCGCCGTAGAGCGACGTCTGCCAGTCGGTGCGATGAGTACGTCGGATCGAGAAGATACGAATACAGCATGGGGTCGTGGCTTACGCCCTTGAGCGTTATTCCCAGAGGACCCAGCGAATGAATGGCAGCCTTGTAATCGTGGACGGCCTTGGGCACCGATGCGTCCGTCAAGACGGATCGCAGTTCCTCACCCGCGTCGCCGGAATCGACCTTCACGATCGTCGCGAAGCCTGCCGCTGCGGAGATTGAGACGCGGCGTGAGGCGGGCTCAGCCTGGCGGGCGCTGGGCAACCCCTCCAGTACTGCTCCCATGAATGAGAGTTGCGCATTCTGTGGCTCGTCTTCTTTCTCTTCCTCGTCCGGCTCGGCTCCGGGTGCTTGTTCCTGTTCAACCGCTACGGCCAGCGCACTGCCGGGGGCGACCGACTTGAGTATGTTCTCGACATCCGCGGCCGACTTGGCTTCGCTGTAGTGCGACTCCGTCACTTCCACGACGGGCAACAGCTCTTTGAGCAGCGAACTGAATTCGAGCTCGGTAAAGAGCGCGCGCAAATCGTCAACGTTGGGCGCACCGGCCCGCATCGATTCGACATCAAGGTCGACGGGAACGTTAGTGTCGATGGTCGCCATGCTCTTGCTGAACAAAATCGTCTCGCGATTGTTCAGAAGTGATTCGCGATACGTCTTCTTTTCAACTTCGGAGGCACGCTCCAACGCCTGCTCGACGGAGCCGAAGCGCTTGATGATTTCCACCGAGCCTTTGTCGCCGATGCCCGGCGCGCCGGGAATGTTGTCGATGGTGTCGCCGCGCAGCGCCATCACATCCACGACCCGCTCCGGAGGCACGCCCAAAATTTCTTCTACCTTGGCGGCATCGCAAATCAAGTTATCTTTCGGAGGATTCAGAATCTGAACTTTGTCGTTCACCAGTTGCATCATGTCTTTGTCGCTGGAAACGACGTAGACGGGATGCGAAGCCTCGGCGGCCTTGCACGCCAGAGTGCCAATCACGTCGTCGGCCTCGAAGCGGGCCAACTCCAGAATCGGAATGCGGTAGGCCTCAAGGGCTCGCCGAATGTAGGGAACCTGCTGGACCAGATCCTCGGGCATGGCCGAGCGGTTGGCCTTGTAGCCTTTGTATTCCACTTCCGTGAAAGTCTGCGTCTTGATATCGAACTTGCGAATGCTGGTCACCGTCTCCGCCTGCTCGTCGCGGAAGGTGGGCCCGGCGACGTCGAACACCGCAGCCAGATACTCGGGAGAAAAATCCTCGCGCAATTTTCGCAGCATGTTCACGAACACGTAAATCGCGGCGGTGGGCAGCCCCGTCTTCGTCGACATCGGGCGCTGCCGCGCCATGGCGTGATACGCGCGGAAGATGAACGACATGGTGTCGATCAGGTAAATGCGCCCGTGGTCGGATGACGATGGCCGTGCAGCTGCCTTTGCAGGACCAGGCGCCGCAGAAGGAGTGGAGTCCGATGATTTCTTACGAGGGGGCAACCCGGTTAGTTTAGCAGTTGCAAGCGCGGCGGTCGGGAGCGGAGCGGGGCAGGACCTAGAAGTCGATGCGAAAATCGGCCTGCACGAATTTCTTCGCCTTACCACCCGCGTTGTTGCGAAAGACCAGGTAGTACTTCGCCGGCTGGCCAAACGTGGGCGGAATGCTCACGTTCACTTCCTGATAGTGCGATTCATCGGCAGGGAAGAGGGCATCGCTCGGGTGACCAGTCAGAAAGGCATCGTATTGCGTTTCGTTTAGCAATAGGAACTCCACATCTGCCGCGGCACGCGCCCGCCTGCAAGCCGCCCTGTTCTGGAAATGACCGGCAGGTTCCCCGCAATTGCGGAGTGGCCGCGTGGGCGGGGATCTCGAACGGCAAATCTACAATTCCCACAACGCCAAACGTCCTATGCAGAATTGGTGTGCTTGTGCCGACCGGAGAGTCGCCGACGCGATCTGCCTCTCTTGGCCTGTGTGGACTCGACGCAGTGGGCACGATGGGCTCCAGCGTTACCACCTGCGCCGGCCGTTGCTGGCGAGTCACATAATCGGCCATCGGCCCGGTAACCGTCACCATCTGCTGCGCTTGCCGCGCTTCTTCGTACATCTGGGCTTTGTCGGACGCCAGACCCGGGGATGCGATTGCAACGGCCACGTGATGCCGGTGGTTCCATGCGTAAGAACCAACGACGACAAAAACGAGACTTGTCACTAGCCAACCGAACAATCGCCGCATCACTGTACCTGTCCAAGATCCTAGCGAGAGGTCCGACCGAGAGCTGTGATTTCGTGACGGTGGAAATTACTTGTGGTTTGCCCCTTTTTCCAGGTGAATAGATTCAGCGGGAGCTGGACTTAGAAGTCCACGTGGAAGTTCGCTTCCACAACTTTACTGCCTTTCTTGCTTTCGCCATGGCGAAACACCAGGTAATACTTCACCGGCTGGTTCATTGAAGCAGGAAGATCGAAGTTCACCGCCTGGCTATGCGAGCCCTCGACGGTGAAGATCGCCTCGCTGGGCCGATTGTTGGCGAGGTCGTTGTTCTGCTGCTCATTCAGAATCAGGAAGTCGATATTGGCGGTCTCGTCGGACACGCCGTGCACCTGGCCGACGAATGACTCGAAGATTCCATGGAGATGCGGCTGGGCGGCGTGCGCCGGAATTTCGAAAGGGAATACAGCCGAGTCTCTGAGCGCGAACGTTTTCTGCAGAACGGTCTGGGAGGTACCGACCGGCGAAGGCGCAACGCGGTCTGATGGTGCAACGCGGCTCGGGGCTGGACGAGGCGCGTCTTTCATACACGCAGCATTGGCCATCAGAAACACTGCGAGCAAGGCGGGCAGGCATCTGTGGGGGCGCATGCCGACGTCAGTGCCCTGCAGTCTTTCCGTACATGGTGTTGAAATGAAGCTGAATCTCTCCACAAGTGCCGTGTTCCGGAGAATACACCACGCAGGTATCAAACGGACGCGAATACACGTGCAGGCTCACCGCGCGCCCGTTAAACTCTCGCGGATTGAGCACTCGATGCACGGGATCGGCGGGGTCGACGGCGCAGGGATGCGAAATGTTCATCTCAACTGTGTTCGTGGGCGCGAGATGGCATTTTCCGCCCTGCAAGTCCTCGTGAACGACGTGAAAGTTTTCCACCAGCAGGCGGCCCATGGGAACCGCCATCCAGCAATTCTGGTCGCGATGGTTGTGCACGGAACTCGCCTGTCCGACTTCCCAGCAGATGGCCAGCAATTCGTAAAGAGGCGTCCGGTCAATCAGATTGCGGGTGTAGTGCTGCCGGTCCCAGGTGAGATAAGGAGCGAGCGAATCGGAACTAACGGGCGCCTCCTGCAGAAAGCGCCGGACAGTTTCAGTATGGTCAAAAGCAGCTTCTGGTAATTGCCGCAATCCTTCCACCAGCTTTTGAATCGGAACCGTCTTCGCTGCGGTGATCATCCTCAACTCCGGGGTAAAGTATAGCGCAGGCTTAACATGTCTCTACTACGGCTGTGTCCCCGCCCCCAGTATCTCTTTACTCTCACCCTGCGCGACCGCCGGATACACTGCGCCCTTGCGCCTCCGCAAATCCTGCGGCAGCTCCGAGCGCAACAGCCACAACCCTGCGGCCGCCGCGCCAGCCCACGTCACTGACACCAGCACGAGTTGCATCAGATCGGAGGCGCGGCTTCCGTGCCCTGCCGTCGACAGCGGCACAATTTTCGCCACTTCGAAACCGATCCCGCCCGCTACGACAGCGACGAGTCCCGCCTTTCCCATCTCTCCCCAGCGCAACCCCCCGAGCGGAACCAATTTCCGGTAGTGCAGCAGCAAGGCGAGCGCCAGCAGATTCGCTCCAATCCCAATGTCAGATGCCCACGCCAGTCCGGTGACGCCGAACGCATGAAACAGCATCGAATACACCGGCAGCGAGGCCGCCGTGATCACGGTGACCGCAACCATCGGTGTCAGAGTGTTTCCCGCCGCATAGAACGCGCGCGCGTACAACCCCTGCGCTGACCACAGTGCCAGCGAAAGTGAAAACCAGAAGAAATAGATCGCGGTCGTCTGCGTATCGGCGAATAGAAATTTTCCCCGCCGGTATACAAGATCGATCAGGGGCAGTGCGGCCGCCATCATCCAGCCGGTCGCCAGGAACGACGCTGCCGAAACCCGGTACACCGAATCGTTCACGGTTCCGGCAAATTCCTTCAGGCGCCTTTGGTTGAACAGCCGCGCGAAAAATGGCAACGATGCCTGCCCAGTCGCCTGTCCCAGCACCGCAATGGGGACAGCAAACAGCCGCTTCGCATAGTTGAGCCGAGCGATTTCGCCCACGGCGCTCGCTGCATAGTGGCGAAGGATCCAATCATCCGCCGTCACCAACGACACCCCCAGCATCAGCGGCACTGATAACCGCACCCACTCACGGAACGCCGGATTGGTGATATCAAACGACGGCTTGTAACCCGTGCCAATCCGCGCCGCACCAATTACGCTGGCCAGAAATGGTCCAACAATGCTTCCCAGCAGAGCGCCATAGGCCAGGGATGCGATGCCGAAGCGATGCCCTCCAACCACTCCGCCGAAGATGATGAGGACGTTGTAGAGCAGCGGGCCGAATGCCGGGAACAGGAATAGCCGGTGGGAAAGGAGCACTGCCGACACCACTCCGCCGACGTAAAAGAAAATCTGCGCCGGCAGAAGAATCCGAGTCAGGTGAACGCAGAGTTCCATCTGTTGCGGCGAGAATCCCGCATGCGAACTCGAAGGGCCGAACATCCAGCTGACGAACTGCGGAGTGTAAATCTCGGTGAAGATCGTGCCCAGGATCAGCGCCGCAGTCATGACCGTAATAATGATGGAAAAAGTCTTCTGTGCTTCGGCATCCCGCTTCTCTGCCAGAAAGCGGGTGTAGATCGAAATAAAAGTGATCGATGCTGCACCGCCGGCGACGATGTAGTTCAGCCAGTCCGGCAAGGTGAAAGCTGCGACGTAGGCGTCGGTCTGCGATCCCGCGCCGAACGCGAACGCAATGTAGGCCTCGCGCGCATAGCCAATCACGCGTGAAAGCATTACCGTTCCCATCAGCAGAAGCGTTGCCGAGAACGCCGTGTGCTGGTGCGATGGCTGGAAGAAGCGCAGAAGGCGTGTGAGCCCCTGGCTCTTATTCGGGCTCTCCCCGGCGCCGGAAGTATCTACAGAATTCGGCATTCAACCGGGATTCTACACGCAAAGCGGACGTGGCCCGGTTACGGCGCATGGTTCCTCGACGGCAAATGTTTTACTGGACGGCGCACCCGCCGCGCGAATCTTTGTAGACCTTGCCGCCCTTCATGACAAAATCTACGTGCTCCAGAGCGCGAACATCGGCGAGAGGATCGGCCTGCACCGCAATGATGTCGGCAAACTTGCCTGCTTCAATCGTGCCCACATCTGCCGACCGCCCAATCAGGTCGGCCGAATTCGCAGTCGCTGTGCGGATCGCCTGCGCCGGTGTCATCCCGTACTTCACCATGTAGAAGAACTGCTTGGCGTTGTCTCCGTGCGGATACACGCCTGCATCCGTGCCGAACGCCATCTTTGCTCCGGCTTTCACGGCTTTCTCAAAGTTCTCCCTCTGAACGCGTCCCACCATTCTTTCTTTCGCGAGATTTTCTTCTGGCAGTCCGAACTTGGCGGCCTCGTTCAGAATGTAGTCATCGTTGTAGATGTCCATGACTAAGTACGTACCGTGCTCTTTGGCCAGCTTGATGCCCTCGTCGTCGATCAGACTGGCATGTTCAATGGAATCGATCCCGGCCAGGATCGCATTCTTGATACCCTGCGTGCCGTGCGCATGGGCAGCGATTTTGCGCCCCGCCATGTGAGCCGTCTCGGCTGCGGCTTTGAGTTCGTCGAAAGTATATTGCGGCGCGCCCGGACTATCTCCTCGCGAAAGCACGCCGCCGGTCGCCAAAATCTTGATGACGTCGACACCGTACTTCACCTGCGCCCGTATTACATGTTGCACTTGATCGACCCCGTCGGCGATCTGGAAGTTGCGCTCCTCGGGAAACATCGAGACCCGCGTCTGCGGAGAAAAATTGTTCAAATCTCCGTGTCCGCCGGTAATCGAAATCCCCGGACCGCTGGCCACGATGCGCGGACCCGGAATCAGTCCTTCATTGATCGTGTTGCGCAGATCGACTGCCAGGAACGGCGGCGATCCCACGTCGCGCACGGAAGTAAATCCCGCCTCGAGCGTCTTGCGCGCATGCACCACGGCGGCGAACGCATGGTCGAAGGGCGTGTCTTTGAAGCGGTAAATCTCGTTGTAGCGGTCGGCGCGGAAACTGAGATGTGTATGGCAGTCGATCAGTCCCGGCAAGACCGTGGCGTGCGACAGGTCGATCACGTTTGCGCCTGCGGGAATGGCATTCGCCGAATTTGGCGTCACCCTCTTAATCCGCTCGTCCTCTACGACGATGACGACATTCTGACGCACCGAATCGCTGGTCGCGTCAAAGAGACGTCCAGCGATGATGTATGTAGTCTTCGGAGCGGGTTTATCCGCGGCACCAGAAGTCTGTGCGCGCCCACTACCGATCAAAACCAAAACCGCCGCGACAACGTGTGCCCATCTTGGCATGAAAGATTTCTCCCCGGAGTTCGAGATCGCAAGAGTGTGGCGGTCGAGATCCATGCTTGTCAATCGCAGTGTTTTGACAGCCTTCGGCGCCGCCCCGATAATCCAATCTGTGCCCCGTTCTTCCGTTTTCCGCCGATCCTTTCGCAAAGACTTCCCCGCGGCTGTTCGCGGCGAAGGCGTCTACGTTTGGGACGCCGAGGGCAAGAAGTATCTCGACCTGTCGAGTTCCGCGGTGGTGAACTTCATCGGGCACGGCGTTCCGGAGATTTCCGCCGCGATGGCCGAGCAAGCTAGGAACCTAGAGTTCGTCCACACTACACAATTCACCACCCCTGTCGCCGAAGAATACGCGCCGGAGTTGCTCGCCTTTGCCGGAGAACATTTCCGAGGGGGCGCGGTCCATTTCACGTGCGGCGGCTCAGAATCGATCGAGGCTGCACTGAAGCTGGCGCGCCAATATCAGGTCGAAATTGGGCAGAGCGCGCGCTACCAGATCCTAAGCCGTCATCAGTCGTACCACGGATCGACTCTGGGAGCGGTGTCGGTCTCGGGCAACAAACGCCGCCGCGAAATATATCTCCCCATGGTGCGCGAGTTCCCGCACGTCGGCATGCCCTACTGCTACCGCTGCGACTTCGATTGCAGCGACGGCTGCCGCAACTGTGGGCAGCAATACGCGGCTGAACTCGAACGGGCCATCGAGTCGACAAAGGGTGAGGCCGCAGCATTCATCTTCGAACCTGTGAGCGGAGCCACACTCGGCGCAGTCGTTCCGCCGCCAGGATATTTGCAGACTGTCGCCGAAATCTGCAGGCGACATAGCGTGCTGCTCATCGCCGATGAAGTCATGACCGGCATGGGCCGCACCGGGCGCAACTTCGCCGTCGAACACTGGAATGTGGCCCCGGACATTATCGTTACCGCCAAAGGGCTTTCCAGTGGCTACGCCCCGCTGGGCGCCGTTATCGCCAGCCAGAAAGTTGTGGACGCCATCGCCGCAGGATCAGGCGCGTTCCTCCATGGATTTACGTACAACGCGCACCCAATTTCTTTGGCCGCCGGACGAGCAGTGTTGCGCCACCTGCAGTCAGGAAAGTTGGTCGAAGCGGCGGACTCGACCCGAACTGGAACTACTGCCGCGCACTTCAAACAAGCTCTCGAGACTCTGCAGAACGAAGAGGCCGTGGGAGATGTCCGTGGGATCGGCCTGCTCTGGGCTGCAGAATTCGTCGCCGACAAAAAGAGCAAGCGCGCCTTTCCGTCTGGCCAGAACTTCGCAGGCAAGCTTGCGGCCGCCGCTCTGAAGCGCGGCCTCCTCGTGTATCCCGTGCAGGGCAGTGTCGATGGCATAAGCGGCGACCACATTCTGCTGGCTCCTCCGGCCGTAATCACCACCGAGCAGATCACCTGGTCGGTCGCTCAACTGGCGGAGTCCATCCGGGAAACTCGGCTATCCCAACAGTAAACCAATCGTCATTTGCGACCCGAACCGGGTTTTCTCTGCGACCTGCGCGAACCCTCTGCGATCTCTGCGGTTAAACGCTCCTGCACGCTGGAGTACGGACGTCTTTTCGGGAGTTAACCTTCCCAAGTAGCTCTCATGTTTTCAATCGCTTACCGCCTGATGTTCTCTTGACCCCGACTTGAGTTCCAGTGCATTGCCGCCAGCCGGTTTCTCAACCAAAGTGGGTCACGAACAGGTGCGGTGCATGAAGCGCAGTCGCACGGAGGCCCTTATGGCAAGCACTGGATTCCAAACGATGACCGAATTCTGCGAACAAGTAAACCCGCGCGTACTGATTGCTCTTCGAGATGAAGAGATGCGCCGCAATCGTCCGTTCCCCGACATGCTACGCGTCCAGGAAAGCTGGGTCGCTGCCGCGGAAAAGCGCGCCCTGCTGTGGTTGGCCGAGCGCACGCCCGATCGCATCGGCCCCGACCACCTGACAATGTTGGGCCTGATAGCGCAGATCGGAGCGGGAGCATGCTACGCGCTCGCTCTCTGGAACCGCTACGCACTCCTGGGAGCGATTGCCTGCCTTGCGCTCAACTGGCTGGGCGACTCGCTCGACGGCACACTAGCCCGCGTCCGCCAGCGCCTGCGCCCGCGCTACGGCTTCTACGTCGACCACATGGTCGACAGCTTCGGCGCTCTGGCCTTGATGGGTGGCCTGGCTCTTTCCGGCCACATGCATCCGGCCATCGCGATCGGACTGTTGATCGCGTTCCTGATGCTCTCCATCCAGTCGTATCTCGCGACGCACGCACTCGGGGAGTTTCGCATCTCGTTCTGGCGTTTCGGCCCGACGGAACTGCGCATTCTCTTAGCCATCGGCAACATGGCCCTGTTCTGCAAGCCGGTTGTGCATCTTTTCGGCGGACAGTACCGCCTGTTCGACGTAGGCGGAGCGATCGGCCTCGCGGGCATGGGACTCATGGTCGTCTTCTTCACGCTGCAGAATACGGTCCGTTTGTATCGCGAAGAGAGGATTCCGCAATGATGCGCGCAGCCGCCGCGAACTCCCGCCCGCACAATGCGTCCCCGCCCACGCTTGTGCGATGGATGAAGTTCAACGTCGTGGGAGGTATGGGAATCGCCGTGCAGTTTTCCACCCTGTTTCTGCTAAAGAGCGTCCTACACTTCGACTATCTGCTCGCAACCGCAATCGCAGTGGAGGCGGCGGTAGTCCACAACTTCGTCTGGCACGAACAGTTCACATGGGTGGACAGAACAAAGCCTCGCGGGATTACGTTGGATGGAACAATGCCGGCTCGCATGGAGTCCCGCTGGCGCCGCTCGCTGGCGCGCCTCGTGCGTTTCAATCTCACCAACGGAGCCGTCTCCATCCTCGGCAATCTGGCCCTGATGAAAGTGATGGTCGGCCAGGGCCACATGAACTATCTGCTCGCCAACGGCATTGCGATCACATTGTGCTCGTTTGCCAATTTCCTGGTAAGCAACGAGTGGGTGTTCGAAGCGGAATAGGCTTTGTCCAGACCGACAGAGAACAGACTTCTGTCGCCGGATCAAGTTGGAGGCAACACACTGGCTTGGTGAAAGACTGTCACCCATCGATCTCCGCGCTGAACCCAGACGGAACTGCGGTAGGCGCGTCCCGAATGTTCCTGCCCCTGACGAACACGTCTTACGGTCGCAATGTAGGTAACGATCACGCACATTGGCTGAACGGGAAAGATCCTAAAATCTTCGAACAAATAATCGATGATCTGGCATTCCCGGATCGCGTCGAGCGCTTCCGCTTTGGAGTAAATCCTGCCGCTACGCCCGATCTCTCGAAAATCGTCCGCCAGCAGAGCTTCGACCACGGCAAAGTCGCGCTCTTTCTGCGCCGCGACCAGTGCGGTTTCCTTCGCAATGAGCAGATCTTCAATTGCCCTGGCGATCATCCGCTCATCCCGCAATCTTCAGCACGACCTTCCCATAATTCTTCCCCTCCTGCAGCAGTTTATAAGCCTCCACCGCGCTCTCTAGCGGCAACAGGTGCCCGATCTGCGGAGTCAGTTTCCCTTGCCCAATCCACTCAGAGAGCCGTTGCCACGCCGGGTCCATGATCTCCCGCTTCTGCGCCAAATAGGTCAACCAGAGTCCCTGAACACTGGCCGACTTCGCGTACATCGCTCGCAAATCGAGCTGCGGAGCTTTCCCAGTGGCGGTCCCATATTGAATGACGCGTCCGAAGTCACGCAGACAACGCAGGCTTTTCGCCGTGTGCTCGCCGCCAAGCATTTCAAATACGGCGTCGACGCCTTCACCGTGAGTCAGATTCTTCACAACCTCTTCATAATCGTGCTGCTTGTAGTTCATGCCGTGCTGCAGCCCCAACGGTTTTACGCGCGCCAGCTTTTCGTCCGAGGACGACGTGCCATACACATCCACGCCGAGCAGGTGTCCGATCTGCACGGCCGCCGTCCCCACGCCTCCAGCCACGGCGTGTATGAGCACCCGATGCGTTCGCCCAGGCGCGGCGGGCTCGGTCATTCCCGCCTGCCAATATCCCAGATATGCAGTGAAATAATTCACGGGGAACGCGGCCGCTTGTTCGTCGCTCCATCCGTCGGGAACGGGCCACACCATGTTCGAGGAAGCCGCCGTTTTCTCCGCGAACGCGGCCCACTGCGCGTATCCCATGACGCGTCGTCCGCCGCTTTCTTCCACGCCGGAGAATTCCCGCCCCGCAATCAGAGGAGGTGGCGGCGTTCCCGGATAGCCTCCCTTCGCGGTCATATAGTCGGCGAAGTTCAGACCGCCAGCAGCCACGCGCACAATTGTTTGTCCTGCCTTCGCTATCGGTTCCGGTGCACTTTGAATCGCGAGTCCGTCGGGGCCCGAGAGGCTGGTAATCATCAGGGCTTTCATGAAGAAAAGTCTAGCAGGAGGGCGGACGCTGAGCACTGTGGCGTTGGCCAGAATAGCGAAGGCGGCTCGCCAAAACCGAAGATGCTCGATTTTGTGCAAAGCCGCCTGCCCGGATGAAATCTGCGGCAACTCTTTCAAATGCGAATCGCTAGAACGTTACAAACAGCGCGACGCGAACTCCGGGATGAAGGACGTCGAAGAGGAAGTACTCGCCGTCGATATAGTCGACATAGCAGTCGTCGGTGTACGTCCAGCCCACCGGCCAGGGATCGACGATTTCAAACCAGTATCCCGATGCTTGAAAGCGCGGCCGTCCTTCGACGATTACGGGTTGTCGAATGACTACGGTGTGTTCGCGCCCGAAATGCGAGCGGAACTGGTCGTCGGGAATGTGCTGGCTCTTTCCCGCCGGCCGCGCGTGGTCCATCTTCTGTTCGGGATGTTCCTTGTCAGGCTTGGCCTCGCGCGATTGCTCTTCCTGCTTTGGCGGTTTCGCTTCGTCTCTAGGCGGCTTCACCTCTTTGGGCGGCTTGGCCTCATCCTGCTTCGGTTCGGGACGCGGCTCCTGTTGCCGCGGCTTGTCGGCATCTTCCTTGTCTTGCGCGCAGACTATCGCGCTGCCTCCCAGAAGAAGCAGGGGCAGAACTCCTGCACTGATCCATCGATAAGTTTTCATGCTCGTTCCCTCCTGACTCGAAACCATCTGTTCAAACAAACTAAGGGCCCGAAATTCTCACATCGAACTGAACAGAGAGTCAGATGGCATCGCTGCGACGACGCGACGTAGGGAAAAGACTGTAGTTCGGGATCGCTGATCTGGGATGCCCCATCCCCTTCCGCGAAGAGCCCGGGACGGCCGTCCCCACATGGTGCCGGCCAGAGTGCCTCGCCAACGACGCGGGAAGCGGGGGCACCCGACACCACCTCCCCGCAGACACCTCTTTACTACTCCGGGGGAGCAACCCGCCCCACACCGCCTTCGGCGGGTATATACTCTTGGCGTTAGATTACTCACCATCCGGCCGAGCCCCCACCAGGCCGGAAACGGGGCGTACACTCATTCCCCTAATTCATGCGCGCCCCGCATGCGCAAGGCCTGTTCCCGCCGGGGGCGGCGAGGGCGCGGCACGGGTGCATCGCCCAGACGTGTGGGCCAAGCATCCGCGGGGAGGTTTACCGTGGATATTATTCTTGTACGTCTTCTTTTTGTTATCGTTGTAGCGGTTACCTGCTTCTTCATTGAACCCTTTGGCCTCACCCGCAACGTCGATGCGGCTGTGGGTGCATTGGTAGGAGCGGCAATCGTCCTGTTCGAATGGAAGCTACGCGCCATGAGTCTGAAGCGGCTCATCGGGGCAGCGATTGGAAGCTTCCTCGGCATATGGGGCGCCTACCTGTTTGCCCTGGTCATCCGTAACAGCACCCTCGAAGAGCATACCCGGAGCTTCCTTCAGATCCTGGTCATGCTCCTCATGGCCTATGTCGGCCTGATCGTCGGGGCCAACAAAGGCGACCTGCTGAACCTGGCGGCGCTCGGCGGCATCTTCGGCGGCGAGAAGCAGGGGAAGAAAAGCTACAAGATTCTCGACACCAGCGTCATCATCGACGGACGCATCGCCGACATTGCCGAAACTGGCTTCCTCGACGGCATCATCGTTACGCCGCAATTCGTCCTGCGCGAGTTGCAGCTCGTGGCCGATTCGGCTGACTCACTCAAGCGTAATCGCGGACGCCGTGGGCTCGACATCCTCCAGCGCCTGCAGAAGGTTGCCAACCTTCAGATTCAGATCGTGGAAGATGATTTCCCGGCCGTCCGCGAAGTCGACCTTAAGCTGATTGAACTCGCGAAGGTCTATGAGGGAAAGATCATCACCAACGACTTCAACCTGAATAAGGTTGCGCAGTTGCAGGGCGTCGAGGTGCTGAATATCAACGAGCTGGCCAACTCGCTCAAGCCGATCGTGCTGCCCGGCGAGACCATGCGGGTGTTCATCCTGAAGGAAGGCAAGGAATACAACCAGGGCGTCGCCTATCTGGATGACGGAACCATGGTCGTGGTCGACAACGCACGCAAGATGATCGGCAAGACCATCGACGTCTCGGTCACCTCGGTGCTACAGACGACTGCTGGGAAGATGATTTTTGGCAAGTGGGACGAGCGTGCCGCATATTCCCGCCAGGCTACGCCCGTGCCGGCCGCTCCTTCGGCAGCAGTTGCGGTTGCCGTGCCTGCACCGCCGGCATCGGTGCCAAATGCGGGGACCGAGGTCAAACCGGCGTCGTAGCACCGGTTGAGGGCGCGCGAGGTATAGTTGTTGTATCCTGCGTGGGCCTTAGTGTCCTGAGTGGTTTAAGATTTTAGCTGTAGGCGTTCCCAACCCCCCGGATTTGAACTCGCTGTCTCCCCGCTCGTATACTTACAGCCCGCTATGAAGGTGATTGTCATTATTCCGGCGGCAGGTCTGGGGACGCGCATGGCCCCCATGCCCAGTGCCATGGATGCGAAGACGAAGAAGCCGCATCCGTCGAAACAATTCACCGACCTCGCAGGAACGCCCGTTCTCATCCACACGCTGCGCAAGTTCGCTGCTGTGGATGCCGTCACCGAAATCTGGGTCGCACTGCGGGAAAACGAAATCGAAGGCTTCCGCGAACGGCTGAACAAAGAAGCCAAAGATGTCCTAAAGAAAAGAATCGAGTTCGTCGTGGGCGGAGAGCATCGCCAACAGTCGGTCGAGCATGCCCTCAATTCCATCAGCGCGGCAGCCGACGACATTGTGCTCGTACACGACGCCGTGCGTCCGCTGGTCACGGAGGAGATCATTCGTGAAGTGATCGAAGCCGCGAAAAAATATGGCGCGGCCATCGCTGGCCTGCCCGCGGTCGATACCGTAAAGCAAGTGGAGCGAACTTCGGAAGGCGCCATCATCAAGACCACGATCCCGCGGGCCGGTATTGTCCTCGCTCAGACTCCGCAAGGCTTTCGCTACGACGTGATCAAGAAAGTATTCGATGAAGCGGCGGCAGACGGCTTCCTGGGCACGGACGAAGCCTCGCTGGCAGAGCGTGCCGGTCACGAAGTCGCCGTCGTCATGGGCTCGCCCCGGAATATCAAGATCACCAACCCCGGAGACATGGAACTCGCGGAGTTCTATTTTGGGAAATGAGCCACGGATCTTCACGGATTTGCCCTGATAATCCAGAGGGCGGACATAGACGAGTTGGGGATGAACACCTTGCCCCACGGTCTGAAACATTCCGAATTAGCTGACAAAGTCATCGGCATCTTTACGACGTGTACAACGAGCTTGGATACGGATTCCTCGAATCGACTTATGCTGCGGCGATGCTCGTTGCGCTGGAGGAGTCAGGACTCTGGTCTGCGCGCGAAGTGCCGATACCTGTCTGGTTTCGCGGCACGAAGGTAGGCCAATATTTCGCAGACGTTCTGGTGGATAACATCGTCTTGCTGGAACTGAAAGCCGCGCGAAGCATAGAATCGGCCCACGAGGCTCAACTCTTGCACTACGTGCGCGCCACTGAAATCGAGGTAGGTCGTCTGCTGAACTTCGGTCTGCGACCGCAGTTCCGCCGCTTGCTTTTCGACAACGACCGAAAAAAGATCCGTGAAAATCCGTGCGAATCCGTGGCCAAGGTCCTCGCATGAGAATCGGTTACGGCTTTGACTCCCACGAATTCCGCCCCGGTATTGCGCTGAAGATCGGCGGGATTGCGCTCGCGCATGACCAAGGACTTGGCGGCCACTCCGACGGCGACGTTTTGCTGCATGCCATTACTGATGCCCTGCTCGGCGCAATCGCGGCGCCGGATATCGGGGCGCTCTTCCCTCCTTCTGATCCGAAATGGAAGGGCGCGGACTCCGTCATCTTTCTGCGCGAAGCGCTGAAGCGCGTGAGCGATGCCGGCTACACGATCGCCAACATCGACTCCAGCCTGATTCTGGCTGCGCCCAAGATCGGCCCTCATGCCGCAGCCATTCGCACCCGCGTCGCGGAGTTGATGGGCTTACCCTGCGATTGCGTTGGACTCAAGGCGAAGACTCCGGAAGGCCTGAATCTCGACAATGCCGCCATCGCGCAGGTAGTCGTGCTGCTGGAGAAGAAACCGCGTCGTAAGAAAAAATCAGCAAAGAAGTAGCCGATTCAGATCGGTTCAGAATCCTCTGGCGTGGATTGCTGGCCAAAGCTTTGGTCCTCGTACCCGAGCGCAACTGATACGCCGGCCAGATTGTGAGAGGCCAGCAGCGCTGTGTTCAGAACAAGGCTAGCGCCCTGGTTCGATCGACGGTTCAACATTTAGGCGTCTTGCTTTGATCCACCTTGCCATGGCCGCAAGCGCGGAATCCAACGCGGAACGTTCGCGCAGAACTCTTCATACTCGGCGCCGAAGGTCCCGCGCAAAGTCGGTTCCTCGTAGGAAAGAACGAAGAGAAAAAATGCGATCCAGACTGCAACGCCGTATTCCAGAACACGGACGCTGCCGAAGAGCAGGCCCTGCCCAAAGATCAGAGATGCGACTGCGACATACATCGGATTGCGCACGTAGCGAAATAATCCCGTGACTACTAGATGTTTCGTGGGAAAGATCGGCGCGGGCGTGCCTAGACCTCTCAAAGCGAAGCGAGCGAAAGAATCCAGAAGAACGGGAAGGCCAACAGCCATCAACAAGACTCCAGCCACCCTACACCAGGAGATGCCGAGTAGTGGCGCTGCAACCTGCCAGCCGCAGATGCGCCCGGGAATGTAGCCGGCGACGATTCCCGGCGCGATCACGAGGAAGATTGCCGAGCCGAGAATGGCGGACGCTCGTCCCATACCTTGTTCAACGTCGCCACTCAGCCGCCGCGTTGACCAGCGCGCGAAAGATTGCAAGGGAGGCTTCATCGTCTTCCACCGAGCGCTCGGGATGCCACTGCACTGCCAGCACGAAATGCTCGGGCGCAGTTCCCTCCAGAGCCTCGAGGATGCCGTCGTCGGGACACCGCGCCGCGATGCACAGCCCATCGCCGGTGACCTCGGCAGACTGATGGTGCGATGAGTTCACCGGCACGATGACCCTGTCGCCATCCACGAACGCGCTCTGATGATCTGCCGGAGTGGCGACGCGGCTGAATAAGCGGCGGAGAGTCGACCTTGGACGGCGCAGCGCTTTCAGCGCTGCGATTTGACGTTTGTCGTCGGTGTGGGCTTCAGATTCAGAGGTGGACTCCAGAGCATCGGCCACGATTTGCCCGAGCTTCGAGCTGGCTTCAATTTCGACTGTATGCGCGACCGCGGCTTTCTTTCCCACGGCATGATCCACCGTGGCGCGTGTTTCCGCGGGCAGAAAATCCGGGATGTGCTGCACCAGCGATCCCGCGCGAAAGACATTCAGGCTCTGCAGGCCATAGCAGATTCCGAGGACTGGCTTTCGCAGTTTGTAGGCGTCTTCGAGCAGAAGGTCATCGACGGCATCGCGTCGCGGATCGGCGTCCGCGGTGCGCGGCGAGCGCGCGGCTTTGAACCGCGCGGGATCGACGTCCGCCTTGCTGCCGGGCAGCAGCACTCCGTCGCAGCGCTCAATCATTCTTATGACTTCGGCTGCTGTCTGATCCAGAGGAATGCGCACGGCTTCGCCGCCAGCCAACTCGACTGCACGCTCGTATTGCGGGATCGCCCGCTTGGCGTAGTCCTCATCGAAGGAATGCGGAATTGGAATGGCAATGCGCGGCGGCATGAGCTTTCATTCTAGCGCTGCGATCGCGCAGGCTCGAGAGTCCGGCGCTGAGCGCTCGCTGGACAGCCGACGCGGCTGTCCCTACATGAGTTGTTTTGGCCTCAACTTATTCTCTCAATCGACGACAGCGTTTTGCTCTGGCGGTAATGGCGAATCTCTGCGATGAGCGAGAGTACGAGGATCACTACTCCACCCACAGCTCCGGAGGGCAGAGCAATACGGCGATAGGCGATTCGCATGTCTGGATGAACGTGCTGCAGAGCCGCGACGATCACGGTGCCAATGATCGCGAGCAGAAGGGCACAGCAAAAGCTGAGCAGCGTTCCGATGAAAGTTACAACGGCAACGCGCACCGGAATGGTGTACCAGCGCGGGGAGTGGGACCTTGGTGCGGGTTGCATGGCTTCCGACGGAGTCGCTTGGGCCGACATCGCTTCACCCGCGGCGCTTGTAGAGAATGGCGAATTCGAATCCGCTGTTGGGCGGGAATAACTCGGCCACTTTGCGCAGACGCTCGGCCAGCGCGGAGGGCGTCAGAAGGGGATAGTCGCGCTCGCGCAGGTCGTAGTAGTCAACGTCGAGGTAGAGCGACAGCAGGTAGATCGAGATCGTGTCGGAGAACGTGGCTTCGAGATATTCGTTCTTGAAGCGCTCCGCGTCAGGACCGTTGGTGGTGGCGAGCTTGCGAGCTTCCCAGGCGTCGAGCGAAGTTTCGCCGCGGATTCCCGCTTCGACCTGACTCCAGGCGAGCTCGCTGAATTCCCGCGAAACTCCAGCGCGCTCGACCAGCGCGTGGCCGACGTTGATATAGAACTCGAAGGCAACGGAGAACTTGTCGTCCATCAGGCGCGTAGAGATGAAGACGCACTGTGAATCGTTCAAGTTCAGATTGCGATGGCAGACGGCATTGTCGCTGAGGGCAACGTCGTAGCGGTCGGCGATTACGGTTTCGTCTCCCTGGCTCACGGTGAGCGGGACGAAGTAATAGGCTTTGCGCTCGAGCGCGGCGGCGATCTTGGTGGGGACGGCGGCGACCATGCGTTCGAGGTCGAACGAATTGACGGCGACTTCGCCGGCCATGGCGTAACAAATGCCGTTGGGCGCTTGAGAAACCGGCGTCTGCCGGACGACTTCTGCGGGGCTGCGTGTGATTGCGGGAGCTGCCTGCGACATCGCGTCTATTCTACACACAGCTAACTTGGTGTTTTGGACTGCGGGAATCGCGGGCACAGCTTTGGAGTTAATTTCGGACGTGGCGCGACATTTCTTGGAGTACGCCCCATCGCTAAAATCCTGGTTTTCATTGGAATTAGGGGAGAAGAATGCAGGGTCTTGCCCGCAAAATATTGAGGGGAAAGGAGTTAGCCATAAAATCTTCCGGAATAAAGACTTAGCAGCGCTCGCACGGACTGTTTGCGGACTGCGTCAAAAGCTCTTGACCGCTAAGATCGCTGAGAAATACCGCTGAACGACGCAGAGAAAGGCATGGGTGGAGGTGGCTCTTCGGGTTTTCGAAAAATCATGGCCCGATTGGTTCCCCGTTTTCCGCAGTTTAGAGATAAGGAGCTGTCCGCCTTCACCGGTAGATTCAGCTCAATCTCGGAAGACACGGGAGAAGGTATGAGAACAATTCAAAGGTATGCGCAAAATTTGGCAATTACGTGCGCGCTGCTGGCTTGTTCCAGCGGGGCGTTCGGCCAGAAAGATCCCGGCGTGCGGGGGGGAGTTCAAAATACGGGCGGCGGACTACAGCAACAGGGAATTCCGATCCCGCACCCACCCCTCATCCGCTCCAACCCAAACACGGGAGCAACGATCAATGACCACGAGCTGGCATCGTTTCTGGAAGGAATCTCGCGCGCGGGACAACTCGAGTCCACTTGCGACGACTGCGCCGACGTCACCGATGGTTCGCCGGTTACGGGCCTCGGCGAGCTAGATCCCGTTTTTCCGCAGTTCCACACCAATTCCAATGGCCTTGGGGCACGGCACAACTCTGATCAGTGCTTCTCCTGTCACGCACAACCCGTACTGGGAGGATCGGGGGGATTCCTGGTTCCGAATCCGGCTGACAAGGTTCCGCGACCGGCGGAGAACCCGCAGTTTGGTTTGATCCCGCACCGCTATGGCAGGCAGAACGTGGTCCCGAGTTTTGAACATCGATTCGGGCCGATCCGGGAGGTGCGATTCAAGCGCAAGCCCGACGGCACGCCGGACGGCGGAGTACACCAGCTGTGGACCGTGCGCGGCAGCACGAACGACACCACGATTCCCAACTGCGCGCTTACGCAACCGGACTTCGAGGCGGAGTACAAGGCCGGCAATCTCGCCTTTCGCACGCCGTTGCAGATGATGGGATTGGGACTGATCGAATCGATTCAGGATCGTGAGATTCTGGCGCAGCATGACGCGACGGCAGCGTTGCGTGGGCGGCTGGGAATTACCGGCCATCCCAATCGCAGCGGTAACGACGGCACCATCACCCGCTTCGGATGGAAGGCGCAGAACAAATCGATCACGATCTTTGCCGGCGAAGCCTACAACGTCGAGATGGGAATTACGAATGAAGCGTTCCCCACGGCGACGGAAGAAGATCCGGATTGCCAAGGTCCGGACAAGCCCGAACCGAACGACGTGGTGCGTACTGACAACGATGAGCGCAAGAACCAGGCCTTCGACAATCCCCTGCACATTCTGCCGGATTGGCAGCAGTTCCAGATCCTGATGCGTTTTACGGACGGCCCGGCTCCGGCAGCAAATCCGAGCGAGTCGGCGAAACGCGGCCGGACTCTGTTTAGCGACGTCGGCTGCGCCTTGTGCCACACGGCTCAAATGCAGACCGCGCCGGTCATGAACAGCGCGGTGCTGCAAAACCGGCCAGTCAACTTGTTCTCTGATTTGTTCGTTCATCACATGGGGGCGAAGTTGGCGGACGATATCTCGCAGGGGCAAGCTGCCGGGGATGAATTCCGTTCTACGCCGCTGTGGGGAGTGGGCCAGCGCATATTCTTCCTGCACGACGGGAGGACTGCTGATCTGCTGCAGGCGATTCGGGATCACTTCTCGCCGCCATCGACGAACTATCCCGCTTCCGAAGCGAATGGAGTTGTTTTTAAATTCCAGAAGCTTTCGCCTGCCGAAAAGCAGGCCATTCTGGACTTCCTTCGTTCTCTGTAAACCACCGAACCATCGAGCCGCCTCGTGTTGGGGCATGGGGCGGCTTGATTTGGAGACGGCTACCTCTGCGGCTGTTCTCTCCTCGCCCCGGCAGCTAGAAGCTTTTGACCGCAGAAATCACGGAAACCCACCGCGGAGGACGCGGAGAAAACCATCGGACAGAGAGATTGCGGCACTTATCGGAGGCACTCATGGCTACTTCCCTGGGAGAACATTGCTGCGCCCTGCGTTCGGCTTTATACAGAACGCGACTGGTGAGGCGGCTGGCCGAGATCGCGGTCGTCGCGATTGCGTTCTTGGCTTACGCTCAGTTCTCTGTCGCACAGGCTGCGTCTGAGTTCCACCGAACTCTCGCGGTTGCGTCGTCGGAGACGGTGACGCTCGAGGTTGAGCTCCTGAGTGGAGACTTACAAGTCTCGTATGGCCGGGATGGAGAAGTCTCGATCACAGCATTTGCGAAGAGTTCGGCCAGCACTGATTTGGGCGGCAACTTCTTTGCATCGGTTTTGGCGGTCGAACAGGAGGGAAATCATGTCAGCCTCCGGCCGGTGCCACATGCCGATTTTTCCGGCAAGGGAGTCAGCGTTTCCTACCGCATTGATGTGCCCTATCGTACGGAACTGACTTCGACGCTTTTGCGGGGCAAACAGAATATCGGTGGGATTCTGGGGCCGGTAAAAGCAGTGACGGACAAAGGCGACATCACGGCCGCGTACATATCGAAAGGGCTGCACGTTCAGGTGGACAACGGCGACCTGAATATACAGGTCGTAGGAGAGCACGTTGACGCCAAGACCGGCAGCGGCAACATTTCCTGCTCGCGCCTGCCGCAAGGTGTTAGCGCAGAAACGGGAGATGGCGACATCACGCTGGTGGTAGTCGGCCCGTCCACGGCCAACGTAAAGAAAGGGAGCGGCAGAATTGAAGTAGGTGGGGCTCGAGGCAGTCTTGTGAGCTCGACCGACAGAGGAGATCTTCACATAAAAGCGGTACCCCACGAAGACTGGCAGCTGAATTCCGGTTCAGGGAGCATTCGGCTCGAACTTCCGGCAGCCACGCCGTTCGAGCTTGAGGCTTCGACCGGGAGCGGTGAGTTTCAGTTCGATCGCGACGATATCGCGAGGACGGAGGTTGGCGCCCTTCAACTCCATCAGATGGTGAACGGCGGGGGCAAGCGAATCGCAGTGCATACGGAGAGCGGCAAGATCGCGATCCGTTAATGATTTCACCTTGCGGTTGGAGACTCGCTCCCGGTACATACGCTGCTTCTACCGCAACTTCTGCGCCTACTTCGCGAGGCCGTCGTCTTCCCAGTGGTGACCGCAGGAATCGCAGGTCCATTGGTATTTGGGGAACGTGGTGTCCGGGGCGGTGGGGTCGGGGATCAGGTCGCGAAAGACCACTTCGGTGGAATGACACTTGGGGCAGCGGACTTCCGCGTCGGAAATTTCTTCTACGACGTGTCTTGGAGTTGGGTCATTCTTCGGTTCGTAATGTTCCATGGCTGACCTTGCCCAAGGAAATCCGATTTGCATGATACGGACGACGACACCGTCGGCGAAGTTGGAGGTTACCTTGTCGACTCCGGTCGCTTTCTCGTTGCCCATGAAGAAAGGGATTGCCGCTGTGTCGAGCAGGGACTGCACTTGAAGAGCATCGGCCAGACTCCAGACGGTGCAGAGATCGATCAACCGGCGGTCTTCGTCGTAGGGGCCGGGTTCGTTGGGATCCGTCGGCAGTTCGGATGTTGAGAGACTGAGGGATTCTTCTGGCGGCTCTTCCTCCGGTTCCTCTACGACTTCCTCGGGCGGGACTTTCAATCGGCGTTGGGAAATTTCGGTTGCGAGAGCCTGCTGGGCAACGTCGGTCAGTGCGGAGGGTTGCCGGGCAAGGACCAGGAGATCGCCATCGGACATGCGGCGATAGTGCTCGGAGATGCGGAGGAATTCTCCTGCTGGGCCGAGGTTCTCCATGGTGGTGGGAATGATATATGAAGAGTCTGGCGTGAGAATCGCGCCCTGTCTCAGAGTCCGCGCCGTAGCTTCCCTTGTCTGGTTCGCGGTCTACTCATTCCTGCTTTGCGACAGTGCTATTCCGCTCGCAGTGCGTCCGTGGGATTTACCGAGGCCGCGCGACGGGCGGGCAGGTAGGTCGCTGCCAAGGACGCCAGACCCAGCAATATGGCCACGCAAACTAAAGTGAACGCGTCCCACGCCTGCACTCCGAACAATAGCTTCCGCATAGACAATGACGCCCCCACCGCGCAGACCAGCCCGATTGCGAGCCCGGCCAATGTGAGCCACGCCGCCTGCCACATCACTAGCTTGTAAACTGAACCGCGTTGCGCCCCCAGCGCCATGCGAACACCGATTTCTCGGGTCCGCTGGCTCACCGAATAGGCGATCACTCCGTAGAGTCCAACCACGCCCAAGACCAGCGCGATCATCGCAAATCCCCCAACCAGCCATGCCGAGAACCTGTGCAGGAGCGCTGCTTGCGTAGCACCGATTTTTTCACTCAAGGTGTCTTCGTCAGATACGCCCAGGTTTGGGTCGATCTGATGAAGCGTGCTCACGAGTTCCGGCAGCAGCGTCCCCACGTCTTGCGAAGTGCGCACCAACAGGCTGAAATCGTGATCCCGCGTCTGGTAGATGGGGAAATACTCCGCGGGCCACATTTCGACATCGAGCGGTCCCTCGCGAACGTCTTCGACGACGCCGACGATTTCCCACACGGTTGGGCGTCCTCCCTCGTTGTTGGCGATCCGTTGGCCGACTGGGTCTTCACCGGGGAAGTACTTGCGGGCCAGCGTTTGATTGATCACTGCCACTCCCGGCCGGGAAGCATCCTCAGATGGGGTAAAGAGCCGTCCACGGACCAGATTCGCCTTGAGTACGGCTAGATAGTCAGCGCTCACGTGGCGCTCTACAACTTCGTTGTGTTCGCCCTGGTCCGGTCTTCCAGGGATCTGGATACTGTCGAGATTGCAGTTGCACTGAACTGGAAGCAAGGTGGTCATGCCAGCCGATTGCACGCCGGGCAGTCTTGCGACGCGGCGCACAACTTCGCGGTACAGTCCCAGTGTCTGTTCGTCGCTCTTGAAAACTGTGCCGGGAGCCGTGACCCGCACGGTGGCAACACGGCTGGGATCAAAGCCCAATGGCACATGCAACAGGCGGTAGAAGCTCTGCCCCAGCAATCCGGCGCCGGCGAGCAGCACAACGGCGACTGCGAGTTCCACGACCACCATGTTTGCTCCGAGTCGCCGCCAGAGAGGGTTGGCTACGCCGCGATCTCCCTCGGCCAATCCGTTGCGGACTTTCTGAAACGAAAGCCGCAGCGTGGGCACTGCCGCCGACAGCAGCGCGGCGATCAGTCCAACGGCGGCAGCGAATTCGGCCACGTGCGCGTTCAGGCCTACACCTGCAAGGAATGGCATGCTGGACGCCATGTCTCTGGGAACCAAGTGTCCCAGGAGCCGCATAATCCCGTAGGCGATGATCACGCCCACTAAGTTGCCGAACAGAGCTAACAAAAGTCCTTCCGACACAAACTGACGCACCAACCGCGCGGGCGTTGCGCCCAGCGCTCCCCTCACGGCAATCTCGCGCCTGCGGGTTTCGGAGCGCACGAGCACAAGGCTGGCCACATTGACGCAGGCGATCAACAACAGCAGTCCGGCGCCTGCTAGCAGCGTCAGGAGGATCGGGCGGACATCGCCTACGACAATTTCGGAAAACGGAACGACGCTGGCGATCAGGTTGCGGCCGGTTATGCCGTATTGCTTCTGCAGTTGCTGGGAGATGGTGGTCACTTCCGCCAAAGCAGCCGGGATGGTGACCCCGTCGCGCAGCCTTCCGATTCCCCAAAAATTGTAGAAAGTCCTCATCTGCTCATGAGCACTGAAGGTGTTTAGGGGAACCCAGAACTCCGCGTTGCCGGAGGGCGCGAAGGAAAAAGTACGGGGGAGGACGCCAATAATTGTGTAGGCGTTGTTGTCGAGGTCCGCCGTCTGTCCAACCACATCGCGCCGTGCAGCGAAGCGATGCAGCCATGCCCCATAACTCAGGATCGCGACATTCGGACCACCTGGCCGGTCTTCGCCGGGATTGAAGTCGCGCCCGAGCATGGGATGCACACCGAGGGTCTGAAAGAAGGTGCCACTGACGCGCACGCCCTGGATCGGCTCCGCGCCGGATGGAGTGCGCAGAAGATAGCCGTCCCCGTTGTAAACATCGAGTGAGCTGAAAGATTTGTTCAGAGCCTGCCAATCAAGATAATCAGGGTAGGAGAGAGGCCAGCGCGGCCATTCCAGGCTGCTCTCGTTCACCGACATCAGCCGGCCGGGATTCGCGTAGGGGAGCGGCTGAAGCAGGGCCGCATCCACAAAAGCGAAGATGGCCATGCTCACACCCACGCCCAGTGCCAGAATCAGGACCGCCATGAATGCGAATCCCGGATACTTGCTCCATTGGCGGAGGGCAAAACGAACGTCCTGCGCCACCGTTTCTGCTCGAAAAACTACTTCGTCGTGGCTTTGCTCCATCAATTTCGTTGCGTTGCCGAACTGCCGCAGCGCTGCGTAATGCGCGTCTTCGGGGGTCATCCCGCGGGCAACGAACTCCTTCTCCGCCTGCTCGCGATGAAACGCCATTTCTTCTTCCAATTCGCCGCCGAACCGCTCGCGACCAAACAGAATGGAGAGTTTCTTCACGAAGCGGGCCAAGGGATTCATCTAGACCTCCTGGGCATTTCGCAAGACGCGCGCGATCGCGGCAATCATGTGCTCAAACTGCGATAGCTCGATGCCCAACTGCTTGCGTCCTGCGGCAGTGAGCTTGTAGAAGCGCGCACGGCGGTTGGTATCGGTCATCTTCCACTCCGCCTTCACCCAGCCCCGAAGGAGCAGGCGCTGCAACGCCGGGTAGAGCGAGCCTTCTTCCACGGTCAGGACGTCGTCGGAGAGGCGTTTGATGGAAAGCGCGATGCCGTATCCGTGGAGCGGGGCGCGAGTGAGCGTCTTCAGGATCAGCAGGTCGAGGGTCCCGGGGAGAAGGTCGGGCTTGGTCATGTTGCTTACCATAGATAATCTATGGGTAGAGTGTCAATGGATTAGTGCCTGCGGGACTTTCACCTGTCGGCTTGAGGGAAATTGGACCGCCGGAGGGTGCAAACTACCTCCAGCCAAATAGACTTAAGTTGCGAATTGGGAGGTGCGTTTCGATGAGTGAATTCCCGGCTTTCATGAAGCAATCGGCGAACCAGATCGCGACGGTGAGCCAGGCGACTCCGGGAGTATAAGGATATGTGTTTGATGGCGCGGAGGGGAGCCAAATGGCCTTCTGGACTTGCCAGGAGACGGCGTCCTGGTTTGTAACGCACGACGACGGATTGACCTTGCAGTTCCCTGACGTAGTCCACGCAAGCTGTTCGTCCGCAAATTGCTGCGAGAAGTATCCGGAATAGCGGGCCGCTTCGACCAAATAGGATTAGCCGAGTTCGGCTAGCGCCTGCTCACCGAATGCTGTCACATTGGTTATCTCGATTCGTCCTTCGCTGGGGGGCCAGTTTGCGCCGCGGATGGAGAGGATCCAACCGGGGAGCCGCTTGAGGAGGAACCAGCTCGCGACCAGAGAGATGCATGCCAGGACACAAAGCAGATCGGGCACATACTGTTGGAGGTAGTTCCTCATAAGCCAACGCCTGGCAAGGTGCCCGTCAGCGCGTCATTTTGCCACTGGGCGGCTCGGAAGTCCAGATCAGTTTGGAATTGCTTCTCGCTTCTGAAGCATGCGCAGAATGCAGTAACCGGCTGCGGCGGCGGCCAGGTGTTTCAACGTGTGTCCGCTGACAAGGTGGGTAAGGGCAAAGACCTGGCGGTCGGATTCCTCGAGAATTTTCGCCAGGACGTAAAAGCCGACAACAACCGCGAAGTCGGCGCCGCGCGTGTACTTTGGCGGGAACAGCAGCGATAACAGCAGAATGAGAATGGCGTAGACCTGGACGGCGGCGTAGAAGCGGAGGTCGCCGTGGCCTTGGAGTTCTCCGGCGCGCC
Source organism: Candidatus Sulfotelmatobacter sp. (assembly GCA_035695545.1). Taxonomy (GTDB): domain Bacteria; phylum Acidobacteriota; class Terriglobia; order Terriglobales; family Acidobacteriaceae; genus Sulfotelmatobacter. Next base: position 108,671 of record DASRRV010000307.1, on the reverse strand, counting down.
ACACGAGGACACTCCCGACGCCGACGATCTCGAATAGGGGGAAAAGCGCGAGGCCCGCGGGCACGCTGACGCGCTCCGCGACAACTGCGGCGAGCAGCGCCATAAAGACCATCATTATGGGGATGCGGTCCCAGACGAGGCGCGCGTTACCCGGGGCAAGATGATAGTAGGCGGAGCCGCAGGCGGTGAGGATGAGAGCGGCGAACATTACAAGGTAGAGCCAGCGCTCGCGAGGGTCGGAGAATTTCTTCGCGCCGCGTCCGAAGAGAAAGATCAGGCCCCAAAGTCCGACGATGGCGAAGGGGAGATTGGAGACTACGTCTCCGAAGTTGGGGATGCCCAGCCCGGGACGCTGGTCGGCGAAGTTGTGGTAAGAGAGCGGCTGCGGAATCGGCGGAACCAGGTGCGCGATGGCTGCGAGTACGACGGCAACTGTGAGGAGTAAGACCGGCGCTCTGGATCTGCGGATCATGCCAAGGTCAGGGCTGCAGTTCCAGTGGATTGTACACACCCGCCCGCACTCCGGCGCTTCGCCTCGGCCCCGGCCGCAAATCGCAATCCTTACTTGTTCGCGATGACGAAGTCGATCGTCGTCGCCTGATTCTCGTTCACGGTCACCAACTTTTCCCACGTCTTCGGTTCGGTGAATACCGGTCGCCGGACGCTGCGTTCGGTCAACACGTCATAGGCTTGCTCTTTTCCAGCCAGGCCCCAACCTTCATGCCACGCGACGATCTGGTAGGTTCCCGGCGGGACCTCGGTCAACTGGAAGCGTCCGCTTTCGTCGGTGACGGCGTAGTACGGATGCGTCACTACCATCATTTCTGCATTCATCCAGACGTGGCCGCCGTTGCAGCGCAGGTGTGACAGCCCCGCATTCGAAATCGTGCGCGAACTGATCCGGTCAGGAAAGGGAAACGCCAGGTTGAAGTTAGCTGTTCCGTCCATGTGAACCGTGTGCAGGGTGGCGTCGGAACTCACCATATCCAGTGTGCCGTTTTTCGGAACCAGAAGAATGTGCGGAATATAGCGGCAACGTTTCTGGTCCAGGTGACGCCCCTGTTGTGGCAGGTCGAAAGCTTTGCCGCTGGTGATGTTCTTTAAGTAAACCACCGTGTTGGCGACGCCGGAATCGGGGCCAATGACCAGACGTTCCAGGTCGGTGGTTTTTTTCGAAGCGGGATCGCAAATCTGCGGGTCCTTGGTGACGGGAAAGTCGAGGGTGTGCGGGACTGGGCCGGACCATTTCACGGTGCCTGAGATGGTGCCGCCATCGGTGACGGCGACGACTTTGTAGTCGCTCTGGCCGAACGCCACCAGGGTGGCCGTCCAGAAAAACATCGAAAACAAAAGACCGAAAATCTTCCTGTGCATACGTCCCCCCGTAGGCGCTTCCGGCGGTCGGCGTTGCGCAGCTAAGACCGGGCCGGGTATTGCGATTGTCCGCCAACTTAACTGCTTCCGCGCGCGTACATCTGCTGACTAGCGGGAAAATGCAGCACAGGTCCGGGGGTTCTCGGGGCAGCACTTGTGTTTGCGGTTCGTGCTTCTCCACACACAAAGAGTCGCCCGTCCGGGGACGACGGAGTTGTGTTGAAATCTCTTACAAGAGTGCGCCTGACTTAGCGGAGTCGTCGAGCTTACATGAGTAACGAAAGACGCTAAGCAGCGGGGGCGGAGAGTCCGAATTCGAAAATCCGCGTTCAAGACCTTACAATCATCCCTCTCATGCCTGTTACGGTTCGATCATTCGCGAAGATTAATCTTGGACTGCGCATTGGGTCGGCGCGGGAGGACGGATTCCATGAACTGCTCACCGTGTACCAGACGATCGGGCTGCATGATTTGATTCGCGTCGCGGTGGAGCGCGGGACTGGGATTGAGATTCAGTGCGCAGATCCGCGGGTGCCGCGGGATGAGTCGAATACTTGCTTTCGGATCGCTGCGAAGGCGATGACGGCGTTGCGGGCGAAGGGGCGGGTGGTCATTGAGATTGAGAAGCGGTTGCCGGTGCAGGGTGGGATGGGGGGAGCCTCGTCGAATGCGGTGGCGACTCTGCTGGGGTTGGAGCGGGCGCTTCGAAAAGCTCTGTCAGCGGCGGAGAAGTTGAAGATCGCGGCCGAGGTTGGGTCGGATTTGCCTTTGTTTCTGGTGGGCGGGACGGTGTTGGGGGTGGGGCGGGGAGAGCAAGTTTATCCTTTATCGGAGTTGCCGACGCTGGCATGTGTTGTGGTGACGCCGGAGGTGGGAGTTTCGACGCCGAAGGCGTTTGCGGAGTGGGATCGGGTGCAGGGGCAAAAGCCCGTTTCCCTTGAGGGGCCTGACGCGGCCCGTTCGACAAGCTCAGGGCATGCCCTGAAGGGCCGCTCTTCCACGGTGGGGCAGGCTGCGGAGTTCTCCCCGAGAGAAAATGCAGGCGAGCTTCGCTCGCTCGGACAGCCGGGGGCGGCTGTCCCCACACAAGCCAAGCCGAAATTGACGGTAGCGGATGCGTCCGATAGAATGAATCTGCTTGGTCGCGGCTTGTCGGCGTGGCTGAGTGGGCTTTACTCCGGTGCTCCTTCTGGTTTGAGAAGAGGGGGCCGGGCCGAGAATCCGCTTCTCTGGCTTGTCCGGGCTGGGATTGAAAACGACTTTGAACGGGTCGTCTTTCCTGAATATCCCGAGCTGAGTGAAGGAAAAGGTGCGCTTTTGCGCGCGGGCGCGAAGTATGCGTCGTTGTCGGGCTCTGGCTCGACCTTGTACGGGCTGTTTGCCTCGAGAGAGGCGGCCGGGCGAGCGGCGGGCCGGCTGCGGAAGCAGGGTTGGGCCGTGCGGGCTACGGCCACTTTGACTCGGCGGGCTTATTGGAAGCGGGTAGTGGGCTGACGGTGTCCCTTGGAAGGCTGCATTCCGGGGCGCTCGCTTCGCTCGCTGGACGGCCGAAGCGGCTGTCCCTACCCAGGAAGTTGTCGTGGCTGGCGGTCCTGGAATTTTTGATTGTTGATTTTTGAATGTTGATTGACAATTAGAGAGCCCCTTGGGGTTCCATCAACAGCGAAAATCAACGATCAGCAATTGTCCGTACTGGGCCGTCGACTAATGGTAGGTCAAGTGCCTTTGGAGCACTTTGTCTAGGTTCGAATCCTAGCGGCCCAGCCAGAAAAAAGCAGTTGTCCGTTGCCAGTACCCAGTTGACAGAGAAACCGCTGACGTCTGGGAAGTGCGACCGATACGGTTTGAACTGAAGGCCAGGAGCCCAGAGACAACAACCATGGCTACTTTAGTGACGCCGACCGACAAGACGACGGAAAAAGTTGAAAAAAAGAGTTCACCCGTGACGGACGAGAAGACGGAGCGGAAGCAGCGTCCGCGATCCGACGACAAGTTCAAGATTTTCAGCGGCACGGCGAACGAGCCATTGGCCGATGAGGTCTGCCACTTTCTCGGGATGCAGCGCGGGCAGGCTCAGGTGACGCGCTTCGCTGACGGCGAATGCTACGTGCAGATTCAGGAGAATGTGCGCGGCGCCGATGTTTTCGTGATGCAGCCGACATGCCGAGCGTCCCACCGGGACACTGGCAGGAGCACAAGCGTCGACGAGCATCTGATGGAATTGATGCTGTTGGTCGATGCGCTGAAACGCGCGTCGGCTCGGCGCATCACGGCAGTGATACCGTACTTCGGCTACGCGAGGCAGGACCGCAAGGACAAGCCGCGGAGCCCGATCTCATCGAAACTGGTGGCGGATCTGCTGACGACCGCGGGCACGCACCGGGCGCTGATCGTGGATTTGCATACGCCGCAATTGCAGGGATTTTTTAACATCCCAGTGGATCACTTGTTCGCTTCGCCGGTGCTGGTGGATCACTTCCGGAAGCTGGCTCTGCCGAACTTGACGGTGGTTTCGCCGGATGCGGGGGGCGTGGAACGAGCGCGGTTTTTCGCGAAGAAAGTGGACGCGGCGCTGGCCATCGTCGACAAGCGGCGCGTGGAGATGAACGTGGCCGAGATCATGCACGTGATCGGCGATGTGCACGGGCGCACTTGCTTGATCATCGACGACTTGATCGATACGGCCGGGACGCTGGTGAAGACCGCGGCGGCGCTGATACAGAATGGTGCAACCCAGGTTTACGCCTGCGCTTCGCATGCGGTGTTGTCTGGGCCGGCGGTGGAGAACATCCGGAACTCGGTGATCAAACAAGTGGTGGTCACCAATACGATCCCGCTCAATGCCGAGGCGGATGCGGCGCGGACGGAAAAGGGAGGAAAGATTACGGTCCTCTCGATTGCAGGGTTGATTGGCCGGGCGATTCAGGCCAATCACGAAGAGACTTCGGTTAGTAAGTTATTTACTTAGAACCGTGAGCGGTGAGTTGTGAGCCCGGAGCAAACAAAGATTGCTCTTTGCTCATCGGTCACAGCTCGAAGCTTACAAGACAGGAATTGAAATTTTATGGCGACTACATTGGAACAGAACACATTGGAAGCGCAATCCCGGGAAGCCGGAACAAAAAATCACGCTCGGCGCGTGCGTCAGGGCGGAAAGATTCCAGCCGTGGTGTATGGCGCGGGCAAGGATTCGGTTTCGGTGAGCGTGGATCCGCGGCACGTATCGCGCATTCTGAACTCAGAGACCGGACACAACACGATTTTCGATCTCGCCCTGAACGGCGGCGAGCGCACCAAGGCCATGATCGTCGACTGGCAGTATGAGCCGATCAAGGGCAAGCTGCTGCACATCGACCTGAAGCGTATCGCCATGGACAAGGTGCTGAAGGTCGGCGTGCCGATTTTCCTGATTGGCGAAGCGGCGGGCGTGAAGCAGGAAGGCGGCATCATGGAGCAGATGCTGCGTGAGGTCGAGGTCGAGTGTTTGCCGGCCGACATTCCGAGCCACATCGATGCCGATGTCAGCCATCTGACGTTTGGCAAGGTGCTGCGCGTATCGGAACTGCCGCATTCGGACAAGATCAAATTCCTGACCGATGCGAACCAGCCCGTGGCGCACGTCACCTCGGTGAAGGAAGAAGTGGTCGCCACTCCCGACGCGGCTGCGGCGGAAGCGGCTGCTCCGGCAGAGCCCGAGGTTATCAAGAAGGGCAAGCAGGAGACCGAGGAAGAAGGCGGCGAGGCTGCTCCAGCTGCGAAGCCGGAGAAGGCCGAGAAGAAAGAAAAGAAGTAGTGCCGGTGGGACAAAAACATCGGCCACGGATCGCCACGGATTTACACGGATCAGCAAAAAGATCGGGTGTTTTATCGGCGAGAATCCGTGAAATCCCCGGCCATGATCTGGGTTCTGGGCTGGTCGGGCGGAGGCGATTCGTCACGGCGTGAAACTGATCGTCGGTCTTGGCAATCCTGGCAGCGAGTATCAGTTCACGCCGCATAACCTGGGCTTTCGGGCGATTGATCGGATCGCGGAGAACCTGGGGGTGGAAGTGAGAAACCGGCAGTGCCGGGCGCAAACGGCGCGGACCGTGATTGCCGATCAGATGGTGTTGTTGGCCAAACCTGAGACGTTCATGAATTTGAGTGGCGTCTCGGTGCGGGAGCTGATCCGGGAGTACGAGGCGAAGCCGGAGACGGACCTGATTGTGATTCAGGACGAGCTGGATTTTCCGCTGGGCACGCTGCGGATTCATGCGCGGCGCAGTTCGGCGGGGCACAACGGCATCGAGTCGATCATTGGGGCGCTGGACACGCAGGATTTTCTGCGGATACGGATCGGCGTGGCGCCTGAACGGAAGGTTGGAGACGGTGCGGAGTATCTGCTGGCTCCCATGCGGAAGGCAGATTTGGCCGTGGTAGACGGGATGCTTGATACCGCTGAGGAAGCAGTGAAGGTGATTTTGAAGGACGGTCCGGCAGCGGCAATGAACCGGTTTAACCGCAAAGAGCCGGACGAAAACGGAACAGTTTAGCCACGGATTGGCACAGATTTACACGGATCCGGAAGCCACACAGCTTTGAAGTTATCCGTGCTGTCTGTGAGATCAGTGGCCAAGGATTTGGAGATGACGAATGAATCGTGTTTATGAGCTGATGTTTATTGTGCGGCCGGATATGACGGAAGAGGATCAGGACAAACTGATTTCGACACTTTCGTCGGTGGTTCCGGCTTCAGGCGGCACCGTGCAGCGCGTCGATAAGATGGGCAAGCGGCGGCTGGCCTACACCGTTCGCCGGTTCCACGAGGGGATTTACATCCTGATGGTCGTGGAGGGCGGAGGCGCGGTGATTCATGAACTGGAGCGGCGCTTGCGCGTGACCGAGCCAGTGATCAAGTTCCTTACCGTGCGCATTGATGAGGAGCAGAAGCGGCTGGACAAAATCAAGAAGCTGCGCGACGCCCGGAAGAAGGTCAGCGCGCAACCGGCGGCGGTTGCGGCTCCGGCTCCAGCGGCAGAGGAGCCAGCGGCACCGGCGGCAGAAGCTCCGGCTACAGCTTAAGCGAAGCATCGGCAGAGTGGTTTCCTCGGGGCGCTTCGCGTTGACATCGGCTGGCTTAAAGAGCAAAAGCTCTTAACCGCTGAGATCGCTGGGAAAAGCCGCGGAGGACGCTGAGAAAAGCTGGGCGACGATTCGCTTCACCGCGCGGCGCCTGGCAGAGAGATTGGAAATTCTAGGAGAAATATGGCTGACGAAACGAAAGCACCAGAGCAATCGGCACCGAGCGAGCGACCACGGTTTGATGGTCCGCGGCCGGGCGGAGATCGTCCCCGGTTTGGCGGCGGCGGTGGCGGGCGTGGTCCCGGCGGACCTCCCCGCGAAGGCGGACGCAAGTTCTTCCGGCGCAAGAAGGTTTGCAAGTTCTGCGTCGAAAAAATCGAAGACATCAACTACAAGGACTACCGGATGCTGGGGCAGTTCGTGGCGGAGAGCGGCAAGATCGTGCCACGGCGCCTGACGGGCGTTTGCTCGCCGCACCAACACCGGCTGTCGGCGGCCATCAAGAAGGCGCGGAATATCGCACTGCTGCCGTTTGCTGGACGAGCATCGTAGAAGAGCAGCTTCTAGCTCCTAGCATCTAGCCTCTCGCTAAGAAAGAGGCGGGAGCCGGTTTGGCTAGGAGCTAGCAGCTAAAAGCTTAGGAGCTATCATGGAAGTCATTCTGAAAGAAGATGTCGCGAAACTTGGTTCCCGCGGCGATGTGGTGAAGGTCGCGGAAGGATACGGACGGAATTATCTGCTGCCGCGCAAGCTGGCCATTCAGGCCAACGAGGGCAACAAGGCCGTCATTGCGCAGATGAAGGCCGCTTCGGTGCGGCGCTCCGCCAAAGAGAAGACGCAGGCCGAAGAACTGGCCAAGCAGTTTGAAGGCGCGTCGGTGGCGTTCACGCGCAAGTCGGGCGAGAACGATCAGCTCTTTGGTTCGGTCACGTCGGGCGATCTGGCGGACGCGCTGACCAAGAAGGGCTTCAACGTGGATCGCAAGAAGATCCAGTTGCACGAGCCGCTGAAGACGGTGGGCGAGTTCAGCGTCCCGGTGAAGCTGCATAAGGACGTGACCGCGCATTTGAAGGTGGTTATCGAAAAGGAAGCGGCGGCGGAGTAGGACTGCTATTGTGTCCGGTGGCGGGGAGTGCCCGTCACCCCACGTCGAAGCCGTTTCGCGATAGTTCGCGTTTGAGAATTCCTCGGCGGACACCCCGGAATGGCCTGCGATTCGGAGGTCAGAAGGTTTCATGTCCTCAATGCCCCATATTTGGGGCATTTTTTCTGCCAAATCAGGGTTCCACACGGCTTCCGGATGTTCTGTTTCGCCCTAAATCTTTGTCCCAGAACCACCTAGAGCCCCCAAAAAATCCCCGTACAGCCTATAATTTCTGCTCACGGTTCCACTGACTCGCCGTCTATTCCTGTGCAAGCCCGGATACGGCATAGATACCGGGCACGTAGAGGAAACGACAAAAATGCCGGCAGGTGTTTGGGCAGTACCACTTGCGGTTGGCGGACGGGCCCACTCAAGAGAGAGTGAAAGAGCGGACAGAGTCAGCGGTTCCAAAATAGGTCAGAACCAGGACCCCACGCGGGGCCGCATGGCTGGGCAAGAACGCCGCATAGACGACACGATGCTGATCCGAGAGGCGCAGCGCGGAAACCGCGCCGCTTTCGAGGAACTCGTGCGTCACTACGATCAGGCGGTGCTGCGCCTGGCTCTCCACCTCACCGGAACCGAACACGACGCTCAGGATGTCTACCAGGACGCCTTCCTCAAGGCGTATAAGAACATCGGAAATTTCCGGTTCGAGTGTTCCTTCTACACATGGATTTACCGGATCGTGACCAATTTGTGTCTCGATCACCTGCGCAAGAGGAATGTGCGCAAGGAGGATGCTCCGGTTGCGAAAGACCCTTCGGGCGGGGAGTATGACCTGCTCGATCAGGTGCCGGATGCGCGGGCGGGAGCAAATCCGGAGCGCGATTTGATGCGGCGGCAGTTGGGAGCGCGCATTGCCGGAGCGCTGGAGAAGCTGACGCCTCGAGAGCGGATGGTATTTGAGTTGAAGCATTACCACGGATTGAAGCTGCGGACCGTGGGAGAGATTTTGCATACGACGGAAGAGACCGCCAAGAATACTCTCTTCCGGGCCACGCAGAAGTTGCGTGGGGCGCTGGCGGACATGCGATGAGGTCTTAGGCCGTAGGTGTTAGGTCTTGGGACCGACACCTGGCACTCAAGACCTGAGACCCAAAGTAGGTGGAGCTTATGAAGTGTGAATGGGTACGAGAAAATATCGTGCTTCAGGTTTATGGCGAACTGGCGGACGACGCGCGTCATGAACTGGAGCAGCACGTGGCCCGCTGCGCCGACTGCGCGGCCGAACTGAAGGCGGAGCAGGAGTTCCAGACTCTGCTGGCGCAGGACCGCGCGGAGGATCCGACGCCGAATCTGCTGGCGGCCTCCCGCATGCGGCTGCAAGAAGGGTTGGAGACGGCCGTTCAGGGAAGCTTCTGGGGCCGGCTGGCGGTCGATCCGGTGAACTGGCTGAGGGCGATTCGGTTCTCGCCGGCGCTGGCTTCGGCGATTCTGATTTTCGGTTTTGTCAGCGGGATTGGAACCATGTACTACTACGGCCCGCACGCTCAGACTGTAAGAATCGCTGAGACGAATTCTCCTTCAAATCAACCAAATCAAATTCCTTCCGACGCTTCGATTGCCGGCATCAGTTCCATCCAGCAACAGCCTGGCACGGATCAGGTCAGCATTAAGTACAACACCGTAGTGCCGCAGGAATACCACGGACCGCTGAACGATCAGCAAGTCCAGCAATTACTGCTCTATGCGGCGCGCAATAACTACAACTCCGGGGTGAGGGTGGACTCGGTGGATCTGCTCGCCCAGAGAAGCGGCGACCAGCAGGTGCGCGAGGCTCTGATGTATGCGCTGCAGAATGACACGAATCCGGGAGTGCGGCTGAAGTCGCTGGATGCACTCGGAAATTACGTGAAAACCGATACGAACGTGCGCGACGCCGTGCTGCGGGCATTGGTGAACGATGGGAATTCCGGCGTACGCATTGAAGCGCTGCGGCTGATCGAGCCGGTGAAGGCCGACGGCAGCGTGCGTGGCGTGTTGATGGCGTTGGCTGGGAAAGACACGAGCCAATACATCAAGTCGCAGGCGCGGACGATGTTGGCGCAGTTGCCCGAGATTGATTAAGGACGCGACAGCCGTCGGAGACGACGGCGATGCAAGAAACGGATCGCGAGAATCGAGGTGGCTATTTTGAAACGCTCGCTACAAGTCGTTGGGCTGGCCGCAATGCTGGCCCTGCTTGCGCCGATGGTGCTGGCGCAGGAAACAAAGGTATCCCGCGAAGGTGGAACTTGGGGTCAGGAGATCACGGGTTCGCTGACGGCGGTGAAAAACTTGAGAGTCAAGGTCGACATGGGCTCGGTGGTGGTGCGCGGCACGCAGCAGCAAGGCATTAATTACATTGTTCATACGAACTTCAAGACGTCGTCCGAGCAGGAAGCGCGCCGGCAGTTCGATCAGTACAAAGTGACCGCGTACGTGAAGGGCGATACGGCCTGGATTGTGGGCGACTGGCAGGGATCGAGGCATCCGCGGCATTTTTCGGGAGAATTTTCCGTTGTGGTTCCCCGGGAGATGGCCCTGGTGAAACTCGAGACCGAAGGCGGCAACGTGGATGCCACCGGAATTGGCGGCCGGGTGGAAGCAGAGAGCGGTGGCGGCAGCATGCGTCTGGACGACATTGGCGGCGGGGTGTCTGCCGAGACCGGCGGTGGTTCGATTGAAGTCGGCACCATCAGCGGCGATCTCGGACTGCACACCGGTGGAGGTTCCATTGAGGTGCGCCAGGCCAATGGCAAGCTGACTGCGGAAACCGGTGGCGGCAAGGTAGAGATTCAATCCTGCGCCCAAGGCGCCGTGATTGAGACCGGCGGCAGCAGCATCGAGATACGCCACTGCAATGGAAAAGTGAAAGCCTCGACCGGCGGCGGCAGCGTGGACCTCAGCGACATTGGCGGTCCCGCGGAGATCGACACGGGAGGCGGCTCGATTCGCTTGACCTCAGCCAAAGGGCACGTTCATGCGGAAACCGGCGGGGGCAGCATTGAGTTGTTTGGCGTACCGTCGGCGCAGGCGGAAACAGGGGCGGGCAGCATTACCGTGAAGCTGGTCAACACCGGGAGCGAGCGTCACGATTCCGATCTGGAGACGGGAGCGGGTGATATCACCGTGTACGTCGCTTCTGATGTCGCGCTGGACGTGCGTGCCAGCGTGGATCTGGCGAACGGCCACCACATCACTTCGGAGTTTAACGATATTCACGTTAGCCCCGAGGGTGGGCAGTGGGGGCCGAAGACCTATACCGCGGAGGGCAAGTTGAACGGCGGCGGTCCCATGCTGAAGGTACACACCTCGACGGGCGATATCTGCTTCAGGCGCGCTCGCTGAAACGCGGGTCTTGATTGCTGATTGTTGATCTTCGATTGTTGAGGGAATGACCATGCGCAAATATGTTTTGACAGGCATTGTGTTGGTACCGTTCCTGTTCAGCTTTTCCCATGCCGCACAGAGCTGGTCGGTGGATCCGCCCGGCCAACCGTGGGTATTCTCCAGCGAGGAAGGCGGCACCGGAGCCTATCTTGGAGTGGACATCAACGACGTTTCGACCGAACGTCTGACCGCACTGAAACTGAAGGAAGAGAAGGGCGTCGAGATCACGATGGTTGATCAGGATGCTCCGGCGGGCAAGGCGGGGATGAAGGAGCACGACGTCATCCTTACCATGAACGGGACGACGATCGAGAGTAAAGTGCAGCTGCAACGGATGATCCACGAAACGCCTCCCGGCCGTGTAGTGGCGTTCGGCTTGAGCCGCGATGGTCAGCCGCTGACGATCAAGGTGCAACTGGGCGACAAGCGCAAAGAATTTGGCAAGGTATCTCCGAATATGAAGGAGTTCCACTTCGAGATGCCGGATGTGCATGTCATGCAGGATTTCGACATGCCTTCGGTCAACATGGTGGTGGTGACGCAGTCGGCGCGCAGTGGACTGATGATGGAGAACATCACTCCGCAGCTGGGAGAGTTCTTCGGCGTGAAGAACGGAACTGGCGTGCTGGTCCGGTCGGTGGACAAAGGAAGCCGAGCGGAGAAGGCGGGTTTCCGTGCCGGAGACGTCATCGTAAAAGTGAACGACCAGCCGGTGCACGATACGAGCGACTTTGCTCATGCCGTGAAATCGCGCACGGGCAACTCCGTTACGGTAGGCGTGGTACGCGACAAGAAGGAGCAGAACCTGAACCTGACGCTCCCGGAGCGCAAGGAGTCAGGCGACCTGCTGGAGGAAGAAGAGAGCCTTGAAGGTCCGCTCATCGACGCCGAGTCGTACGATGCACTAACCAAGGTTCGGAGCGAGATTGCCAAGTTGCGTCCGCAGATGGAGCTCGCGGTGGATGACGCACGGAAGTCGGTGCAGGATGCTCAAAAATCGCTCTGCGAGGGACAAAAGAAGTTCCGCGACGAGGCCCTGAAGACGGCCGAAAAGGAGCAGCGAAAGTTCAGGAACCGGCAGGAAAAGCTGAAGATGCAATTGGACCGGCTGCGCCAGGAGATGTCGGGAAACTGGCTGGAGATCTAGTCGCGACGATTTAATGTTTACCGGCCGGCTGAGGCGGGGCGTGCCTGGCCGGTAACACACACGCGATTGCGGCCGCCTTGCTTAGCGGCGTAGAGTCCAGTGTCGGCGGCGCGGATCAGTTCATCACGAGTCGTGCCCTGATCGGGGAAAGCCGCGACCCCGGCGCTGAGGGTAACGGTTCGCGGTACTCCTGAAAATTGCCATCCTTCCACTAACCGCCGCAATTTCTCGGCGACTCCGAGTGCATGCTGCGCATTCGTCTGCGTCAGCAGAATGGCAAACTCTTCCCCTCCGTAGCGGCATACCACATCAATCTTGCGTAGTTGCTGGTGAAACAGGGACGATACCTGGCGCAGGACTTCGTCTCCGAGCAGGTGGCCGAACTCGTCATTCAATTTCTTGAACTGGTCGATGTCGACCATCACCACGGCCATTCCGGTTCCGCAACGGCGGGCGCGCTCGATCTCTTCCATGATGCGCAGCTCGAAAAAGCGCCGGTTGAAGATGCCGGTGAGACCGTCAAGGTAAGAGAGCTGGCGGATGCGCTCGACGTAGTGAGCGTTCTGGATGGAGCTGGCACAGATATCGGCGACTGACTCGAGTGATTGCAGCTCGCTCTCGCGAAACGCATTGCGCTGGGAGCTGTGCAGTGTGAGCACGCCTAGCGTCTGGCCAAACGAGATCAGGGGGATACCCATGCGCGAGGCACACTCGGTATACAACTTGAAGGAGTTAGGGAGAGTCAGATCCTTTTCGATGAGCGTGCCGCCTGTGGCTAGAATACGCGACCAGGGTTCCCGATCGGCGGGCAAACGGCCCCCCGGAGGAATGCAGGGCGTGAGCGTCCCCTCGTGCGCGCGCAGCACCAAGTCGCCCTCCTCACGCAAGAATAGCGACGCATGGGAGACCTGAAAGGCCTGCTGAATCACCAAGCAGACGCGGGAGAGCAGATCCTCCAGATCCATGACGGCGGTGCTCTGTTGGGCGATGGCGTTGATCGCCTCCAGTTGCCGGGCCCGTTGGCGCTCCAGTGCATACAGACGAGCGTTCTGCAGAGCGATGGAAGCCTGCGTCGAAAACAGGGTCAGAAGTTCAATGGTTTCGTGGTTGAAGTGGTTGAGTTGATCGCTCTGGCAGTCCAGCACGCCTACAACTTCATCGCGAACCATGAGCGGGATGGCCAGCTCGGAGCGCGTAGATTGGGCGGCGCATACATAGCGCGGGTCTTGGCTGACGTCAGGGGCGTAGACGGGCTGTTTCTTGACAACGGAAGCGCCGGTGATCCCTTGGTGGCATCCCAGAAAAATGTTGTCCTTGCCAGGATCCCAGCCGATTTGCGAACGAACACAGAGCTGCTGAGCCTCCGGGTCGAGCAGGAGGATGGCTACGTTGGGCAGATGAAAATAGTCGTGCGCGATGGTCAGGATTCTCTGCAGCACCTCGTCCAAGTCAAAGGTGGAGAGAATAGCCTGGCCCGCGTCGTACAAGACCGCTATTTTCGGCATTCATGAGGGATTCTAGCGGGGGGAAGGGGAATGACCGAGGTTCCTAAAGTAACTGGATTGCGCCCCGTGCCAGCGCGTTGTTGGCGAGCAGAGGGCTCTAACCACGAAGGACATGAAGGTTCACTAAGGAAAGCAAGAACAAGCTACTTCCATCTTCTGGCGGTGCGGATCAGGCCGTAGGCCACCAGGCAGAACCAGAAGTCCACCAGCATGCCCAGATCGAACTGGAAAGGGCGGTGGCGAGCCACTGGGGGGAACGATGGGGCCAAGACGAAATACGCCACGTTCCCCAATACGATCGCAAACAGCGCCTGGAGAAGATTGACGAGCACCGTTGGTTTAGACACCGACTGACCTCAGTTTGGGCTCCCGAGGCGACGGCGATGAGCGTCTGCTCCTGCTACCATTCTTTTTTGCCCCGTCCGGGGATCACTACGCATGCTTGAACTCGCCACTCCGGTGAAATACGTGAAGGGTGTGGGTCCGCGAATCGCGGATGTGCTGGCTGCCAAGGGAATCCACACAGTCGGCGACCTGCTCCATTATCTACCGTTTCGCTATGAGGACCGGTTGAACCCGCGGGGAATTGGAGAACTGCGTCCTGGCGAAATGGCTACCGTGATCGGCGAAGTGCGCAATTCAGGGCTGTTCCGGACGCGCCGCATGCCAATCTTTCAGTTGACGGTCGGGCAAGGGCGGTCGCGCCTGCGCTGCCTGTGGTTCAACGCGACCTACCTGCAAGACAAGTTCAAGCCCGGTGAGATGATCGCGCTGTATGGCAAGGTCGAGGAAGACGAGCGCAGCCGCGAGTTGCAGATCATGCAACCGCAATTCGAGATTCTCGGAGAGGCCGGCGACGGCGGCGAAAACGGTGCAGAGAAGAAAGCGGCGGAGTCGCTGGAAATCGGCCGCATCGTTCCCATCTATGAGTCAACTGGCCAAGGGCGGCTTTCCCCGCGCTGGTTTCGGCGGGCCATCCGAACGGCGCTCGATAACCTCACACCCGACTTGCCGGAGCCCATCCCGGCGGTGGTGCGCGGGCGACTAGGATTGATCTCGCCACGGGCGGCGTTCTGGAACGTGCACTGGCCGGAGCCGGGAGAGAGTTTTCAGGATTTGCAGTCGTCGCGGACTCCGGCGCACATCCGGTTGATCTTCGACGAGTTGTTCTTCGTGGAGTTGGGACTGGAGTTGAAACGTCGCCAACAGAAGGCACAGACCGGCATCGCTTTTCGCCTGGATGAGAGGGTGAGGGCGGCGATCAAGAAGATTTTGCCGTTTCATCCTACCGTGGCACAGAAGCGAGTGCTGAAGGAGATTGCCGGCGACATGGAGAAGCCTTATCCCATGCGGCGTTTGCTGCAGGGAGATGTGGGGTCGGGGAAGACGATCGTGGGGTTCGAGGCAGCGATCATCGCCATTGAAAACGGCTGTCAGGTGGCGCTGATGGCGCCGACCGAGATTCTGGCGCAACAGCATTACTTTTCGGCGAGGCGGATTTTGGAGAACCCGGGATATCGCATCGTGCTTCTGACCGGATCGCTGGACGCCGATCGCAAGCGGGAGATCCGGCGGCATATTGCGCAGGGGAATGCGCAGCTTGTGATAGGGACTCATGCTTTGCTGGAGGAGAAGGTGGAGTTCTCCAAACTGGGACTGGTGATTGTGGATGAGCAGCATCGGTTTGGAGTGATGCAGCGGTTGAAGCTGATGAAGAAATCTTCCGAGGGCGACGAGAGCAGTCGAGCTCCGCTCGACCCAGCCGGGTCAGAGCATGCCCTGAGCGGAGCCGAAGGAACCCGGCCCCACACAGCCCCTTCGACTCCCGCCGAGCCCGACGTTCTGGTTATGACTGCTACGCCGATCCCGCGAACGCTGGCGCTGACGCTTTACGGCGATCTCGATCTCAGCGTGCTGGATGAACTGCCGCCGGGGCGCACGCCGATTGTTACTCGCTGCGTTCCGGACGACCAGTCGCCAAAGGTTTGGGAGTTTGTGCGCAAACATGTGGAGGCGGAGCATCAGGCTTACGTGGTGTATCCCGTCATCGCGGAAAACGAAGAGAGCGAGCTTAAAGCCGCCGTCAAGATGTACCGCGAGTTGAGCGGCGTTGTTTTCAAGGATATGAAAGTTGGACTGCTGCATGGGCGCCTCGACGCTGACCTGAAAGACCAGGTCATGCGCATGTTTCAGCAGGGTGAGCTGCAGATTCTTGTGGCAACTACCGTGATCGAAGTCGGTGTGGATGTGCCGAACGCGACCGTGATGGTCATCGAGCATGCCGAGCGTTTTGGACTCGCTCAACTGCACCAGTTACGGGGACGCATCGGACGCGGGGCAGCCAAATCGCATTGCATTCTGATGACCGGAGGCAAAGTCAGCGAAGAGGGACAGAAGCGGCTCGACGCCATGGTGCGAACGAACGATGGATTTCAGATCGCCGAGCTTGATCTGGAGCTTCGCGGGCCGGGAGAATTTTTCGGGACGCGTCAGGCAGGGATGCCCAGCTTTCGCGTGGCCAACATCATCCGCGATGCGCAGCTGCTTGAAGCGGCCAAGCGCGAGGCGGCCGCGGTGCTGGCCGGGCCTAATTCTGAAGTCTCAGCCGAGGAGATCAGCCGCGCGCTCGTGCATATGCGGACGCTGTGGCAGGATACGTACGGGCTGGTGGAAGTGGGGTAGGCGTTCGGGCGTCAGGCGTCGGACCTTGGGCTTCGCCCACGTCCTTCCGTCGGCCCGAAGTCATTCTCGAGCACAATGACCCGCTACCGCTGGCCTGCCCGGGTTCAGTACATCTCCATCTCGAGCCATGCGCCTCTCTAAATCAAATCGTGGAACTTTTCGCTCCCCTGCCGCGAAGACAAAGTGAGACTACCGCGTCAAAGCCAATAGTGGACTGCTTCTACATGGAGAACCGGCAAAGCCCCGAGGGTCGTCCCGACGCAGAGCTCCTGCAACGCGCCCTTGCCGGAGAAGAGGACGCTTTCGTAGCTCTGTACGAGCGGCTGAAGGGCGGCATTTTCCGTTACGCCTTCTACATGACGAATTCGAAGGCAGCGGCGGAAGAGGTCACGCAGGAAGTATTCGTCGCGTTGCTGAAAGAGGGAAATCGATATCGGGCAGATCGCGGCGATGTTGGGGCTTTTGCGTTTGGAATAGCAAAGAATATTGTTCGGCGCATCGAGCGCCGGGAGTATGTGTACCAAGCGCTTCCGGCCGACGAAGCGCTCGAACATCAATCGGGGAATTTGGTGTCGCACTCGGATTCAGTCGCGGGACCGGCGATTCGAAATCAGCTTGCCGAACGGGTACAGGCCGCGATTGCCTCTCTGCCCGAGCATTATCGCCAGGTGGTGGTGCTCTGCGATCTGTGCGAGTTGCCTTACGAGGCGGCCGCTTCGCAGCTGCAGTGCGCCGTGGGCACGATACGGTCGCGCCTGAACCGCGCGCACGCTTTGCTGGGACAAAAGCTGAGTCCGCTGCGGAGTCGGCATTCCGACATCGAGGCAACGGGAACTGAAGGGTGTCTCATATGACCTGTGAAGAGCTTCATCTGTACTTTGAGAATCAGTCTCGGGGTGAGGCAGTTTTGCCGGATCCCGGCATGGCAGATCACATCTCCGGCTGCGAGGTTTGTAGCCGGTTTGTTCAGGAACAATCAGAGCTTAGAAAGGGGTTGCGTCTAATCCGAGATTCTGTGACCGCCCTCCCGGAGTCGCTGGATGCAGCCGTTCTCGCCAGCTATAGGCGACGCTCGGCGGGTCGGTCGGGTCCGTCGCCGGTTCTCACGCTGAGCCCGGTGGTGCTGCGCTGGAGCGCGGTAGCTGCGGCTGTGCTGGTTGGGGTTGTGCTTCTGTGGTTCCATGCGCACCGAACGGTCACGACAGCAGCAGCACCCACGGTGGGACAGCCGACGGCAGAGCTTCCGCGAATCGAAGTCCCCGCAAATACTAGAGCCGCCGGACATGGAACGAACTCAGGCAAAGGTGGGGTACAGGCATCAACCCGGAAGCACCCGTCCCGTCCGAGGGAACGTCCCGCCGCGGCGCCTGTGCGTGCGTCCAATTCGATTCCGAATGGATTCCGCAGCCTGATGTATTGCGACGAGCTGAGTTGCACCGGAGACATGGACGTGATCCGCGTGCAGCTGCCGTCGGCGGTGGTCGCGCGGCCAGTTTCGGGCTTCGCGCCGACGAGCGCCGCAGTGAATGCGGTCGTGCTGGTGGGGCCGGACGGAATTGCTCGCGGGATTCGGATCGAAGACTGAGAATTTGGATCTGAGTGCGAATTTGGAGGAAACATAACATGCGGTTGAAGATCAATGCTCTTGCTCTTGCTCTTTCCCCGATTATCCTTGTGGCTGCCAGTGGGGCTGCTCAGTCGCAGGACTCAACGTTCTTCTTCACTGGCGGCCCGTCGGGTACTCCCCTTCAGACGAAAGCGGCCACAATCGCTCTGAAGATGGAAACCATGGATGCCGCTCCGGTCAAGGGCGCTCCTTTCTGCGCCACTGTTTCGACGGAGCACACGCAGTTGCTGGCCGACGGCAACCGTATCCACACGACGGAGAGCTCTCAGTTGTGCCGCGACAGCGAAGGGCGTACGCGCCGGGAGGCTGGGTTGAACCTGCTGGGTGCGGCGCCGCAGGGCACGGCGCCCAAGCTGATCACGATTGTTGATCCGGTCGCGGGAGTTCGCTATTTGCTCGACGCCGGCAGCAAGACTGCCCAAAAGATGACTCTGTCGCCGGGAGGCGGTGCGGGCGGTCCTGACAAGGCGGGGGCGCCGGGAGCTCCGGGCAAAGGTGAGAACGTGTTTTTCTTTCAAGGCTCAGGAGGGTCGGGGGAAAAAATGGTGTTCCGCGATGTGGTGGTCAACAAAAACGGTGATTCCAGTGAATCCGCGCCCAACTCAGAGAATCTCGGCGACCAGAACATCGACGGGATCCACGCAAGCGGTACGCGCGTGACCACGACCATTCCTGCGGGGCAGATGGGGAATGAGAAGCCGATCGTTGTGACCTCGGAGCGGTGGTACTCCCCCGAACTGAAGGTTACAGTGATGACCAAACATGACGACCCGTGGGCTGGAGAACTGAAAACGGAGTTCAAGAATGTGAGTACTGCCGAGCCTGACGCTTCTCTGTTCGCTGTTCCCGCCGACTACAACGTAGTCGACGACAAGGAGGGGCCAATCAGGATCAAGATTGCCGCGCCTGCTCCTCCGGCACAGTAAGCTGGGCGACGCAAGGCGACTCGATAGAACATAGTGCCGGTCGGTGGCAGGGATTTTCCTGACGCTGGCCGGCGTTCTCTTTTGTGACAAGGTGAACTGGTAGAATTCTAAGGATGGCTGGGTCTTCTCAATTGATTCAGATTGAACTGGGTGCGCCGCTGCGGACTCCCAAGCCGCAATGGCTGCGGGCGAAGGCTCCGGTCGGCGACAATTTTCACAATCTGAAAAAACTCGCGCGCGGACTCGGGCTGCACACGGTGTGCGAGTCGGCTCAGTGTCCAAATATTGGGGAGTGCTGGAACCACAAAACCGCAACGTTCATGCTGCTGGGGGATATCTGCACGCGGCGCTGCGGATTTTGCGCTGTACCTAAGGGACGGCCGGAACCAATCGACTGGGATGAACCCCGCCGCGTGGCCGAGGCAGTTGCTACTCTGGGACTAAAGCATGCGGTCGTGACGAGCGTGAACCGGGACGACGATAACGTCGGTGGCGCCAGGATTTTTGCTGAGACCATCCGCGAGATTCGCGAACTGACACCAGACTGCCGTATTGAAGTGCTCATCCCGGATTTTCAGGGGTGGGAAGAGCCACTGCGGATTGTGCTCGATGCCAAGCCGGACGTGCTCAACCACAATACGGAGACGGTGCCGCGGCTGTATCGCGCGGTGCGGTCGGGCGCACGCTACGAACGCACCCTGACGCTTTTGGAAAACGCCAAGAAGTTCTCGCCGGGAATGGTGACCAAGAGCGGCGTGATGGTGGGTCTGGGCGAATCGTCTGAGGAGTTGGTCGAAGTTTTCCACGATCTGGGCACGCGAGGCGTCGATATTCTCACTGTGGGCCAGTATCTGCGGCCGTCGAAAGATCACTTGCCGATTGCACGTTTCTACGAGCCAGACGAGTTCGTTTACCTGCGGGACCAGGCTCTGCGCTTCGGTTTCCGGCATGTCGAGTCGGGACCGATGGTGCGGTCCAGCTATCACGCGCACGAGCAGGCCGAGGCGACTGCTACACCGCGGGTGGTGTCGTAGCTTGCGCGGGCATTGTCCCTCCCTCAATTCTTTCCTCGAACCAAACCCCGCACACAGGATTAGTATCCCCATCGAAAATATCGGTAACGGGAGGCTCCTGCTCTCTTGGTAATCCTTCTTCTGGTGGTGCTCGGATTCTGCTCTGGATTACTGGGCGCGCTGACGGGGATTGGCGGCGGCGTGCTGCTCACTCCGATTCTCGCGCTGCACTTCGGCATTCCCATTCGTCAGGCAATTGGCACGAGCCTGGTGGCAGTCATAACGACGTCAGCGGCAAGCTCATCAGTTCACCTGCAACGCCATACCACCGACATTCGCCTGGGGATGACGCTCGAACTGGCGACGTCGTTCGGAGCAGCCGTGACGGCCTACATGGTGGGCTACTTCAACCGGAACGCGCTCGAGGGATTGTTCGCCGGGTTCCTGTTGTATAGCGCGATCACGATTTTGACGAGGGGCGGCAAGATCAGGCCGGAAGAGTCGTTGGCCCCGGCCGCCAATGGCGAGACGGTGATACCACCGTACGAGCCGCAGCGCTATCCCTTGGGACTGACGGCCTCGCTGGTGGCTGGTGCGCTCTCTGGACTGCTGGGTATCGGCGGCGGCCCAATCAAAGTTCCGGTGATGTACATCTTTATGAATGTGCCGCTGATGGTGGCGACAGCGACGTCGAACTTCATGATTGGCGTGACCGGGGCCGCCAGCGCAATTGTGTACTACCGCCGTGGCGACATCCTGGTGCAGTATGCCGCGCCCCTTGCCGTGGGCGTGTTTATGGGGTCGCTGCTAGGTGCGAGATTGGCTCCGCGCATTCACACCAAGATCGTGGTGTACCTGCTGGTCGCGATCATGCTCTATCTTTCCGGACACTTGGCCATCCATCTGCTCAGAGGATGGCTATGAGCCAGATCCGTGAGCCCGAATTTGATCGCGCCGTGGCGATGGTGCTGCGCATTGGCGCCTTCAGTTGCTTCTTCATCATGCTGGCCGGGCTGATCGACGGATTGTTTGTCACCGGACGTATTCCCCTTGAGATTGAGCGCATGGGCGTTCTGCTGATGCTAGCGACGCCGGTCGTGCGGGTGCTGGTGGCCTGCGTTTTGTTCTTTCGGGAAAAAGACTACAAGTACGGATGGATATCGTTGGGCTTACTCACGATCCTGTTGCTAGGGTCGGTGTTTGGGCTTGGAGAGCATTAAGCATTGGGCGTCAAACCCACTCCATCTCTGCCAAAGCAAGGGCGCCAAATTTCTAGAAAATGTGCAACTTGATGCTGAGGTACTTCTTCGGATTTTCGCGGATTGCCTTCACCAGGTCCCGACTCTCGGCCAGCATCTGGTTGGCGTTGTTGTAGAGGGCTTCGTCCTTGAAGAATTTGCCGGCGGTGCCTTGTCCGGCTTCGAGTTCCGTCATTAACTCCGAGAGTTTGGTTATGGTGGTGTCGAGTTTCTTCGCAACCTCTTCATCCTTGGCTAACTTGCCGATCGTGCCCTTGCCGGCATTGATGTCTTCAGTGATCTTCTTCAGGTTCGCGATGGTGTCGTTGGCGTTGTTGTAGAGCGACGGATCTTTTACGAGCTTGCCTGCGGTGCCTCTGCCCTGCTCGACGTCGTCGATCACGCTGTTCAGCTTGTCGAGAGTGCTGATGAACTTATCGTAGGCGTCATTGCGGCTGATGAGCGCACCGAGGCTGCCCTGTCCTTTGCTGATCTGTTCGACGATCGTCTGGAACTCGGCTACTGTGGCCGAGAAGCGGTCGTACAGGCTCGGATCGTAGATCAATTTGCCCAGCGATCCTTTGCCACTTTCGGCGAAGGCCAGAATGCGGTCGGCGCGCTTGAGCAGGGCATCCATATTTTGCAGCGTGCTCTGGCTACTCACCACCACGTCCTCAAGGTCGGCCTGTTCGCGAGTGGCTAGCGTGTCGCCGTTTTGCGCAGGCGGGCCATTGGCTTGTGAGCTGTCGAGGTCAACGTAAGTTTCGCCCAACACACCGGCCGTACGCAGCATGCAGATCGAATCCCGGCGCAGATTGAATCCGAACTTGGTGCTCACCTTCAGCTTGACTTCGACAGGAGTCTGTCGCTTTTTGGGGTCAGCGACAATCCGCATCGCGACTACATTGCCGATATCGACGCCGCTCAGGCGCACGGGCGCTCCCTGGCGCAAACCACCGGCATTATTGAAGTAGGATGTGAGTTCGATCCGGGGCGTGAAAAGGCCGCTGGTTCCAGACATCAGAAACAGCAACAAGGCCAGCGTTAGGCTGGCAATGATCACGGTGAGGCCGACGCGCAGTTGCGACCATTTGAGCTGCTTCTGGCTAGGCAAATGATCTCCTCAAAACGCCACTCTGGACGGATTGCGCCCGCCGTACCAACGGCTCGGACCGGCCTCCGATTCCTGGCTGCACGCCCATCGCAGAATGATAACAAAACCCAAGCCGGCACTAGGCCGGTTTTGTGCGCAGAGTCGGCGTCAGTCCCAGCGCGACGAGGTAAGCGACAGCACCGCAAGCCAGAGTCACGTTCAGACCAAACTGGATCGCGATCACCATAGCCAATACCGATCCGAGCACGCTGGCTGCGGCGTTCATTGCCCAAGCCCACTCGACGGCGCTGTCAGATGCGCTTTGACCGACGGGAAACTCTGGGGCAGGAGCCGCCGCGAGAGCGCGCAAGCCCGTGGGAAATGGCATTCCCATGACGAATCCGAGGGGAATCAAAATCGCGCCGCACACCATGCGGCGGTATGCCATTGCCAATCCGACCCAGGCAGCCAAACGCCCGGGCAGGAAGAACACATCGGCGATGAGAGCCAGGATCACGAGCACCAGGGGGATCCAGCCGAGTTCGGTGCGCGGTAACCAAAACCGCGAAAACAAGCTTCCGGCGCCGCTGGAGAGCATCAGCAGAAAAATCACGACGGTCAGCGCGTAGGTGGGGTGGCCAAGAAACAGCACGAAGCGCTGGATGAACGCGATCTCCACGAGAATGTAGCCCAGGCCCACGGCAACGAAATAAAGCAGCGGAATGGGCGACGGGCGAGCCTTTCCACCTTTCAAAGCCAGGGGAAGGACGAGAAACGCCATCACGGCGACCAGAGAAATCACCAGCACTAGAAGCAGAACTAGCACGCCCAGGTTCACCTTCCAGTCGATGCCGCCACGCAGTCCCTTCTCGCCAAGGATTTGACCGGCTTTCAGCGTGAAAAAGAAAAACGGAGCATTGTCGTTGACCGGCGCGACGTTGTAGGCATAGCTGCGGGCGAAGGCGTAGGGATCGTTGCTGGCGATCAAGTCTGAAAAAGGATTCTGCCCTGGCTGTGAGGGCAAGTAGAGCGGATCGAGTTCATAGTAGTGATCAAAGTGAGTGATCACCGCTTTTTCTTCGGCGGCGGTGAACGCGGTCTTCTTCGCCAACACGACGACCGGGATACCGTCTTCGTCGAGTTCGCCTTGCGATGCCACGATGAAGTTGCGCGCCGGATTGGTGACGCCGAGGCGATGCAGCGCATCCATCGCGACCGCTACAACCCGCAGCGCTTCCCGGGGATTACGGAATTCCCAGCGCGTTATCGCAACCATACCGTCGGGCTTGAGGTGATTGAAATATTCCTGGAAGGCTTCGACCGTGTACAGATTGTTCTCGCTGAGCGCGAAGGCGCCGGCAGCAGTCGATGCCCAGGTATCAACCAGCGTCATCTGCACGACGTCGAAGCTATGGGGCGTTGAACGCAGAAACGAGCGGCCGTCGGTGACGTGAATGTGGACATCGGGTCGCTGGTAGAGATGCAGCGAGTAGTCGGCGTAGCGCTCGCGCATGATGGTGGTGGCGATGATGGGATTGATCTCGATCCCGGTCACGCTCGGACTGCCGTTCGCGAGGGCGCGCAAAACATCGACTCCGCCGCCCGGACCAATGATGGCGAATTCTCCGTGGGGGCGTAGAACGTTGGCCAGCGCCGGTGGGGCCGCCATCAGGTTGTGCTCCCACACGGTGCCCTGCCAGTGGTTCAGATCCGCGTTCATGATGTAAGTGGAGGCATCAGCGTCGATGACCACAGCCTTCGCCTGGCCTTGGCGGTCGACTTCGACCCGGGAGAGGGCGTTCCAGCGGGCGAACTCGACCCATGCCGGATCACGGAACATGCCCTTTGCGTAGACCACGTCGATGAGGCGACCGGAGTAATTGGCGCCCGTCAAAACGATCAGAGCGAGTATTAGGAGCGCTGCATTTCTGCGGCGAGTGCGAACGTCCGCCCAGATCAAGCCTGAGGTGGCCATAGTGGTGGCGGCAAGCAGAATGACGTTGGGACCTCCCACCCAGTTCAGCAGGGGCACCACCGCCAGACAGGCGAGCGCGCCGCCACACAGGTCGGCGCCATAGAGACGCGGAATGCGGTGGGTTTCGCGCGCAAAAACGACCGAAAACAGCAGACCCGTCAGAAAGAAAGGGACCGCGGCGGCGAGGTAGAGTTCCGTGAGTCGCGCGAAATTTCCCCAGGAGACTTGCAGCGCGACCGGAACGTGCAACACGATCTCCAGCACACCTACAACCACGACCGAATTCGCCATGCACAGCCATGCCGCGAGTTTACGCGTGTCGTGCCGCGCGAGTTGGGGCTTGAGCAGGTAGGCGAATACGCCTCCGGCGCCGAGACCGAGCAGGGCGATCGAAATCGCGAGGAATGCGAAGTGGTAGAAGAGCACGACGGAGAACAAACGAGTCAGCGCCAGTTCGAGAAGCAAGGCGGAAAAACTGGTGAGGGCGAGGCCCGCCAGCAGAGTGCGTTCCGGGATTTCAGTGTTGCTCGAAGGTGGGGTAAGAGTCGGAGCAATGACGGCCATAATGGATTCGAGGCGACAGTCTAGCAGATGGTTGGTCACAGGCTTGTTCCAGTGGCTGCGCAGCGAATCAGTTCTCCAGAATCACCTGCGCTATGGCCTGCTCTACGGTATGCGAGATTGAGAGAGCAGCGTTCTTCACGCCAAGCTTCGCAGCGAATTCTCCGGCCTTGCCATGGAAGGCCATGGTGGGCCGGCCGCCGGGCAGGCGCGTCACCTCACAATCGCGCCAGCGCACGCCGTGATTCCATCCGGTGCCCAGGGCCTTCATCGCGGCCTCTTTAGCGGCGAAGCGGGCGGCGTAGCGCTCGAAACGATTCGCTTTGCAATCACAGTAGCGGATTTCTCCCGCCGTAAATATGCGCTGCAGAAAACGGTCGCCGAAGCGCTCGATGGACTGGCGAATGCGGGGGACTTCGGCGATGTCGATACCGGTGCCTACGATCATGTTCGGTTCATTAGCCTTCGCCTGAATCTTACAGCAACCGGTCTCCACGATAGATCAAACGTCCGTCGACCATGCGGGCTTCCTGTGTCAGTTGATGGGGTTTGGGTGGGCCCGGGCCGTCGATGTGCAGCACTTCGTGTCCGTGCGCGACCAGCCAATCGGAGACGAGCATGCGGTGGCAGCGGAAGTACAAGCGCTCCGCACACATGTAGGCCACACGGGAGTTCTCGGCGAGGGTTATCAGTTCGGCCATGGCCTGCTCGAACTCCGCGCTGAGCATGTAGTCGGCATAGTTGCGGAAGCTCTGGTTCCGCAGTGCGATGTTCGGCGACTCTGCGAGAGTCTTCTTGCGATATCCGCCCAGCTCTTTTTTCCATAGATAGCGCATACCTGCGGCAGGCAAGCTTTCTTGGAGAGACTCACGCTTGAATTGTGGTAGGCGGCGCGACCTGGGGAAAGCGCGGATGTCGACTAGAGTCTGAATATGGTGCGCGTTCAACGCATCAATCAATTCTGGAAGCGTACGCGTCGAGTGTCCGATGGTGTGGAGAACAGCCAACAATGTTTCGATGCCGCTAGATCACCCGGCGATTCTCTGGAGCGCGGCCGCAATCGGCAAATCCTGCTCGGGAAACACGGTTCGCAAGTCCAGCAGCACTCGGCCGTCTTCGACGCGGGCGATGATGGGCGGATCGTTATTACGCAAGCGCGTGGCCAAGTCGTCGGCGCTTAGGTCGGCGGAGGTCAGGGCAAGCAGACGGGTGGGTAGCACCGACGATGGCGCGGCGCCGCCGCCAATAACGGATTCGCCGTCGATGATTTCGATCTTCAGCTTGGGTCCCGCCCAAGACGCAGTAGGCTGGGCCTCTACCGCTGGATTCAGGCTCCGGGCTATGCACTCCGCGCGCCCATCTATTTCTTCTTTCGTAAGCCGCATCATCTTCAGCGTCGGGATGGCACCGTGATCGCGCTTTACGTAGGCAAGCAGCGTGGCCTCCAGCGCGCCATAAGTGAGCTTGTCGACGCGGAGGGCGCGAAACAGGGAGTTGGCGCGCATGCGAGCGATCAGGTCGCCACGGCCGCTGATCAATCCGGCCTGAGGACCACCCAGCAGTTTGTCGCCACTGTAGGTCACCACGTCGATGCCGGCGCGCAGGCTGTCAAGTACGCTGGGTTCACCGCTAATGCCGAAGTTCTGCAGGTCGACGAGCGCGCCGCTGCCGAGGTCTTCCATGAGTGGCAGGTTGCGCTGGCGAGCGAGCGCTGTCAGTTCAGACGTAGAGGGTTGTTCGGTGAAGCCGGTGATCTCGAAATTCGACCGATGAACCCGCAGGAGCAATCGCGTGCGGTCATTGATGGCTTTTTCGTAGTCGGCGACGCGTGTGCGATTGGTGGTCCCGACTTCGCGAAGAGTTGCGCCGGACTTTGCCATTACATCGGGGATGCGGAAGGAACCTCCGATCTCAACCAGTTCTCCGCGCGAGACGATGACCTCGCCGCCCTCGGCCAGGGTATTGAGCGCCAGCAGAACAGCGGCGGCATTGTTGTTCACTACGATCGTCGAGACTGAAGTTGCGCTGTCGTCAAGCAGTCTGCGAAATAACCGATCAACATGAATGTCGCGTTTCCCGCGAACGCCTGCTTCGATTTCAAACTCGAGGTTCGAGTAGCGTGCCGCTGTTTCACGGATGTGCTGAATGGCGGTGTCCGCCAACGGGGCGCGCCCGAGGTTCGTATGCAGAATGACTCCAGTGGCGTTGATCACCGAGCGAAGGGATCGTCCGAGTGCGCGTCGAAGGTGTTCTTCAATCGCACCACTGGCGCCATCCAATGCGAGGTGGAGAGAGGGCCCGTCTAAAAGGCCAGAAGCGATTTCCTCACGAAGCTTGGCAAGGACGGAGCGAGCGGCGTCGGTAACGGGTGCCGTTCCGTGCTCGGTCGCGAGAGAAGCCACGGTCGGCACACGGAGAAACTCATCCACCGACGGCAGTTCGCGGAAAAGCTCCGATTTAGCCGCGCTCTTCATCCTCGGGATTATCCCATGAAAATCGGAGTCGAGCTTAGGGCCGGATGGGTTGGTTTTCCCCCGGCTAAGGCTGTCGAACTCCGCTCGACTCGACAGCCGAGGGCGGCCGTCCCCACGCGGTCGTTCCGAAAGCTACAAGGTATGCAGATAGGCGAGAAGGTCCTGAATATCCTGTGGACTCAGGGCCTGACTGTAGCCGGGCATTTCGTTGCGGCCGAGCCGGATGATGTCGCTGACTCGCTCGTCGTTGGCGGGCAGGCTGCTCAGAGAAAGATATTTGTTCTGGAAGACGCCCTTGAGCCCAGGCCCTTTCTTGCCGCGCTTGGAGTATGGTTCGTGGCAACGATCGCAGTGGGAGTCATAAATTTTGCGGCCGGTGGCCTGTTGCGCGTTCAGACCCAGCTCCGCGTCCGACTTGCGGCGCTCAACGTCGCAAGCGGAAATCATTGCTAATGCCAGCAGCGCAGCTAGCGCTGTGAAAGAAATTGCGATATGACCGCCCCTTAACAGCGATGTGCTCTTTCCCGATTGCATGAACTATCCTCGCGTCAAGCCGTACGCGGCGCTGCAAGCCGCTTTACAATGATAGAGCAAAGGTATGGCGGTCGCGATCAAACGAGTTTATCAAGCGGCTGCACGCGCGGACGGAACCCGCGTGCTGGTGGACCGCCTTTGGCCGCGAGGTCTCACGAAGGCTCGCGCCGACGTGGACGAATGGCTGCCCGACCTGGCGCCTTCCGATGAACTGCGCCGCTGGTATCATGCGCGGCCGGATCAGTGGCCGAACTTTCGCAAAAAATATCTGAAGGAATTGTCACTGGCGGAAGCCGAGGACGCGCTGCGGCAGCTCTACCAACTTGCTCACAAAAGAAAACGGCTTACTCTCCTCTTTGCCTCGAAAAACGAGACGCACAACAACGCGGTCGTCTTGAAGGAACTGCTCGACGGCATGCGGAAGCCTCCGACGGGTACTGGCCCCGGCGCCATTCGCGCCATGCGCAAGCGCGATGCGGCCGTGCGACGCAGATAGCGGCCTTTCGCTCGAACACTTCTCCAATTCATTTAGAATCGGGCAACATGAGGCCGGTTTTCCAATGGAGCCTGGGCGCGCGCGCGCTCGAACTCGGCAAGCGCACGCTCATCATGGGCGTCATCAATGTGACTCCTGATTCGTTCTCCGACGGTGGCCAGTTTCTTGATCGCGACAAAGCTCTCGAACACGCACGGCGTCTGCTGGATGAAGGGGCCGACATTCTCGACATTGGCGGCGAATCGACTCGGCCGGGAGCCAAGGTAAATCCTCCGCAAACCGACTTGAAGAAGTCTGGTGCCAGCCTCAAGCCGGCGGTGAGCGCCGACGAAGAGCTCAAACGTGTGATTCCCGTCATTGCTGAGATCAAGAAGAAGCATCCCACTGCCGTTCTCTCGATCGATACGTATAAAGCGGCGGTCGCCCGCGCAGCCGTGGGCGTCGGGGCCGAGATTGTGAACGACGTGAGTGGATTCCGTTGGGATCCCCAGATGGCGAAGGCGGTTGCCGATCTCAAATGCGGCGCGGTATTGATGCATATGCGCGGGCGTCCCGAGGAGTGGTGCACGCTGCCGCCGCCGGGCGACGTTGTGTTGCTGGTAAAGCGCGAACTGAAAGACTGGGCCGAGAAGGCCGTTTTGGCGGGAGTACGAAGAGAGCGGATTGTGCTGGATCCCGGTTTTGGCTTCGGAAAGAGCTTCGATGAGAACTATCCTCTCTTGGGACGGTTCAGCGAGTTGCAGGCCGCGGGATTTCCGCTGCTTGCTGGTACGTCGCGGAAGTCGTTCATCGGACGCACGCTGGCGAAAGACGGCAAGGACGCTCCCGTCGAGGATCGTCTTTATGGAACTCTAGCCACGCAGGTGGCGCTCATGCTGAAAGGCGCGCATGTTTTGCGGACTCACGATGTGAAGCCGGCTGTGGAAGCCGCACGGGTTGTGGACGCAATTCTCTCAGCGCGCTAGTCGTAAACCCCTTCGTTGTCGTACGAAGAAAAATCTGGCCTTGCTGTTTTCGCGACGAGCCAGTTCAGCGACCATCGAACACTCTGCGAACTCTCGACGCGCTCCCCAAGCCCTACACTATTCCGGCCTCCTCGCACTGCGAAGAGCCTTTAACCGCAACGTTCGCAGAGAACTGCCGCGGAGAACGCGGAGAAAACAACGGGCGAATCTTTGATGGACGAACTCTTCTCGTTTTCGCAGGATCCTCGCGTTACCGTGCGCCGCGCGGGCCCGATCAATTCCGCCGACGGATGCGTCGTGTACTGGATGCAGCGGGCGCAGCGCGGCATCGACAATACTGCTCTCGATATCGCGGTGGAAGCTGCGAATGCACTGCGCAAGCCGGTGGTTGCTTTTCTTGCGCCGGTGCCTTCTTATCTGAACGCCAACCTGCGGCACTATCGCTTCCTGGCCGAGGGCATTCCCGATATTGCGGCGGCCCTGGCAAAAAGAAATGTAGGATTCGTTTTGCGTCGCTTTCCGGAGCACAGCTTGTTGCGTTTTTGCGACGAGGTGAAGGCCGCACTCGTTGTTGGCGACGAAAACCCCATGCGCGAGCCTGAGGAATGGCGCCGTACCGCGTCGAAGAAATTAAAGGCTGCGCTCTGGACCGTCGACGCTGACGTGATCGTCCCTTCGAAGCTGCTGGAAAAACCACAGTATGCGGCGCACATCATCCGGCCCCGATTGAAGGCGCAGCTGAAACGATTCCTGATCCTATCGAAAAATCCTCATGCTATTGTGCCGTGGAAGAAGCCGAGGCAATTGCTGTCGCTCGAACCGAGATTCGACATTACCGAGGGTTGGAAGCTCGATCGTTCGGTGTCTCCAGTTTCAGGCTGGCGAGGCGGGACGGCCGCGGCGATCCGATTGCTGAGAGATTTTACCCGGAGCAAGTTGGTGGGTTACGGTACTCAGCGCAACAAGCCCGAGAGCGACCATACCAGCCGACTGTCGCCGTATCTGCACTTCGGACATATCAGCCCAATTACCGTTGCCCTGGCCGTTGAGAAGACGGACGCTCCCAAGGCTGACAAAGCAGCCTTCCTAAACCAGATCATTACCTGGCGCGAACTGGCGGTAAACCTGGTGCACTTTAATCCTGACTACGACACCTTCGAATGCGGAGAACCCTGGGCGCACCGCACGCTGGCAAAACACGCGGCCGATCCCCGTCCTGTGCTCTACACCCAAAAGCAGTTAGAGCATGCCGAAACGCATGATCCGCTCTGGAACGCGGCTCAGATGCAGATGGTGGCGACCGGGTGGATGCACAACTACGGGCGCATGTATTGGGCGAAGAAAATTCTGGAGTGGAGCCGCTCACCCGCCGACGCCTACCGCATCGCCGTGCGACTGAACGATAAATACGAACTCGACGGACGCGATCCCAACGCTTACGCCGGGATTGCATGGGCGATCGTGGGGAAGTTCGATCGTCCGTGGTTCGAGCGCCCCATCTTCGGGCAGATTCGCTACATGTCGGGCGAGAGCACGGGCCGGAAATTCGACAGCAAGAAATACGTCCGACAGAATTCGGCGCCTGCACTGTTTTAACGTGTAACGTCTGCCCCAACGCTGGGCGCAATCTAGCAGCTGCGGTCTGTCTTACGCAGGCCGTCTGGCCCGCCTGATAACGTCTCCCAGGGGAACGCAATTTCTCGCCGCCCGCACTTGCTCCAGTGCCTTATCAAGCGGCAAGCCCCTGTACCAGTGCAGGTAGGCCGCAGCCACTGTAGGGGAGCGGCTCACTCCGGCCGTGCAGTGCAGGTAGACGACATGACCGGCGGTGAGCAAGCTGTCGAGCTCCTTAACGCACGAGGGCAGCTTGCGCGCCAAATCGAGCTGGTCAAAATCAGTCACGGACACGTTGCGCAAAACCAGTCCCGCAGCGTGAGCCAGATTTTCCGCCCACCCCGCGTCCCGCTCCTCGAGGTCTTCCGCTGCCTGAAGACTGAGAATCGCGGTAACGTTCTTATCCTTCAAACACTCCACATCCTCCAGATCGCAGGGGCAGGGGCCGAGTAGGAGATTCGGAATCACAACGGCGAAGTTCATATCTCGCGGATTGATCCTTCAGCTGGCGAGAACATAAGTGTCCCTTCAAAACGCTTTTGAGGAGTCCAGCAGAATCGTCACCGGGCCCTCATTCACCAGTTCCACCTGCATCATTTCCTGGAAGCGGCCAGTTTCGCAGCGCAGGCCAGCAGCCTGCATCCGCTGCACGAAAAATTCATACAGACCTCGCGCATCTTCCGGTGGAGCGGCGGCGTCGAACGCTGGGCGCTTGCCACGGCGCACATCTCCGTAAAGAGTGAACTGCGAGACCACGAGGATGCTGCCACTGACATCGAGCACGCTGCGATTCATCTTTCCGGCTTCGTCATCGAAAATGCGCAGGCCCGCGATCTTTTCCGCCAGATAGCTGGCGTCGGTCTCGGTGTCTTCGTGCGCGACGGCGAGAAGAACGAGCAACCCGTGGCCGATCTCTCCGCTGATCCCCCCATTGATGGTGACTCTGGCCCGGCTTACCCGCTGAACGACGGCTCGCATAGAATTCCTGAATTTCTTCTTTCTTCAGTGAGCCGGTTCAGTCAGCATCGATTCATGGCCGGCGACGCATTGCCATCTGCCGTCCCGATACACGTACACATCGGTGAATCGTACTTTGGCGACGGTCTTACCCTGCGCATCAACGGCAGCCGCCATACCCCGGATGTATCCGAAATCGCCTTGCACATGCGCGTGCAGGTCGGTGAGTTCGTGGTGGACAGCGCGATGCTCGGCGGCTTTGGCCAGAGTGGTGGCACGATCGGTGAGTTGGCCATCGGGGCCGGCGTCCTCGAATTCGTCACCCAGCAGGCAGCCCAGAGTTGCAGTGTCGCGCTGCTGCAATGAGTGGGCCCAGGTCTGCTCGTTCTGGACCAAGGCGTTGCCATCCTTCGCCTGCGCCGTGGGACAAGGCGCTGCATAAGCAATCGGACAGAGCATCAACATCCACAATATATATTTCACGGGGCGCTCTCCGTTTAAATGATTCGAACCACTCATCATAACCCCGCCAACGTTTGACCCCAGGAATGCCCAGCCATTAGGATTTAGCAGTGCGATTCCAATTCGACCGAGGCTTTGCCGGAACTGGCAGGGTCCTTCCTTTACACTAATTCATCGGGACAATTACACTACACACTTGCCTTTTTCTTGTGTTCCTAGAAGGAGTTATGCATGGCGTCTGATGATAGAGAGAAGCAGATTGCTGAAAAAGTGAAGCAGATCATCGTCGAGCAATTGGGCGTGGATGAGGGGGAAGTCACCCCCAGTGCGTCGTTTGTCGACGACCTCGGCGCGGATTCGCTCGACACCGTGGAATTGGTGATGGCGTTTGAAGAAGGCTTCGATATCGAGATTCCCGACGAGGATGCCGAGAAGATTCGCACCGTGCAGGACGCGATTGATTACATCGTGAAACATTCCAAAAAGTAGCGCCGAAGTCGCTCACTATCGCGACATCAATTCAGGCAAGCGAGGAAAAACATGGCAGCCGTAGACGAGAAGGTAAAGCAGATTATCGTGGAGCAGTTGGGAGTAGATGAGGGCGAGGTCACCTCGAGCGCGTCGTTCGTGGACGATCTGGGCGCAGATTCGCTGGACACGGTCGAGCTGGTCATGGCCTTTGAAGAGGCCTTCGACATTGAGATTCCCGATGAGGATGCGGAGAAGATCCGCACCGTGCAGGACGCCGTCGACTATATCGGCAAGCACGCGAAAGCGGGGAAATAGATTTGGGACGCAGGGTCGTAGTTACAGGCCTCGGCTTGATCTGCGGCGTGGGCAATACCACCGACGAGGTGTGGAAGGCCGTGCTCGCAGGCAAGAGCGGTGTCGCGCGCATCGCGAGTTTTGACCCCAGCGGTTTTGCCTGCCAGATTGCGGCCGAGGTCAAGAACTTTGACCCCTTGAATTTCATCGAAAAAAAAGAAATCAAGAAGATGGGACGCTTCATTCATGTGGCGATTGCCGCGGCGGATGAAGCGCTGAAAATGTCGGGCTTGAAGATTACTCCGGAGAACGACGAGCGCGTCGGAGTTCACATCGGATCGGGGATTGGCGGGTTCGACATTATCGAACGCGAACACGCCGCGCTGGTGGATGGCGGACCGCGAAAGATCTCTCCCTTCTTCATTCCTGCGGCCATTATCAACCTTGCGGCGGGGCAGGTTTCGATGCGCTGCGGGGCCAAGGGACCGAACGAGGCGACCGCCACGGCCTGCACGACCAGCGCACATTCTATTGGAGATTCTTTTCGCATCATCCAGCACAACGACGCCGATGTGATGATTGCGGGCGGCGCCGAGGCTGCGATTACCCCCATGGGCGTGGGCGGGTTCGCCGCCATGCGGGCGCTTTCTACGCGCAATGACGAGCCTGAAAAGGCCAGCCGTCCGTGGGACAGAGACCGCGATGGATTTGTGATCGGCGAAGGCGCCGGCATCATGATTCTCGAAGAACTGGAGTTCGCGCGCAAACGTGGAGCGCCGATCCTCGCGGAAATTGCGGGCTATGGGATGTCGGGCGACGCCTATCACATGACGCAGCCCGCGCCGGAACATGAAGGCGGCTTCCGCGTAATGCGGAATGCGGTGCGCGATGCCGGTGTCACACCCGACGTCGTGGGTTATGTAAATGCACACGGTACCTCCACGCCGATTGGCGACACGCTTGAGGCGCACGCCATTCGCAACTTTTTTGGTGAACGCAAGATTGCTGTATCTTCCACGAAATCGATGACCGGGCACCTGCTCGGCGGCGCAGGTGGACTGGAAGCCGGCATCACTGTGCTGGCGCTGCGCGACCAGATTCTCCCGCCGACCATCAACCTGGAAAACCCGGAGCCCGATACGGCTGGTATGGACCTTGTCCCGAACCATGCACGCAAAGCCGAAATCGAGTACGCCATGTCGAACTCCTTCGGCTTCGGCGGGACGAACGGGGCTTTGCTGTTCCGGCGCTGGAGAGAATAACATTCGGGCCTGTTCTCAAGTCTGACCGGCCCTTCCCAAATCCCTCAATTCACGGAAGATGCGGCGCGTAATGTCCGTTCTCACGCGGCCTTGAAAAAAGTAATGACACTTCTGTGTTCCGGCGTTGGTCCTTTGTGTCTTTTCAACCGCCGCACTGCCGTCCACAATGGTCTTCGAAAGTGGAGTCTTCCCCTAACCATGGATAAAGCTTTCACTCAGACACTCGCGCCCTTCCCCACTCGCAAAGCGGCTGCGCGCACCGCGCTCGTCGGTCTCAATGATCAGTCGCGCACTTTACTCGCCGAAGGCTTCCGGCAATTCGGAATCGATACCGTGGTCCTGACGGCGGATGCCGCCGAGCGCCTGAAGAAGGAAAAGTTCGAGGCTTGTGTGTTGAGCCTGGGAGAAGGCGCGGAGTCTGTGATGGAGGCCGCCCGTAGCTCACCCTCCAATAGCCGCTGTGTACTGTACGGGTTGGGAGGGAACGCGCAGGAAGCGATGCGCTATTCGAAATACGGCATCAATGCCATGTTCCACGAACCCCTGGAGCGCCCGGCTGCGCTGAAGCTGATCCGCGCTACGCGCCTGCTGGTGCTGCATGAATTTCGCCGCTACGTGCGCATTCCGGTGATGACTGAAGTCTCCATCATCGGCGATGGACGACGCGTCGCCGCCAGCAGCATTGAGTTGAGCAGCGGCGGGATGTCGGTGCAGAGTCACGAAGACTTCTCAATCGGCACGAATGTTGAAATTTCGTTCGCGCTGATGACCTTGCCGCGCGTTATCGTTCGAGGAGCCATAAGCTGGCGCAAGCCCAAGTCGATCGGCGTCCGCTTCGATCCAAAGGACGAGAGGCGGCAGAAGGTTAAGGTCTGGATCGACTCCTATCTGGAGAACTGAGTACCCGCAGTCCGCACCACTTCAGCGACTGATTTCGGGCGCCCCCTGCGCATTACAATAGCTTCGTGCCCGAAGCTAGCACTCGCGATGCGGCCGCACCCCCTCCCGCACCAGTTCCTACGCAACCGGCCACTAGCCCGCGGCGCTTTACTCTGCGGCAGCGCATCATTCTTCGCATCATCATCTGCTTGGGATATTGGCTCATCCGCCTTATCGGGCCGACTTTGCGTGTCTGCATTTCCCGCGAAGAAGGAGCGCAGGAAACGCTCGAGCAGCGTCCGCTGATCGCTTCGTTCTGGCATTCCTGCATCATTCCAGCGACCTACATCTGCCGCGACTTGGGTGTGAGGGTCATGAGCAGCAACAGTTACGACGGCGAGTACATGGGACGCATCATCCACAAGTTCGGCTTTGTTGCGGTGAAGGGATCAAGCAGCCGCAACGCGGTCCGAGCATTGCTCGGCTTGCGCCGCGCTCTCGGAGCGGGCTGGTCGGTGGCGTTTACGCTCGATGGCCCACGCGGCCCGCGGCACAAAGTGAAGCCGGGTCCGGTTGCGTTGGGACGGTCGTCGGGTGTGCCCTTAACGATGTTTCACGCCGCCCTGGATAAGGCGTGGGTGCTCAACTCCTGGGACCGGTTGATGATCCCCAAGCCCTTCTCGCGAGTGCTGCTGCGTTTCGGAACGCTGATTCACGTTCCGGATGACGCGACGGATGAAGATGTCGAGCGCTTCACCGCGGAACTACAGGCTGCGCTCGATCGTGTGTGTGACTTCGCCGACACTAACGTGAGCAGAGTCGGGACGGCCGAATTCCCTTATTACAAACGTCGCTGAGAACAATGCTTCGGTCGAGTAGAAGAAGCTCTTGAGTCGGTCGAAGCTTCTATTTCTGAGGGCCGGTTGTTTGCCGGGAAACCAACTTCTTGAAATCGTCCACAAGCTCTGTGAAAGCGCGAGCGTAGTCTTTTTCGCGGTTCTTGCTCATGCCCGCCATTTCCATGTAACTCGTCATCACCCACAACGTGGTGTGTGTGCTCGGATCAAGAAGGCGCAGCGTGAACTCGCCGATGGGTATCCTCATTCCGCCACGAGAAGACGCAGCATCAAACTGGATCTCGCACACCAGATCTGCGTCCGCCGGGGCGGAGACGAGTTCAAATGGTCGCCAGCTCTCCACCGCGTTGTAGAACTGATTGTAGGCTCGATTTGGGCCGCCACTGTATTTGCTGTTCTCTCGCACCTGAGGGCTGCTTCTCTCTCCACCGTTTGCTATGAAGATTTTCTTGGCGGCCATAATTTGTGCGGGGATAGGAGCGTCGGGCGCCTCTTGCAGCTGCCCCCACATCGGAGTGGCGAATAGAGCGGAAGAGAGCAGCAATCCGAGGGACGATAAATGCAGACTTTTCACCATGAGCTAGCCTCCTCGCGTGAAACGTCCTCGATAGGTACAAACTCGGGTGTCGGCGAAATGTTGCGTTGTGAAAGGCAGTCCCCGCCACAAAGTTTGACGGTGAACACTCGCGGGATTGTGCGTGTCTCTATTATTCCAGTGTGGATCCCAGCTGCTGGTACTTGTATTTCTTGCCGTCCCAGTAGAGCACCGAAGACGTGTTCTCACCCTCGCCGGTTTCTTCCATATAAACCCCGAGGACAGTCCGCTTCTTCAAGTCGAGCCGCTTCACGGCCAGAGTCTTGAACGGCAGGTTAATGAGCAGGAACTTGGCTTTAGGCTTTTCGGCGCGCCATGCGTCCTTCTCTTCGCCATGAATGATGAGCAGGCTGACGCCGCGGCGCTCCGGTTCGTCGGAGGCGAACGTAGACGTGACTTTGACGTCGCTGTATCCCAGGAAGCTGTCATAGGGGTCCGCGACCGCGAAGCCGTATTCGTCCTTGTCGGCCATCGGGTTCTTGCACTTGGCAGCAACCACAAGATCGTCGATGCCATCGCCATCGAGGTCGGCGACGAATTGTGGCGGCCCGGCGAGGAGCGAACAGTTGTCGCCGAACTGCTTGTGGAGGAGTTCGTCGGTGACCGCAGGTGATGGTGACTTAGCGTGGGCCGGTGGCGGAGGCGGCAGCTTCTTCTGGGCAGATGCGGCCACGATCAGCAATGCTGCGAACACCGGGAGAAGGAGAAATTTACTGGACTGCATTCGTCTACTGTAGTCCGCTTTTCGACGAGAAGGTAGAGACTGAGTAGTGACGGAGGTAACCGGGACTTCGGAGCCACTCACCATGGTCATCCTGAGCGAAGCGAAGGACCGATGAAATCTGCCCGCACGAGCGCCAGCGCCAGCAGCTTGCATAGGTCCTTCCGCCCCGCAAAAGGCGCGGGCGTCAGGATGACAGCGGTTAGAGTTAGGAATCCTACCTCCGAAAGTGTTCCCAGCCGCGTGGTTCGAGTTCGTAAGCGATGCCCTGCGAATTGCGCAGAAGAATTTTCCGTTGGCGGGTGATCTGGCCAATTTGGGTGAGAGGCACTCCCGCGATTTGCGGGGGAATGCGCTTGCCGGGCGGCGCGGTGAACAGGAGTTCATAGTCTTCGCCGCCGTGCAGGGCCAGGTCGAGGTCGACTTCACGCGCGGGCTTACCGACTCGGGCGCGAGGAATCATAGCAGCGTCGAGTTCGGCTCCCACGCCGCTCTCTTCACAAATGTGGGACAAGTCCGTCGAGAGGCCATCGCTGGTGTCGATCATGGACGTGGCGATGTTCTTCTCACGCAGAATGCGTCCGAGCCCGAGACGCGGTTCGGGAAAGAAGTGCCGGGGATATTCCCGAGGGTTGAGCGTGGTCTTGGGTTTGCGCCTCATCTGCAGGACGGCGGCGGTCGAGCCGCCCAATTCCCCGCTGACGAAGATGCGGTCGCCCGGACGAGCCCGCGAGCGCAGGATGGCTTTGCCTTGGGGCACCGTACCAACGACAACTATGTCGGCAAGGATACCGTGGGGAGATTCGGCAGTGTCACCTCCGGCGAGGCTGGCGCCGTGCTTTTCGGCCAGCCTAATGAGGCTGCGGACGAATCGTCCGACCCAGGATGGGGGCAGGTCGCGCGACAGAGCCAGAGACAGAAAGGCGGCGATAGGCTTTCCTCCCATGGCGGCAATGTCGCTCAATCCGCGGGCCAGACAACGGTGGCCAACCGATTCCGCGGGATGCCAGTCCCGACGAAAATGAATGCCTTCCAGGGTACAGTCAGTCGTGATCAGGGTTTCGTCCCCCGGCCGCAGGCGCAATACGGCGCAGTCGTCTCCGATCCCGGTGAGGATGGCGCTGTTCTGGCCGCGGGCGTGCCCACTAGCAGATTCCGCTATTCGGCGAATCTGGGCGATCAGCGCTTTTTCGGGAAGCGGCACGGCCAAAACACTATATCGAACGTGGACGATGAGATGGTGTTTTCGGCGGACGGGATTCAGATTTCGGCGCCTGGGACAAGACCTCTTACGCTCTCTTCCGCCAGTAGCGGATGACGATCGCCGCCACCGCAATCAAGGAAAGCACAAACTTGGCGGCCCAAGGCCACGATGACCGAGGCGGTAAAATCGGTGAAAGATCCAATACCCGATAATAGCGCAGGCTGTGCGCCCATCATACTTTTCCGCAGTGTGTCCGACGCCTCTGGGATCCACAAGCCCGCTGGTAACCTGTCCGAGTGACCCCCGGTTTCCCTGTCTTCAGTAACCGGGAAATGGCCTCTTGCGTCGTTGACAGGGGGAACCCAGTTTGTTACCGTTAACCAGTCATTCACAAAACCCTTTGGCCAGGCTAAGTTCTGCAAGCAGTTGAAAATGCAGACGAGTACAAATTTCAGGCCTTGGTCGCAGTTCGGGTAGGTGTAGGGCGCGAACAAGTTTCCATTCCCAAGATGGGAGCGTAGCCCGAAGAGTCAGGTGACCGAACAGGCCTTCTGCAACTCAGAAACTTATGCCTGGAGTTCCGGACCTGATGTTTCAAAACCTGGCGAGTTAGAGGAGCGATTTGCAAAAGCGCTTTTACATCCTTTTTGTGGCCCGCGGGGACGACGGGCAGTTGCGCAAGATCTCCATCCCCGTGCATTACTTGTACGTATTCGTCGTTGGGGCCGCTATCGGATTCCTCAGCCTGACCGGAATTGCCAGCTCTTATACCCGCATGCTGCTGAAGGTTTCGCGCTATAACCAGCTGCGGACCGAAAAAGACCAACTCAAAGACAATTATTCCCGCCTCGAACAAGTGGCCAAAGAACGCGACGTGCAGGTCGCATCGCTGGGTTCGATCGCTGGCGAAGTTTCGGCTCTCTACGGTTTAAAGGCCCAGCCTACGCTGGTGACGGCGACGTCCGAACAGGTTCAGGCCGCCGAGGTTAGTTCTTCGCTCGACCAGTTGCACGCGCTGCGCACTTCCGCTCTGACCGGCGCGACCATGGTCGGCCTGACGATGGGCCTGACCCGCAACGCCACCACAGCCGACTGGTTCAAGGCGAATTCTGCGCCGAACCTATGGCCGGTGGAAGGTCAGGTGACGGGCAGCTTCGGTGAGCGCATTGATCCGTTCAACGGTGAAGGCGCGTTCCACAGCGGCGTGGATATTGGCAGCAACTATGGACATCCGATCGTTGCGCCGGCCGACGGGGTCGTTACGTTTACCGACCAGTTGGGCGGATACGGCAAGGCGATCATGATCGATCATGGCAACGGGATCAGCACCCGCTACGGCCACTGCTCCGGCTTTGCAGTAACAGCCGGGCAGGCAGTACACCGCGGCGACGTGATTGGCTATGTGGGCGAGAGCGGCCGGTCGACAGGACCACACCTTCATTACGAAGTCCGCATCAACGACACTCCGGTCAATCCCTACAAGTACCTCCGTATGACCGTCGCGCACAGCGGCGGGTTCGCTGCGGGAAGCTAGAAACTCCAGCCTTCACAGCTCACTTTCTCTTACACTCTTTCCGATTTCACGCTGGCGTAGCTGTCCTCGCGAGTGGGGATTGCAGGAGTGCCGAGTGCCGAGTGCCGAGAGCTCACGGCCGATGCAGCTCTAGAGCGTAGATCTCGTGCGAACTAGTGTCGCGTACGGCGAGGACGCTTCCGTCTGGTGCAACGCCGGACCAGGTTCCCCACACGCCTGCGAAGCGATGCAGATCATCCCAGGAGAGGAAGCGCTCAGAGCGGGTTTCGCCCAGCTTGAGCCTGTGCATGGACGGTTCGTTTCCGAAGAAGCCTTCCACATAGACGGATTTGCTATCCCGCATCAACTTCCTCGAATCCGACGTGAGGGCCAACTGGGTGACGAAGATATTTCCAGGTTTAATGTCGCGGTGGATGATGCCGCGAGCGTGAGCGGCGTCGTGTGCGTCGGCAATCTCGATGGCGAGTTCTAGCAGGCGATCAAACTCGAGAGGCGCTCCGTGGAAGCAAGTCGAGCAGAGATTGGCCTTCAAGGCACTCCATTGCAATGAAGAGATTGCCCTGTTGCTCCCCTACTTCGTAGATCGTGCAGATATTCGGGTGCTTCAGGGTGGAGGCGGCGCGGGCCTCGCGGCGGAACCTCTCATACCCCTGGGGGTCATGCGCAAGATCGTCGGATAAGAACTTCAGCGCAACGAACCGGCCCAGCTCTAGGTCTTCGGCCTTGTACACCACACTCATCCCGCCGCTGCCCAACCGTTCCGAGATCCGGTAATGGGAAACTGATTGGCCGGTGACAGCGTGCAGAGTAGACACAGATACGGCTCGCCGTAAAATCCCACAAACCGGGGCGAGACGAGGAAGTGCCCAGAATCACAAGGGATAGTGATTCCAGGTGGGCCCCGAGCCTGCACTTCAGTTGGGCTGGACATTGGTGGTGTTCTGATTTCGAAGGTCAATGGAGGCATTACCGGAGTAACGGATCAAGCCAAACAGAGTGCGGGACCACCAAGCTCAGGGCGATAACATAGTAGGGTCTCCCGTCCGGGCCGGTGTGGCAGGTCCGTCCGCTCAAGGCAGGGTAAGGTCTACGCAATGGAAACTCCCGAGACGAAACGGTTTGGCCGCTACGAGGTGGT
The DNA here is from genome assembly GCA_035695545.1 of Candidatus Sulfotelmatobacter sp. Lineage (GTDB taxonomy): Bacteria > Acidobacteriota > Terriglobia > Terriglobales > Acidobacteriaceae > Sulfotelmatobacter. The sequence continues at coordinate 67,493 of DASRRV010000307.1, read as the reverse complement.
CGGCGACTTGGGCCGCGGGGCCATGGGGATCGTCTATAAGGCCCGCGATCCTCAGATCGATCGTCTGGTGGCGCTGAAGACCGTTCCATTGCGCGGGCAGGAGCCCGAAGAAGAGCAGGAGTTCCGCCGGCGTTTTCTGAATGAAGCTCAGGCCGCAGGACGGCTGCACCATCCGGGAATTGTCTCGGTCTTTGATGTGGGCGAGGATCCGGAAACGCACGATCCGTACATTGTGCTGGAGTACGTTGCCGGAGAAGCGCTGAACCGCATGCTGTCGCGGGAGCGCAAGCTGCCCCTGCCGAAGGCGTTGCAACTGGTCGAAGAGCTTGCCGAGGCGCTCGACTATGCCCACGCTCAGGGTGTCATTCATCGCGACATCAAACCGGGAAACATTCTCATTACCCTTGAAGGGCACGCCAAGATTGCCGACTTCGGCATTGCCAAGCTGAATCTGTCGCAGAACACGCTGCCTGGCAAGGTCTTCGGCACACCTGCCTACATGGCGCCGGAGCAACTCAGCGGCGAGGGAGTCGACGGACGTTCGGACCTGTTCTCTTTGGGCGTGATCTTGTACGCCATGCTTGTGGGGCGGTCTCCCTTTCGGGGCGACAATGCGAGCACCGTGTGTTTCAACGTTGCTAACCGTGAGCCCGTACCTGTGAGTGCGCTGGATCTCAACCTACCGCCAGAGTTGGATGCAGTCGTCGCCCGTGCTATGGCCAAAGTTCCGGCTAATCGTTACCAGAGAGGCGCGGAGTTTGCCCAGGCCGTGCGCGGACTGCGAGAGCAGCTTTCGCCGTCCCCGATGGTGGCGACCGCAGCGGCGGGAAAGAAAAAGGGCGCGCCCGGACCGGTATTGAGTGGGCGTCCGGCGGTTGGGCTGGCGTACGCGGCGAAAGTCGTGCGGGCGGAAGTTCTGAAGGCGCCCATCAAAGATCTGATCCTCGGCGGCGCTACAGTGATCTTGCTGCTGATCGTCGGTGTACAGGCGAACCTGTTGTTCAGCACGCACGAGGAAGCGGCGGATCCGGGCGGGCTTCAGAGTCACCCGATCGCTTCCCCGCAAGTCCCTGCTCCACAGACTCTGGCCGCCCAGGTGCAGCCTGCAGCAGCCTCGAACCGCGCGACTGCTGGAGTGAGGTCGTCGGCGAAGTCTGCAAGCGCAGGCAAGGCTTCCGTGCAAAAGGCATCTACCAAGCCCCCGGCCAAGGCCGCGGCGTCTCCCGCACTAAGTCCTGCGAGAGAAGTGGTGGTTCCACTCTCAATGGTGGAGTTGGCCGTGCGTCATCAGTTCAAGGACGCGACTCTCTTCGTGTGGGTCGACGACAAGCTGGCCTTAACGCGTCCCTTGCACGGTGGAACACAGAAGCGGCTGGTCGTGTTCAACGGAGTGCGGGGCATCGAGTCCGAGACCCTGAAGGTGCCGGCGGGAAAACACGTCCTTCGTTTTCAGACGCAAACTCCGGACCAGACGGTGAACCTGTCGAAAACAATTTCGAGAGACTTTATCGGGGGCGATGACAAGACGCTGGAAATCAGCTTCGACAAGCGCAACACGGCCATGCATCTGGATTGGCAGTAGGCAAGCCATGTGGCGCGGGCGTACTCGCCACACGCACCTACTGCCTCAATCCCATCCAGTTTTCCGAGACAACCAGAGAATTTCCCGGATTCTGCGGATCGTACTTCACCGAAGTGTGCAATCCCAGGCGGCAGGAGTGGAGATTGATCCAATGGCGTAGGTACGTAACGTCCTGCGAGCACTCGTACGATACTCCGGCCACATCGTACTTATAGATGAGCATGACGGCAGCGTGATGGTTGTTCGCGGCCGCCAGTTCCTGGACGTCAATGACGGTGCCATCGGTGATGCGGCCCGTGCCTTCCAGCCACGCCCTGCGCTCACGCTCGAGTTCATCAGCGGTTCTCGGCTTGCGCCGCAAAAGTGCGTAGGCGCCCAGCAGAGCTACGCTCCCTGCGGCAACCAGACCATAAAGTCGAAGTGAATCCATACTTGGGTGGGTGAAGTCGAGTACATGTTGTCGACTTCTTCATCAGGATAAGCTCAAAGCACGGCGCGTGGAAGTAGTTGCAAAGTTACCGAGGTGCCGGGCCTGTGCAAAACGTCGAGATCGCGGCTCCGGAGAGCGCATACCACGAGAGTCAGGTCAAACGCGACCGTCTGAAGGTTTTCGGCAACTGTGTCACGCTGATCCGCTTCAAAGCTCCATGGCTCCAGTCGCTACGGCCCCCTCTACATTTACCAGGCACGAGCGGCCCGTTCAGGGAGGAAACCGCAGAAGGTACCTCATCATACTTCTCGCCGTGGCTGCTATCTGCGCCCTGACGTTTTTCTGGCGGCGATTTTGGCCTTTCGAACCGCAGTCCGTGATCGAGAACTTGCAAGAGGCAAGCGATAGTAGGGTGCAGATCACCACTTTTCGCCGCACTTACTTTCCATCCCCAGGCTGCGTCCTGGAAGGAGTTGTATTCGTCCACGGAACCAATCCGCCGCGGCATCTCATCACCATCAGGAAGATCACGATCACCGGGTCCTATCTTGGAATTTTTGTCCACCACTTGCGCCGCATTAATGCCGAGGATATGCATATCTTCATTCCTCCATTCGGCAGCGGGCAGCCGTTTCACACGACGCCCTCCACAATTACCGTCGGCGAGATTGTTGCCAACGGGGCGAGCGTCGAGTTTGCCTCGCGCCGCCCAAATAAGCAGCCACTCCGCTTTGAAATTCAAGAAGCCACTTTGCGCGACGTGGGCTGGAAAGGTCCTCTCACCTACCGCCTGAAGGTACACAACCCGGAACCGCCCGGAGACATCGCAGCCACCGGACAGTTCGGCGTGTGGGACCGGAATGATCCGGCGCAAACGCAACTGTCGGGTGAATACAAGTTTGAACATGCGGATTTGAGCGTCTACAAAGGCATTGCGGGGATGCTGTCATCGCAGGGAAAGTTTGGCGGCAGACTCGGACACATCGATATCTCGGGCACGACCGACACTCCCGACTTCGAAGTCGAATCCGGCAAACACCCTGTCCGACTGACAACGGAGTTCCGCGCGTCGGTTGACGGCATTCACGGAGACACCTTTCTTGAGCGCGTAGATACGCGCTTCCGCAGAACGCATGTGATCGCGCAAGGTAGCGTCGCCGGCTCAGCCGGGGGCCACGGCAAGGTGGCGTTGCTCGATCTGACCGCCCGCAACAGCCGCATTGAAGATATTCTCGGGCTCTTCGTGGAAAGCCCACGAGCGCCGATGTCTGGCCCGGTTGCTCTACGCGCGAAAGTTGAGATCCCGTCTGACGACCGGCCTTTCCTCGAAAGAATCGTGCTCCGAGGCGGATTTGGAATTGCCGGGGGCGGCTTTTCCAAGCCTTCCACCCAGGAAGGCGTGAACAAGCTGAGCGCGGGCGCGCGCGGCGAAAAAGATGAACCCGATCCCGAGACCGTCCTCACCGACCTCACGGGCCAGGTAGCGCTCCTCAACGGCGTCGGAAATTTCACGGATCTTTCTTTCGGCGTTCCCGGCGCCGCCGCACGCATGCACGGAACCTACAACGTGCTCAATCATAGGATCGACTTGCACGGCCAGATGCGCGTGGATTCGAAAATCTCGAATACCAGCAGCGGCCCCAAGGCATTCCTGTTGAAAATGATGGACCCTTTCTTCAAGAAGAGGAGAAAGGGAGAAATCGTTCCGGTCCGCATCAGCGGCACTTACGAAAAGCCCTCGTTTGGTCTTGATCTGAACAACAGCAAGGCGCAGGAAGTGTCGCCCCCGCATGATTCGAAAACACGAACTGAGCCGCAGCCACAGTAGTTCTCTCGAAATTCTCAGGACGGCCTGCACAACACCCGATGGCTAGTATGGTTGACCTTGAGTCCCTGCCGGAGTCGGCCCTTGCTTTAAAATCGAAAGTCGAAATTCCATGAGCGGAGCGTCGCGTTCCCGCGACCAAAAAACCTCCGGCCTATGACTAAAAAAAGATGAGACGCGCAACAATTTCCGCAGGACTTGTCCTGGCGATGTGTCTGGCCGCGGGCGCAAAACCGATCGACCAAGAGCAGGACGCAGCCCCGGCAAAGATGCCCGCCAAAAAGGCAACGCACGACTGGCCCGTTTACGGCGGAACTGCGGAGAACAACCGCTTTTCCACGCTGGCGCAGATCAATCGCAAGAACGTAAAACGGCTCGCGGTCGCTTGGACGTTCGACACCCAGGAACCCGGCGGGCTGCAGACGAGTCCGATTGTGGTGGATGGTGTGCTGTACGGGTTGACGCCTACGCAGAAAGTCTTCGCGCTGAACGCGGCCACCGGGAAGTTGCTGTGGAAGTTCGACTCGGGAATTAAGGGTACACAGCCGGATCGTGGACTGGCCTACTGGTCCGATGGACAGGATCGCACGGGTAGCGATCGTCCCAATGACGATCGTCCCCGTAACGACAAACGGATTCTGGTCGGCATCATGAACTTCGTCTATGCGCTCGACGCCGCCACCGGAAAGCCGGTTACGAGTTTCGGGAAAGACGGGCGCATTGATCTGCGCGAAGATCTGGGACGCGATCCGGCGGCCCAGTCCATCTACATGACCAGCCCCGCCGTCATCTACAAGGACCTCATGATCGTGGGCGGACGCGAAGCGGAAACTCTTCCCGCGTCTCCCGGCGATGTTCGGGCCTATGACGTGCGCACCGGAAAGTTGAAGTGGTCGTTTCACACGATCCCGCATCCGGGCGAGTTTGGCTACGAGACTTGGCCCAAGGAAGGTTGGAAGACGAGCGGCGCCGCGAACAACTGGACAGGGATGACCGTCGACACCGCGCGTGGGATTGTGTACGTCCCAACCGGGTCGGCTGCATTCGATTTTTACGGCGCCGACCGCGTGGGAGACGATCTATTCGCCAATTGCCTGATCGCGTTGAATGCCGAGACCGGGGAACGCATCTGGCACTTTCAGGGAGTAAAGCACGATATCTGGGATCGCGACTTTCCCTCGCCGCCGGTGCTCTTGACCGTGGACCGCGACGGCAAGAAGGTCGATGCGGTCGCCCAGACCTCGAAGCAGGGTTTCGTATTTCTGTTTGACCGCACGAACGGGAAGCCGCTGTTTCCCATCGAGTGCCGAAACTATCCGCCCAGCGATGTGCCGGGAGAAGTGGCCGCGCAGCAGCAGTGCCTTCCGCTAAAGCCCGCGCGGTTTTCACGACAACTACTCACGGAAGACCTTCTGACGAACCGCACTCCTCAGGCCCACCAGTGGGCGGTAGATACATTCCGAACGTTTCGGAGCGAGGGTCAGTTCGTTCCTTTCGGGTTGGGAAAAGACACGGTCGTGTTCCCCGGCTTCGATGGCGCCGCGGAGTGGGGCGGCGCGGCTGCCGATCCCGAGACTGGCATTCTCTACGTCAACGCCAACGACGTCGCCTGGACCGGAGCGCTCGCCGAGAACACGGCGGAGAACAGCCCCAAAGCGCTTTATATGAATCAGTGCTCGGTCTGCCACGGCGAAAAGATGGCGGGATCGCCTCCGGCGATGCCGTCGCTGGTTGGCGTGGGCGATCGCATGTCACCGGCGGAGATCGCCGGCACGGTCAAGAATGGCAAAGGACGTATGCCCGGCTTCGCCAACCTGCCCGACGATCAGTTGCCTGCCTTACTCGCATATGTGATGAGCGGCGGCGCAGAGGAGACTCGGGGCAAGGAAATCGCGAGTTCCGAGCCGGCCCCACCGGCCATGAAATATCACTTCACCGGATACCACAAATTCCTCGATCCAGACGGGTATCCGGCAGTAGCTCCGCCGTGGGGAACGCTGAATGCCATCAATCTCAACACCGGCGAGTATGCGTGGAAGATTCCTCTGGGCGAGTATCCCGAACTGGCGGCGAAGGGACTGAAAAATACCGGCACAGAGAACTACGGAGGTCCCGTGGTAACGGCCGGGGGCCTCGTGTTTATCGGAGCGACGAACTTTGACAAAAAGTTTCGCGCATTCGACAAGTCCACTGGCGTGCTTCTCTGGCAAACCACTCTTCCGTTCTCCGGGAATGCCACTCCAGCAACGTATGAGGTGGACGGACGGCAGTTTGTAGTGATCGCAGCGGGCGGAGGGAAGGATCCGAAGTCGAAATCGGGCGGAGTTTACGTGGCGTTTGCGCTCAAGGAAATTCAGCCGTGGAAGCGCCTTCGGCCCGGGAACAGTAAAAAGTAATAGCCGGGAAGGACGCGAGGAAATAGAGGAAATAAGAGTTACTTGGTCTCGCAGACGTTCTTGCTCACCAGATCAGCGAATCCGCCTTCCGCATCTTTGCCGAACTGGTCATCGTGGGTGGCCTTCTTGCTGACGACGAATCGTCCACTCCGGTCCCGAGAATAGAACCATTCGCTGGTAGGGGTCGCGCTTCCGCTGGCGCAGTTGAAACGGACTCGGGCGCGCATCTCCACGAACGGGCCGCCTTGCGCAAGCTTTGCTGGTTCTTTGTACTCGACCCGGACCAGGGCGACGCGCTGGTTGCTCTTGAGCACCCGCACCGAACTCACGGAAATCTTGTCGCCGGCTTCGGTTTGGCCGATTGTCTGCCAGTCTCCGGCAGCGAGCACAACTAAGGAAACCACCAACACGGCCAGCACGACGGCGGCGGGGATGAGGAGGGCCTTTTTCAACGCCAAGCTTTCCCGAGCGGGGATTGCACGACACACTTTGGGCCATAAGCGGCATTCTGTCAACCGGATCTGCACCTGAGATTGAACCTCCGTGTTATGGTTAGGGGCGCAGTGCAAGGTCGAGAACCGGTTGCGGCCGGGTGATTTTCATGGAAACGCTTGATTCTATTACGTTTATGTCCCCGGTAGGACCCTTGTTTCTGGCGGCCTCATCGAAGGGCCTGGTCGCCCTCGAGTTCGATGCGCGGCTGCCGGGGCAGCAGACAATCCGTCCCAACCCGCGCGATCTCCGATCTGAGAGCGGGCGATCAGAGAGCGCACGGGCGCAGAGCAAACACGTGAGGTTCGAGGAATCTGCCGATTCGATGCGACCGTATGTGAAGGAAATCGAGGAATACTTTGCGGGCCGTCGCCGCGAATTCAGCTTCGCGCTTGACCTTCGCGGGACCGATTTTCAGTTGGCGTGCTGGCGCGCCCTGGTCGCGATTCCCTACGGAGAGACCCGTACCTATGCCGACGTTGCCCGCGCAGTGGGCAAACCCCAAGGGTTTCGTGCCGTGGGGATGGCAAACAATCGCAATCCGGTTGCGATCGTCGTCCCCTGTCATCGAGTGATCGCATCGGACGGAACGCTGTGCGGCTACGGCGGCGGGCTCGATGTGAAGCGAAAATTGCTCGAACTCGAAGGCGCGCTAAGCGGCACCCTCGCTGCGTAAAGACGTCGCTCTGCTACGTCTTGCCGGTATCGGCACGAAAGTCGTTGTAAACCAGTCGCGACAAGCGTCATTCAGGAATCCTTGACTACTCACGGCAAATCGTCCGCGCTGCGCAAAGCCGGCCTCTTCTATCTCGTCTTCGTAATGTTCTCCTACACGACCGGCGGTCCCTTCGGACTCGAGGACATGGTCACGACCTCGGGTCCGGGGATGACGCTGATCTATCTGCTAGCCCTTCCGTTATTCTGGTGCATTCCGGTCTCGCTGGTCTCGGCCGAACTGACGACCGCCATGCCCGTCGAGGGCGGCTTCTATCGTTGGACGCGGGCCGCATTCGGCGACTTCTGGGGATTTCTGGCCGGATGGTGGAACTGGTCCGCCTCGTTCCTGCTGGGCGGCGCGTACGCCGTTTTGTTCACGGACTACCTCGTTTACTACTTCCCCAGCATCAAGACGACGTGGTGGGAACACTACCTCGTCTCGGTGGGGCTCATAGTCGTGCTCACCTGGATCAACGTCCGCGGCATCCAGATGGTGGGGCAGGTCGCGACCGCGCTGGAAATTTTCATCTTCATCCCGGTCATGACGATGATCGTCATCGCCCTGGGACACTGGCGCCACAATCCGTTCACTCCATTCGTAGTGCCGCATCAAGGGACATTCCAGATACTTGGCGTCGGGCTGGCGCTTGGCCTGTGGCTCTATTCCGGATACGAGCAACTCTCGACCGTAGCCGAGGAAGTGGAGAATCCGCAACGAGCCTATCCGCGCGCGCTGGCACTGGTGGTGCCGCTCTCAGTCGCAGCGTACTTCCTGCCGACGTTGGCTGGTCTGGCTTCGGCGGGCAACTGGGAAAAGTGGCACACCGGATTCTTTTCCGACGCCGCCCGGATGATTGGCGGCCCATGGCTGGGCACGTGGATGACGCTCGCCGCCATGGTGGGCAATGTCGCCTTGCTGAACAGCACCATTCTTACGACCACCCGCATGCCGTTCGCCATGGCCGAAGACGGTTATCTGCCCCCGGCGCTCACTCGACGACACCCTCGCTACGGCACGCCGTGGCTGGCAATTCTGGTTTCGGCCGTAATCTATGGTTTGCTCGCCTGGCAAAGTCTGGGGCAACTGATCTCGGTGTACATCTGGCTGCGATCCGCAACGACGGTGCTAACGGTTTTATCCGCGTGGAAGCTCAGGCGCGCGCAGCCCCATCTCAAGCGGCCGTTCATAATTCCCGGCGGGAGCGTCGGATTGTTCTATGTAGTGGCTGCACCGGTGGTTATGGCCGTGGTGGCCCTTCTTGGGAGTTGGAACGAAGGCTTTGCTTTGATCGGCGGAGCGTCCGCGATTGTGCTCGGGCCGCTGGCGTACCTGCTTGATCTTCAATTCCGGAGTCGTCAATCTCGTCCGGCTTAACGCTGTTCAGCATGCTGCAGGAAGATTATGCTGTCATGGCAGTTCTGAAGAGCTGTCCCCCGGGAGATTTCCCATGCCTTGGCCATTTACCCGAAAATCAGAAGCCGCCTTGGCCACTCAAACGGAAGAAACCTCGACCTCAGCCCGCGCGAGATTTTCCTTCAAACTGTTCCGCGAGTTAACCGCCGATAGCGGCTCTCCGAACGTCTTGCTCTCGCCCTCCAGCGTGATGCTGTGCGCGGCTCTCGTCCGTGAGTTGTCGTCGGGAGAGACGCGCCAGGGCATGTCTGCTGTGCTCGAAATTGCGGGTCGGGATGCGTCAAAGGTCGAAACCGAGATCGCCGCGCTGAAGTCTGCCCTTCGCCAGCGCGCCGATGCAGAAGTGTCATTCGCCAACGCGCTGTGGCTAAGCAAACATGCGCACATCGCGCCGGAGTTGGCTGCCAGACTTCGTGTGCTCTACGAGTCGGAACTGGCATCGGTGGACTTCGGTCACCCGGACGCGGCCTCCAGAATCAACGCGTGGGTCGACACGAAGACCAAGGGCAAGATCGCCCGGATCGTGAACAAACTCTCTCCGCTCGCGGCGCTAGTCGCGGTCAATGCCGTCTACTTCAAGGGCCTGTGGATCGAGCCTTTTCACAAGGAGTTCACTCTCGATGCTCCTTTCACCACTGCGACCGGCCAAACCAAACAGTTTCCCATGATGCTGCAGTCTGGACGCTATCGTTATTACGAGGACGAAAGCGTGCAACTGGCAGCGCTCCCGTACAAAGGCGGCGTATCGATGCACGTCGTGCTGCCCGCAGTGGGAAGCAACCTGCGGCAGTTTCAGCAGAGCCTTACTGCGGGTCGATGGGAATCGTGGGGTGCAAACCTAAGGCGTGAGAAAGGGACCATCCGGCTGCCGCGATTCAAAGTGGACTTTGAAGCGCAACTCAACAATGCACTGACCACCTTGGGTATGGAGCGTGCTTTCGACCCGGATCGCGCGGAATTCGGCCAGATTCAAACCGATGTGCCGCCGGTCTGGATCGATCAGGTAAGCCATCGAGCCGTGGCCGAAGTCAACGAGGCCGGGACTGAAGCCGCGGCCGTCACGGCCTTTACCCATATGCGGGGATCGCCAATGAATCGGAAGCCGGAACGCTCGTTCCAGATGGTTGTGAATCGTCCGTTCTTTCTGGCCATTTGCGACGATAAGACAAACACGATCCTGTTCATGGGATGGATCGGGGATCCGCAGTAGTGACCGCGAAGGCTCCCTATTCGAAATCCGTTCAGTTAGGCTTCCGTAACAGATAGTTGTTGCGAGTCTTGGGGTAGTCCGATTGCCAGTGGCGAACAGGCTCCAAGCCGGCGGCCTGGGCCAGCGCGACGAATTCCTCTGGTGTAGCAAAGAACGGAATGGCAGTGCCCGCCTGAATCACGGCTGACTTTCCGCTAACCTGCTCCCACGCCATTCGACGCAGCATTCCGAACCACGTCCGTGAGCCGTGCTTGCGATACCGGTAGGAGAGTTCTTCGCGGCGGCTCTTGAATTCGGGAGTCGGATCCTTGAACTCAGCAAAAGGAATTTCTCCGATGAAAATCCACGCGCCGGGCTTGGCGATTCGGCAGATTTCGCGCAAGCTGGCAGGAATTGTTTCTCGTGGAACCACGAGAAGCACACTGTTGCAGACAACGACGGAAGCGCTTGCGTCGGGTACCGGCAGCCGATCGGTCAGCCCCTGGCGGACATTGAGCCCTGTCCGGCGCACCAGCGCAACTTCTTCATCCGTAGCGAGAAGACCAAGTGCGCTGCGGACATCTACTTCGCGGGCCATGCGAAGCAGGGTGCCGTCTCCGCAACCGATGTCCACCAGATCGTCGCCGGCGCGCAGGTCGACCGCCTCGACAATATGTTCGTGGATGAGCCGGGTGAGTTCCTTCTTGCCCCGGCCGCGCCGTGCGAGGTCGTGCAGGTCGCGGGCGTGCGTTGCAGTCTCGCGACAGTACTCTAGGTAGTCGTCTCCGAGCGGGAAATCACGGAGTCGAGAAATTCTATCGCAAGCTGGTGAGGGCAAGCACAGTGGGAAGCTGCGACGTAACGCGACCTAGCTCACCCAATCCAAGAACTTATACCACGCTCCCGCAAACGGCAGGAACCACGGTTTCCCGTTGTAAAGGCCCAGCGGCGCGCCAGGAAATGGAATGCCCACGAATGGATTTTCCGGCTTGTCGCCGGCCATGAGTTCCGCAATCTTCTGTCCCTGAAACGTTGCCATAGCTACGCCGTGTCCGGCGTATCCCACGGCGTAGTACATCCCGTCCACCTGCCCGGCGTGGGGCATGATGTCGAAGGCAAAGTCGAGCGTACCGCCCCAGACGTAATCGATCTTGGCGTCGCTGAGTTGCGGGTAGACACTGATCATCCCGCGGCGCAGAAGGTTGGCGCTCTGGCGTATCGTTTGATCGGTCTCCGGGAAAAATGCGGCGCGCCCTCCAAACAGCATGCGGCGGTCCGGCGTGAGCCGATAGTAATAGATGTAGTTCTTCGAATCGTAGATCATCCGGTTGCGTGGGCTGAGCTCGCGCGCCAGCGGAGCCGGCAGGATTTCGGTCGTGATGATGAATGACCCAATCGGAATGAGCTTTTTCTGCAGCACGGGAGTAATGCCGCTCGTGTAGCCGCTGGTGCCGACGAACACTTCGTGCGCCCAGATTTCGCCCAAGGATCCCGCGCCCCGCGACGTGGAGAGCTTCCATCCCACCTCGCCTTGTCGCGGCTCGCGCCGTATGCTCTCAACGCGAGCGTGCTCGTAAATTTCCGCTCCGGCTTTCGCGGCGGCGCGGGCTAGTCCGGCTACGTAGCGCGCCGGATTACACCCTGCGCTGACTTCATCCACCATGCCGCCGTAGTAGATCGCGGAACCGATCTCCGAACTCAACTCGTTTCTTTGCACAACCCGCAGCGTGTGGTCAAAGTCGCGGTCGATCACCTCGGCCTGGCGCGCGTAGTCGTCGAAGTGTTTCTGCTTGCAGGCGACCTCAAGATGCCCGCAGCGGGAGAAGTCGCAGTCGATCTTCTCCTCATGAATGATTTGCTCGACGCAATCGATCGTCGCCAGCGAAGCCGCATACATACGCTTCGTGAGTTCGCGTCCGTACATGGAGATGAGCTTGTTCACCCCCAGCTTCATGCCCGTGAGGACCATGCCTCCGTTGCGGGAGCTGGCTCCCCAGCCAATCGTTTCCGACTCAAGCACGGCGACTTTCGCGCCGCGTTTCGCCAGCGTGCGGGCGGCCGACAAGCCACTAAATCCCGCGCCGATCACCGCTACGTCCACGACCTCCGGCAAGAGTGAAGTTTCTGGAGTCGGGATCTCCGTCGTAGTAAGCCAGTAGTTCTGTTCCTGCAGTGGCATAGGAGTGCAACCAAGTCTGTCAAACAAGTCCGTGAACCTGAGAACTCCAAACACAGGGGGAACCCACAGTTCGGACCGAGCATTTTAGCAGCGGCTCACTCCGCTGGTACATGTACTTGCGGGTACTTCGGTGCCCGATTGCGGCCACCTCGGTAATCTTGCTGCGGTTACTGGCTCCCCCTAGTCTGAAGAAGCATGGCCTTGCGCTGCCTGCTTTTCTCCTCGGACGAAGGAGCCGCCGAACCCATTTGCCAGGTGCTGGCAGAGCTCGGTGTCGAGGGAGAGTCCTGCGTGGAAGGCGTAGCGGCCGTTGAGCGAGTCACCAGCCAGTCGTTCCAGATCGTCATCATCGATTGGGATCAACAGCCTGAAGCAGGATTCCTACTGAAGACCGCGCGCGAGCGCAAAGCCAGCGAACGTCCGCTGACCCTGGCGATTGTAAGTGACGATGCCAGCGTCCCGAAGGCATTGCAGGCGGGCGCAAACTCGATTCTGCGCAAGCCCCTCCTCGTCAATCAAGTCAAAGATACCCTGACCACGGCTCGCGATCTGTTGCGCGCGAAGCATGAATCGGCCACGGCGGCAATGGCGGCAGCGGCCGGAGCATCTTCCGGCACATCTTCCGGCACAATGGCTCCGCTCCCTGCAAGTACGGAACCCGCCGGTGACAAGGCGCTCCGCGCGGGGGAATTTCTTAATTCTTCCGGCGCAATTCCCGGGACACAATTCGACACCGAATCGGAGATGAAGAAATCGCTGGAGCAGTCGGCGGTCGGAGAAGTGGACCCTCTCGACGAACTCGAGCCGATGGCCGCATCCGTCGCGCATCAAAAACCGGCTCTGCCTGAACCGCTTCCTCCGTCCGTGAATGAACCGCGTGGTCTGCAGTGGTACTTGAATGCGCGCGCCGCAACTGCGCCTCAGCCTCCCGCACCCTCTGCCGCGCCTCCAGCGCCTGCGAAGCCCGAGTTGCTCGGCTTCGACCAATCGCCGTCACACTCTGAAGCTGCGCCAGAGGCCAGTCCAGATCGTCCGGCGGCCAGAATCGCTCCGCCCGCGCCCACGGCGCATCACCACGAACAAGAGCAGAAGGCCGAAGCTAAGCTCTTCGCTTATATCTCGGGAGAAAAAGACGAGTCCGAGGAAGAAGCGCGGCTCCGGCCAAGTTTCAGGTTCGGAAAACCGATCGTCGCAGCATTAATCCTCGCCTCTTGCGCAATTGCGGTCGCGCCGCAAGCGCCATGGCATCCGGCAGAACGCGCCCTTATCCGGCGTGGTCAGGTAGTTCTGCACGCCTGGCTCAATCCGCAGCCCAACACGACCGCGCCGGCGCCTGAATCTCACGAAAATTTTGGCCGCGCCGGCGACGAGTACAAGCTCCCGGTAGCGGAAAATATTCCCGACGCCACCACCGATCCTTCGCAAATCCGCGTAGTCCCCATGGTGGATCCGACAGCGAAGAAGACGAACAGCGCAGCGAATCCGGATCAAACTACGGGACCAACCGACGGAACCACCACGACTCCCATCGATCCGGCGCAGCCTTCAGGGGGCCAGATCCAGGAACAGACCCAAGAAAAGCAAACCCCAGAAAACCAGCCGCCCCAAATGGCCCCCGACACGGCGCCACCTGCCAACGGACCAGCCGCGACCGGCACGGCTCCATCAACGACGGCGCCAGCAGTTTCTCCAGCCGTGTCAAGGCCGGCCGAGCCGCCTCATTCTGGTCCACCAGCAGTAGTCGCCCCGTCTTCGCTATCGGTCCCACTGTCTTCGACGCCGGCGCATCAGGTGCAGCCGAAGAACGTGCCGCCGAGCACGGGCTCCACTCCATCGAATGTCCCGTCGAGCCTGAAGTCGCAAATAGCTTCGATGACGCCGGAGGCCAGCGGCAACAAGCCAATTGAGGCGGCTCTTCCATCGATTGAACCCGTCGTCGTTCCTGAAGCCACGGAACGCGCCCTGCTCGCAGAGCAGCCAGCCGTTGCCTATCCTGCAACTGCCAAGGGCCAGCAGGGGACCGTGATCTTGCAGGTCCTGGTAGGCCGCGACGGTACCGTTCAGGATGCGAAATTCATTCAAGGCTCCCTGGCCTTCGCCCGCGCAGCCATCGACGGCGTGAAACTGTGGAAGTTCAAGCCCTACATGATGAACGGTCGTCCAGCGTCAGTACAGACCACGCTGACCATGACGTTCAAACCATGACGTTCAAGCCATAAAGCAGAAGTCAGAATCACAGGTAAGTCCTTTGTTTTGTTAAAGACGCCAACCAAGCCGCCGGCATCCCAAAGTCGGGCCCAACCGGATCCGATGACACAATGCCGCTTCATCCGTCTGATGAATGAGTTGCTGCAGGCCAGGCGTTACCGAAGAGGCTCAAATCGAGCAGCCGGGGGGACGCAACCCGCATCTACTAGAGATATAATGTCAAGAGCTTCTCAGGAAGTAATCCCTTCCAGAAAAAGACCAAACTGATGTCCATGAAAATTAAAGCAGCGATTCTCGTCACCTCTTTTGCCGTACTACTGTTCGTCGTTGTAGGTTCGCTCGGAGGCGTTCATGCCTCCTCGAACGACGGCTCTTACCGTCAACTGCAGGTCTACAGCGAAGTGCTCTCGCGCGTGCGCAGTGAGTACGTCGAAGAGCCGAACATTCCCAGGGTGACGGATGGAGCGCTGCACGGGCTGGTCGAGTCGCTCGATTCCAACTCCAGCTACATGACCGCCGACGCTTACACTGCGTACAAAACGCACAAGACGGAATCCAAGGGCGGAATCGGCGCAGTCGTCTCGAAGCGCTTCGGCTACGCCGATGTAGTTTCCGTGTTGCCCGGGTCGCCCGCCGAAAAGGCCGGCATCGAAACAACCGACATCTTCGAATCGATCGAAGGCAAGAGCACGCGCGAAATGTCGCTGCCCGAGATTCGCAGCCTGCTTGCTGGCACACCGGGCTCGACCCTGAACGTCGCCGTTGTGCGGGCTCGCAAGGCCGAGCCGCAGAAGGTTGTCATCACGCGTGACGTAGTTAACATTCCCGCCATCTCCGACAAGACCATGGAAGACGGCATTGGCTACGTGAAAGCCGACGCCCTGACCAAGGGCAAGGCTCAGGAGATTTCCTCAAAGATCAAGTCGCTCGAAAAGTCAGGATCGAAAAAGATTCTGCTCGACCTCCGCAATTGCGCTGAGGGAGACGAGAACGAAGGCGTCGCGGTTGCGAACCTCTTCCTGAACCACGGCACCATCACTTACTTGCAGGGACAGAAGTTCCCGCGCGAAGCGTTCAATGCCGATCCCGCCAAGGCCATTACTGGGTTGCCGGTAGCAGTTTTGGTCAACAAGGGCACGGCAGGCGCAGCTGAGATCGTGGCAGCCGCAATTTTGGAGAACGCTCGCGGAGACGTTGTCGGCGACAAGACTTTCGGCGACGGCTCGGTGCAGAAGACTATCGACCTGCCCGACGGTGGCGCGCTGATTCTCTCCGTCGCGAAGTATTATTCGCCCAGCGGCAAGGCTATTCAGGACGTCGCGATCACCCCCAACGTGCTGGTAGCGGACATCGACGACGCCATCACTCCGGATGATGAGGATTCAGTTCCCTCAACCCCGGACCAGGACACGAAGCCAAAAAACACGGTCGACGATCAGTTGAACAAAGCCGTGGAAGTGCTGAAGAGCCGAGCCAGCTAGCCATGCCCCTGTAGCGAAAGCCGCCTCGGCTGTCCCGCGCAGGCGAAGCCAGCGGCTCAGGAAAAGATTGGAGTATTTGGAATAATCAAATCGCGCGCCAACTGGCGCGCGATTTGCTTTATCCCCGGAGTGCTATTCCCCGGTCGGGAGGAGGATTCGCTAATGGCTGAAGCCTGGGCCTTCAAACACACTATTGACTGTTCCGTCGCAATCGACTTCGCTTGGGCCTTTTGGACAGACGTCAAGAACTGGGCGCTCGATGCCGACGTTAACTCCGTCGAACTCAAGGGGCCTTTCGCTGCCGGCGTGCGGGGAGTGACGAATAGCAAAAGTTCAGGCCGCATCGAATGGCGGATTGCGGAAGTCCAGCCCGGCAGAGCCATCTTCGAGTTTCCCGCCCCCGGCGCCTCGGGAGTATTTGTTTGGACTCCAACGGACGAACTCGCATCACTCAACGCGCGACCCTCTCTGGCGAGCAAGCGCCGATGTATTCCAACAGCATATGCCGTGGCTTGGAGGCCGGAATCCCCGCTGGCATGAAAAAGCTATGCGATGCTATGGAAGCGGCCGCTAGCTCGTCAAAACGTTTATAGCGTGACCGAGCATCAGCTTCGTTCAGAGGCGTCGGGGCTTACGCGGGAAACTTCTTTTCCAGGTCGTCCCATTTCCACCCTCCCCGCAAGTATCCTTCAAGCAAGAACACAAGAAGCATGGCGAGGTCGATGAGGATCATCGATAAGGAGAATGGGTTCGACTTGAATGCCAACAAATCCAATGCTGGCATCAGGATCAACCAGAAGATCAGGCTACTGAGCACTTGCCGCCAAATGAATCGGCTCTTGCCTGCAGCTTTGGACTGAAGCCAGGATTGCCTTTCCAACTCCCTCACACGCCCTTCCACTTCAGCAGACCGTCGTGACATAGAGAAAAAGTATCGCCTCGCTGAGCCCCTGTCCAGTCTTATCCTTGGCAGCAGCGGCGGCTCGCACGGCCTGCAACCTTCTACGAAAAATCACGAATTGTCAGGAAACGCGGCCGTGCTATAAGAATCGACATGCCCGCGGGTGCGGATTCCCCTAAAGAAGACAGGCTCACCGTGATTGCGCTGTCGGCGCTGGCCTGCATTCTGCAGGATGTGTTGCACGAGGGGCTGGGTCACGGGGTGACGGCGTGGCTGAGCGGGGCTCAGCGCGTGACGATGAGCACGGTGGCTCTGCAGAGCGACATCGATACACGATGGATCGCAGCGAATGGCACACTCGTGAATCTTTTGTGCGCGGGGATTTTGTGGCTTCTCCTGCTCAAGCCCCAGCGGTACAAGCCTGCCACTTTCTATTTTCTTGTGCTGGCGATGGCGGGGAATCTGTTTACCGGCACGGGTTACTTTTTGTTTTCGGGCGTGGCCAATTTTGGGGACTGGGCGGCGGTGATTCGCGGTCTGCATCCGCATTGGATGTGGCGGGTTGGTCTTGTTCTGCTGGGAGTGGCTTCGTACTATGCATCGATGCTGCTGGTGGCGGCCAAGCTGAAATACTTTCACGGCCGAGGGGAGGGATCGAGCAGGCTCCGCGGGTTGTGCTGGACACCGTACGTTAGCGCGCTGAGGATGCAAGGAGCGTGTGGCTAAGAAAATCGTTTACGAAGCACGGCCAGCACTTCCTGCCGATATTGTGTCAGCTGTGCAGATTCGGCTTCGAGCGAGAGCCGTACCACCAGGGCCTGGAGCGTGTAGTCGTGGTTCTGATAACGCGCGAGGGATTCGACGGTGGTTGCGGCCCAGACGTCGCGATCATCATTCTGGATCTGATTGAGCCACGTCTCAAAGCCGGAGGCATCGAAATCTTTCCGACGAATGACCGATACGACCGCGGTTGCGAGGCGATCTTGCTCGCCCTGGGTGTAGACCTGCGTGGCGGTTGTAAGGCGTGCGGCAATCGCACGCATAATTCCCGCGGCTTCCTCTTTGGTCAGGAGCGAGCTATCGGCGAGAGCGCCCAGCAGGTCAGAGGTGTGGGCCGTCGCGTGGATCCAGTGGAGGGCGGCGTCGTATCCGCGAAGGTCGCGCTCGGCCTGGAGATAGGAAACCGCTTCGGCGACCAAGCTGTGGTATCGATCCGCTCCCATAAACGGGGATTTAGCTTCGCGCTTCGCCATTTCGGATAGGCAGAGCGCGGAGAACGAGCGCCTCAGGACCGAATTCGTGCCAGCTTCGCCGATTCCGACCTTCAGATTGGCACGCCATTCGTCGGTGAGCGAGATCAGCATTGGTGTTGAGAGAGTGTTGGGCCGGTAAATCCAGGTGGCGAGAATCGAGTAGGCGAGCTCGTCGCGCAGTTCAGGATCGGGCGAAGCCAGCAGCGCGCTCACTTCGTGGGCGAGGGCATCGGCGGATTCGTGCTCAGGAACGGCGTATCGGGATTTTGCGATGGCCTGCCAGAATGCGCGGTCATGCTGTGGCTCGGCGAAGACACAACTCGGAAAGAGGATGGTGGCGGTCAGCACGGCTAGGCAGGCGGAGAATGCAAATTTGAGAATCACAAGTTTGATCATTGCGTTTGTGCTCCCGGGTAATACAGCAGCGTTCACTTTTATACCCTAGTGCGGGGTCGAGAATCTTCGTCTTGCGAATTGGGGAACGGGTCACGGCATCTGCTGCGTCGAGCGGTGTTTCAAGAGTGGGCGGCACTGCTAACATAGGCGCGTGCCTTCGCTGCTCGACGTTCGCCGCCTGACTATCGAATTCCCTGCAAAGGCCGCTCTGCGGGCGGCAGGACGGCCGGGGGTGGCTGTTTCTTCAAATTCTGTTCCGGTGGTGCGAGATCTCAGCTTTTCGATTGCTCCGGGCGAAGTTCTCGGGTTGGTCGGCGAATCGGGTTCTGGCAAATCGATCACGTCTCTGGCGATCATGCGGCTGCTGCCGCCGCAAGCTCGAGTGTCTGGGGAAATTGTCTTCTCGGAAAACGGCGTTACGCCGCGCAACTTGCCGAATCTTGCGGACGATGCCATGCGGCAGTGGCGAGGCTCGCGCATCGCGATGATTTTTCAGGAGCCGATGACGGCGCTGAATCCGGTGATGCGCGTGGGAGAGCAGATCGCCGAGGCGGTGCTGGCGCACAACTCGATGTCAAAACGCGAGGCGTGGCAGCGGGCAGTCGAGGCGATGAACGACGTCGCCATTCCTGAGGCAGAGCGACGCGCGCGCGACTATCCTCATCAACTTTCCGGCGGTATGCGCCAGCGGGTCATGATTGCCATGGCGATCGCCAACCGGCCGCAATTGCTGATCGCCGACGAACCTACGACCGCGCTCGATGTGACCATCCAGGCGCAGATTCTGGAACTGCTCGCCCAACTCCGTGCGAAGTTCGGACTGGCGATGCTTTTCATATCGCACGACCTGGCCGTGGTCTCGCAGGTCGCCGACCGCGTCGCCGTGATGTATGCCGGCAACCTCGTCGAACTCGGCGCGAAGCATGACATCTTTCGATCGGCGGCCCATCCGTACACACGCGGCCTCTTGCAAGCTGTCCCCGATCTAAAGACCGATCGCGCTCGCCCGCTGCTGACGATTGACGGGACCGTTCCCGCGCCGCAAGCAATGCCTCCCGGTTGCACCTTCGAGCCGCGCTGCGAGTTGCGTGTGACCGAGTGCGCTCGTTCATTGCCTCCGCTAGTTGAGGTCACGGCGGGCCACTGGGCCCGCTGCCCGGTGATTAATCCTTAGTAATACATGCCTCGATCTGACCACGATAGACCCAGAACGTCAGGAAGAAGAAGAGCGCCAGCAAAACGAAATGCAGCCAGAACCCGTACTCGGAATACATTCCGAGCCAGGGCTGAACGAAATATCCGGCGCCGCCTTTGTATCGAACAAAATAGGGATGAGCAGCATCCGCTGTGATGGGCGACAACCGCGGAATGGCGTAGGAGGTTGCGATCTGGCCCAGAAAATTGAGGCCGAGTAAGGCAAAGACCATCTTGATTGGAAGCGGCGCTTTCCCTTTGAATTGCCATCTCATCGACCGGATTCTATACCGCCGTCAGGTATCCTCAGCACGCGAAAGGTCCGGAGCAGTCTATAATCGGCAGTTTGTCCGGTGATTCGTGCGCATACTGCTTCTAAGCGACATCCACGCGAACGTCGAAGCCCTCGATGCCTGCCTGGCCAATGCTCCATCGTTTGATATCGTCGTCAATCTGGGCGACATTGTCGGCTATGGAGCGAGCCCGAACGAGGTGACCGAGCGTTCCCGCAACCTGGGGAAGGTCTTCGTTCGGGGCAACCACGACAAGGCTGCCACGGGACTGATGGACCTTGATGACTTCAACCCCATGGCCGCGGCTGCCGCGCTCTGGACGCGTAACGAGCTGATGCCCGCGAACCTTGACTGGCTGCGCTCTCTGCCGCACGGGCCGATTACCTTGCCGGATTTTCCGGAAGTACAACTGGTGCACGGGTCTCCCAATGACGAGGACGAGTACGTCGTGTCGCTCGGCGATGCCCTAGCCCCTCTGATAACCCTTACATCTCCCCTGACTTTCTTTGGACACACTCACCTGCAGGGCGGATTTTTTGCGAACGGTTCGTCGGCCGACGGTTTTCGTCCTGAATACAAGACCGTAGGACAGGCTGAGTCGGTGCCGCTGCAATTGAAGCCGTCTACGCGATACCTGATCAATCCTGGCTCGGTGGGCCAGCCGCGCGATGGAGACTGGCGCGCGGCTTACGGTCTCTTTGACACGGACGCGCAGATCGTCCACTTCCACCGGACGCCCTACAACCTGAAGGCTGCGCAGGATCGCATCTTCGCGGCAAAGCTGCCTCCGCGCCTGGCGACCCGGCTGGCTGCGGGACGCTAGAAGGCCGTTGTAAACTCTGGGGCATGTCTTCTTTTTCGTCTTCATCCCGCGGCAGCGGAAGCAAGCATCTTTTTGAGGCACGTGAGAACCCTCCCGAGCATTATTTGATTGCCCACAGCGACGGTGGCGCGCGGGGGAACCCTGGGCCGGCCGGATACGGCGTTGTTCTGCAGGATGAGTCTGGGCGCAAAGTGGCGTCGCTCAGCGAATATCTCGGCCACCAGACCAACAACTTCGCGGAATATCAGGGGCTGATTGCGGCGCTCGAGTATGCGATCAAGAACGGCCCTAAGGCGCTAAAGCTGATTAGCGACTCGGAATTGCTGGTGCGGCAGATCAAGGGAATCTACAAGGTCAAGAACGCAACGCTGCAGGATCTGCATGGGCGCGCCAAGGAGTTGATTGCGCAACTGGAGTGGTTTTCGATTGGACATGCGCTGCGCGAGCACAACCAGGAAGCGGACCGGCTGGCGAACGACGCGATGGATAAGGGCATGGGGCGGAGCGTGGCGCGCGCGGCCGCGCCGGTGCAGCCCGCCGCCCAATCGCAGCAGGAGTTCGAGGGCGTGGTGCGCGGCGGTCGCGTGGAGTTGTCGAACGGGACATTGCCGGATGGGACGCGTGTGCAGGTACGGGTGAAGAAGTGAGGGGTTCTCGGGATGGTGTGTTGCAAAAGCCTTAAACCGCAAAGTTCGCTACGAAATGCCGCGAAGGTCGCGAAGAAAACCAAGGGCGCAGGCAGAGGCGGTTCGACCCGAGAGATTCGCTCAACACTTGGCTCAACACTTCACTCAACGTTTCGCCCAGCATAGGCTTCAGTCAGCGGCTGACGTGTGGTCGTGGATGATCTTCCATCCGTCGGGAAATTTGCGAAACGTTAGTGTGAACAGGCCGTGGGGAGTCTTTCCATCCGGCATGGTCAGATGCCATGCTCCGCGGACGAATGCGGCGTCGGGCCCAAGCATCACGATGCGCAGAGCGGAAAATTCTAGCTTGCCCATTTCGTGTCCGGGGCTTGCGTAGGTGGCGCGGTAGCGGTCGAGCGTGGCTTGCCAGCCGCTGGTCTCCTTGGCGCCGGAGAAGAACGTCAGCTCCGGAGAATTCCAGTAGCCGGCCATGAATGCGTCGAGGTCGTGACGGTTCCAGGCGTCTTGCTGGGTGTGCAGGACCTGTTCGACGGCGGCTTTGCCGTCGGCTGCATTCGTCTTTGACGTTTGCGCGGCGGTGTGAACGGCGAGAGACGACAAAACGATCAGTGCGCAGACGAGAACGCGTTGGTTCATGATTCCCTCATCCATATTCCCCGCATCCCAATTTTTCCCAGCGACGATTATCAGCGTACCTGCTACGTAGCGCCGCCGTCCCGGCGGCTGTCCGGCGGGCGTCATCGCCCGCCGTGCAGGAGCAAAGCGTCCCTATGATAGCCTCACGCAGAATATCGCTACCGGCGACGAGGGCGAGACGACCTCAGGACAGGCGGCAAGATGCGGCGCTACATTCTAGTGGGCTTCTTCTGCGGCCGGGGCTGCATCGGGCGTGTCTACTTTCTGCGCTACTGTGCGCGGAGCGATCGGCGGAGGTTGAAAATCTCCGGCGTCTTTTCCCGCCATCGCGGCCGTCATGAAATTCATCCAGATTGGCAGGGCGGCGTGGGCTCCCGTCTCTTTCGCACCTAGCGATTTTTTCTCGTCGTATCCAATCCAGGTTCCGCAGGTCATTGTAGGGGAGAATCCTACGAACCAGGCATCGGTAAAGTCGTTGGTTGTGCCCGTCTTTCCCGCAACCGGGAATGGCATTTTCGCGGCGGCGATCGCCGTGCCGTGCAGCACTACCTCGCGCAGCATCGACGTCATGATGCGCGCGGTGCGCTGGCTGATCACGTCCCTCACGTCGGGGAAGTCTTCTTCGAGGACGCGCCCTTCGTAGTCGGTGACGCGGGTGATGTAGCGCGGCGCGATGCGAACGCCGTCGTTCGGAAAAACGCTGTAGGCGGAAGTCTGTTCGATCAGAGCAATTTCCGCCGATCCTAACGCGACCGGCAGATACGGCGGTAGCTTGGCGGTGATGCCGAAGCGCGCGGCATAGTCGATGACGCTCTTGATGCCGACTTTGTTCGCGAGCTTCAGCGCGGGAATGTTGCGCGACTGCGCCAACGCGCGCCGCAGCGTGATGATCCCTTCAAACTTCTCGTCGTAGTTATGCGGCGAGTAGAGCCCGGAGGAAGTCTCGAAACTGACCGGCTCATCGAGGATCGTGTCGTCAGGGCTGGCGCCTCCGTCGATGACGGTGGTGTACACGTATGGCTTGAACGACGAACCGACCTGGCGCATGGCTTGCGTGGCGCGGTCGAATTTCGATTCGTTGAAGTCGCGACCGCCGACCATCGCTTTGATGCCGCCGGTCGCGTTGTCGAGGGCGAGCAACGCTCCTTGTGCGCCGGAATCCTGCTCCAGGCTTACACGAGCCGCGCCGTTCGCGCCTAGTGACAGGATCTTGACGTAGCAGATGTCGCCGGTCTTTAGAATGTCAGCGAGTTTCTGCCGGGTCCAGGCGGCGTCAGGCTGTCCGAGGGCGGTGGTATAGCGGCCAAACTTCAGCGTGGCAATTCCGGTGCCTGAAGAAGTCACGAGCGCATGAACGTATCCGCCGACTTCGGGTTCATCGTCCCAGTCAGGGTGAGAGTACTTTTCGAGGACCGCACCCCCGGCCACGACGTTTTCGAGGTGGCCCTTCCATCCGTGGCGCCGCTCGTAGGCCGCCAAGCCATCGAGCACGGCCTGGTTCGCGGCTTTCTGCAAATCGACGTCGAGCGAGGTGTAGACCTTCAGCCCGCCTTCATGCACCTGATCGGCGCCGTACTTGCCTTCAAGGTAGCGCCGGATCTCTTCGACGAAATAAGGAGCGAGCGAGTTAGGATCGTGCGCCAAGTGCAGCACCAGCGGAGCGGAACGGGCGTCAGCGGCCTGGGCGGCGGTGATCCTGCCGTCTTCAAGCATGGCGTTGATCACGAGATTGCGGCGCTTCTGCGCGCGGTCGGGATGGTTAATCGGCGAATAAACGCTCGGTCCTTTGGGCAGGCCCGCGAGCAGCGCCGCTTCTTCCAGTGTCAGCTTCTTGGCGGGCTTGCTGAAGTAATACTCCGACGCCGATTCGAATCCGTAGACGCCAGAGCCCAGAAAAATCTGGTTGGCGTAGAGGGTAAAAATCTGCGGCTTGGTGAACCGGCGCTCGATCTGGATGGCGAGCATCGTCTCCTGCACCTTGCGCTGCCAGCGGCGGTCGGGCGACAGAAAAAGATTGCGCGCGAGTTGCATGGTCAGGGTCGATGCGCCCTGCACCTTGCCTCCGGATTCGATGTCGCGATAAGCGGCGCCCACAATGCGGAAGAAATTGATTCCGGAGTGGCGGTAGAAATCTTTGTCCTCAATGGAGACGAGCGCGTCGCGCAAGACCGGCGGAAAATCGTCATAGGAGGCGACCACGCGACGCTGTAGCGCGAACGATCCAATCACGCGGCCGTGATCGTCGTAGAGTTCGGTGATCGAACTGGGACGGTAGTTCTCGAGGGCATCGACCTGCGGCAGGTCGGTGGTGTACACGAGCAGCATTCCAGCCGTCGCTCCCACGAGCACGGCTACGAGTACGAGCAGGCCGAAGAGCACGCGGCCTACAACCCGGCGTCCGCCGATTTCCACCGGCGGAAGATCTTCGTAAATAGACTTCATCGGGAGTCGAGGTCAGGATAGCATTTCGCGGCGGGGCGGCAGATGGAGGAATAGGGATTGTCTTTAGGAGTGGCGAGTCGGGCCAAGGAGTGCTCACATTTCATTTCGCCCGTTGGAATGCTTGCCGGGATCAAGGACACTTCGGTGGAATGATGTTCCCAGCCGCATCTGGGTGTTGCTTCAGATATTCGAGGGTACGCGGGGTGAAGTCACAGAACCCGTCACAGCCCCTGATGCTGGTCAAACACGCGGTGTTGAACTTGCGCGACGTCTGAACTTCTTCTTCCGATGCTTTCGGTGTAAAGATGTCCTGAATAATCGCTCCACCATTGTTTTCCATCTCCAAGATTCCTGACTCGACGAAAAACACGTTCGCTTGTATTCCGTGTTCGGGCATTGCACTCGCAAATTCCCATTCGTGGCCGAGCCATCTGGAGCGGCCTTCAACCAGTACCATTCCCGAAACCGACTGAACGCGACCGCCTCGGATCGACAAATCAACTGCTGTACCCCAGTCACGGAGTCCAAATACGGCTCGCAAACGGGCAGGAAGAGTGTTAATCGTGGCCCGAATCGATTGAGTGACTCGGCCCCTTTGACCGAAGTGCCCATTCGTGGTCAGAAGGCCAAAGGGACTCACTTCTAGGCTAAACCTATAGTCACTCAGAAGGTTCTTCTGATAGTCGTACTCATCTCGGTCAGACCAATCTTCTCTGGGCGATAACGGTTCTGTCTTCCATTTGTATCCTCCGTACCGTCCGACCAACGGAAGGACTGTAGCTTCGGTGGCGCCGACCTGCACCTGGGATGCATCAGCGAGCATTGACGTCGCTCGATGGATTTCGTGTTCAACGTAGGCTCGTGCCGACACGTAGAGGGCAGTGGTGATTATGAGCAAGACACTTCCCAGTCGCGAAAAGCGCTTCTCGTGCAGAAAGATCGGCTCGAGCCGCAAGACGATTTGGCACATACGCTTCTTCGCTGGCAACAAGGAGGAGTCACGATCCTGGCCAAGCGTTTGGACAACCATGCGCCCCCAACCGAAATCAAGGTCCAGCGCCCCTCCAGATACAAATCCCTCTGGTACCGCGTTCTCGCTCAACTCGGTCTCCGCCGGAGCAGTGCCGGCGGCTTCGGCTCCTACATCCCCGAGCCAACATCCGCTGGATAAGCTAACAAAAAAGGCACGGCGGAAGCCGTGCCTTAAGAATCCGTGCAGATCCGTGTAAATCCGTGGCGAAAGGTTCTAGTCCCGCACCCCATCCATAAACGCCCGCAACTTGAGCCGTCTTGCGGGCGTGAGCGAAGCGAAGGATCTCTAATCCCTTACTCCGTCCATGAATGCCCGAAGCTTCCTCGACCTAGACGGATGCCGCAGTTTCCGCAGAGCTTTGGCCTCGATCTGGCGAATACGTTCACGAGTGACCGCGAACGACTGCCCGACTTCTTCCAAAGTGTGCTCGCTGCCGTCTTCGAGACCAAACCGCATCTTGATGACTTTCTCCTCGCGAGGGGTCAGCGTGCGCAGGACCTGTCCCGTCTGGTCCTTCAGGTTCACGTTGATCACGGCCTCGGCCGGAGAAACCACGCCGCGATCCTCAATGAAGTCGCCCAGATGCGAATCTTCCTCTTCGCCAATCGGCGTTTCGAGGGAGATCGGCTCCTGCGCGATCTTCAGCACCTTGCGCACTTTTGCGACTGGAATGTCCATGCGCTTGGCGATTTCTTCCGACGTCGGTTCGCGTCCCAGTTCCTGCACCAGCTGACGGGAAGTTCGAATCAGCTTGTTGATCGTTTCGATCATGTGCACCGGGATGCGGATCGTACGCGCCTGGTCGGCAATCGCGCGGGTAATGGCCTGCCGGATCCACCACGTGGCATACGTCGAGAACTTATAGCCTCGGCGATATTCGAATTTGTCGACGGCCTTCATCAGTCCGATGTTGCCTTCCTGAATCAGGTCGAGGAACTGCAGCCCGCGGTTGGTGTATTTCTTGGCAATCGAAACTACCAGGCGAAGGTTGGCCTCGATCAGCTCTCTCTTGGCCTGCTCCGCGTCCATGTCGCCCTGGATGATCTCGCGCTGTGTGCGCTTGAGCTCCTGAAACGACACGCCGGTTTCGAGTTCCAGCTTTTCGACTTCGCCACGAATCGCGCGCGCCTGCCGGCGATACTCTTTCTTCTGCTCTTCGCTGCGGGTGGCGTCGGCCTTGCGCTCGAGGTTCTGCGTCTGCCGGTCGAGGGAACGCATCCCGTCGACCGTCTTGTTCAGGCGTTCGATGAGCCGCTTGCGCTCGTTGTTGGTAAAGCCCAACTTGCGCACGGCCTTCGAAACGGCAACGACGCCGCGAGCCAGCTTGCGCCGCGCCCGCCGATGATCCTTCGGCTTTTTCGTCTTCGAAACTTCGTGATACTTTTCCTCGAGCAACGCGGCCTTCTTGTACAGCTTGGCCATGTCGTCGATTTTGCCGGTGAACTCATTCAGGCGATTCTGCAGGATCTCGTCCGTGATCTCTTCTTCGTCGAAGGTCACGACTTCCTTGATCGAGCGAACGCCTTTCTTGAGATCTTCGCCCATGGCCAGCAGTTCGCGGATCACGATCGGCGATCGCGAAAGTGCCTTGAGCACGCGGATTTGACCGCGCTCGATGCGCTTGGCGATTTCTACTTCGCCTTCGCGCGTAAGCAGCGGCACAGTTCCCATCTCGCGCAGATACATGCGGACGGGGTCGTTGGTTTTTTCAAGAGCTCCGGGGGTTAGGTCGAGTTCTACATCCTCGCCTTCCTCGGATTCGTCGAATTTTTTGTCGAGCGCGGCGGAAGGCAACTTCGGCCCTTCCAGCACGTCGATTCCCTGCGTACCGATAGTTGTCAGCAGATCGTCGAGGTCTTCGGGAGAGTGCACATCGTGCGGGATAAGATCGTTGACCTGGTCATAGGTCAGATATCCCTTCTCCTTCCCTGTATCGATCAGCTTTTTTATATCGTCGAACTTGTCGTCAAGAGCCAAGAGGTTTCCTTAAACTACTTATTTCCGCTCCACAGGAGCGTGTGGTAAAGTTCCTTAGAGGTGGGTATCTGGGTATTGCGGGGTCTTGCATCTCGCACAAACTTATAGAGTTTAGCACAAAAGTGCTGGTGCGTCTATCGGTTGCCCGCCTTACAGCTCTGCCCTGCAGCCCGCCGGTATTGTGTAATTCTCCTAGATCGTTAGATGGTTGCGCAAGCCGTTTTGTTTCAAGCGCTTTTCTTCTTTCCGTTGGACCGGTTTCGGAGGCCGTCTTCGGCTAGGCTCGGGTCGCGCAACGCGCGGCTAATTCTCTCCAGCTCTCCGAGCAGTTCTCGGAGGCGATCTTTGTCGGCGGAGAGGCCGGGCCTCTTTAGTTCTTGCTGCACTTCTTCTTGCCTCCGCTTCAAGTGAATGCGTCGCAAAGCGCGGACGGCGGCTTCCAGGACTTCGGCTGTGAGTTCTTCATCCTCCTTCAACAGGATTGAGGCCAGCGTGCGGCGATCGCTCTCCGTTGCGGGCACTTCCAGAACATCGGCAACTTCGGGCCCGGCGTTGAGTAGAGCCTCGGCCAGCGATTCGGTCGCCAGGCCGCGGTGCAGGCCTTCGTTTTGCAGCACGAACTGGGCCTGCCGGGCGGGGTCGAACTCTTCTTCGGCGCCGTCGCGGGCGGAGAGATGCTCTTCGTTCGATTGCATTTGGCGGGCTGATGCCAGCGCACGAATCAGAATCTTTTCAGCGTCGGTAACCTGCGCTTCCACTGGAGCTTTAACGGCGGAAGTGGCGCGAGTGGCGGCGGCGTGTCTCAGTTCCTGGCGCAAGACGGCGGAGTCGATTCCCAGCTTTTGCGCGATCTCATGCGCTAGTTCATCGCGGACGATGCGGCTTGGAATTCGCTGGATGTGCGGCAGCAGATAGTTCAACGCTTTGACTTTGCCCTCGGCACTCCGCACGGGGAATTGCGTGCGGGCGCGCTCGATCAGGTAGTCGAAATACTTTTGGGAATGCCGCAGGGCTTCCTGGTACGCATCTTTGCCTTTGCGGCGAATGTAGAGGTCGGGATCGAATCCCTGCTCGAGGGTTAGAACCTTGATGGTGAATTCTTCTTCCACCAGCAACCCCAGCGTCCGCTCGGTCGCTTTGGCACCCGCCGTGTCGGGATCGAAGTTCACCACTACGTTCTTGCTGAAACGGCCTAGCAGCTTGGCTTGCAGCTCAGTGAAGGCTGTTCCGGAGCTGGCGATTACGTTCTGGAATCCGGCAGCGTAGACGGAGATGCAATCCATTTGGCCTTCGACGAGGATGGCGTAGTCGAATTTCTTCACCCACTCTTTGGCGAGGTCCAGATTGAACAGGACCTTGCCCTTGGAATAGATCGGCGTCTCGGGCGAGTTGAGATATTTCGGTCCAGCTTTTTCGTCTGTGGCTAACGTGCGGCCAGTGAAGGCGATTACTTTTCCGGCTTCGCTGGCGATGGGGAACATTACACGGTTGCGGAATTTGGAATACATGGCGGCGAGCTTTGAGCCGTGAGCTTCGAGCTCTGAGCCATCCTCGTTTTGGTTACTCGCAGCCCGCGGCTCAGAGCTCTCAGCTTCTTTCCACGAGAATAGACCGCTCTCTCTTAGAACCTCTTCACTGAACTCTTGTTTTAGGCGATCACGGAGCAGGAATCCGGAGTCGGGGGCGTAGCCGATGCTGAAGCGGGCGATCATTGCCTGATCAAGACCGCGGCCTAGCAGATATTCCCGCGCGCGGGCGCCTTCGGGTCGGCGCAGGCATTCCTGAAAAAACGCTACGGCACGCTCGTGGACGTCGAGCAACTGCCCGCGCAGGCGGGCATCTTTCGCCTCGCCCTCAGTCGCATAAGCTGCCTTGGGCAGCGGGATGCCGAGCTTTTGCGCCACCAACCGGACGGACTCGGGGAAGCTGATGTTTTCGATCTTCTGCAGAAACTTGAAAACGTCTCCGGACTCATGGCAGCCAAAGCAGTAGTAATACTGGTTCGTGGCGTGCACGGAGAACGACCCCGTTTTCTCTTTGTGAAACGGACACAGCCCCGAAAAATTCTGGCCTCCAGTTTTCTTCAGCTTGACGTAATCGCCGATGATCCGGACGATATCCGCCTGCTGCTTGACCGTGTATGCGAAATCGCCGGGGTTCGCCATTTTGAGGACAGAGTTCTCCGAAGAAATTGTCGGCTAGAAAGCGCCTGATGGAACTATATCGGACTCGAATTGTTGTGGAGAAGCTGTGGGAAACAGGAATTAGCGGTTAATCGTTACGGAAAAGTTAACCCTCATTTTCTGGACTACCCGGTTGGTGGGCCAGCGGGTTGTCCGTGCAAAGCCAGCGAGGCCAGTTCTAAGGCACGGACCCTAGTGATGCCTGAAGACTGCTCAGCTGCTGGTGGATGATCCGTCTCCTCGATCAGCAAAAGCGGCCGCGTGCCCACCGGCTGAAGAATGATTTTGGTCTTGATATTCAAGGTCTCAGGATACTCAGCCAGTGAATTGGCAAGCCTGCCCTTGAAGGGGCCGTGAGACTTCTCCCTTCCCTCCAGGTCCCAACATCCTCTATCTCGTCGAAGACCTCTTCGCGAACTGAAACCCAGAGCCCCCACAGGAACGGATCTCTCGATCCGGTGATGGGAATCTCCAAGCATCCTCTGACAAAGAACCACTGGTGGTCGATGATGTATTGATCATAGCCGCGCACGCACCGGGCGTCTCGCTCGTCGCGGCTCATATTGGCATACATGTCGGGACAATCTGCCGCAAAACTCAACGACAATCCTTCATGCACCTTGCCGCAGGTCGAGCATGTGAAAGTCTCCGCCATGTACGGTTGTGCGGCCTCCTCTACCTACCCGGCCAAGGAGCATCCGGATCAAAGCTGCGTCGGATGGCCAGGGCTACCTCCCGCATTCGCGTTGCGGAAAGTACGCGCCGTTCCTGTGAGAGCAACGCACGCTTGGCGAGCACTTGCATGAAATGGCCTTTGACGAAGGACGGTCCGGGCAGACCCGTTTCTCCTGGAGGAAGCAGAAGAACAGTTGCTCCTTCGGGTCCGCTGCTGCTGAGAGGAACAATCAATACGGACTCAGTTCGTTCGCTGAGATTTCTTTGATCCAGGGAAACCATGAGAACCCAGTGTCGAATGGGAGGATTCCCTAAATTGGCTGTCCAGATTTCTCCACGGCGAGGTAGGGGACTACTGATCAAAGTCGATCCCTGAAGACGTTTGCGAGAGTGCGGCTTCAAGCCGTTGCTCTTCGGCTGCCTCAGCGTCGGTCATGTCGGCGAAATAGGAGGTGGTATCGGCGGCAAGCCGTTCGCGATTCTCAAAAGTCAGCAACCGCTCGATCGCCAAATCGAGCGCCTCGGCAAGCGTGCGGGCCTCGCCTTTGGCAATTAGGTCGTCGAGGTAAGCGAGAGTCTGTGGCGAGATCGTGGTTGAGATCTTTTGCCGGGTGAGCCGGGCGGTGGACGCCATGTCGATATCCTCCTAAGATCAGACATTATATCAGATAATAGTATTATTAATGGACGATTACTCTATTCATTATTTTTCAATATGATAGCGAGGCACGCCTCCGGAAGCGTGATCATTTATCTCATCTCTTAATCCCTTAGATTGTCGGGCCGGGCCGTTATTCGTCCCAGAGGTCCGTCCGCGTGAGCACGGGCTTCGACCCCTTGCGCGTTGCTAGTGCGCGACTTCGATCGTCAAGCCATATTCGATCGCTGACTCGTTGATTCCCCGCACTACCGGTCTTAGGCGGTCCTCCTGGCCGAGAATCGTCAACTCGAACTTCGTGCCACTGGGATACTGTCCCAGTTTTGCCTGGAGCGAGGGCAGATCTTTGGGGAAATATTGATGGTTGATGTCCGCACGCAGTTGACCATCGAAGAGGAGGTCAAGGCTCAGATCCACCGGCGAGGCCCAGTGTCGTTGCTTCACATTGTCGCGCTCTGATCCGAGCGTTAGATGCTCAAGTTCAAGGACTTGCTCATTGCTCAGCAACCAGCCTTGCGCGCTAGCGAGCGACTCCACTAAGCCGTATTAAAAGCCCATTGCTTCGGTCGCATCGGGCGACATCTCTCGACGGTTTGTGAGGTCGTCTTCTCGATTTGCCCACTGCTGGTGAAAGCGGCGCATACGTTCCCACATGGCCGCCTCGGCTTTGTCGCCGCCGTACTTCGACAGAGTTTCCGCTGCCTGTCGGGCTCGGTTTAGATCGGGATCCCGGGCACACTCGCGAGGTGGACGTGCGAATCGATCAGGCCGGGAATCAGCTACTGTCCCTTGCCATCGACGACCACGGCTCCGGCGGGTGGTTTCGCATTCTGATTTCGCTCGACCCTCGCAATGCGCTCGTTCTCGATGAGGACGCTGCCCTTCTCGATGTGGCCGAGATTCTCGGCGGCGATGATCACGACATTCGTCAGCCAGACTCGATCCGAGGCCTGATCGGGCCCGTAGGCGAGTACGGGCGCCGTGAAAAGCAGGGTGAATAGGCAGGCGAAGATTTTCATTTTTGGTTCGTGGGGAACTAGCCTTCAACCAAGGGACGCACCGGGGACGGAAAAGTTCCGCAGGGTTGAGGGCGATCTTCGAACGCCTACACGTTCAGTTCGACCACTGTCGCTCCACCGCCGCCTTCGTTTTGGGGAGCTTCGATCACTGACGAGACGTGGGGATGCTGCTGCAGTAGTTGGCGCAGGGCTTTGCGGAGGATGCCCATGCCGCTGCCGTGGACTACGCGGACGCGGGGCAGTCCGGCGAGGAAGGCGCGGTCCACGAACTTTTCTACTTCTCGGCTGGCCTGGTCGACGGTTTGGCCGATGACGTTGATCTCGGTGGGAGCGGCTGCGTCTTCGTTTTGCAGCGATACTGAGATGCCGCGCGCTCGGGCCGCCGTGACTGGGGTTTCTCCCGCGCGGGCCTGGGCGCTGGCCAGGACTTCGGCGATGTCGTCGCGGGCGATCTTCATCTTCATTACGCCCATCTCTACTTCGAAATGATTGTCGTCGACCTTGCGGACGACCCGGGCAGGACGGCCTGTGGACTTGAGCTTGACCGTGTCGCCTTGCGCAACGTGCTTGACCACCTGCGGCTGCGCGTGCGGGTCGCCTTGATCAGCACCGGTGGAGTGCGCCACGACCGTGGAGTCGAACTGCTCGCGGAATTCGCGGCGGAGCTTGGCCATACGGCGCTCGGCGTCTTTGGAGAGCTTCTGGGCGGCGGCGCGATCCTGAACGGCATTCACGGCTTCGCGGGCGTGATATTCGAAATCGCGCAGCAGGCTTTCCAGCTTCTTCTCCATTTCGCGGACTTTGACCTGCTGCTCTTTGCGTCCCTCGGCGGCGAGGCTGGCTTTCTGACGCTCCAGTTCCTGTTCACGCGATTTCAGGCGCAGACGTTCGGCTTCGGCCTCGCGCAACTCGGCGTGAAGCTTATCGAGGAATTGTCCTACATCGCGGGCCTGCGTTCCCAGTCGCGCTCTCGCGCCTTCGATGATGGCTGGATTCAGTCCGAGACGCCGCGCAATGTTGATGCCCGCCGAGGCTCCGGGGACGCCGACTTTCAGTTCGTACGTGGGTTGCAGAGTCTTCTCGTTGAAGCCGACGGAGGCGTTGAGGACACCCGGGGTATTTGCTCCGTAGACCTTCAGCGAAGTGTGATGAGTGGAGATCACGGACATGCAGCCGATTTGGCCGAAGTGTCCGGCAATGGCTACGGCGAGAGCGGCGCCTTCTTCTGGATCGGTGGCGGAGCCGAGTTCATCGAGCAGCACGAGCGAGTGCGCGGTCGCAGTGCGCGAGATGAGATCGATGTTGGTGACGTGCGCCGAGAAGGTGGAGAGATTTTGTTCGATCGACTGATAGTCGCCAATGTCGGCCAGCACGGCATCGAAGACCGGGAGTTCGGCACGGTCGGCCGGAACCGGAACGCCCGACTGCGCCATCAGAGCTAGCAGGCCCACGGTCTTTAGAGTGACGGTTTTGCCTCCGGTGTTGGGACCGGTGATTACCAGTTGGCGGTGGGCGCCTTCGAGTTCGATGGTGATGGGAACTACGGAGGCGCCCTTGGCTTTCAGGTTGCGTTCCAGGAGTGGATGGCGGGCATTGTGCAGCAGCAGGCGGCTCTCGGCTCCCGGCTCCCGGCTTTCGGCTTCCGGTCCATCCGACAAATGCACAGGTGCGCAGTTGTAGTCTTCGGCGAATCTTGCTTTGGCGAATTGGAGTTCCAGTTCCGCGAGGACATCGACTGCGGAGAGAATCTCGGCGGCGTGGGCCCCGATGCGCTGGGTCATCTCGAGGAGGATGCGGTGAATCTCGACCAATTCTTCCTCGAGAAGGCGTACTAGCTCGTTGTTTTGCTCGATCGTCTCGAGAGGCTCGACGAAGACGGTTTGTCCGCTGGAACTGGCGCCGTGCACGACTCCCTGGACACGCCGCTTCTGCTCGACTTTGACGGGGATGACGAAGCGTTCGCCGCGAATCGTGACTAGCTCGTCTTGCACGGTGCCACCCTCGGCGAGGCGGCGCAAGTATCCTTGCAGCGATTCCTGGATGGAGCGCCGCTGCCTTTCGATCTCGCGGCGGATGCGCGCGAGTTCGGGCGAGGCTTTGTCGTCCAAGGTTCCGTCCGGCTGAATCTTGTTGCGGAAGCCGCGGAGAAATTCGGTGAAGTCGACGACCTGGTCGGAGAGCGACCGTACGCCCCGCCAGTCAGTCTTCATGTTGGCGGGAGGATGGAACGCGATCTCGCGCCACTCGGCGGCACGATCGACGACGAGCACGACATCGCGAATGTCGGTGGTCTCCAGGGCTGCGCCGGCGATGCGGGACTTCTGGACGAGGGAGCCGACGTCGACGAGTCCGGCGAAATCGAACCGGCCGCCGACGCGGCGGAATTCACGGATTTCGCGGGCGAGTTCCTGTTGGCTCTGGATCCAGTCGCGGTCGGTCGAGGGCGTGAGCGCGGTGATGCGCGCCTGCCCGAGCGGGGAGGAAGTGTATCCGCGGAGGAGTTGGCGCAGGGGGTCGAACTCGAGGACGCGGGCGGAACTGTGGATCAACTCACTGGACATCGGAGTTTATGTTACAGGAGTGGGGCAACGAGCGTGGGTTGAGGAAAGGCAAGGAGGGCTGTCAAAAACAGCGAGCGCGAGCGCCCGCTCCACATTTTCGTTCAGTCGCCGGCGGCTCCGGCTACTTGAGCTGCGGGTTCCGCAGCTATGGGAAATTTCACGATGAAGAGGGCTCCGCCTTCGGGCTTGTTCTGGCAGGTAATCTGGCCGCTATGTTCCTGGATGACTCCGTACACGGCGCTGAGGCCGAGGCCTGTGCCTTTTCCGACCGGCTTGGTGGTGTAGAAGGGATCGAAAACGCGCTGTGGCTCACGGATCCCTGGACCAGTATCCGCGAACTGCAGGACGGCCTCGTTCCCCAGACGCTGCCCGCTGATTTCGAGCAAACCGCCGCCGGTTTCCTCGAGTGCGTCCATGGCGTTCTCGATCATCTCGACAAAAACCTGGAATAACTGGTTGGCGTTGCCCTGCACGCGCGGGAAGTCTGGCGCGAGGGAAACCGCAACGCGGATTTTGCCGGCGGCGTGGCGCGACTCCAGCATTTGCGTAGCGCGGCTCAACAGGACACTGAGATCGACTAGAGTTTTTTCTCCCGGAGCCTGCTGGGCGAAGCTCAGAAGATCGTTGACGAGATCGCGAGTGCGCCGGGCCTGATTGACGATTTTGCGCAGCAGCGTGTTCTGTTGGGTGGTGAGGCGCTCCTGGGCCCAGAGCTGCTCCGAATAACTCATGATGGCGTTCAGGGGGTGATTGATCTCGTGAGCGGCTCCGGCAACGAGAGTGCCGAGGGAAGCCAGTTTCTCTTTCTGCACCAGCTGACTCTGTAGGCGAGCCTGGCTCTCATAGCCGCGGCGCGAGTTCTGCAGCAAGGTCATGAGCGCCTGGTCCTGAAAATACTGCCGCAGGAAAACAAACCCTCCAAGCAAGAACATCGCGCCCAAGACGACGAAGATGCGGAAGGTCCGCGAGGGAGAGGCCGAGTTGTCGAGGAGGACGGTCCACAATCCCAAGATGGGGAGCGAAAGAATCGCCAGCATGGCGAGTCGCGGAATGATCTTCTTCCATTGCGGATTGATGGAGGGTTCGACGGTCTTCAGGTCCCACTGCCGCGCCGACATGGCAGCGGCGGCCATCCACGCCACGGTCGCGATGAGGGGAACATCGTACAGGCTTCCGGAGTAGTACGTGTTATTGGTGACCGCGCGGTCGATGAACTGGGCGCCGACTCCGTAGGTGGCAGCAGCGGAAAGAAAATGAAGATAGAGGCGTTTCCATCCTCCAGAACTGGTGAGGGCGGCGAGTGCCAGCACGGCGAAAAGGAATGCGCTCTCCAGGAGGTAAAGCCGGTCGTAGTAGACGTTATAGAGATCGATATTCAAGACGACGTACTGATGCGGAAAAACCATGAAGGCGTAGAGGAAGATCCACCAGCCCAGGAGCATAAGGAAATTGAGAGTGCTGAGATGGACTCTGCCTTCGCGCTTGGCCAGATCCGGACGCCAGGCGGTGGCGGCGATCATGGGCACTAGATGGAAGAAGAGAATGATATCGAAGAAATACGGGTCGGGAATGGGCTGGTGCAGTAAGATCTCGCGATTCGCCCAGGCTGCCTGATTGCTTGCCCAGAGCGAAAACCCCAGCGTCATGAGCGCCCAGAAACTGCGCTCCTGGGGGGGGCGGGTGATGGCGTTGGCGAGAGTGATGGCTGCGGCGGCCAGCATCATGGCCAAACCGGCAAGATCGGCGAATGCAGTGAGCCCGGCGCTCTTGTGCGCGGTCAGAGACACCGCTCCAAAGGCCAGAGTAATCCCGGCCGCTGCGACAAACCAACGGTGGCGTTGGAACAGACCCATCCGACTTCATCATATGAGGTTCGATCCGGGAATCCGAGGACCGTTCGGATGGGGATTGGTTACTTTCGTCACACCTCCCCCGGGCAACCCCGCGGGATTCGTCCCGTTCGAGCATACGGCTTCACGAACGCTAAAGATGTTCTAGAATCAAAGGGTAGGAAGGGCGCGCTGCTAGTCTGTACCTCTGTCTCTGCCCTTCCGCTGGTGACCTGCCATGGCATTTCCTGTGACCCGCCTTCGCCGTCTCCGCCGGACCGCGGAGCTGCGCAACCTGGTGAGCGAGACCCGCCTCACGCCTGACGCCTTCGTTTATCCCATGTTTGTCTGCCCCGGAGAAGGCGTACGGAAGGAAGTGCGCTCGATGCCGGGGGTGTTCAATCTGTCGGTGGACGAAGCGGTGAAAGAGGCGCAGGAAGTTCGGTCGCTGGGCGTGCCGTCGGTGATTTTGTTCGGGCTGCCCGATAAGAAGGATGAAGTTGCCACCGGGGCGTGGGCCGAGGACGGAATCGTGCAGCAAGCAGCGCGGGCGATGAAGCGTGAAGTGCCTGGGTTGATTCTGATGGGGGACGTTTGCCTTTGCGAATACATGTCACACGGGCATTGCGGAATTGTGAAGGCTCCTTCGGCAAAATCGTTGGGTGCGGCGGCGAGAGACGCACTCATGAAGGGATCGCTCGCAGTCAGAATCAGTGCAGAAAAAGAAAAAGCGATCGAGGAGCTGGCCGCCGTCGCCGCTCGCGTCGCAGACTCTAGTTTCGAGATCGTTAACGATGCATCGCTCGAACTGCTGGCGCGCACTTCTGTTTCGCTGGCGCGGGCGGGGATCGACGTGATCGCGCCTTCCGACATGATGGACGGGCGGGTCGCGGCGATTCGGCGGGCGCTGGACGAGGCCGACCTTACGAACACGCCGATTCTTTCCTACGCTGCGAAGTTTGCGTCGGGATTCTATGGACCTTTTCGTGAGGCGGCCGACTCGGCGCCCCAATTCGGAGATCGCCGTTCCTATCAGATGGATGGCGCCAATGTGCGCGAGGCCATGCGGGAGATTGAGGCCGACGTTGAAGAAGGCGCGGACATGATCATGGTGAAGCCTGCCATGCCTTACCTCGACGTGATCGCCGCGGCCCGGGATCGATTCGACTTGCCGCTGGCAGCGTATCAAGTCTCAGGCGAATACGCCATGATCGAGGCAGCGGCGCAGAAGGGGTGGATTGAGCACGACCGCGTCATGATGGAATCGCTGCTCTCCATTCGGCGCGCTGGGGCTAGCATCATCCTGACTTACTACGCCAAGGATGCGGCTCGGTTGCTGGGCTGACGCGGAACGGCCTAACGTCAAAAGCTTTAACCACAAGGTCCACGAAGGAAACCCGCCGGCACATTCGCGATTTCTGGGCGATCGTCTCTGGGAGATCGTCATCGAGCGATCATTCCCACAAACTCATCACCTTGCTTTACTGCGATCAATTTATTTTTTTTAGATCTGCGGTCCAGTTTGTTACCAGAACCAGGGGAGTTGGGACGCTTTCGGGGAAGGTGCTTAGGAGCACGCGCTGGCCGTCTGGGGTTAGGTCGTAGGGGAACCCGACCGGCGTGATGTAGTTGACCTGGAACAGGGAGCGCACCGGTTCCATTTCAAATTCTTCGCTCCTCGGGTTTACCGTGGCGGCGTAGAGAATCACATCTGTTCCGGTGTACCAGATTTCCTTGCCGTCAGCGCGCCAGGCCGGGAAGGTGCCGCCATTTTGCGACACTTGCCAGCGGCCTTGTCCGCTGGGGAAATGGGTAACGTAGACTTCTTCGCGTCCTGATTCGGTCGAGCTGTAGGCCAGCCAACGGCCGTCCGGTGAAAGCCGGTATTGCACGATTCTCGCCTGGGGAGACGGTGGCAGGACGATGGGAATCAGTTTCTTCTCTCCAGCCTTGTCTCCAGCCT
Organism: Candidatus Sulfotelmatobacter sp.; assembly: GCA_035695545.1. Classification (GTDB taxonomy): domain Bacteria; phylum Acidobacteriota; class Terriglobia; order Terriglobales; family Acidobacteriaceae; genus Sulfotelmatobacter. Next base: position 29,097 of record DASRRV010000307.1, on the reverse strand, counting down.
TGTCTCCGGCCTTCTCTGCGGTGAGGGGAAGAGCCCACACACCTGCTCCGGTCGGACCCGCTTGTTCCATATGGACGAGATAGCGGCCGTCCGGCGACAACTGCGGCGACAGCAGTGCGGCGGGGACCGCAGAACTGGACTCCATCAACAGTTCTTCTTGTCCACCGCCGTTGGCCAGCCGGGCACAGAGCGTAGTTCCTGTTACCACAGTGGTACCGTTCTGTTTGGTGTAGACGACGCGTTGTCCATCCGCCGACCAGGAAGGCTCCAAGTGCGTTGCGCCGCCAAACGTGAGGCGCGTGCGCGATCCGCGAGCCAGGTCCAAGACCCAGATGTCGGCTTGAGGATCACCCATGGACACGGCCAGGCGCTTGCCGTCTGGAGAAATTCGGCCAGAACCTTTGTAAAACGCGCGCTCCGCAACCTGGCTCAGGGCTTTTCCGGTCCGGTCCATCCAATAAAGATCGGTGCCCAAAGTTTTCGAACCGGGTTCATAGACCAGCAGGCCGTTTTGACTCGCAGAGAAAGTGGTGTGCCAGGTTCCCCTGTCGTATTCCACGAGATTCGCTACTGTGACGGGTTCGCCGGAAATAACGCCTCTGGCAGCGTCGAACTTCTGCGCCAGCAATTGCGACTGCAAATGGTAGAGCAGATAGCCGGATGCATATTGGCCACCGGAGTCGGCGTCGATCATGTGCTTGTAGGAACCATCGTCGAGCGATCCGAAGTAAATCCCCTGCTCGGCATCGCCGGAGTGGTTGGTCGCGAAGAACAGGAAGTGCTTGCCGTCCGGCAGGAATTGCGGCCAGCGATGCGTGGTGTGCTTGCCTGTTTCGAACTTTGTTAGACGCACCGGAGTGCCACCGCTGGCGCTGATGCGCCACAAGGTATCGCGGTAGTCGGGTTCGTAGATGATGACATTGTCCTGATTCCAAGAGCCACCGCGGGGATTGGGTGTATCCGCCAGTACGGTTACAGGACCGCCCGAAGCTGGAACCTTCTTCAAGTGTCCCTCGGCAAAAAAGCCAATGAATTTTCCGTCGGCGGACCAGAACGGAAAGGCAGCGCCCTCAGTGCCATCGATTTTCTTGGCAGCCAGATCGCCGAAAGATTGCACCCACACTGAATCCCGCTCTTTTTGAGTGCGGGCGGAGAACGCGATCGCCGTACCAGCGGAGTTGAGCACCGGCGGTCCCGAGAAGTCTCCAGTGAAGTCGAAGCTCATCGCCGCCGGCGGAGGCAGGAACGAGCGTAGCGTTTGCGCGGGCTCGCGCTCCCTGAGATTCGACCAGAGCAGAGCGGCCAGGAGCAGGGCCATCACGGAAATCCAGACTGCGTGTGGCCGCCAACGCGGCCCGGCGTGGGCTGGAGGAGCCGTAACTACATCGGAGCCGCCACCCGCGATCCAGCGCAGCTGGCGAGCAATGTCGGCGGCGCTCTGCCAGCGGGCCTCCGGTTCTTTCGCTAGACATTCCTGGACGACATGATCGAGGGTGGCCGGAGCGGTTGACTGCAGGGAAGAGACCGGGACTGGCTGGCGCTCCAGCACCGCAGCCATCGCGCTGGCCGCGGTTTTTCCTTCGAACGCCCGCTTGGCCGTAGCCATTTCGTACAGCACGGCGCCGAGCGAGAAGATGTCGGAGCGCGGATCGGCTTCCTTGCCTTCGACCTGCTCAGGGGCCATGTACTGGAACGTTCCCATCACCGTGCCCTGTGCAGTCAGAGGATGGCTGCCCTTGGGAGTGGATAGGGTTACGGTGAGGTTGGAAGACGCATCGGTCGTCACCGCAGCGGACTTCGCCAGGCCAAAGTCCATCAGCTTGGCGCCGGTCTTGGTCAGCATGATGTTGCCGGGCTTCAGATCGCGATGAACCACGCCGCTACGATGGGCGCGGTCGAGCCCGTCGCAGATTTCGATCCCGTATTTCAAAACCTGGGCAACGGGCAACGGGCCCTTACGAAGGCGATCCGCCAGGGTTTCGCCCTCCAGATATTCCATTACCAGGAAATCGACCCCATCCTGGTGGCCAACATCGTAAAGCGTGCAGATGTTGGGATGGTTCAGGGACGAAATCATGCGCGCTTCGCGCTCGAAGCGTTGCTTGGCCTCAGGGTTTTCGGAAAGATGAGAGGGCAGAATCTTGACTGCGACCGTGCGGTCAAGTCGCGTGTCGCGCGCACGATACACCTCGCCCATGCCGCCCGCACCGAGCGGAGATTGAATTTCGTATGGACCGAGTTTCGTGCCCGAGGTAACGGTCATTCAGTGCCGGGCAATTATATGCCATCGCAGTGGCGGCGCGACCTTCGTTGTTCAGCATCCGCCGAGACACGCATTTCTATTTTTCGACTCGTGCGCAAATGACGCCGGCAAGCTGCTAGAATGACGCGGGCAGACGTGCCGGGATGATCGTCTCGCTGGAGAGTTGGTTTCTAGTTCAGCTCTCGGTTCGATCGACGAACCAAACAGCCAGAGGGTATCCTTCATTGATCGACACGGGCAAGCTCGAATCCGGCCTCTGATCCCCCCCCACGCAGTGCTTCTTATCGAGTTGTCACGATTCCAGAAGTTAAAGACTGAGGAGATCTATGAAGGCCCTTCGGCTGTTTGCCTTAATGCTCGCAATCCTTCCGGCAACCGCTCTGTCCCTCCACGCCCAATCGTCGGAGGGCCGCATGCTGGGCACCGTGCTTGACCAAACCGGCGCGGTGGTCTCGGGTGCGAGGATCACGATCACGAACACGGCCACCAACGTGAGCCGCCAACTGGTCACCACCAGCACGGGGGAGTATATCGCCCCAAACCTCGAACCGGGCTCTTATACGGTTGTGGCAGAGGCTAGCGGTTTCAAGAAAGTAGTGAGCACGCAGGTCGTTCTCGAAGTGTCACGGGGGACGTACGCGTCGATTTGAGACTCCAGCCGGGAGCGATCACGGAAAGCGTGACCGTGAGCGCGGAAGGATCGCTCGCAGACACTTCGGATGCGACGCTCAATGGCGTGCTGTCGAACAAGGCGATTGAGGAACACAGCGGTGCGGCTTGCCTGGCGCAAGCGACGGCACTGGGGACGGTGGACAACCTCCTTTACTACGGGTGCTATCTGCAAGGGAGCGCAGTGATTACGCCGCCGGCCGACATGACACCGGGCCACATGGGTAGAAACATTTTTCGCGGGCCCAGGTTCACGAACTGGGATATGTCGCTGTCGAAGGCATGGAAGCTGAATGAACGGTTCCGACTGCAACTGCGCGGCGAATTCTTCAACATTCTGAATCACGCCAATTTCGACGTGTTCACGATGAATACGGATCTGTCCACGTCGAGCACTGTGGGCACCGTGGTCTACACTCCAGACGTGGCGGCGGCGAATCCGGTGATTGGATCGGGTGGATCGCGGCATATTCAGGTTGCGGCCAAAGTGGTCTGGTAGGGTTGCTTCGCATTAAAGAGCCTGCATGACGGGAAGCCGCGCATGCAGGCTCGATTCTTCTGTGGTTTTCCCGCTCGGCAGTCTTCCACTTAGGGCCTTTTGGAGTCCCAATTCCTCTCGCACAAGTTGGTTCCCTGGCAACCTCCCGCATGATCAGCAGCATCCACTGTTAGCCACTTCGCAGAGCAGATGTCTAGGCCTTGGCTCGGCGAGGCCGTGCACCCGCGTTTCCGCCGGCAACCACTAATTCGGAGGACCCATGTGATGCCTGGCGACGGACTCGTCGGAACTTTCGCACCCACCGTAACGAGCGCGACCAGCAGCAAGGCCGCAGAACGAAAACTCCCGTCATTCTTCATCCTAGGTCCTCCCCGGACGGGCACAAGTTGGCTGCATAACGTGTTGAGTCAATGCGTGTGGCTATCCCATCCGACCAAGGAAACTCGCTTCTTTGATAAACATTTCGATCGCGGCCTCGACTGGTACCGGTCGCACTACCGCAGAGTGGCTGAGGGACGGGCCATCGGGGAAGTGGCTCCCACCTACTTCGCTTCGCCGGAGGCGCGGGAGAGGATTGCAAGGCTCATACCCGCGGCAAGAGTGGTCTGCACGTTCCGCAACCCGGTGGATCGTGTCCTGTCGCTCTATCGTTTGAAGCGGGCTTATGGCTTGATCCCGTGGAATCTTGAAGACGCCATCAGAAACGACCCTGAATTGATGGAATCGAGCCGTTACGCCTCCTATCTCAAAGAATGGCAGAAGACGTTCGGCAATTCGCAGGTTCTCGTGACGGTACACGACGACATGCAAGCCGATCCGCAGTCTTATCTGGACAGGCTGGTGGATTTTATAGGAGCGCCTCGGCTGAAGCTGGCGCCTTCGCAGGTTCGCCGTGTGCTGACCTCGGAAGGCATGACACAACCGCGCAACTACTACTGGACGCGCGGCGCCATCCTGCTGGCGGAGTGGTCACGGGCGCAGCGATTGGATTCCATGGTGGCTGCCGCGAAGAGAATGGGCGCGCTGAAGCTGTTTGTGGGAGGGGGGCCCTCATTTCCAGAAGTGTCGCATACGCAGCGGTTGAAGTTGCGAGAACTTTTCCGGCCAGAAGTTGATGGGCTGGAGGCGATGCTGAATCGCGACCTTTCCGCCTGGAAATAACGGCTACGCCGGTGCCGCTCGAGATCTGCTGGCGCGTTGATCACGCTCTGCAAAAACAAACCGCCCTGACCAGTTCCCCTCAACTTCGGGATTGGTGATCAGGGCGGTGCGTGACGCTACTTGTCGGCATGCACGACAACCGGCAAACAACTAGTCGGCAGACAGGCCGAGATAGTCCTCTGCCGTTCCGTCGCTGACTTTCACGGAGCCGGTGCCATCGAGATTGGCCTTATAGATTTGATAGGTGTCGACGGTGGAATCGTAGGCGGTGTAGTACAGAGTCGAGTTCAGGACTTCCACCTCGTAGAGGCTGTTGGCGGACACCAGAACATTCAGATTGCTGCCATCAAGGTCGATGGAAGCGATCCCCGAAGTGCTGATGACTGGAGCAGCATTGCTTCGCGAAAAACGTGCGCGCTTCAAACGTGGCACACGCTGAGCGCTGGGACCGGAGAACTGCACAAAGAAGATTTGCTTCCCGTCCGGCGAAAACGCAGGGGTGTCCATAAAGAAAGTCTGGGTGGTAACCGTGGTAACGCTGCCGGTTCCATCTGCCTTCACGAGGTAAAGACCGTAGGAGGACGGACCGTAGCAGGAGTACACAATCTTCGAACTGTCTGCGGAAAAACTGCCGTTATAGCAACCGGTCATACCGGTAGGTAGCGTAGCGGTAAGATTGACGGCCCCGGTCCCATCGGGGTTGATGACCCAGAGGGTGTAAAGGCTAGCGTTGCTGTCATACATTGCGTATGCGATTGTCTTGCCGTTGGGCGAGATTCTGGCCTCGAAGGCCCATTGAGTGTTGTCGTCGTACGTGGTCAACTGCTTCTGATTCGTGCCAGACGCATCGCTGATCCACACGTTCCCGCTGGAGGCAAATACAATCGACTTCAGGTTGGCGCTGTTCGAGGGCGAGTAAGCGCCGTCAGAGGTCAAGGCGACCGGGGTGACGCCCGATCCGTCCAGATTCATCACGAACAAGGGCGTGGCTGGAGTCACGCTGCGATTGGAAAGGAATGACATCTGTTTGAAGGTTGGAACACTGCTGCTTCCGCAGCCCACGGTCATCGCCGCGGCCACAACAAGCAGAATCAACAGGGTGATTTGTGACTTTTTCAAGAGCTCTCCTTAAGAATCGTTCAACCGCAAGGCGGCGACGTTGTGGTTACTTGGTGCTGTAGCTTGGTGTTACGGCTTTGGCAGAAGAAACCAGCCGGGGGGCGTCACTCTCCCAATAAAACGAGAGCTTGTCTGGCATCATCCATGATGTTTGGGCCCACGAAGGCGATGTTCGCCATCGCCACTGCATGGTTAAGAAGACTTAACCAACGTGAACATACGGCCTTCTCGTCGCCGACGACAAGGGTACGGAGGTAATTCGGAATTACGGTGGGCTCAGCTCTGAACGCCGAAGGTGTGCTGGTGAAGGAACTGCGGATTTGCTGGGTGCGCCGATTTTAGGGTTTGGCTGCGCCTTGAAATTTTACTTCCACCAGCTTGCGGTCTTCGTCGGAGACTTTGAACATTTGCCGCGGCTTCAGGCTCATAAAACTGGCCAGGAACACCTCCGGGATCTGGCCGATGCGGGTGTTGTAGGTGGTGACGTCGTCGTTGAAGAACTCGCGGCGGTCGGCGATGCGCTCTTCGAGTTCGCTGATGCGATTCTGCAGCTTCAGGAAGTTCTGGTTCGCCTTGAGCTGCGGATAGTTTTCTGCGATGACGAACAGGCCGCGGAGTGCGCTGGCCATCTTCAGGTCAGCCAAGGCTTTCTGACCGATGCTGGCTGCGTTCATGGACGCGGCCCGGGCTTGCGTAACGGCTATAAGAGTCTGCTGCTCGTGCTGCATGTATCCCTTGACCGTCTCGACCAGGTTGGGGATTTCGTCGTGGCGCTGCTTGAGGAGGACATCGATGTTTGCCCAGGCACGGTCGTTTTCATTGCGGAGCCGCACGAGGCTGTTGTAAAGCATGACCGCGTAGATCAGTACCCCCACTACGAACAGGAAGAACGCGAGACTCGTAAGAATGCCGCTGTCCATCGCCACCTCGAGCGTATGGTTCCAAGGTGCCAGCAGAGCGGCCTGCGGGGCAAGTGCCAGAAGGGTGGCGCCGGGCGGAGCAGCAAATCCGCACCCGAAGACAACACGCCGGGCCTTGCCCGGCGGGAGGGCCAAGGCGGCCGTCCCTTCATGAGTGTCCTTAGTCTTTGCTTGGCTTCTTCGGCGTCAGATCGCAAGCCTGTCGGACACGATCCAGATCCAAGCCAGCGGGTGAGAATTCGGCGATTTCACTGCCGGCTCGGGTTTGGAGCTCCACCTTAAATATCTGGGCGCCCATAATGCCGCGCGTAGTGCCTTTGTCCATCGAGAGGAAATCTCCGCGCACCCAGTTCCAGCCGCGGTAGTTGGTGATATCGTCAATCCGAACCCTGACGGACATCTGGGGCTGTCCCCAGAAGCCGGGACGGTTCGGCGGGCCCAGGCGCGTGCCCGGGTTGAAACTAGCCGACTCGAGTTTGCCAGCGGTGCAGAACAGTTCGACGCGTGGCTTGTAATCGGGATCCTCTTTCAGGTAGTGGTCCGACAGGAGTTGGAAGCGCACTTTCATGGCGCCCGTCATCTTGTCTTCGGACTGGAACTCCATCCAATTGCCGCCAGCCCTGACGCCGTCTTTTTCGTCCTGGTAGGGACTCATCGCACCGCTTTGGGCAAACGCGGATAGAGCGGCGCATGCCAGCCCAACACAGGCCAGAGCCGATTTAGCAGCCAACACGCGGAAACCGGGTTTTCTCGAAGAGCGCAATCTGTTCACGGTCACCTCCAGACAAGACCCGTGTCTATCTTGAACCCGGAAGTTCGGCAAAAAGTTGCACGAAGAGTATTGCCCGACGCGGTCAGTGAGTGTCAATTTTCAGATTCAGATTGACTTGCGAGCGATCGTCGAACTGGCTGACGGCCTTGGTGTCGCTCTTGCGGCCCTTGTATTGGGCGTAGATTTCATAGTCGACGGCAGCAGAAAGGGCGGGAAAGCGGTAGGAGCCGTCCTGGCCGACGATGTAGGTTTTCACGGCGCGGTTGCGGGCATTGGTTAGGTAGACGACCGCGTCGGGGAGCGGGTTGTCCTGCTGGTCGAGCACTTTACCCAGCAGAAGGCGTCCGACAGTCTTGTCCTTCTTGTCGGGTGAGGGGCTGGCGAGGGTGCTCATGGCGACAAGCAGCGAACAGGCTATGGCAATAACAGCTAAGACGAAGGGTTTGCGATTCATGCTGGTTTTATTGTCTCACGGCTGTCGAATCTGCCAGCGTTAGCGCGCCAGATGCAGTCCGGTGTCTTGGCGCTCATCGTTGTAGACGTGCACGGTAACCTCCTGCACGAGGTGCAGGGGCTGGCCGTCGCTGGGTTTGAAGCCTTTGAGGTCGGCCCACAGAACGTAGTCCGATTCGCCAGCTGGCACTCTCTGAGCGAATTCGCCCATGTGGTCGGAGTAGACTTCCCACTTTGCTTTTTTGTCTTTGGCGCGGCGGATCTTTACGGTGACGCCGTACACGGGCCGATCGTCAGGCCCCCACACTGTGCCCGCGATCAGAGCATAGGGCTTTGCCGGTTTGCCGCGCTGCGGGGCGGAATTCAGGAGCTGCGGGCAGAAGCCGAGCAGACCGAGCAGGAGGCCGAAAGCAGACCATTTCGCAAGACGCAGGCCGAGTCTAGGAGTAATCACCGTCTTCGCTTTCCTCCGCTTCCTCCTCCTCCTCGTCTACGTAGCCTTCTTCCACGGCCTTCAACTCGAGCGGACTGGTGGTGATGACTTCAAAATCGGTGCCGCACTCGGGGCACGAAACTACCTCTCCCTCATCGACATCGTCCTCTTCGAAATCCAGGTTGGTTTCACATTCGGGACACAGAACCATAAAGCCTCCGTCGCCTATTAGAGCCTCCTGTTAATATTTAGATTCTCCCCGGCTATTGGTCAAGGGGCAGCGGCCCGGGATGGGAGATTTTCTGGGAAGGGCGAACCGCCCTTCCGTTGTGGGATTTGTCTGGACGGGGACACTCAAGCCATGCTCCATTTCCATAAAGTTACGCGGGCTACCGCGGTTCTCTCGGCTGTACTGTCAGCGACATTCGTCTGTGCGGGGCAGTCTGGTCCGGCTAACGCTTCGGCATCCGCAGATGCACAAATCGCGGCGGCGTTACGGCAGGTTTCCGCACAACGCATTCAGGCAAACATTGAGAAGCTGGTCAGCTTTGGAACACGGCTGACGCTCTCCGCTCAGGATGACGCGTCGGTCGCAAAGGGCCGCGGAATTGGCGCGGCGCGGGATTGGATCAAGTCAGAGTTCGAACGCTACTCGAAAGACTGTGGCGGCTGCCTGGAAGTGAAGACCGACAGTTTCACCGAGCAGCCCATGGACCGTATTCCCAAGCCGACGCAAATCACCAATGCTTATGCGGTCTTGAAGGGTACTGATGCGGCGAACGCGAAACGGATCGTGCTGGTGACCGGGCACTACGATTCGCGCAACAGCGACACGTTTGACGTGAGCGGCGATGCTCCGGGGGCCAACGATGACGGCAGCGGAACCGCCGTCAGTCTGGAATGCGCGCGAGTTCTGAGCAAACTGAAATTTCCAGGCACCATTATTTTTCTGACCGTGGCGGGAGAAGAACAAGGGCTGAACGGCAGCCATCATTTCGCGAAGATGGCGAAGGACGAGGGCTGGGAGTTGAATGCAGTTCTGAATAACGACATTGTGGGTGGCGACCAGAGCGCGGAGCAGGATCATTCGGTGGTGCGGGTGTTTTCCGAAGGAGTGCCGGTCGCGGCCACGGAGCAGGATATCCGGAGCATTCGCGGGCTAGGTGGGGAAAGTGATTCCGGGTCTCGGGAACTGGCGCGGTATATCGCTGAGGTCGGGCGCAGCTATGACACAGGCGTAAAGCCGATGCTGGTGTTCCGGCTGGATCGATATCTGCGCGGCGGCGATCACTATTCGTTCAACCAGCAGGGCTTCTCGGCGGTGCGGCTCACGGAGTTTCGCGAGGATTTTCATCATCAGCATCAGAACGTTCGTACGGAAAACGGCATCGAATACGGCGACACCCCGAAGTTTGTGGATTTCGACTATGTGGCGCATGTGGCCCGGCTGAATGCGGCGACTCTGGCGTCGTTGGCGGGGGCTCCCGCGCCTCCGGCGAACGTGCATGTGCTGACGAAAGATCTGGAGAACGATTCGACGCTGACCTGGGATGCGTCCCCGGGCGGGCTTGCTGCCGAATATGAAGTGCTGTGGCGAGCCACGAGTGCTGCGGAGTGGGAACACGCGCAGAACGTGGGCAACGTGACGCGGACGACTATGAAGCTTTCGAAGGACAATGTCATCTTTGCAGTGAGAGCGGTCGATCGGGCAGGACACCGGAGTTTGCCGGTCGTGCCTGTGCCGGAGCGGTGAGAAGTTGCTTTCGACCATGTACGAGTAGAATTGCTTGAGGGATAGAGAGGGGTCCATTCGTGCGCCGAACCGGCGAACCCATGACGTTGAGCCTGCCCCCGTTCACCAAGGCGGTGACGTGGCTGCTGGGAATCAACACCGGCATTTTTCTGTTTATGCTTGTGTTGCCGCTGCTTCATCTCGGCATTCTCACTACCTACATCTCGTACTACTGCGACTTGACGCCAATCGACGTGGTTCACGGAAAGGTGTGGCAGTTAGTCACCTACAGCGTCCTGCACGAAGGCCTGCTACATTTGCTGGGCAACATGCTCGGTATTTGGATGTTCGGTTCTGCGATCGAGAGCGCATGGGGAACGCGCCGCTTCCTAGAACTTTATTGGCTTGGAGTCGTCGGGGCCGCATTAACCACGGTCGCCCTCTCGTATAGCCATATGCTGGGCGACCCAACGAAATCCACAATCGGTGCTTCGGGCGGGGTCTTCGCTATTCTGATCGCATTCGGGATGTTGTTTGGGGATCAGGAAATTATGATGATTCCGTTTCCCTTCCTCATTAAGGCGAAGTATTTCGTGGGCATTCTGATCGTTGTGACCTTGGCGTTGGCGATGGGCGGGGGTGGGCATGTGGCCTATGTGGCGCATCTCGGCGGCCTGTTTTTCGGCTGGCTGTACGTCAGGCGTGGACCGAAGGCAGCGCTTGTGAAAGTTGGGTTGTCGGAGCGCTTCTACGGGATGAAGAACTCATACTACCGCTGGAAACGCAGGCGGGCGGCGAAGAAGTTCGAAGTGTACATGCGGAAAACGGAAAACCGCCAGGTCCACTTCGATGAGCACGGGAACTACATTCCTCCGGATGACGATCCGCGCAAGGGAAATGGCGGGGGAAAGTCGGGCTGGGTGAACTAGGGGCAGGTTTCGGAGTTTCAAGTTTCAAAGTTTCGAGGTCGTGAGCGGTACGTCAGCCCGTCAAGAATTCTTCAAATGCAGTCAAGATGCCGCGCGGCAGCTCTTCTTTCTTTGCCTTCCCTTTAAATCCTAGATCGTGACCGGCTCCTTCGATCGGCAATAGCTTCGTCTTCGCGGGAATCATCTTCAGCGCTTGCTCCAGTTCGGCGGTCGAGCCGAACGGGTCGCGGGTGCCATGAACAAACAGCGTGGGTGTGTGCAGGTCGGGCAGATGCTGGGTGCGCTGCTGGTCAGGTTTGCGCGGAGGATGCAGCGGGTAGGAGAGCAAGAGCAGTGCCGCGGCCAGACTGGGTTCCTCGGCACACAACATGCTCGACTGGCGTCCGCCGTAGGAGTGGCCGCCGAGGAAGAGACGCCCGGATGCCATTTTTCTGAGGGCCGCTAGCGCGTTTCTCAGCCCTGCCCGGTCGTGAGCGGCGTCGCCGGGACCGGGAGGTCCGAAAGATCTTACCTGGCGATAGGGCAGATCGCAGCGGAGAACGGTGAGTCCGGACTCGGCAAATGCATCAGCCAGGGAGCGGAGCAGCGGGGCCTGGGCGTTGCCACCTGCACCGTGAGTGAGAACCAGGGCTTGACTATTGGGAGTCTGAGGGACATGCAGGAATCCGCGGACGTGGGGATCTACGGAGTTGTCGACGAACTCGCGAATGGTTGAGGCGCACACAGCCCCATTCTAAACTGCCATGGAAGTTGGGTCTGGTTCCGACGAGCGGTCAACCACCTGCGGATGAGCTTTCTTACGACTGAACTTTTTCGGAAAGCCCGCCGGGTTTGCTGCCCCTCGCGCACATCCAGCCTTTCTTGGGTTCTTCGATGATCTCAATGCCGGTGTAGCCTGCCTGCGAGAACAGTTCGCGCTGATCGTTCACGCTGAGGTGTGAGGACCGCAGCAACCACATCACCGGCCACTTCAACTTGTCGTACCTGCCACCCTTGTAGGTCTCTGCGATCACCATCAATTTCCCCCCAGGCTTCAATACCCGAAAGGTCTCTCGCATGTCCTCAGCCAGATTCGGCCAGTAGTACTGGGTTTCCACGGCGGTGACGAGGTCGAACTTGTCCGCAGGAAAAGGGAGTTGAGATACAGATGCCTTTTGAATGGCCACGCGCTCTGCCGCGATCAGCGCCACGTTTGTAGCCGTTGAGGTATCCACACTGCCGTCAGCGTAATCGATCCCGTAAACCATTCCCGCAGTTGCAAGGGCTGCCATTTTCTGCACGGTCCTGCCGCCGCCGCAGCCCACGTCCAGAATCGCGAAGTCATTCTCGATCACGACATGTCGAAGTCCCCAGTCCGTCATGGTGGAGTGCCCCTCGTTCATGGCCCGGGCAAACAGCCCACCGATCCATTTGGAGGGCTTTCGGACCTGGTATATCACGAAGACGCAGAGTGCGGCCGTCATGGAGTAAGACAGTAAGGCTTTGATTACGACCATGCTTCAGGACCCCGGATGAGGCTATCTTCAACCAGCTACTTTAATTGCTCGGTCGGAACCTCGGTGAGACTCTCGTAGACCTTCACGATTTGAATCTGATTGCCCAGACGGGCCCAGCAGCGGAGCATGTCGGGGTCTTCTTGTGCGGCGCGCCTGGCCTCTTCAGAGTTCCAGTAGCGAAAGAACACGTAGTGTGATTCGCGGTCGCGGTACAGCAGATCGCGGCCATATCCCTTGGTCACGACAATGGAGGTCAGCTCGCGAATGGTCGCGAGCGACGCGGCTTCCTGTTCGGGGACCGGCTCCCAAACAGCCACGGAGAGGATCTCTTGCGGCATCAGCAGGGATTATAACTTGCTGCGGCGCGCCGAATGCGGCTTCTTGGGCTGCGGCTGGGGATGGACAATACGATCGGCTTCTTCGCTGGTCACCACATGCAGGCGCATCAGGTTGGTAGAACCGGAAGACTGGCGGGTGCCGGCAACGACGCCCAGCACATCTCCCGGCTTCAGCAGGCCGCGGCGGACGAGATCCTGCTCCGCCATCGTCACCATCTGCTCGGCGGAATGCGCCTGCCGGCAGCGAACAGGGTGCACTCCCCAGTAAAGGTTCATGCGCTGCACTACGGCGAGGCTATGAGTAAAACCGTAGATCGCGACTTTGGGGCGATACTTCGAAATCATGCGCACGGTATTGCCTGATTCGGTGAAGACGGCGATGGCGCCCATCGGCAAATCTTCGGCGGAGTGGGCAATCGATTCGCAGATGGTCTCGGCGACGGAGAGTCCGCGGTGCTCACGACGGCGGCGGAACTGGACAAAGTCTCCCATATTGCATTCGGCTTCGACCACGATGCGTGACATGATGGCGACGGATTCGCGCGGATATTGGCCGCTGGCAGTCTCCCCGGAGAGCATGACCGCATCGCTGCCGTCGAAAATGGCGTTGGCCACGTCGCTGGTCTCGGCCCGTGTGGGGCGCGGGTTTTCGATCATCGATTCGAGCATTTGCGTGGCGGTGATGACCGGCTTCCGCCAGGCAGCGGCGCGACGGATTACGTGCTTCTGAATGACCGGAACTTTTTCCGGCGCGACTTCCACGCCAAGGTCGCCGCGGGCAACCATGACTCCATCGGCGACCTGGAGAATTTCTTCCAGATGATCGACAGCTTGCGGCTTTTCAAGCTTGGCGATGACCGGAACGTCACTTTGATGCGCAGCAATGATCTGCTTGGCCATGCTGACGTCGGCGGCGGTGCGCACGAATGAGAGCGCGACGGCATCGACGCCGTGACTCAGGCCGAATTCCAGGTCTTTGCGGTCTTTCTCGGTGAGGGCCGGAATGGACAGGGCGATGCCCGGAAGGTTAATGCCTTTGTGCTCGCCCAGCATGCCGCCGTTGAGAACGTCGCAGTGCACTTCTTTGCCACGGACCGCCTTGACACGCAGTTCGATCAAGCCGTCACTGAGCAGGATGCGAGCGCCGGGGGCAAGTTCGCGAGCCAGGTCGGGGAATGTTGTGGAAATGCGAGTCGCGGTGCCGGGAACGTCCTGCGGAGTGATGACCACGACCGAGCCGGGCTTCAACAGAACGGGCTCGTGTCCTTCTAACTTTCCCGTGCGGATTTTCGGGCCTTGCAGGTCCTGCAGGATGCAGACGGTGCGTCCCTCGCGATCGGCAGCGCGGCGCAACCGGTGGATGTTATGGGCATGATCTTCGTGCGTGCCGTGGGAGAAGTTGAGGCGAGCGATGTCCATGCCGAGACGGAGAAGGTCGCGCATCTCGGCTTCGGTGCTGCAGGCAGGCCCGATGGTGCAGATGATTTTGGCGCGGCGGAGCGCGGGCTTTCCGGAAAGCTCCGGCGCTGACCGTGAGCGGGTCGTTTCGCGATAGTCCTCTCCACCGAGTTCTTTCTTACTGGGTTTCAAATTCGTTCCTCGATCTGGGGTTCTTAGGATAATAACGGCAATCGTGGAGAACGGCTTGCTGCATCTCTGCTGCGGCATTTCCGTACGATGGAAAAAGAAACGTTGCAAGCAACGTCTCTACGACTTGGGACCGCTGATCGCCGTCAGCTCTTTCCCCAGCATGGCGCGCGGGAACAACAGGGCATTGAATTCCGCTCCAACCAGCACTACCAGGGATATCAGATACATCCATACCAGCAGCGCCATGGCGACTCCCAGCGATCCGTAGATCGTGGCGAAGTTGCCGAAATGTTGCAGGTAGGCGCGAAACCCGACCGTCCCTGTAAACCATAGCACCGTAGCGAGCATCGCACCCGGGATTACGCTGTGCCAGGGCTGAGTGCGGGGGACGGCATGGTGGTAGATCAGCGCAATAACGGAGATGCTGGTGAGAGTCGCGATCAGCCAACGGATGCCGCCCCACAGAAGCAGCACGTAGAGGCTGAAATCAGGATCGATGTACGGAAGAAGACGAGTCTCGAACTTGCTGCCCACGGCCACCAGGAGCGTGGCAAACGTCATGGGGATCAGGGCGAAAACGACAAGCAAGAACGCGATCAGCCGTTCTTTGACCAGGCCCCAGGTCTTCGGCAGCTCATAGCAGCGGCGGAAACCGTCCATCCAGGAAATCATGACGCCGGAAGCGGTCCAAAGGGTGACGATGGAGGTTGTGGTCAGCAGCCCGACGGGATGCAGCGCGGCTCCTTTCAGATAGCTCAAGGCCGTGCTTCCGCCCGCCGGCAGAATGTTCCCGATCGCGTAGGAAATCTCCCGCAAATACGGAGCGCCCTTGCGCCAGCTCGCCAACGCCGATCCGATGATCAGCAGGACCGGGAAAAAGGTGAGAATCGACGAATAGGCCGACGCCTTGGCAGTGGCGAAGGCGTCGTGCACAAAGGCGCGCCAGAAGGCCGTTCGTAAGAGGCGAAAGAAGCGCAGCATCCGTTGCCCTAGATTAGGGCCAGGAGCCACTGGTCGCAAGGATGGAAGTGGGAGAGGTTCCTCAATCCGCACTCGCTGGGGGGAAGCGTGCATGTTTTGTTAGATGGCTCCCGAAGCAGGTTCGGGGGCGAAGAACTCGCCCCCGAAACTCGCTTCAGTTTGCCTATTCGGCCGCGGGCAGTTCCGCGGGCAGTTCGTCGGTTTCACCCTCGTGACGCATCATTTCGAGAGCGCGCTCGGCCTCTTCGTACGCTGCCGAGACTTCGGCCTGTACCTTGGCGGCAGCCTCTTCCATTTCTGGTGAGAGGCGCACGTTGCGGTAGTACTCCATGCCGGTTCCGGCAGGGATGAGGCGTCCGACGATCACGTTTTCTTTCAGGCCGCGCAGGTGGTCGACCTTGCCGTTAATGCTGGCTTCGGTCAGCACGCGCGTGGTCTCCTGGAACGACGCCGCGGAGATGAACGAGTCGGTGGAGAGCGACGCCTTCGTGATGCCGAGGAGCAGCGGGCGTCCGGTAGCCGGCTTGCCGCCTTCCTTGATCACGCGCTCGTTCTCTTCGCGGAACGCGAACTTGTCGAGCTGTTCCTCGAGCAGGAATCGCGTATCGCCCACGTCCTCGACCTTCACCCAGCGCATCATCTGGCGGACAATCACTTCGATGTGCTTGTCGCTGATGTTGACCCCCTGCAGCCGGTAGACTTCCTGGATTTCGTTCACCAGGTAAGCCTGCAGCTCTTTCTCGCCGAGCACCGCCAGGATGTCGTGCGGGTTCAGCGGGCCGTCCATCAAGGGTTCGCCAGCCTTTACACGCTCGCCTTCCTGCACGTTGATGTGCACGCCACGGGGAACCGAGTATTCCTTCTCCGTGCCGTTGTCGGCGACTACGTAGATCTTGCGCTGGCCTTTCGACACCTCGCCGAATTTAACCGTGCCATCGATTTCGCTGATGACTGCAGTCTCATGAGGCTTGCGGGCTTCGAACAGCTCGACCACGCGCGGCAGACCACCGGTGATGTCCTTGGTCTTCGTTGTCTCGCGCGGAATCTTCGCCAACACGTCGCCCGGTGAAACGGTATCGCCATCCTGCACCATCAAGTGAGCCCGGGAAGGCATGAGGTAGCGCTTGCTGGTCTTGCCTTTGACCACGATCGCGGGTTGGCGCTTCTCGTCCGGAGAATCGCCGACCACGTGGCGCGAAAGACCGGTAACTTCGTCCACTTCTTCGTGGAGAGTCACTCCCTCTTGCAAGTCTTTGAATTGGGCTGCGCCGCCGATTTCGGTCAGGATGGCAAAGGTGTACGGATCCCACTCGACCATGACCTGGCCGAGCGTGACCGGATCGCCATCGTTGACCAACAGCTTGGCGCCGTACACGACCGAGTAGCGCTCGCGCTCGCGGTTCTTTTCGTCGACGACTGCAATCGAGCCCTGGCGGTTCATGACCACCAGATTTCCCGACTTCGCCTTGACGGTCTGCAATCCGATGAAGCGCACGTTGCCGTTGTTCTTGGCGTCGAGACGCGACTGTTCGGAAACTCGCGATGCCGTACCACCGATGTGGAAGGTACGCATGGTGAGCTGCGTTCCAGGCTCGCCGATGGACTGCGCCGCGATGACGCCGGTTGCTTCGCCCAGTTCGACGAGGCGTCCGGAAGCCAGGTTGCGGCCGTAGCACATGACGCAGACGCCGCGCTTCGATTCGCAGGTCAGCACGGAACGGATTTTCACCCGCTCGATACCGGCAGCCTGAATCGCTCCCGCGAGGTCTTCGGTAATTTCCTGGTTGATGTCGACGATGACGTTGCCGTCATAATCTTTGATCTTCTCGAGCGACACGCGGCCGACGATGCGGTCGCGCAACGGTTCGATGATCTCGCCGGCTTCCACGATTCCTTGCACGTAGATGCCGTCGACCGTGCCGCAGTCGTATTCGCTGATGATGACGTCTTGCGCAACGTCGACCAGGCGGCGAGTCAGGTAGCCAGAGTCGGCCGTCTTCAGCGCCGTGTCGGCCAATCCCTTGCGGGCGCCGTGTGTCGAGACGAAGTACTCCAACACCGTCAATCCTTCACGGAAGTTCGCCGTGATGGGCGACTCGATGATTTCGCCGGAAGGCTTGGCCATCAATCCCCGCATGCCGGAGAGCTGGCGGATCTGCTGTTTCGATCCACGAGCGCCGGAGTCGGCCATGACGTAAATCGGGTTGAGTTCGCCTTCCTTGTCGCGGCGTTGCATTTCACCGAACATTTCGTCGGCCACTTTTTCCGTGATCGCCGACCAGATTTCGATGACCTTGTTGTAGCGCTCGCCGTTGGTGATGGCGCCGTCCAGGTACTGCTGCTGGACGTTGACCACCTGCTTCTCGGCGTCCTTGACCAGCGTCTTCTTGCTGTCAGGGATGACCATGTCGTCGATGCCGATGGACAATCCGGCGCGGGTTGCGAACCGGAAGCCCAGCGACTTCACTTCGTCGAGCATCTTGACCGTGGTCTCGAGCGCGAAGCGCAGGTAGCAGTAGTTAACGAGAGCGCCGATTCCCTTTTTCTTGAGCAAGCCGTTGATGTAGGGCATGCCCTCGGGAAGGTGATCGTTCAGAATCGCACGGCCCACAGTCGTGTTCACAAAGGAGCGCTCGATCCGTACCGGCTCGGTGTGAATGATGTCCTGATCGTCGTACGCGGTGGTCAGGTCGATCAATTCGCCCGAGTAGCGGAGGCGAATCGGGCTGAGTGTTTCGACTTCACCGGCGTCCAGCGCCATCAGCACTTCTTCGATGTTGGCGAACGCGCGGCCCTCACCCTTGGCGCCCGGCTTCGCTTTGGTCAGGTAGTAGAGACCGAGAACCATGTCCTGGGTGGGCACGGTGATCGGCTGACCCGAAGCGGGCGAAAGAATGTTGTGCGAGGCCAGCATCAGCACGCTGGCTTCGACCTGGGCTTCCGGAGACAGCGGAATGTGAACCGCCATCTGGTCGCCGTCGAAGTCCGCGTTGAACGCCGTGCAAACGAGCGGGTGAATCTTGATGGCCTTGCCTTCCACGAGCACCGGCTCGAACGCCTGAATGCCGAGGCGGTGAAGCGTAGGAGCGCGGTTCAGCAGGACTGGGTGATCCTTGATGACCTCTTCGAGGATGTCCCAAACGATCGGTTCCTGCTGCTCCACCATTTCTTTCGCTTGCTTGATGGTGGTGACGTTGCCCGTCTGTTCGAGCCGGTGATAGATGAACGGCTTGAACAACTCGAGCGCCATCTTCTTGGGCAGACCGCACTGGTGCAGCTTGAGTTCGGGACCGACCACGATGACGGAACGTCCGGAGTAGTCGACGCGCTTGCCGAGCAGGTTCTGGCGGAAGCGTCCCTGCTTGCCTTTGAGCGTGTCGGAGAGCGACTTCAGCGGACGGTTGTTCGCGCCACGCAGCACGCGGCCACGACGTCCATTGTCGAACAGAGCGTCGACGGCTTCCTGCAGCATGCGCTTTTCGTTGCGCACGATGACTTCAGGAGCGTGCAGGTCCATCAGCTTCTTCAACCGGTTGTTGCGGTTGATGACTCGGCGATACAGGTCGTTCAAGTCAGACGTGGCAAAGCGGCCGCCATCGAGTGGAACGAGGGGGCGCAGCTCCGGCGGAATGACAGGAATGACATCGAGGATCATCCAGTTCGGCTTGTTGCCGCTCTTGCGGAAGGCCTCAACGACTTTCAAACGCTTGGCGTACTTGAGCCGCTTCTGCAGCGAGCTCTCGTTCTTCATTTTCTCGCGGAGTTCGACGCCCAGCCCGTCGATGTCGACGCGCTTGAGCAGTTCCTTGATCGCCTCAGCGCCCATCATGGCTTTGAAGCCGGCGGGACGGTACTGCTGATCGAGTTCGCGGAACTTCGCTTCGTCCTTGATGACCTCTCGCTCTTTGACCGGCGCATCGCCAGGTTCGACGACGACATAGGCCTCGAAATAGAGCACGGACTCAAGGTCGCGCAGCGAGATGTCGAGCAGGTGCCCGATGCGGCTGGGCAATCCCTTGAAGAACCACACGTGCGAGCAGGGCGACGCCAGCTCGATGTGGCCGAGACGCTCCCGGCGGACTTTGGAGAGGGTGACTTCGACGCCGCACTTGTCGCAGATCACGCCGCGGTGCTTCATGCGCTTGTACTTGCCGCAGAGGCACTCCCAGTCGGTGACCGGCCCAAAGATGCGGGCGCAGAACAAACCGTCACGCTCCGGTTTGAAGGTGCGGTAGTTGATGGTCTCGGGCTTCGTGACTTCGCCGTGCGACCAGCTCCGGATTTTTTCCGGAGAGGCCAAACTGATGCGAATGGCGTCGAAGTCCGCGATCACATTTGCCATTTCAAAAGGGCTCGAACGAAACAAGGTGTTCCTCCGCTTTCCTCGGCTGTATCGTCGCCGCTTACGGCCCCGAGTACCATTTCTCAGTTCTCAGTTCCCAGCTCTCCGTGAAAACCGGGATCGAACTTTCGCCGTTTCATGCGGCATCAGGGGCAGATGCCGCAGTGGCTGATGTTTCAAAAATCTCTCTACCTCTGGCTCTGCCCTCAGCTCTCGTCTCAGTCCCAACTGGGAACGGAGAACTGCGAACCGAGAACTAGCCGTTTCAATCCGCCGCCACGCTGACCGTGGGCTTCTTCTCGCCTGCCTTGATGAGTTCCACATCGAGGCAGAGCGACTGCAACTCGCGGATCAGCACGTTGAACGATTCCGGAACGCCGGGCTCCATGGCGGCTTCGCCCTTGACGATGGCCTCGTAAATCTTGGTGCGGCCGTATACGTCGTCGGACTTTGCCGTCAGCAGCTCCTGCAGAATGAACGCCGCGCCATACGCTTCCAGCGCCCAGACTTCCATTTCTCCGAAGCGCTGTCCGCCGAACTGCGCCTTGCCGCCCAGCGGCTGCTGGGTGATAAGCGAGTACGGACCGATGGACCGAGCGTGAATTTTGTCGTCCACCAAATGCGACAGCTTAAGCATGTAGATGTAGCCCACGGTGACCGGCTGTTCGAACTGATCTCCGGTCATGCCGTCGCGCAGCGTCGTCTTGCCTGAAGTCGGCAGGCCGGCGTGTTCGAGCAACGCCTTGATCTCGCCTTCCTTCGACCCGTCGAACACCGGTGATCCCATGAAGACGCCCTTCTTGAAGGTCGGCGCCATGGCTTCAAGTTCCTCGTCGCTCATGTCGGACACGATGTCGGCCAGCTGCGAGTCTTTGAACAAGGCCTTCAACTCGCGGCGAATTGCTTCAGTGCGCGTGTTCTCCTTGAGCAACTGCGTGATCTTCTCGCCCAGCACGAAACCAGCCCATCCCAAGTGAGTTTCGAGAATCTGACCCACGTTCATACGGGAAGGCACACCGAGCGGGTTGAGCACGATTTCCACGGGCGTTCCGTCTTCGAGATACGGCATATCCTCTTCCGGCAGAATGCGCGCGATCACACCCTTGTTGCCGTGACGGCCGGCCATCTTGTCACCGACACTTAGCTTGCGCTTCATGGCGATGTAGACCTTGACCAGCTTGATCACGCCCGGCGGCAGTTCGTCGCCCTTGGTGAGTTTTTCTTTCTTCTCGTTGACGATCTTCTTGAGCACGTCGATCTGACGCGAGGTCATTTCTTCGATCTCGTCGATCTGCTCGTTCACCCGGGGATCCTTGTCGGCATACTTGATGCGCTTCAAGTTGCGGGTCGAGATGCGCTCGATCTCGTCACGGTTGAGGATGTTGCCCTTCGTCAACAGGCGCTTGTTGGTGCGCTCGTCGTGCAGATCGGCCTGCACTTCCTTGCCGCCCAGAATGTTTTCCAGGCGCTTCAGGCGCTCGTCGGTCAGAATTCGGATTTCGTCCGAAAGGTTCTTTTCCAACTTGGCAATCTGCGTGGCTTCAATGGCCTTCGCGCGCTCGTCCTTTTCCTGACCCTTGCGCGAGAAGATCTTCACGTCGACGATAACCCCCTCAATGCCCGGCGGGCAGTAGAGGGAAGCGTCGCGCACGTCGCCGGCCTTTTCGCCGAAGATTGCGCGCAGCAACTTCTCTTCCGGAGTGAGCTGCGTTTCGCCCTTCGGCGTAACTTTGCCCACCAGGATGTCGCCCTGCTTGATGCTGGCACCGATGCGAATAACGCCCGCCTCGTCCAGATTGCGCAGCATGGACTCGCTGACGTTCGGAATGTCGCGCGTCACTTCTTCAGGTCCGAGCTTGGTGTCGCGAGCCTCGATCTCGTACTCCTCGATGTGCAGGGAGGTGTAGTAATCCTCTTTGACCATCTTTTCGGAGACCAGGATCGCGTCTTCGAAGTTGTACCCGCGCCACGGCATGAAGGCGACAAGGACGTTTCGTCCTAGAGCCAGCTCGCCGTGATCAGTGCAAGGACCGTCAGCGATGATCTGCCCCTTCAGTACGCGCTCGCCCTTCTTGACCACCGGCTTCTGGTTGATGCAGGTGTTCTGGTTCGAACGCTTGAACTTTGTGAGTTGGTAAATGTCGCTACCGACCTCACGCGACAACTGCGTGGGATGGTGTTCACCCTCGACACGCACAATGATGCGCTCGGAGTCGACCGAGTCGATGATGCCATTGCGACGAGCGAGAACGACGGCCCCCGAGTCGCGAGCGGTGACGCCTTCCATACCAGTGCCGACGATCGGCGCTTGCGCGCGGAGCAGCGGCACGGACTGGCGTTGCATGTTCGCGCCCATCAGTGCGCGGTTGGCGTCGTCGTGCTCGAGGAACGGCACGAGCGAAGCGGCCACGGAGACGAGTTGCTTCGGGCTGACATCGACGTAGTCGACTTCATCACGATGCACCAGCACGAAGTTGCCGGCCTTACGGGCGTTGACCAGTTCGGCGACGATCTTGCCCTTGTCGTCGAGCTCCACGTTGGCCTGCGCGATCGTGTGACGATCTTCTTCCCAGGCGGAGAGGTAGAACGAGAACGGATCGATCTGCGCCGGCTTTTTGCGTTTCTCTTTCAGGTCGGCATTGATCTTTTCGATCTCGTGCTTCTCCATGTGATCGCCGACTTTGAAGTCGCTGTCGCCAACGTTGACGATGGTGACGTAGTCGATCACACGCCCGCCCTTGATCTTGCGATAGGGCGACTCGATGAAGCCATAGTCGTTGATGCGCGCGTAGCAGCTCAGCGACGAGATCAGTCCGATGTTCGGACCTTCCGGCGTTTCAATCGGGCAGATGCGGCCGTAGTGCGTAGGGTGAACGTCGCGGACTTCGAAGCCAGCGCGTTCGCGTGACAGACCACCCGGCCCAAGAGCCGAGAGACGCCGCTTGTGCGTGATCTCGGAGAGCGGGTTGGTCTGATCCATGAACTGCGACAGCTGCGACGATCCGAAGAATTCGCGGATCGCGGCCATCACCGGCTTGGCGTTGACCAGGTCGTGCGGCATGGCCGTCGACATTTCCTGGTAGACGGACATTTTTTCTTTGATCGCCCGTTCCATGCGGACCAGGCCGATGCGGAACTGGTTCTCCATCAACTCGCCGACCGCGCGGACGCGGCGGTTGCCGAGGTGATCGATGTCATCGACGGCGCCAATGTTCTTGCGCAGCTTGAGCAAGTACGCGATCGTTCCGTAGAAGTCGTCGGGATCGAGCGTGCGCTTGTCGAGCGAGGTCGCGTCCTGGTTCTCGAACAGCTTGATGTTGAACTTCAGGCGGCCTACGCGCGAGAAGTCATACTTCCGCGGATCGAAGAACATTCCGTGGAAAAGAGCGGTGGCGGTGTCGAGCGTCGGCGGATCGCCGGGGCGCAGCTTACGGTAGATTTCGATCAGCGCTTCCTGCGGAGTCTTCACCGAATCGCGCTTCAGGGTCTGGCTGATGACCGTGCCCACATCATCGCGCTCGGGGAAGAACAGGGACATTTCTACGACGCCGGAGTCGAGAATCTTCGAAACCTTGTCGGCGGTCAGCTCGGAGTTGGCTTCGAGCATGACTTCGCCGGTGGTGGTGTCGACGATGTCGCCGGCCGTCCACGCGCCCTCGAGGTCGGTGATATCGACTTCGATTTCGGTGATCTTCGCCTTCTGAATATCCTTCAGAATCTGGGCGTTGATCTTGCGGCCGGAGTGCGCGATTTCGTCGCCCGACTTGTTCTTGATGCTGTGGGCGAGCTTCATGCCGAGGAGGTTTGTCGGCTTTTCGCTGGCCGGGTCAAGCGTCCAGAAAAGCTTCTTGTCGCGAACCGCGATGCGGTCGGTCGCGTAGAACGTCTTGAGAATGTCTTCGCCGGAACGCAGGCCGAGGGCGCGCAGGAAAATCGTGCCCAGGAATTTGCGCTTGCGGTCGATGCGGACGTAGAGAACGTTCTTCTGGTCGTACTCGAACTCGACCCACGATCCACGGTAAGGAATGATCTTGCCGAGGAAGTAGGTACGGTTGTTCGCGGTCTCAAAGAAAACACCCGGCGAGCGGTGCAACTGGCTGACAATGACGCGCTCGGTTCCATTAATGATGAAAGTCCCGTTCTGCGTCATTAGCGGAACGTCGCCGAAGAATACTTCCTGCTCTTTAATGTCGCGGATGGAGCGATTGCCGGTCTCGGCGTCCTTGTCGAAAATGGTCAGACGCATGGTGACTTTGAGCGGCGCAGAGTACGTCATGCCGCGCTCTTCGCACTCAGCCACGTCGTACTTCAGTTGCAGCCCGACCGGGTCGCCGCACTTGTTGCAGAAATCGGGCGTGTTGGCGTTGTAGGTGCCGCACTTACCGCAGAGGACTTCACCGGGGTGAAACGGATCGGTGATGACCGTAGATCCGCAGTTCTTACAGGTAGTCCGAAGGTGGTGCAGGCCCTTGAGGTGGCCGCATTTGCACTCCCAGTTACCAATGGCGTAATCCACAAACTCAAGTTGTGATACGTTGCGGAAGTCGGTGATCGGAAAGACCGACTGAAACACCGCCTGCAAGCCGCCGTCTTCGCGCTCGCTAGGCAGTTTGTCCATCTGCAGGAAGCGGTCGTAAGAACGCTTCTGAACCTCAATGAGGTTCGGGATCTGGATGGTGGCCGGAATTTTGGAAAAGTCGAATCGTTTACGGAAGGCGTTTTTCATCGTTAAGAAACTCCCAATCTCACGCGCGACCGAAGGCCGCGCTCAAACGGCGGAATGTAGGGCGCTTATGGCGCCGCGGGACTTACGTAAGTAGAACCAAGGACAACTTAGAACCTAAAAGACGACGGGGCGCCCGCAGGGACAGTCGTTCCCGCAGACGCCAACCAAGGCGTTTCGCCCTTTTGATTTGAATTCTTTCGCGCCAGTTCTCCGGCCTGTTTCCGCTTCGCCTGCCCGCGAAGCAGCCGCCTAAAAACTTCCCTCGCGAGCCTCGCTCGCGCTCGAGCGAATCCCAGGGAAGCGACGTTATATAGATGCTAACATCGCTGCCCTGGGTTCACAAGTAGGAACGTATAGCAAAAACGATTTTGCACCAGTTCCGGTGCTTTTGGAGCACCGGGACCGCCTTCCCGCTAGCTACTTTACTTCGACAACAGCGCCAGCTTCGGTGAACTTCTTCTTGATGGTCTCGGCTTCGTCCTTGGAAACGCCTTCTTTCACGTTCTTGGGCGCTCCATCGACCAGTTCCTTGGCTTCTTTCAGGCCCAGGCTGGTGACTTCGCGGACGGCCTTGATCACATTGATCTTGTTGGCACCGACTTCCTTCAGGACGACGGTGAATTCGGTCTTCTCTTCGGCCGGAGCCGCTGCCGCCGCACCCGCGCCGCCGCCAGCCACCATAACCGGGGCTGCCGCCGCCGCCGAGACGCCAAGACGCGATTCCAGCTTCTTGACCAGTTCTGCCGCTTCGAGCAGCGACAGCCCTACGATAGATTCTTCCAACTGTTGCAGATCCGCCATGTTCGTTTCTCCAGTATTTAGTCTTTTTGTAGAGACGTAACTTGGTACGTCTCGTTTTTCGTTATCTGCGAACCAGGTTTCCAGGGCGTCCTAGTTCTCGTCCGCCGCGCCAGACAACGCAACCGGAGGAACCGCGCCACCCCTGGCTTACCGATAACCAAACTCATTTGGTAATTGGGAAATCGGGAAATTTGGCAATTTTCACACCACTGGTGTTTCAGGGTTTTCAATTACCAAATTACAAAATTACTCAATTACGCAATCTCTCAGGCTTCCTTGAACTTCTTCTGCTGCACGCCCTGATCGACCACCACCGCCAGGTTGCGGCCGACCGTACTCATCACGGTAGCCAGACGCTGGGCCGGAGCGTTGATCAGGAACAGGAGCTTCGACACCAACTCATCCTTCGAGGGCATCGTGGCCAGCGCTTCGATCTCTTTAATGTTGATGACCTTGCCTTCGACCACGCCGACCTTGAAGGTGAACTCCGGCGTGTCTTTGGCGTACTTGGTCAGCGCCTTGGCCATGGCGACCGGGTCGCCCGTGGTGTAGGCGATCGAGGTGACGCCGGCCAGATCCTTCAGGGCGCCTTCGACCTTGGTGCCCTTGGCAGCGCGCTCGGCCAGAGTGTTCTTGACGACCTGGTACTTCGCCCCCGCGCCGCGCAGAGCCTTGCGCAGCTCATAGTCCTGAGACACGGTCATCTTCGTGTAAGTCGCCACGACCACATTGGAAACATGCTTCAAGTCTTGGCTCAGCTTCTCGACCTGTTCTGTCTTCTTCGCTTTAGTAACCGCCATGTTCGATTCCTCTGATCTTTCAGATCTGATGTAGGGACAGCCGTCCGCGGCTGTCCGCCCGGGCGCAGCCCGGCTACCGCCCCTATGCCTTCGCTGCTGCTTCGATGGGAGCGACATCCAACTGAATGCCCGGCCCCATGCTCGAACTCAAGGTGCAGCCCTTGATGTACTTGCCCTTGGCGACCGACGGCTTGGCTTTGATCACGCTGGTGATCAGGACCGTGGCGTTCTCGATCAGCTTGTCAGCCGTGAACGAAATCTTGCCGACGGGGCAGTGAACCAGAGCGGTCTTGTCTGTACGGAACTCGACCTTGCCGGCCTTCACTTCCTGCACAGCCTTGCCCACGTCGAACGTGACGGTGCCGGTCTTCGGGTTCGGCATCAGGCCCTTCGGACCCAGAACCTTACCCAAACGTCCGACGGATTTCATCACGTCTGGAGTGGCGATCAAGGCGTCGAAGTCAGTCCAATTTTCCTTGGTGATCTTCTCGACCATTTCTTCGCCACCGGCAAAATCCGCGCCCGCCGCTTCGGCTTCCTTGATCTTGTCGCCCGTTGCAATGACCAGCACTTTTTTCGACTTGCCCAGACCGTGCGGCAGAACCACGGTGCCACGGACCATCTGGTCCGCGTGCTTGGGATCGACTCCCAACCGCAGCGTGACCTCGACCGTCTCATCAAACTTTGCGTACTTCACTTTCTGCAGGAGAGGAACTGCGTCCTGCAGAACATAGGGGCGCGGCTCGACTGCGGCATGCGCCTTGGCGATATTCTTTCCTTCTTTTTTGTTCATTGTTTTCCTGGTCTCCCACCGCTCGACGCTGATCCGAAGAGCCGTGGTGATTTTGACAAATCCATTTTGTAATTTTGGAATCGGGTAATTTGGTAATTTGACGCCGAAGACCAGTTTTCAAATTACAAAATTACAAAATTTCCCAATTACTAAATTAGCCAACTACTTCAATGCCCATGGACCGGGCGGTGCCGCGGATGCTCTTGATGGCGGTTTCTACCGAGGCGGCGTTCAGGTCGGGCATCTTCTGCTTGGCGATGTCTGCGACTTGCTTGGCCGTCACCTTGCCGACTTTGTCTTTGTTGGGCACGCCCGATCCCTTAGCGATGCCTGCGGCACGCTTCAGCAGAATCGAGGCCGGCGGCGTCTTGGTGATGAAGGTGAATGAGCGGTCGCTGTATACCGAGACCACGACCGGGATGATCAGTCCCTCCATCTCTTTCTGGTTGGTTCTGGCGTTGAACTGCTTGCAGAACTCCATAATGTTGATCTGCGCCTGGCCGAGCGCCGGGCCCACGGGGGGCGCCGGAGTCGCCTTACCGGCGGCGATCTGCAGCTTTACGTAACCTGTAACTTTCTTTGCCACTTGGTTAGCTCCTAGCTTCTAGCTCTTAGCTTCTAGCCAAGGCTCAAAAATCTCTTGGTCATCCTGAGCGGCGCTCTTGCCGCGAAGGACCTATACATTGCGCCCGGTTAAGCTACTTTTTCCACCTGGTTGAACTCGAGTTCGACCGGGGTGGAGCGGCCGAAAATCGTGACCATGACTTTCAGCGTCTCGCGGTCTTCGTTCACTTCGTCGACAATGCCGGTAAAACTGGCGAACGGGCCTTCGGTGATGCGGACCGATTCGTTCTTTTCAAACTTGACCTTGAGCTTCGGCTTCTCGCGGCTGTCGGCGACTTTGTAGACGATGTGCTGAACTTCTTCTTCCGAAAGCGGGGTAGGCTGCTGTCCCGTGCCGACGAATCCGGTAACGCGCGGAGTGGACTTCACCACGTGCCAGACATGATCGTCCATATCCATTTCGACCAGGACATAGCCGGGATAGAACATGCGCTCGGAGGTGTACTTCTTGCCGCCGCGTACTTCAGTGACCGATTCGGTCGGGATCAGCACTTTGCCGATCTTGTCCTGCAGCCCGAAGGCTGCGACGCGCGACTCGAGCGACTCCTTTACCTTGCGCTCAAACCCCGAATAAGAGTGGATGATGTACCACTTCATGTTCGGGTTGCGGGGCGCTTCGGCGGTGGCGGTGACGCCTTCCGCTCCAGCGGCCTGCGGTTCACCCGCGGGAGTGGTTGTTTCGTTTTTTTCTTCGTCCGACATAGGGAGTGCTTCTTCCTGGCCAGCCGTTTCCATCGCTAGCCAGCTCTCGTCTGCGAATCTCGTCTTCAGACCTGAATCAGTGAACCTTAAAATAATTGAACAGATACGTCACGCCGTTCTGGATGAAGTAATCGATCACGGCGAAGTACAGCGCGAAAATGAAAACGGTGATGACGACGACCGTGGTCGTAGCCTGGACTTCCTTCCATGACGGCGCGGTCACCTTGCGCATTTCGGTGCGCACTTCGTTGTAGAAGGCTTTGATCCGGTCGGGCCAGCGCTTCATCTGGTCTCCGAAGTTGCCACCCGCCGCCACAATTGAGTTAGCCATTTTTTTCGTCTCGACTGCCATCACCACTCCTGATCGCTATCCGTTCGCTCCGACAAATCTGGCAGGGGCGGAGGGATTCGAACCCCCAAGTTCGGTTTTGGAGACCGACAGTTTAACCGTTGAGCTTACGCCCCTGAATTCGATTTAGTAATTTTGCAATTGCGTAATTGGGTAATTTGAAAACCGTTGGGTTTTCAATTACGAAATTACAAAATCTCCCAATTACCAAATCTATTTCACTTCTTTGTGCGGCGTGTGCTTGCGGCAACGGTTGCAGAACTTCTTGAACTCCAACCGCTCGGTCGTCGTTTTGCGGTTCTTGGTCGTCGAATAGTTCCGCTCTTTGCAGTCACCGCACTGTAATGTCACTATTTCTCGGGGCATCTCAACAGCTCCTAGCTTCTAGCTCTTAGCTTCTAGCTCAAACCCTTGCCACTGCGCCATGCAACGCGGGCGAGGGCGCCCGCGCCACACAACCTTGGTTACTGAATAATTTCCGCGATCGCGCCGGAGCCTACCGTGTGGCCGCCTTCACGAATCGCAAACCGCAAGCCCTTTTCCATCGCCACCGGCGTGATCAGTTCGATCACCAGTTCCACGTTGTCGCCCGGCATCACCATCTC
>DASRRV010000306.1:0-13403 GCA_035695545.1 Candidatus Sulfotelmatobacter sp. | reverse complement strand
GCCTGTTGAGCGGGATCTCTGTCACACAGTTATCCGCGACCTTCAAGCAATCGCCAGGAAAGCTTGTACTACGGGCTGACCCGTTTCTCCACACCCATTTTCATGGAACGTGGTGCGCCGAAGGGGCATGGAGCCTGTTGAGAAATCCCCATATAACTCAATCACCCTGCTCATCGAAGTCAATGAGTTAAATCGTCGGCTTACGGCAGACGCCCGTTGCATTCAGATAAATCCCAATTTCTTGTTCGTTGAAGATATCGGAGATACCGATCATCGAAAATTGCTGATCATGATTACATCGGTGCTTGCGCTCCCACGCGTCAACCCCAATTGTTTGCCGTCGCGCGACCAGGAGAAGTCGAAGATGAGTCCAGACTGAAAGTTCGTGATCCTTTTCGGCGGCGTGGCCGTGAGCTTCTGCTCCCAAATATTGGAGACGCCGTTCTTGGTTACTACGTATTGGATTGCATCTCCACCGGGTGCCCAATGCGGATCACCGGCTAACGCCGGCCAGTCAAGCTGGTACAACGGGGCACCACCCCCGAATGGAAGTACTTTGAGTTGGTTCGGTTTTGATCCGGAGGGAGCTACGCCGCTTTCGGGTGGCCCGGCGCTGGGCTGGACAAGATACGCGATTCGCGTTCCGTCCGGGGACATTTTGAAAGAAAAAGCAAAGTCCTGCGTCAGCACCTCCGGAGATTTACCACCGTCAATACCCACCCGCACCGGGTTCCACGAAGGCCCTCGCAAATAGAGCGCCCACTTGCCATCGGGACTACACTGTGGAGCGCGTGCAAAAGCCTCATCGGCGATGCGTACTGGGTTCGAACCATCTGCGTCCATCCGCCATATCCCAAGTTTTTGCTCCGAATAGGCGGAATAAACCGTGTAGCGTCCATCGCCACAAACTGACGGATCCAGGTTTGGCCCCTGACTGGTCGTAAGGGGGGTGCGACCGCTCCCGTCGGCCTTGAGGCTGAATAGATTTCCTTCGGTAGAGGCCAAAACGATCCCACCGTCAGGCGTCCAAGAGAACCCTGCCACGGCAAACTCTCTACCGGTGATCTGCTTGGTTCTAGCGGCGTCTCCGGCGGGCGCTATCCACAGATCGGACGCAAGAGCCAGTTCGGTGTCGACGAGAGCCTTGCCGTCCTGAGTGATGTCGAGGCAACAAAGTTGGTAGTCCGTTAAATCGGTCGTGAAGCGGTGGGCCTCACCCTCCGGAAAGGAGATGAACCAGAGTTGCCCGCGAGTGACTGGATAGTTGCTCAATACTGTCGCCAGCAGGCCGATCGGTGCGATCAGACCACTTCCATCCGGCAGCCAACGCGGACGACCGATAGCATCAGACGTCGAGTAGATCTCACGGACGGTTCCGTCGGCGACCGCCACCGCCCAAAGAACCGAGCGCAGGCTTTTTTTCGCCTCCAGGGTGCTAAAGGCTATCGTTTTGCCATCTGGAGACCACGCAGTACCGGATTGGAAGTCGAAGTAGGGGCGTGTAGCCAGCATCCGTTGTTCGCTCCCGTCGGATTTTGCAACCCACACGTCAATATTGTCGCCGTCCGGATGGACTCGCAGAAACGCGAAGTGAGTACCATCTGGAGAGTAGCTGGATGCAAAGTCGATTCCTCCCTGCATCGCGAGGTGTGGGGTCCCGCCCAGAACGGGCATCCGATACAGAAAGGTATTAATTACGTTGTTCTTCTCGGAGCGGACAAAATCAATGTAGTTGCCGTCGGGCGAAAAGGTAAGCGCATAAATCACGATCTCATCGGGAGGCAAAATCTGAACATCGCTACCGGTGACTACCTGACGAACATTGAGGCTCTGCTTTTCTCCTTCCTGCAGGACATAGACCACGTATCTTCCATCCGGGGAGATGGCGACATTCGCTGCGTTCCCATTCTGCGTAATGCGACTGATTTTCATCGCCTGCGGATTCCATTGCCTGCCACGAACGCTGTGCTTGTAGAGGTAGTTTCCCGCTGCTGCAATGATCAACGTCACTCCCACCAGAATCAATGCGAGCACGCCCTTGTGGCGCTTCGCTTCTGCAAGAATCACCGCCCCGCTGGACCGACGGTTTTCCTCCGCTCCCGGGGTCGCGGTGGAACGTAAGGTCCCCTCACTCAGTACACCCGAGAGACCGGAATCCCTATCCCGCCTCACTCGTTTCAGGTCGGTGAGAATGTCGGAAGCATGCCCATAACGCAAGTCGCGGTCTTTCTCCAAGCACTTCTGGACAATACGCTCCAGTTCAAGGGGTAAATCAGGATTCAGGCGCACCGGCGCAGTGGGCGACTTGTGCAGGATGGCATCGAAGAGAGCGGCTGAGGTGTCGCCGCGAAACGGAAGCATTCCGGTCGCCATCTCGTACAGCACTGTTCCAAAAGAAAACAGATCGGTGCGGGCATCCAGTTCCTGGCCGACAGCCTGTTCCGGCGACATGTAGGCCACGGTGCCCACAGCCGTCCCTGGACTGGTGAGTAATTCCTCGCTTAGAGTGCGCGACGCGGGTAATGGCTCGCTGTGCTGTGCCGCCAATCCCATTTTGGCCAGACCAAAGTCGAGTATCTTGGCGTGGCCGCGTGCGGTGACAAAAATGTTGGCCGGCTTGATGTCGCGGTGAACGATTCCTTTCGCGTGGGCCGCATCGAGCGCATCGGTCACTTCGATTGCTACCGACAGCAAGGTATCGAGATCTAGGGGCCTGCCAGCAATCTGGAGGCGAAGAGTCTGCCCTTCCAGCAACTCCATTGCAAGAAAGGTGCGCCCTTCGCTCTCATCAATCTCATAGATGGTGCAAATATTTGGGTGATTCAACGAGGATGCAGCCTTGGCTTCCCGCTGGAAGCGGCTAAGCGCTTGTTTATCGTTCGCGAGTTCGTCGGGAAGAAACTTAAGCGCGACGTGGCGACCCAGCTTCACGTCTTCGGCCTTGTAGACCACTCCCATACCGCCACCGCCGAGCTTCTCGACGATACGGTAATGCGAGATCATCTGGCCGATCATTGGAGTGGAATGTTAGGTCTGTCGCAACAGCAAGTCAATGAAACTGTGGAAATTGGCTGCTCCCGAGCGAGTCAGTTGTCGAAAGATCTCCATAGCGCTCATCTTCCTGCAAGAAGGCGAAGAGGCGGCGCAAGCTTGTGCTATGGCCCGTTCTCGAAAGTTGACCACCCTCATCACTTGTGACCCTTGTCACTGACTTCATGACGCATTGCTATTAGGCTTTTTAGCTCCGAAAAACCGCTGGACCTTCCGCTCGCGAAAGAGCGATCAGGGTGGGCCAAGGAGGGCAACTCTTTTTGAAGCCAACTTGTCGGGTTCCTGGACTGATGCTGCTTTGGCTCGTGGGCCTCGGTTTCTGTTTGGCAGCATGCGGCGGCGGCGTGAATCAACCCCTGGGAGTGGCGGGAAAGTGGAATGTCACATTCAGCAGCGGAGGAGCTAGTGTTGGGACAGTAACTGCACAATTCGCGTCTGTTCCCCTAGTCTCTGGGAGTTGTCAGATCGGTATGCCGGATGGAACTGCTAGTGAGATCGCAGTTGTGAAAACCTGCTTCCTCGCAGATGCTGGTGCAGGTCACGGCTTGGTTTCCAACCAGGTGGGCAATTGGGACTACCCTCCTGCTGGATTCATGCTCGCGATGGATGCGGTGGATCCACTGGCCGGTAATACGTCCGCCAATGTATCCGGTATTTCCTCCAGAGTGACTGCACTAACTTCGAGGTCTTTGATTTCTTCGGAAAGGTTAACGCGTCTACGAAGAACATGTCCGGAACCTGGGTTTGTGATCCGAATACATCGGGCTGTGTTGGCCGATCCGGTACTTTTTCCGCTCGTCATCAATAACAAAGGACCGCTTTAGGGAATAACGAGCGAATGACTCACGTCTGCAAGTTCTGACAGTTCTTTCACTCCTTACGGCAGGTTTCTATTAGAAGTTCCTTTCAGGAATGCAAGCAGCCTAAGGTCAGACCCCGGCGTGGGACAAACTTCAGTGGCGGGGACACCGGAAAAAAACGCAACGCAAGACAGGGAAACGCAACCCTCATTCCTGCAGGAGCCAAGCGATTTCTCACTGACACTCGGTGGACCCATCTTCCAGCTCTTTCGAAAGTCACATCTTGCTGGAGATGCCTTGGAACTCTTGCATCGCCGTCTGCTCGTTATTACGCTGGTGGCATGGTTGCCACTGCTAGGGCTTGCGACCCTTGGATCAGTCGGTCAAAACTCCGGTGGGCTTTCCTTTTTTCATGATATTGAAGTGCATGTCCGATTTCTCGTTGCCCTTCCCATACTCGTAGCTGCGGAATTGATTGTGCATTCGCGGCTCCGTCCGGTTGTGCGCCATTTTGTCGAGCGGCGCATTGTGTTTCCTGAGGAGTTGGGTCGCTTTCACAGCGCGATCAATTCAGCGGTACGGCTGCGTAATTCCATTTCCGTCGAGTGCGGGCTGTTGCTTATTGTTTACACGTTTGGCCTCTGGGCGTGGAACGGCCGGGCTGGACTTGGCACTTCCACCTGGTACGACATGCCTGGCGGACGCTGGCACCTGACCACCGCAGGCTTCTGGTACGTCTTCGTTAGCATTCCCCTCTTTCAGTTCATCCTCCTACGCTGGTACCTGAGGTTGTTCGTCTGGTTTCGCTTTCTTTGGCATGTCTCCAGACTGAACCTGCACCTCGTTCCCACTCATCCCGATCGCGCCGCCGGTCTTGCCTTCCTAGGCAAGAGTGCTTACGCCTTTGGCCCCATCCTTTTTGCTCAGGGTGCAATGCTCGCCGGGGTGGTCGCGAGCCGAGTCCTCTACCGTGGGGAGAGCTTACTGTCTTTCAAGTTACAGGCCGGCGGCTTTGTAGCCTTTTTTGTACTGGCCATTCTCGGTCCACTCTTGATGTTTACGCCCCAGATGGCTCGTGCAAAGAGAAAGGGATTGGCGGACTATGGCCTCCTTGCCCAACGCTACGTCGATGGCTTTGAACAGAAATGGGTCATGACCGATGCCGCCCATGCGGAGGAGCTCCTCGGAGCTGCTGACATCCAGTCTCTTGCCGATCTCGGCAATAGCTATGCCATGGTGCGCGACATGCGGTCACTCCCGTTTGGACTGGAGGACATCTCCCGCTTGGCCGCGGCCACCGCAGCTCCACTCCTACCTCTCCTGCTGACGATTTTTTCGCCCGACGAACTCATTATGCGGATCCTCAAGGTTGTGTTTTGAAGAGAGTGCGTTCTGGCCAACAACCATCATTGCGATTCACAGTTGTGATGGTGGCAGCGTTTCTTGCAGCAAGCAATTCGGCTGCCGGGCAGTGGATGGGAAAGCAGACAGGCTGCTACGCCGACTCGATCGCCGCAAATCCCAACCGGCCGACGGTAAGCAATCCGGCCCATGTCACGCAATACGGCGTACTGGAGCTGGAGTACGGCTGGGATCGCTTCTGGCCCGAAGAGAGCATCCGCCAGACGTCACTTGGCGGTCTGGTGAAATTTGGATTGTTCTGCGACATTGAGTTGCGTTGGAATACAACATCATTCCTTTCCCAGACTGACGTGGAGGGTACCCACCAAACGTTCGGTGACAACTGGCTCGGTGCGCAGATCAGGTTTCATCGGCAGACGCGACTATTGCCCACCATGGCTTTCAATTATTCCTTCAAGATACCTTCTGCCAATACGGAAAATGGGCTGGGCACGGGCCGCGTGGATCACTCGTTTACCTTCGGGGCGAGCGAGACGATCGCGCATTTCAATCTCGATTTTAATTTCACCCAATTCCTGATAGGACGGCCGACTGCGTCGGGCCTTGATCAGAATCAGCAACTGGCACTGGCGTTTTCACACGTCATCCACGGCAGGCTTCAATTCGCGGGGGAGCTTTATGGTGAGACCCAACTCAACCAATCGACGCCGGGCTTCGCTTCGTCGCTCTGGGCACTCACGTACACGGTTGTTCCCAGGCTAGTGGTAGATGGCGGGTTTGAGGCGGGACTAACTTCCGGCGGGCCCCATCGGCATGCTTTTGTAGGAGCAACGTACTCGATCGCCAACGCCTACCAAGCATTACGAAAGCGGTCGCGCAGTCCGTGAACGGATCCGTGTGGCTAGGGTTCGAGATGGGTCGGCGGGGTCAATGACGCATGTATCGGTCGAAGGCGTTCACGTTCGCCGAGAACTCTCCAGATTTCCGCGCAAAGTTCGTCGCACTTCGCCGAGTCAGTTTCCTTGGCGACCTCGGCTACAAGCCGTTGCAGCTGTGCCGTTGTGTCCTCGAAAGGGTCGGTCATGACGTACCCCACAGCAGGCGCACACGTTCATTTTTGTTATCGCCAGATTACATCATGCGTTAGGGGGATCGGTGAGTTGCGCGCTGACGAATTTTCCGCCCCAGAGAACAGTTTCAAGTGCGGGAAGAAGCTCTCTGTTGATCTCCCACTTAAGAACATAGCCCTCGGCCTGGTTCCGCAAAACGGTTTGCATCGCATCTGAATCCTGATAGGCGGTGATGAAAACGATTTTCGTGCCGGGACTTGTCTGGCGTATGCGGTTCGCGACTTCGACTCCGTTGAGCCTGGGGAGACTCAGGTCCAGCAAAACCAGGTCGGGATGCAATTCCTGGGTCTTCTTGACGGCGTCGATGCCGTCGCATACCTCGCCGATGATCCGCCATTCGGGATGCTTCAGAAACAGCGCAGCCACACAACGACGCCAAGGTTCGTAGTCGTCTGCAAGGAGAACGCGAACTTCCCGCACAAGCGTGCTTCCTGTCAAGCTCCCCCGATCTCTGAATCGTCCAGCGTGGAACGGGCGTGTAATGCCAGAGAGTGAGGACATCCTCTCGGATATCAACTTTCCGTTGAGGATACTGCTTTAACCCAGCGCGATTCAACTACTAAGAATAATAGGGAACCTCCGAAGAAGTCGGAGCCTGCCGGAACGGAGGAACGGGTTGTCCTCGTAGTATCTATTTACCTCGGTTTACCTTGATAAGGGAGGCGCGAACGGAACAATTGCGTCTCTAACAGTGTAGGTTAGCGTACGATCGCCACTTCCCTCAATCATGGGTCAATCAGCGTTAAGGCGTGTTAACGAAAGTTCCCGGGACCTCGCTCCATGTGCGGGTTTGGTCTTCTGCCTTCGTGTTCATTTGGTCTCAAGGACTACCCGGTCGTACAACGGCTGCGTCGGCCGCGCATCATCCCGGTACAGCTTCGAAAACTGTTCGATCTCTGTGCTTGAAACCGTCATAGGATGTTTGAGCACAAACCACGTTACATTTTCGCTGCATGGCGGAGTGGTAAGCGATCCGGGAAAGGTGTAGTAACCGCGATCAGCCGGCAAGAGCTTGCCAACGTCGATCTGGACCCCATTCATGATTTCTTCTTTCTCTTTTTCTTTGGGCAGGTCGTTCCACAATTCGTGTACGAGAGAATTGTCATCGCCCTTCTGGAGGAGAACTGCAACGACCGCAAGGTTGCCATCCTGGTCCTGATGAACCAGGTGGACGGTCATCTCGTAACTTTTTCCGTCAATCCTTTCCTCGCTCGGCCGGTGAAAGTGGAATTGTTTGAGGACATACTTCTTGCCGCCCACCGAGATTGAACTGCCGGCGACGTAATTGATCATGATAGTGTGGCCATTGTCGATAATGTGCAGGCCAGAGGGCTTGTAGTCGAACTGGATTGGCGGCAGATCGGCTTGCCGAGGATTGCGGATGTCTATGGGCGATTGCCGATGCCCACTCTTGCACGCGGCTAATTCTGGTTTGAGATCACCCCAATGGCTCGGCCCGTGGGCTTCGCTGTAATCCCAGATGTGTTCAGGATGCGGACTCGGTGGACCGCTGGCTCCGACAACAAGGCTACAACCGATAATCACCGGGAGAAACAGGCTACGAATCCGCATGCGACCTCCGAACTTCTCTCACACTACTTCTCAGGTTTCCCCTTAGCTGGACGCATTACCCATTGCGCACATTCTTAAATCTAACGTCCAGTGAAAAACAGCCATATCACTCACAGGGCGGGAGCGTGCTTTCTGTTCCTTCGCGGCAAACAGTTAGCACTAAGGAGCCAACACTGGCGTAACTTTTCCTCCTTCTCGATCGCCGTTCACAATCAGAGAAGTGGAACGGATTCGGGCCATACGCTTTCGGGACTTCTGGTCAAGTTCTGGCGCCAGGATCGCCAGAATATCGGCCTTCCCTCTTTTTCTGATGAGCTTGACTGGTTGGATACCCAACCGGGACCTCGATTTTCCACCCAAAGGCCCTTGGCCTTGGGGAGCCATCATCGGTCTGATCTTGATTGCCGTGAGCGTTGTCGGAATACTTCTTCCTCAGGCCTCGCCTTTCGAACCGCAATCTGGCAACTCTCGCCGATTGCTATCGTGATCGGCAAAACACTCCCCATTTCTCTTCAAATCCCGGGGCAAAAGTTCTGAGTGTTCCCTTTAGAATCAGCGTTCAAAGGCTGTTGTGTCACCTGTAAATATTGACAGGCCCTTGGAGACTTTTTCATTACAAAGTCTTTATAACCCCTCTGGTATAAAACTGGTAGTTGCGGAATGCGAGAAGAGGCCCATGGGAAGGACGAACATCCTGGTAGTCGACGATTCCGATCGGTGGCGAAGCGTAGCCCGTTCAATTCTTGAGAATATTCCATCGTTTCGAGTTGTCGGCGAAGCGCGGGATGGGCTGGAAGCAATCAAGAAAGCGGCCGCATTGGTTCCTGACGTTGTACTTCTCGACGTGGGAATGCCGCACCTCAACGGAATTGAAGCAGCGAAGAAGATCAGGCAAGCGTGTGCTAGTTCCATCATCATTTTTCTGACACAAGAAAGCGATAGCGATGTCAGGAGGGCCGCTCTTGCCACAGGCGCATTCGCGTACGTATTGAAGCCAAGTGCCGGCCATGAACTTCGGACCGTGGTTGAAATGGCGACGCTCACTGCCCATCAAACCGCACGCTCCGAGTTTTCAGTATCAGAAACGTCATCGTCCGTGTAGGTCTGGCCAACTCCAGTCGGTGAAGAATCGCGTTAAACGCTCAAAGCCCCAATGAACGCTTCTATGGCCCTGCTTACGTCAAGTATCACTCTGAGCGATTCCAAAGCTGTTCATCGAGGCGATTACTTCCAACTTGATCCGCCATAGACGATAGTGTCAGTTCTACCAGTACGAACCTCATGGCTTGCTGCATTAGCATTCCGATGTGGACAACAGGCATGCTTTTCGCTGGCCAACATCAGGATTCCTCGAGGGCTTGGACAAGAGTCAGCGCGAGTCAATTCTGGCGGCTGGAACCTTGCGCCGATTCCGAGCCAATTCTATAGTCGCTGAGCAGGGGCAATCCGCTGACCATCTGTTCATGCTGGCGAAAGGCAGCGCCAGATTCTTCTACACCACACGAGGGGGCAAGAAACATATTATTCTCTGGCTCACGCCCGGACAAATCTTCGGAGGGCGCAGCCTCTTGTTGGCGCCTTCGACGAATCTCGCTAGCGCGGAGACAGTGAAGGAAAGCTTGATAATGGTTTGGAGCCGCCGCACGATGCGAGGGCTTGCGGCGCGGTATCCTCGGCTGCTGGACAACGCGATTCTAATCGCAAACGATTTTCTCACCATCCAAACGGACAGCTTCGTCTCGACCGGTCAAAATGCCCGGCAGCGACTCCTCCAAGTGCTAACCAGGCTTGCGCCCCGTATTGGGCGAGAAGTCTCCAATGGCACCGAACTCGATGTCACCAACGTGGAGTTGGCGGATGCGGCGAACATCACGCAGTTCACTGCAAGCCGCATCTTGAGCGAGTTGCAACGCGACGGCACTCTAGAGAAGAGACGCGGCAAAGTCCTGCTTCCGAGAGCTCACAAGATTCACGCGGGCGGTAATAGCAAGTCACCGCTCGTCTAGTTCGATCTTTCCCGGTCGCCAACCGTAGCAACCCTCGTCGATGGGATAACTGTCGCAAACTCGCCACATCACTCACTGACCAGCGGTCGAGACGTGCCACAGGATGTTAACAATTGGGAACCGTTGCTTGGGAGCTATATTCCCTAGCAGGAGGAGTCGAAATGACTGGCAAAGCACGTCCAAGGACATTGTTTCTGATCTCCGGTGTCTGGTTCACGATCGCGCTGTTGTGGACGTGGATCGCGCATGGTTGGCTCATGGGGTCAGAGCATCAAGCGTGGGGCATTGTGACCGTGCTGGTTTTTCTCGTGTACTTGGTACTAGCGATTGGCTGGTTGGTTCCTCTGCTGACGGGACTCATCAGACTCATTTCGCCTTCGCTTATGCCGGGCAAACACTTTCGATAAGCTACACTTGTGCTCGGACCGGCTTCGCCAGGAAGCCTGAAAATCTATCAGTTGATGTGCCGAAGCAGGTCTCCTCGACGGCCGTGGAGATTCCGTTCGACGCGAGCCTCAAGTTCCGCCAATTCCCGCCGCAGCCGTCCCAGTTCGAGAGCGCCGTCCGCCAGTTCACGGAAGTACCGACGCAGGAGTTCTCCGCTATCCCGGCAGCCTGTGCGATTGTAGGCATCCGTGAGTGTGTTCTTAATGACCTGTTCCGTGGTGCAAAGGACCTGTGCTATCTCGCAGGCGCTCGATCCGTATGCGAACAGGAGCACCATCTTGAATTGCAGCGGTGTCAGGAGATCTGCCAGGCTGAGCCGGTCGAGGGTTGCTTGCGGGTGGGAAAATACGACTGACACTATTCTTACCTCTTTATCTGAAACGAATCTACGTCAGTATCAAGGTAGAGCCGGACTCTTGTCGTTGCCCCAAGTCAATGTTGCCTGAGGCGGAGCACTCCCCGTGAAGGATTGTTCCGAAAGCGACTTTACTAAGGTGGCGAGCGACCTTGCCGTCAACAGCAGTCACTTCTGGGTGGCCCTAAACTGTGACCTACCGTCACTCGCTCGAGGCGTCGTGATCGTGTGGAACGCTTCGTGCACTCAAACCTTGAGCTGCTATCATTGCGCCATGTCCACAGCACAAACTTGGGACCCGGCGTCCTATGCGCAAAACGCCAGATTCGTATCCGACTTAGGATGGCCCGTCGTGGATTTGCTTGCACCTAAGCCAGGTGAAAGGATTCTCGATCTTGGTTGCGGAGATGGCGTACTAACGAAAAAGCTGGCGGATTTGGGCTGTGCAGTGGTTGCGGTGGATTCGAGCGTCCCGCAGATCGAAGCAGCAAGGAAGCTCGGGTTGAACGCATTCGCGATCAGCGGCGAGGACCTGCCCTACAACGAGGAATTCGACGCCGTGTTTAGTAACGCTGTGCTGCATTGGATCAGGCGTGCAGATGTGATGCTGGCCGGAGTGTATCGTTCTTTGAAACCAGGCGGGCGCTTTGTTGCAGAATGCGGAGGGCACGGTTGCGTTCACAGAATCAGGACGGCTCTGGTTCAAGCATTGGACCGCCGAGGGTTTGACGGCGAGGCTCGCGTTCCGTGGTATTTCCCTACACCCGGCGACTATGCGACGAGACTGGAGCGCGCAGGGTTTCGCGTCGATAGCATCGCACTCATTCCGCGTCCGACCCCTTTGCCGGGCGACATCATTGGTTATTTGGAGACTTTTGCTCTCAACTTTTTTCAAGGCTTCTCCGATGAAGCCCGCAACGATTATCTGCGAGAGGTGCGGACGGTCTTGGAACCGCAACTTCGCGATGCTGATGGACGCTGGGTGGCCGACTACGTACGACTACGATTCGCGGCAACAAAACCTCGCGAACAATCTCACAGTTGACGTTAAGACGCTGATTACATCAACTATGCCCTTCGCTCGCCCTCCCAGCCAGCCGTCGCGTTCCGTGAACAAGCGTACACCGACGGGTTCCGCGCAGAGCTAGAGTTCCCCATTCACTGCGGTGAACCGTGAACACCTATTGGGATGGTTTTGGGATTCCAATCGGCGGGAGGACCCCGGGAGCTGCTTCCACCTTGGGATGTTCCGCGCGATAGGGATGGCAACAGGGTTTTTCTTTGGGGGTGAACTCCATGACTTCGACGCGGGTCCCGTCTGGGTCGTAGGCATCCAGGCTGTCTTTGCCATCTCGGCCAACTTCTGGGCCGTCGAATGTTTGCAGACCGTTGAAGCGAAGCTGGGCCGCAGCACGGTGAACGTCTTTCACGCCAAATGAAAAATGATTCTGCACTCCAAGCTCTTTATGGTCGGCACTGGCGGGAATGTTGAGCATGTATTCGATCCAGTCGGGGCCGCCAGGAACCTGGAGTTCGTACCAGTCGACGCCGTCATCCTTGAACCCACCGTACCAGTAGAGGCGAAATCCCAGGAGGTCAACATAGAAACGATTCTCAGCCGCCAGGTCTTTAACCACGAAACCGGCATGAATCAGATGCATACTGACCTGCTTCGAGGCAGGCCCGTATCCGATTTTGGACGGCAATCGATGTACGAAGGCAATGGGATTGCCCTCCGGGTCGCGGACCTGGAAGGATTGCGAACCGTCGGAATCTCTTCGAATGATGCCGGGGCTCACGCCATGCGCCAGAAGATAACGGCGCATTCCCATGAGATCGTCGGTGGCGAAGGCGACTTCTGCGAGCCAATTTTTGAGAGCCTGATTTTTTGTGGGAGCCGGCGCTTGTTTCAGGAGCACTCGCTGGTCTGATGGAGCCACGAGATAACAGGGATCAGGAGCTGCGTGTTGCGGACAATTGGTGGTTAGTCCAAGAACCTCGGAATAAAAGTGGCGGGATTTCTCGACATCGCTTACGTAGACAGAGACGTGATCGATGCCGAGGATGCGCGGGCGCTCCGGCTGCTTCTCGGGGCTCGAGGCAGGCGCGGCGCATTGCAGAACGACGCAGAGGGAAAGAAGAGTGGAGGTGAGCCGCAATCTACGGGCAAGTTTGGAAAAACGGTGCATGACGTGCGCGATTATATATCGCAGGTTGCAGGAGGGGCGGAAGAGCAGAAGAGTGGCGTAAGGTTAGGTGTCGGAGTTTGCGCTCAAGTCATTCGATAATGTTAAGGTTCAGGTAAGAACAGCCGTACTCTTCTCTTTGGAAAGCATCACTCATTCAAGCTGATCTCGTGATGCTCATTTGCTCTGGGAGAATGCTCTGGTGGACGACGACGATCAGCCTTCCTGCGCTCATGATCGATCTCCCCGGCTGCTTCACGTCGATCGCCGAAGCGTCTTTCTTTTTTCACTCCGATCTTCAGATACCACAAAGCGACTTCTGTACGATTCCAGCAACCCGTCTTGTCACAGATTTTTCGCAGGTACGTCTCGATTACGGGCTCGGTTGTTTGCATCTGTGCCGCGATCTTCGCATTCGTACATCCTTGGTAAACGAGCGCAGTGATCGCCCACTCGCGACTTGTAAGACCCGTATTCCCATACAGTAACGGCAT
>DASRRV010000305.1:0-4288 GCA_035695545.1 Candidatus Sulfotelmatobacter sp. | reverse complement strand
GTCTACTCCCGTGCCGCGCGCTCCGGCGCGCCAGCCACATTGACCCTCGATGAATTTCCGGGCCAATCCTTTCATGGCACTCTTGTTCGTAACGCCAACTCCATCGACCTCGCTTCGCGCACACTGCTTGTCGAAGTCGATGTCGACAATCCCACCGGCCAGCTCTTGCCCGGCGCCTATGTCTTTGTGCACCTCAAGCTGCCCGACGCGGCTCACTCGGTAACCATTCCCTCGAACACCTTGATCTTCCGCAAGGAAGGCTTGCAGGTCGGACTGGTTCGCAACGGCAAAGCCGAGTTGGTTCCGGTCAAGATCAGCCGCGACTACGGCAATAGCGTTGAAATCGTTTCAGGCCTGCAACCAACGGACGCTGTTATCGTCGATCCTTCGGACTCTCTGATCGCCGGCATGCCCGTCCGCCAGAGCAACAAACCCGCAGGAGGGTCCGGGCAATGAAATATATGTTGGTGGTGGCGCGTTACATCCTT
Source organism: Candidatus Sulfotelmatobacter sp. (assembly GCA_035695545.1). Lineage (GTDB taxonomy): Bacteria > Acidobacteriota > Terriglobia > Terriglobales > Acidobacteriaceae > Sulfotelmatobacter. Next base: position 3,800 of record DASRRV010000305.1, on the reverse strand, counting down.
ACCAGCATAGTCGCCTTGCTTCTAGTGCTACTGTTCGTGGCGCTCGAGGGCTGCACCGTCGGCCCCAAATACGTCAAGCCCACCGTGCCTTCGACATCGACTTATAAGGAAGAACCCCCAGCCTCCTTCAAAGAGTCAGACCAGTGGCAGCCCGCACATCCCGGCGATCAGGCTGGCCGCGGAAACTGGTGGGAGGTTTTTGGCGATCCTCAACTCAACAGACTCGAGGAGCAGATCGCCAGCTCGAACCAGAGTTTGAAAGTTGCGGAGGCTCGCTTCCGCGAAGCTCGTGCTGCAATTCGCTTCAATCGCGCTGCGCAATTCCCAACCATCTCCACAGCGCCGGGCGCCAGCTATGTCAAAAGCTCGGACTTTTCGCCGAACTTTCCGACCAAGATCCAACAGTCCAGCAAGGGCGATTTCGAACTGCCCATCGAACTTTCCTATGAGCTGGACCTTTGGGGCCGCGTGCGCCGCAGCGTCGCTGCCGCGCGGGAAGAGGCACAGGCCACCGCTGCAGACTACGAGACCGCCAAGCTCAGCCTGGAAGGCGAACTCGCACTGGACTATTTCGAATTGCGCAGCGCCGACGCTCAGAAACAACTTCTCGACGACACGGTAAAAGCCTACACCGACAACCTCCATCTCACTCTGAATCGCTTCAAAGGAGGTGTAGCCCCGAAGGCCGACGTTGCACAGGCGCAAACCCAGTTGGACACCACCCGCGTGCAAGACACCGACGTCACCGTGCAACGCGCGCAATTCGAACACGCCATTGCCATTCTAATCGGAAAGCCGCCCGCGGAATTTACTCTCGCTGCAGCGCCGCTCAGCTACCAGCCACCCAACACTCCGATTGGTCTCCCGTCGGAACTTTTGCAGCGACGCCCGGACATAGCTGCCGCGGAGCGCCGCGTGGCGGAGGCCAACCAGCAGATTGGGATCGCCCGCGCGGCGTATTTTCCAACTGTGACCCTCGGCGGAACTGCCGGATTCTCCGGCTCGCAGGGGTCCAACTGGTTCAGTTGGCCAAGCGGGTTCTGGGCTGTGGGCCCAACCCTTGCACAGACCTTGTTCGACGCGGGGCGCCGTCGCGCCACTTCCGAATCAGCGCGCGCGAACTACGATGCCTCGGTCGCAACCTACCGTCAGACTTCACTGACAGCGTTCCAGGAAGTCGAAGACAACGTTGCCGCCTTGCGCATTCTCGAGAACGAAGCGCAACAACAAGAGCAGGCGGTTGCTTCATCAAAGGACTCGCTTCACCTTTTTACGAATCGTTACAAGGGCGGCGTCGACACGTACCTCCAGGTCATCACCGCGCAGACGCTTGAGCTTGCCAACGAGCGAAATGCTATCGATATCCAGCGCCGCCGGTTGGACGCGAGTGTGCTCCTCATCAAGGCACTCGGAGGCGGCTGGAATGTCTCCAATCTCCCTATGTTCGGTGCGTTCTCCGTTCGCGACTATTGAACTGCTGCAAGAGGTGGCGGTCGTTTCTCTGACAGGATTGACGTGCCGCCGCAATTGTGAATTTGAGGTTCTCAAAATGACTGTAGCGAAGTATGACCTTGTTGTAAGCGTTTCCGTTCGAGTTGGTTTCTAGATTTGTCATCTTCGATCGAGATGCGAAATACGGGTTGGAAGTCCCCGTAGCCGTCCGGAACCGGAGCGTTATTATGCCCTCCCCTGAAAAAATCGACACTCACCACAAAGCGCTCACTCTGAACCTCGACCCGTCCACCTTTGGTTCTTTCGCCGAAATCGGCGCCGGACAAGAAGTCGCGCGCTGGTTCCTTATAGTAGGGGGCGCCTCCGGAACCGTCGCCAAAACTATTTCCGCATACGATAAGGAAGTCAGCGACGATCTCTATGGCCCCGGTTCGCGGTACGTTTCCAGGCTGCGCCTTGAAGCCATGCTGGAAAGCGAGTGGGCCCAGCTCCTTGCCCAGCTAGAAAGGATTCGCGGGTCGCAGACTCGCTTTTTTTCCTTTGTTGATACCGTTTCGGCGCGTAATTACGCGGGAACCAATGATCCCCATGGCTGGATCGGTCTCCGTTTTCAGTCGCAGCCTGGCGGCCCACCGAGCGATATTCTGCTGCACATAAACATGCGGGATCCCTCTAATGTCCTTCAGCAGGAAGCCATCGGTATTCTGGGTGTCAACCTCATTTATGCCGCGTTCTATCAACTAGCGACGAAAGAATCGTTTTTCGGGGGTCTGGCACAAGATGTCGTGAAAGAACGAATCGAAATCGATTTCATTGATTTTCGTGGCCCTGCGTTTTCCGATTGGGATGGCCGCACACTGCTGACATACCTCGTATCCACGGGACTCACAGAGGCTGTGTTCTTTTCCTCTAGCGGCGGCAACGTCCCTCCCACAGAGGTCCTGTACAAGAAAGCCGTTGTGCTCGCGCCAGGATACTTCGGCCACGTGGACTCCGCTCATGGCCAGATTCATGCTCAATTGCTGGCAGCAGGCGTTCAGGAGCTTCGCAAAGAATTACCCGAAACCAGCTCCGCACCGATTGGCATCTTCTGCCTGACGGCGGCTCCGCCTAGGAGCGAGTCAGCGCCAGAAATCCCCAACCTGCTGCATCGTATTGATGCACTTCTCGTCCAAGGCGGCAACGTGCTCTTATTTCGTGAACGCGAGCTCTACACGATGACGGCCCTCATGAATCGCTACACACAAGCACCCGTCCGCTTCATCATAGGTCTTTCGCTTTTGATCCGGGCCTTTAAGGATCCCTACTTTCACCTCGAAGGCAGACGTCTGGAAGCTCTCTCTCGTCTTTTTGCGCAGAACGTGCGCATCTACGCCTATCCGATGACTGCGGTGGATTTGCAAGAGGCGATCAAGAGTTTTTCGCCTACCGCTTTGGAATGGAGCGACACAAACGGTTGGGTCTCCGCCAAACAGCTGCGTCTCGCGCCTCCTCTCGGCCACCTCTACGCGTATCTTCTCGCAAGCAATTTTCTCGTCCCTATGCAAGGTCCCGTCCCCGTCACGACGTGAGTTGTGCCAAGGATAAGCGATCACACGTCGTCGACGAAATGTCCTCCTTCTTCCGCGGATTTCGACCCGTCTGCCAATAAGCATCGGCCGAAGCACTCGGCCGAAAAACGCGCTATTCGTAGAGCTGAACGCGCTTGGCGTACAAAAGGCGATTTCAACGAAGCAACATGGCCTTGCCTATTTCGGAATTGTGGCAAGAATTCGGTCGAGAGCCGAATGCCCTAGACAATTGCTCAAAATCGTTGAGAGACAGCAAAAGTGTGCCGCAAGGGTGGGTTTTGGCTTTACGCTTATTGCTCACGCAGAGCAGTCCCCAGTCGTCCGACATGTTGTTGGACAAGTTGGACAAGTCCTACGAGTTGTAGAGCAACACGCAGTTGCGATGTAATTCCACGCGTGAGATGGATATAGCGTGGTTGGGGCGAATGGATTTAAACCTTAGACCTCCTGGCCCGCAGCCAGGAGGTCATCGGCATTTTTGTGTGCTGTAAGTTGTTGGTTTCAAAAGAATTGGTCGGGGCGAAAGGATTTGAACCTTCGACCTCCTGGTCCCGAACCAAGTATTTACATCCCATAAACGCTTTACCTGGCGTCGCTTACGGGACGAGAAGCGTTATTTCCCCTTTTTAGTTGTCCGTAACTTGTACGTGGAATTCATTCATTCTGAAGGTTGGATGCGTCAGTCTCAGACATGAGCGTCTGCCTTCTCAGTAGGCAATGTCAATCCGTGTCCGTTAACGTATTAATCAGACGCAAGACCCCTTGTGTTTCCGCCAG
>DASRRV010000304.1:0-8391 GCA_035695545.1 Candidatus Sulfotelmatobacter sp. | reverse complement strand
TCAACGGGTAACCGGAGGAACTCATTGTCTTGCCGCAAGGCGGCAGCCTTTCAGGGGTGGCACGAGCCGGATGAATCGAGAGATTCACGTCCGGCTCTGTGAGCGGCTCGGGGCGAAATTCCCCGGGCCGACTCGGCGGTCGGCGGGTGACCGCCGCCCCTATGCCGATCAAGTCGCATTGTGGGAAGTCAGCGATCCACACTTCATCGAACGCTGTTTGTGGACCGCGAGCGGAGTGCCGAAGCGGGGCAGGAGATAAATTCGTCCACGAAGCTGGCAGCACGACGGTCAATGGAATGCGGCGTGTACACGTTCTGTGCCGCATGCCATCCCCCGACCACAAGGCTCGTTATGTAATGATCACCGTCTTAGGGTTGACGTTTTTCGGATCACCGGGACAACCCGTGGTCGTGTTACCGTAATTCGGTCCGGGCGTGTTTTGCAGCGTAGCCGGAACCTTACCAGCGGTGTTGCCAACCTTGGCAGGGACAGTGAAGCCGCTGCTTAGGGTTTGAGAAAGGCCAATCGAGGGGAGGGGTCGTGCTCTCGTACACGGTGACGATGTGCGTGTTCTCATTCTTTAAAGTGATGTTTGCGCCATGCGCCCCTTGCCACCCACTGCTACATACATTTTTTTCGTCGTCTGGCATAATGTTCCTCTTCCTGCTACTCCGATTTGGAACCGCAGCCTCGCTTTGGAAACTCCGGGGATCATACCGGCTCTTCTCGTTTCCTGAACCCCCGAAATACTAATGAGCAGTTTGAGCTTTTCCCACAATTTCCTGATATCGCGGGTTATCCACTAGATTATGGAATGCAACCGAATCTCGAAACTTGCTCGCGGAGTATCCGGCCTGTATGGCTTTCGTCATCCACTCCAGAGCAAGTCCAGTTTCACCGAGCTGGTTATAAACCCCTGCCGCGCTTGCAAGCAGTTCTTTTTCACTGTGTCCGTACTGAAAAGCTTGGCCTAAGTAAGTTGACGCCTGTTTCTTGTCGTTCAACATCGCATAGTACTGGGACAGGTCGCTGAGCACATCCACATCATGCGGGTTAACCCTCAACTCTTCTGATGCCAAATCGGCAGCTTTGCGATAGGAGATGGCAGCCTGCGGTTTGGATCCTCCATAATATTGGGCTGCGCCCAGATTGCCCCAGGTTACATACTGCCGGGGATCAAGTTTGACGGCCTGATCGTAGGCGGCTGCCGCTTCATTCAGCTTTTGCAATCCGAAGTAAGAAGTCCCCAGGTTGGAATATCCGCCGTAGCTTGGCCGCAGAGCAATGGATTTTTTTAGCGGCGCGATCGCTTCCAGTAATCGTCCTAAGTCGTTGTAGGTCCCACCAAGATTCAGATAACCGGCATAGTTTTCCGGAGCCAGTTCCGTGACCTTCTGGAACATGCGGATGGCTTTCTCATACTCGCTGCGACGATAGTAAAAGGCGCCCAGGTTGTTGTAGGCGAAATAACTTTGCGGATGAGAGTCAACGACGCGCTGGTATGCGGTCTCGGCATCATCGATCGCGCCCTGATGCTCCAGGGCCGAGGCCAGTCCGATCGCTGCGCTCTCGTTCCCTGGTTCGAGCTCGACAGAGCGCTGAAACTCCACGGCGGCTTCGCGGTACCGTCCGGTCCCGGCGTTTACCAGGCCAAGACAAACGTGGCCCGCTGCGCCGGCGCTGCCCAGCGTGACGGCGCCATCGCACTCGGACTTGGCTTGTTCGGTCAACCGCTTGTCCTTCGTCAAGTCGTATTTGCGCCAATGAGCTTCGCCCAAACTGGCTTTCGCCGCACCAAAATTGGGATCCAGTTTGAGTGCTTCCTTGTTCATGAGGATGGCATTTTCGACATTGTCCAGCTTGGTGTAATCCACCAGGTAGCCCTGAGCCTGGAGATAGTAGTTATAAGCAGCGGGCACGGCGGTACCGTGTACTTTCAGAATTGTCTGGTCCTCCGGCCGAAGCTTGAGTTGCAAGGCTTTCACGGTACCTTCGACGACATCGTCTTCTACGGAGAAAACATCTGCGGCAGGCACCGTGATCGAGTCCCCCCCGATTGAGCTCCCACTTTGGACGTTCATCAGCGAGTAGCTGACTCGGACCAGATCTCCAGTCTGCTCCAAAGCCACGGACAGCCCAAGATTTGCGCCGAATTGCCGGCGGGCATCGCTGAGAGAGGTAAACCCTTTTTCTTGCAGATTGCGGGCTGGGATTATCTCGAGCGACCGGTTCTCTTCCAGGTTGGAGAGTTTGGCGCCGACGCTTTCGGTTAAGCCTTGACCCAGCGCGGTCAGGCGGCCGTTTCCAGCAACAGGACGGAACGGAAGCAACGCAAGGACCCTCAACTGGGGCACTTCGGACCCCTTATTTCCAGTCCCGCTCCCTCGATTGCGCAGCCATGCCCGTCCCGGTCCGAACCAAACTATGGCTACGGCGACCAGGACCACGGCCATCAGCGCAATCCCAATCGCCAAAGGCTTACGGGACCGCTCAACCCGAAGCGTCAAGGACGACTTCGATGCTTCCTCGATCCTGCGGCGGAGCTCGGCCGAGGGGATTTCTCCCTTCGACGCCTCTAAATCTCTTGAGCCGGCTGGCGGAACGAGCGCCGCGCGACCGGTCTCCAAATCATGTATCACTTCAGCGCAGCTTTGATAGCGTTTGAGACGATCCTTGGAGAGTGCCTTGTAGACGACTTTCTGCAGCTCGAGCGGTAGTCCATCCAAGGGAGTCGGGGGATCATTCAGGACCGCTAACACGGTGGACGGTACACTGTCTCGTTGAAATGGATTTCGCTGAGTCAGCATCTCAGCCAGCACGACGCCCAATGCCCATATATCTGCTCGCTGATCGGTACCCTGGTTGAGCGCCTGCTCCGGAGGCATATAGCCTACCGTCCCAACGGCCCCACGTGTGAGTGTGGCAGTCTGCTCACTTACGTGTGCCAGGCCGAAGTCCACAATTTTGACCAAGCCGGTAGCGGTGAACATCACATTGGAAGGCTTGATGTCGCGATGAACGATGTTGTGCGAGTGCGCCTCAGCCAGGCCTCGCGCCATCTGCATAGCAATGTCGATCGCTTCAGGAACCTTGATCGGCCCACCCACACGAATTCGCTCCGCCAGAGACGGACCATCGTAAAAAGCCATCACGATGAACGTGCGCCCATCAGTGGTGGTTTCGATGCCATAGATCGCCCCAATGTTGGGGTGATCCAGGGAAGATGCGATCCGGGCTTCCTTCAGGAAGTTCTGTTTATCTTTTTCGCTAGCGTTGACGTCCGAAGGCAGGAGCTTGAGCGCCACGGTGCGCTCCAGTTTTAGGTCGTGGGCCCGGTACACGATTCCCATGCCGCCTGCACCGGCGTGAGCGAGAATACGGTAGTTGCCGGCCACCACGTTACCGACAGCAATTATGGTTTCTAGTTCATTGGGTGAGATCGCCCGGGTGACGTCATCGTCGGCCATAAATTGTGGATGTCCACCTCTACCCCGGCTGAGAATTTGTCGTCATGTTAAGTCCTGCGGGCCTCCGTTGCAACCAAGTCCAGCAAAGGAACCTCTACGGTCGTGCAGCCCTCGCAGCGTACCGGTTCTAAAAATGACAGATCGTGCACTGGACACTGCGCCAAAACTCCGCAATGACAAATCCATGGCCCACCGTGACACATTCACCCGTTAAGACTTATTCCCGACGACGAGAGACTCTGAAGTTGGCCAAGGTCGGCAAGGGCTTGTGCTACCTGATTCCACGAGGAAGATGCGGTTCGATGGCTTCCTGGATCTGGTGAAGGGCGAAGCTGAATTCCCGCCACTGGCTAGGTGGCCCTTCACCACGGGATTGCGGAATTCTAGGGGGAAATGCCGCGCCCAATGCGGATGAGTTTTTCTGTAAGCAGGGCGACAAGCAATTTCCCGTAGAGCCAAGCGCGAGAACTGCGGGCATCATGCTTCGGCACGTGTCCTATCAACGCAAGACTCTTCAGTCGCTTGAACAGCAATTCGATTTGCCACCGCCTACGGTACAATTCCAGAATTTCCGTCGTCGAACCTCTGAAGCGAGTCGTGAACACTACCACGTACTTGGCTGATCTGCTTCTTGCTCGCCCTGCGATGCCAGCGTCGATGGGCCTGTTGAATCGAGCGGGCGCTCTTTCGTACTGTGCACAATCGGCCGGCAAACGAGGAGTCTTGACCATGCAAGACAACTCTCTATTCGCCATGTTGCCGCTGTTTTGACAAAGGTCGCAGTCGCGGCAGCAGAGAAATACGTCTGCCGTTCGGTGAGTATGCTACGAAGCTCTGGGGATTCACGCGAACTAACACATCAGTGCCCCTTCGCTGAACGTGTTCAATCCCCGCGATCGAGCAGTATCCAGCGTCTGCAAGAAGAAGTTCCTGCGGGTGCACAGACAGGCGGTTCAACGATTGTCCGCTACCTTCGCCAAGTGTTGCCGTAACCTCGAAATAATCGCATCTCAGATTCGGCAGTTGCAGGCTGTATAGAATCCGCCACTGGCTCCCCGTCCTGCCTGGCTCTTTGACGATCGTGCCGTCCACTATCCGTATTCGCGGGCTGGCAGCCTGTTCGCCCCAGTTCACACCGCTCTCCCGAAGCAGTTCGACACACAGGGAACGCAGCCAATCCTCAATGTTGCGTACGCGTTTGAGTAAGGCGACATCCGACACGTCGGCCCATTGCGCCAACTTCGCCCGCACCGCCGTCTCCCGTAATGAGTAACCTCGGGACACGTGCAGTAGCAGCGTACGCAATAGCACCCCGGGCGACGGAAACTCACGCAGCCGCACGAATGCAGCCTGACTGCAGCGCCATTTCTTGCCATCCTGCTGGGAGCAAGGACGCCGTCACGCTCCAATTTTCTTCGGCGATATTCATGCGCTAAGGTTAGCTTCTCGACAACAAGGAACGACAGTTAAGTTGCTTGAGTAAAGTGGACGCCCATAACCTCCGAGCTAGCGACCACTCACGAACTGACTGGGAGAAACTGAGTTTAATTGAGAGTTAATGCTAGCTATCGAATCGCACCTGACTTTCCTTTTGGTGATTTTGGACCTTTCTTGGAATTGAGCCGGGCGCTCGGACGTCTATTCAGCCGCATGTCCCTTCAGTAGGGGATGAAGCTGCAGGAAGGCGGCTGCGGCGACGCGGGCACGTCCCGCGATTTCGCGGGGAGTTGGTCGCTCGGCGACGCCGAGCAGCAGGCTGACCATCAAGTCGCCCCAGAGCAGCCCGGCGAACTGCGCAGCAAGTTCGGCAGGACGCCCTGCGAGCAGACCCGACGCCTGGGCCTGGGCCATGATTTTACGCAAGGCCGCGCGGCTTGCCTCGCGTCCCATAAAGTTGAGCACACGCGCCACTTCGGGGGCCTGGACCGCCTCCGCGATCGCCAGTCGGAATACCGCAATGACTGTGGGATGGCTTATCTCGCGGACGAGCTTCGTCCCGAAAGAAGCCAGCACCTGCTCTAGGGTCTCGCGATCGCACACCACGGGGAGGTCAGCAGGCAAGTCAAATCGCTTGGCGCGCTCGCCGATGCAGGCGATCAGCATTTCCTGTTTGTTGCCAACCAGCGCGTAAAGCTCTCGCTTCGACACCCGTGCGCGCGTCGCGATCTCAAGCGTGCTGGCCGTTGCGTAGCCGCTCTTCATGAACGCCGCAAAGGCCGCCTCAAGGATGCGCGCGCGCACCGGGGTTTCGTCGTCGCCTTTCTGGCGGCGTTTTGACATCGATGCCATAGCCATCCACCCTCTCCTGGGCGACGCTGGTACCTTATAGTACCATAAACGAATAAACGGTACCCAATGGTACCGAAACAAAGGGGACTCGCGTGGCCGGCTAAAATTTCCTTGCAACCGTCGATGGGATGCCACATCTAAGCCAGTGGTGGTACCTGGTGGTACCAACACGAAAACTTACGAGACTGAATCGAGAGGATAATCCGATGAACTTGACGATCCCTTTTCTTATGGCAGCCCTTCCCGTGGCGTCGTCCCTAGCTCAATCACAGTCCGGGGCGGTCTCAGGCGTGCCCAGCGTGGCTATACCTAAAACCACCGAAGTCCTGGTTATTCTGACTCCCAGGCAGGGCGTAACTCCTCAACAAATCATGGCCGTCATACCGGAAGAGATTCAGGCAACTGTGAAGCTCTACCTCGACGGGAAAATCCGCCAGTGGTATTCGCGCGGCGATGGCAAAGGCGTCATCTTCTTCGTCGATGCGAAGACCGAGGACGAGGCGCGAGCCATCATGGAAACGCTACCGCTCGCGAAGAAACAGTTGATGGATCACCAGTACATTCCCGTGGGACCCTTGATGCCGCTGAGGGCGTTGAACCCAGGAGCGCTGCAGTAGGTACCAACCCCATGGCGATTTCTTCGTCGGGCGCGAGTCCTCGGCATCTGAGATTCGCCTGACGAACCCTTAGTCTGATTGGAGGTCAAAATGTCGTCGACAATCATTTTCCAAATGCATCTCATTTTCGGTTATGTCGCGTGGGTGCTTTGCTTCCGCGCCTACCTTCTGCCCAAACTCAAGTCGATGGACGGGGTCGAAGCGCAACGCGCCATCGCTACACTGCACTGCTTCCGCTTCTTCGGGCTCGTCTTTATTCTTCCCGGTGTCATCGGCAATCTGCCCGCTAGTTTCGCTACCTTCGCCGCTTACTGGGATTTCGCAACCGGGGTGCTGGCCATCCTGGCGCTTCTCACGGTAAGGATCCGTCCTCTCTTCTGGCTGTTCGTCATCGCCTTCAATCTGGTTGGGACGGTCGACCTTATTCTCGACTATTACCACGCTACCCAGGTTGGCCTTCCAGCGCTGGCGGGGCAGTTAGGCGCCGCGTACGCGATCCCGGTCCTCTACGTGCCCCTACTGATGATCACGCACATCACCGCATTCTATTTGCTTCTCCGTCCTCAGCCCAAGACGGTTCGGGCTTTCGCCGGGCATACGGCGGTATCTTAAGCTATGATCCGCGCTATGGCCGTACCGCAGGATAGGGGTGCGCCCGCTTGGTCCGTCCGCCTTGCTGCGGACCTGGACGCCAACAACCAGGCCGCCAAGAAGCTCGTCGCTGAACTCTCCGAGGATCAGCTCAATTGGCAACCGGCGCCCGGCTCTTGGAGTGTGGGCCAGTGTCTCGAGCATCTCTGCATCACGACCGAAGCCTATCTGCCGCCCATCTCCGTGGCGGTCAACGAGCAACCGGATTCTCCGGTTGAACAGATTACTCCGGGATGGTTCGGGCGCTGGTTTATTCGCAGCTTTATCGAGCCGTCGCCGGTCACCAAGCGAGCTCCGGCTCCGGCGAAGATCAGGCCCACGGCGCATGTTGGCGCTTCCGTTCTCGAACGCTTTCTCGCCGGAAACGAATCCTGCCGGGAACTCATGGTCCGTGCGCGCGCCAAGAACGTCAACCGCATTCGCTTTTGGAATCCATTTATCCCGGGAATTCGATTCACCGTCGGTACCGGACTCCAGATCATTGTCGGCCACGAACGCCGTCATCTTCTTCAAGCCGAGCGCGTCCTGCATTCCTCCAGCTTCCCTCGGTAGCTGACATAGCGTGCGGATGGAGCGCCCTCCAGCGCGTGAGTATGGATGTTCGGGAAGTCAAAAGACCAATGCGCTTGTCAATTCGGATGTCGCGCGGTATGCAGACATCGCTGAAAGGAAATAAGTTCGTGGTTACGGGGGCCCGATACATTTTCGAGATGAGCACCACGTAGGAGCTATTAGATTAGGAGGCCAGAGTTGCAATGCCTAAACTTGTTTCGTCGGGATCGACTTTCGAGTCGCTAATCGGCTTTTCACGAGCGGTTAGAACGGGTCAAATCGTCGCTGTTTCAGGCACTGCGCCGAATCGCGGCAGACGGAAGCGCAGGTTGTCCCGGCGACGTCTACGGTCAAACGAGACGTTGCCTTGAGATCATCGCCGATGCCGTAAAGGACGCTGCCTTTTCCCTCGACACTGTGGTGCGGACGCGGATCATGTTGACCGCTGTCTCCCAATGGGAAGCCGCTGCTCGTGCGCACGGCGAGTTTTTCGTTGCAATCCGGCCGGCCACCACCTTCGTGGAGGTCAAGGGCTTCATCAATCGCGAATGGTTAGTTGAGGTTGAGGCGGATTGCGTTGCGGACAGCTAAGGCATTTCGATCATCAGGGCGGTTCTTGAACGTGTCACCATTTCCGGTGCCGCCGACGTGTGCACTCTCGTTTGCCGGGCAAAGCGGAATTCCTTCTAAATTACCAACAGCCGCCCGCGCGGCGGGTGAAGATTACAAGATTTTCGTTTTTCCGAGAGGGGATCGTTCACGTCCGCAAGTCGGCGGCATCATCTGAAATCTTCGATCTGCCACACATTGCGAGT
>DASRRV010000303.1:0-36907 GCA_035695545.1 Candidatus Sulfotelmatobacter sp. | reverse complement strand
ACAGCAATTCGACATTGCCGCCGGTTCGATCGTGCGCCGCGGTCGCATCTTGGCCATCGCACCGGAAAGGGTCGAGTTCGAACTCGGAGAAGAAGTTCCCGCAGCAGCCGAAGTCCAAATTACCCTGCTGTTGGCGGTCTTCAAGTTCGACCGCATGGAATGGGCGATGGAGAAATGCACCGAGCTGGGCGTTTCTAGAATCGTTCCAGTGATCGCGAGACGCACCGACGCTCACCTTGCTTCCACCGCAGCGAAGCGTGCCGATCGCTGGCGCCGTATCGCCCTGCAGGCCGCCGAACAGTCGCGCCGCGCAACTCCACCTGAGATTGCCATCCCCGTCAAGTTACAAGAGGCGACCAGCTTGCCTGGATCCTCGCGCATTGTTCTATCGGAATCAGAGACCCAGACTCAATTGCGCGACCTTCTCGATTCCGCCCAGGGCAACGTGATCCTAGCCATCGGCCCCGAGGGCGGCTGGACGGAAGACGAACTGACGCTCTTCCAGAAAGCCGGATGGATCTCCGCTTCCCTCGGTCCTACGATTCTCCGCTCCGAAACCGCCGCCATTGCGGCTACTGCGATCACGATTTCAGAACTCACCTGACGGCCTTCCTCAGCTCAGCAGGTGGTATCCTCATTCTCAATGCCGGTTTCGAAGTCGAGCTCCCGCCCCGCTACCTTCACTCCTGACGATCGCCAACGCGAGGCCATCGAGCACGTGCACGGTCCCATGCTCGTCGTCGCCGGAGCCGGGACAGGGAAGACCTCGGTACTCGTGAATCGCATTGCCCGTCTGGTCAAAGAGGGGCATGCGAAGCCGGAAGAGATCCTCGCTCTCACTTATACGAGGAATTCCGCGGCCGAAATGAACGAGCGGGTGCGCGCACTCATCGGCAACGGCCGAGTCCATGCCGCAACCTTCCACGACTACTGCCTCGATCTTCTCAAGCGCGTCAACAAAGATTTCGGAGTTCTTGACGACGCCGACCTATGGATCTATCTGCGCCGCCGCATGCGCGAGCTGCATCTCGAACACTTCGTCCGCGCCGCCAACGTTGGGGAGTTTCTGCGAGACCTGCTGCAGTTCCTGAGCCGCTGCCACGACGAATTGGTCACGCCCGAACGATACGCGCAGTATGTCGCGCAGCTCGAGAGCGGACAGCTCCAGATTCCGCGAGTAGCCAAGTCGAACGCCGCTATCACCGACCAGGAAATGCTCGGCCGCTGCCGCGAGATTGCCCGTGTCTTCGCCAGCACCGAGCGCTGGCTGCAGGAAGAGAACCTCGGCACCTTCAGCCACATGATCACCCGTGCGCAATCGTTGTTGCAGAACGATCCGTCCGTACTCGCTGCAGCCACAGCTCACGCCAAGTTCATTCTGGTAGATGAGTTTCAGGATGTGAACTTTGCCCAGGTCAAGCTGCTGGCGTCTCTCGCAGGTCAGCAACGCAACATCTTCGCTGTTGGCGACCCCGACCAGGCGATCTACCGGTTCCGCGGGGCATCCAGCGCGGCTTTCGATCTCTTCTACCGCCAGTTTCCGGCGGCAAAGCGAGTGGTTCTCGGCAACAACCGCCGCTCGCGCGCTCCAATCCTCCGCTGCGCCTTCGCCTTGATTGAAAAGAATCCCCCGGCATTCGCTGGCAATCACAGCCATGCTATCGCCTACGAACGTACGCCGCTGCAATCCGCGCGTGACGAAGCCGCTGCCGCGGATGGAACTCTTGCGCCCGCCGCTCCGGTCGAGGCAGTCTCCTTTGCCAGCAGGGAGGCGGAGGCTGGCGATGTCGTAGAAACCATCAAGAGCTTGCGCAAGAAACAGCGCTGCCGCTGGAGCGATTTTGGCGTGCTCTACCGCCAGCATTTCCATCGCGACGGACTGGTCCGCGAACTCGTCGATGCCAAAGTTCCTTTCATCATCGAGAACATGGATGTCAGCGACACTCCGGAGGTCCGCGATCTATTCGCCTGTCTGAGCGTTGTTATCTCGGAAGGCGACGACGTCAGCCTGTTTCGGGTGGCGGCCCTGCCGCAGTTCAACGTTGATCCTGAAGTTCTGCGGGCAACTACTCGTACCCATGCCAAGAATTCGCGGGAAGGCAAGATCATTCCTCTCGCCTCGGCACTTCCAGAAATGCAGGGTGGGCCGGGGATTCTAGCCGCCATAGCAGCCGCCCGCGAAGAGATCGCCCGCACCCAGGCAAAGGGCCGCCGCGCAGTGGAGATCGTTGCTAGCAAATTTCAGCTCGACACAGCCTCACCGATTCTGCGCGCCGCACTGAAATTCGTGGAAACCTGGCAGACGAAGAAGATCAATCAGAGCACGGACCTCTCCGAGTTTCTCGAATACCTCGAATTGTTCCGAGAATTTGGTGGCGTCATTCCGCTCGAAGCCGACGAAAATGAAGACGCCGTCCGCCTCATGACCGCCCACCTGGCCAAGGGCCTTGAGTTTCCTCACGTCTTCATCCTTCGTGCCAACACGCCTTCGTTTCCGCTTTCCTATCGCGAAACGCTGGTCGAGTTTCCCAACGATCTTCGCGATCCGGATTCCGCCGGCGAGGGCGATCCTAAAACGCTCCACAATCAGGACGAGCGCCGCCTGTTCTACGTGGCGATGACGCGCGCGCGCGATACCTTGCACCTCTACGGGAAGCAGGGAATTGGTAAGAAGGATCCCACGCCTCCCGGCCCGATTCGCGAGCTCCTGCTGGAAAATTCCCTGCGCAACGTTCTTGTCGCTCGCACGACCATGGGCCCGCCGCTCGATATCTTTGCGGAAGAATCTCTCGGCTACCCAGCCCCTTCCAGGCTCTCCGAATGGCTCAAACTCACTGCGACTGAAGGCCTGCATATGCAATTGAGCGCCTCGGCAGTCGACACCTACGAGCGCTGTCCGCTGCAATTCAAGCTTCAGCGCGACTGGCGACTCGCCGCCAAACCGGCTGCCGCCATGCAATATGGTGCTTCCATGCACCGCGTGCTGCGTACTTATTACGATTCGCTGCGCGCCGGCCGCCCTCGTACCGAGCAGCAACTCATCGACGATTTTCGCGGGGACCTTGCCAGCACGGGCATTCAAGATCCGTATCAGCATGAGCTGTACGAAAAACAGGGTATTGCGCAGCTTAAAGATTTTTTTGCGACTGCGAAAGAATCCGCGGCGCCGGAGGTCCTGCATACGGAAGAGTGGTTCGAGATCAAACTGGGTGAGACGCGGCTCACGGGACGCATCGATCGGGTGGATCGCGCCGCCGACGGCAGCGTGGTCGTGGTGGACTACAAAACGGGCAAAGCTCGCGACCAGGAAGATGCCGACAACAGTCTGCAACTTTCGATTTATGCGATGGCTGCGCGCGAGAAGTGGGGATACGACGTGCACTCCCTCGTCTTCTACAATCTGGCAGAGAATGTCCCCGTCGCGACCGTCCGCAGCGATACGGAATTGAGGTTGGCGCGCGATAGAGTCGCTGCTGCCGCCGAGGGGATCGCTGCCGGCGAATTCAAGCCAAAGATCGACTTCCATTGTTCCTTCTGCTCGTTTCGCAGCCTGTGTCCTGCAAAGGAGCGGCACTTCCCGAATCTCGGCAAAGCAAAAACCGAGAACTAAAAGCTGTTTGAACGAGATGGCCGGGCCTCAGAGGAGGCAGCAAGTGGAAGAGTGGCGCTTTAGCGCCGCGTCCGCCGCTAGCGGAGCAGTGGGGCCTTCAGGCCTTGCGATCGATGGGCATCATTACAAAAAACTTAGGGGACGCATTGAGCGTCCCCTTTTGCCTTGTACAGATTCTTACTTAGTGTTTCTTTTTCTTCTTTGCCTTTTTCTTGGTTGCCATTGGTTTTCTATTCTCCCTTCCATTTTTCATGGAAAATTCGCAACGTTGTTTTGTTGCAACTATTTGAAACATAGAGTTAATGAAAAATGAAGTCAAGAGAAAAATGATGATGCAATCATGCGAAGTCGCTGTACCAAAGTCACGAAGAGTGAATTTTGATGGCGATTGTCAACCAAAAATTTCAATGTGTAAGCAATTTCTTGATCGCGTGCCCGGCTGAGATGGTTTGAAAACGACTGGTGAGATTGCCAGTGGTTCCATTCATTCGCCTGCTTACGCGAATGCTGGTGCGCGTCGCCTGCACTGAGTCTACCGAGCATTCCCGCGCCCTCGCATCTATAATGAGACTCGCGAAATCTTCGCGGGAGCTTGATTCATGGCCTCTTTTGACGATGTTGTCATCATCTCCGGCTGCCGCACTCCGGTCGGAAAATTTCAGGGCAGCCTTTCTGATTTCAGCGCGCCGCAACTGGGTGCCATCGTGGTACGCGAAGCAGTCAAGCGTGCCGGTGTCGAGGTTGCAGAGATTGACGAATGCATCATGGGCAACGTCGTATCCGCCGGACTCGGTCAGAATCCCGCGCGCCAGGCCGCGATCTATGGCGGACTCTCTCCCGCGACAGGTGCCATGACAATAAACAAAGTCTGCGGCTCCGGATTGAAATCCGTCGCTCTTGCAGCGCAAGCGGTGCAGACAGGAAACAGTTCGATCGTCGTCGCGGGTGGAATGGAGTCGATGACCAACGCTCCGTATCTCCTGCCTCAGGCGCGCAAGGGATACCGCCTGGGCAACGCGCAAATCGTCGACTCCATGGTTCACGATGGCCTATGGGACATCTACAACGACTACCACATGGGCATCACTGGCGAGAACGTCGCTGAAAAATACGGCATCACCCGCGAAGAGCAGGACGAGTTCGCCGTCAACTCTCACCGCAAGGCTTTGTCCGCAATCAAAGAGTGCCGCTTCAAGTCGCAGATCGTTCCCGTGGAGATTCCGACAAAGAAGAAAGGCGCGCCCCCGACAATTTTCGATAAAGACGAGTCCCCGCGTGAGGACACTACGATTGAAGTTCTGCGTTCGTTGAAGCCCGCCTTCAAGAAAGATGGCACAGTCACTGCCGGCAACGCACCCGGAGTGAACGACGGTGCGGCCGCGGTTGTCGTCACCAGCGCAAAGCGTGCGAACGAACTCGGCGCGAAGCCGAAGGTCCGAATCGTCGCGCAGGCAACCAGCGGAGTAGAGCCCAAATGGGTGATGATGGCTCCCGTGGGCGCCGTTCGCCAAATCTGGGAGAAGACCGGCTGGAAGAACGAAGACGTCGATCTCTACGAACTAAACGAAGCATTCTCGGTCCAGGCGTTAGGCGTTATGCGCGAGCTGGGTCTGAATCCCGACAAGGTCAACGTGAACGGCGGAGCAGTCGCGATCGGTCACCCCATCGGCGCGAGCGGCGCACGAGTCCTGGTTACGCTGATCTACGAAATGATCCGCCGAGATGTGCATCGCGGCATCGCCGCCCTGTGTCTCGGTGGGGGGAATGCGGTAGCGATGGCCGTCGAACGCTGAGTGGAATCGGCGGGAAGACAGCCGCGTCGGTTTTGGGATCAGCGGCGAAGTTCAGCAAGCGCACGACTTGAGGTCTGGAGATGACGTGAAGAAGCATGCTGGCCGGTTGTCGCGGAGCAGAGTTTTGGCGTTGTTTTTTTCCCTCTTGCTTCCAAGGCTGTCACATGCGCAGGACGAAAATGAACCTGGGCATCCTATCGGCAAGGTTTCGACCAAAGAGAACTTGATCGTCATCGAATTGAATGACGGTGCGCTTGGGAAAACGAATCTGTTCGACCTCGCCGGTCACACCCTCCATTTCACGCCGGAGGGTTCCCGTTATCGAGTGGAGAACGGGGTTTTGCAGTGGAATTCGGACTTCGGTCCTGAACTCGCCGCTGCGGACGTTACTCTTCACCAATTCACTTTTCCTTTCTCGGGCAAGCTGTGGAACTCATTTCTTGTGGGCAGAACCGGATCGATCAGGTTTGGCACGCCAGAGAAGGACCTCAGCCCGGACCCTTATGGCAGAATCGACGGCGGAGTGTCCCTTGGCCGGTTCGACCAGTTGGCAGAGGCGGCCCGCGGGTTGATGGACACCGGCCCGGCGATCTGCGTGTTCCTGAAACCGCGCATGTTCGGTCCTCATTATGTGAAGGAATTGCAGGATCGCGTGGTAATCACGTGGGATCTTACCGAGCCGTTCGGAAATCTCCTGGATTTCACATGGTTCAAAACGATCAATCGCTTTCAGGCCGTGCTGTATCGCAATGGCTCCATAGACTTTTCGTATAAGGAGGTTGCCGCGAAGGATGCCATCGTTGGTATCTACCCCGTGCTTTTGGGGAAGGAAAAGCCTCTGCCGAGCATCGAGGCGGTTCATCTTTCTTCCCTGACGCGCAAGGATGGTCCCTTTGCGGGGGTCTACGAATCGTTCCATTATCTGGCGCTGCCAAGACCTCAGGATCTGTCTTGCACGGTAATCAACGCCCTCGGCGACAAGTTCGACTTTCTCAGTTACTACTCCGATTTCCGCATCGACAGCCAGGAAGCAAGTACTCCGAGTGACGGCCCGTTGGAAGACGATATCAAGGGGATTGGTAAACTGCAGCACTTCGATCCTGAGAGCCGCTGCACCCACGGCAAATTCCAGTTGGGGTTCGCGCAGCCGGTGTATGTCGATTCGAATGAAATGCAAGAACGGCCACCCGCGGGAGCTCCCGTCGGAAGCACTCACGACATTACTTTCTACACCCACCAACTCGCGGAAGCTTCCCCGGACGGGAAGTCCCTACCCTACAACTACGCGATCGGGCACCTAGGGCATGAAGTGGCCCACCGCTGGGCTGCGTACGTCTCCGCGAAAATTAATGGTCAGATAATTTCTCTTGGCACTTGGCCCCATTGGGATCGAGGCTTGCAGGCCCCCGTTGCATTTCCCTATGAGCTGCCCACTGAGGCGTCCACTATCGGAGGCGGTGTTTGGCAGGACAACTTCGACGGAACCTACACGCAGCTCCATGATGGCTGCGGAAGTGCCCGACTTCTTCATCCTGAAGAACCTCGTGCCCATCGGTAAGGACGCGAACGGACATTCCGTATTTACGGCTGAACGAACTAGATTGACCATTGAAGACGTGATTGCCGCAGAGGGGCCGCGTCTACCCGATGTCGATCACTCCCAACGAAAATTCAATACCGGGATCGTCGTCGTGGTCGAGCACGGGCACAGGCCGAGTGCTGAACTCATCGAACGCGCCAATGGCATTCGGCAGCAATGGGTCGATTACTGGGAAAGGACAACTGGGCACCGCGCGTCCATGACGGCGAATCCACGCTGATCTGGTTCGCGCCTGAATCCGAGCCGCGTGTGCCGGAAACTTTCAGCTTGGCCCTGATACCGGCAGCGTCACCGTAAACACCGCTCCACCATCCGCCGCATTTGCCGCTTCCACGCTGCCGTTGTGTTCCTTCATCACCGACTTGCAGATGCTTAAGCCCAATCCGGTTCCGCGCCCTGGTCGCTTCGTCGTATAGAACGGATCGAAGATGCTGGCCAGGTTCTCCTTCGCAATGCCGGGGCCGTCATCGTGAAAGTTGACCCACACCGTACGGTCTCCCCGGCCGAGGCGAATCCGCAGCGTCCCTTTATCGCGCGCCTCGCGAATCGCCTGTTCGGCATTGACGATCAGATTCAGGAACACTTGCATCAGCTGGTGCGGATCTCCCAATGCGTAAGGCAGCCCCGCTTCCTTCAGAAAATCTACCGTGATGTTGTTCTTGCGCAGCGAGTAAGCGTGCAAGTTCAGAGTGCGCTCCACGACTTCGACAAGATTGATCCTGCTCTTGCCCGGCGCGGGAGGCCGCGAGAAGTAAGTCAGGTTCTGTACGATCTCCGCCGCGCGTCTCGCCTGCTGCTGCAGCATCGCCAATTGCTTGCGGGCGACTTCATTGGTTTCGGTGTCCTGCAACAATTCGCTGACCCCCAGAATGCTGGTCAGCGGATTATTCAATTCGTGCGCCACACCGCCAATCATTGCGCCCATGGCCGCCAACCGTTCGCTCTGCACAACCTGCTGCTCCAGTTTCCGTTCGATCGTAATGTCGCGCACGGAAATGATTACGCCGCTGATCTTCCCGTCCGCGTCCACCAGTTGGCTGCCCGCCGCGCGCATTGTTCGCCAGCTTCCATCTCGATGCCGCACCCCATATTCCGCCGCGCCGAAAGCCTGATCGCCGGAAACCACCGTGTGATAGAGCGAAGCCAGATCTGGCGAGTGGTCTTCCAGGTCCGAAATCTTCTTTCCCAGCATGTCCGAAGGCTGATACCCGAGCAGATCGCGCGCCCGCGAACTGACGAACGTGTATCGCTCTTCGCGATCTACCACCAGAATCAGATCGGGGAAGCTTTCCAGCAGCCGCCCGCGGAACTCTTCCTGCTGCGCCAGTTGCCGCTCCATCTTCCGCTTTTCGGTGATGTCAACCAGCGTCCCCTGGTAGCGGATGATGTTGCCTGATGTATCCCACACCGCTCGCGAGGAATCCAGGAAGACCGCGGCTGACCCGTCTCTCTTCTTAAGTTTGATCTCCCGCGTCCGGACGCCTCCGCGATCGTCAATAGCCCGCCCCAACACCGGTTGGCCGGGGTCGAAATTCAAAGCCGAGGGCGCAACCGCCAGCAGATCCCCTTTGTCTGCATATCCCATCATGCTAACCAACGCCGGGTTGGCGTCGAGCAGTTGCCCCTCAGGCGAGCTGAAGTAAACACCCTCCTGCAACGTCTCGAACAATTCGGTGAACCGCAGCTCTTTCTCGCGCTGCTCGGTTACGTCACGGCCCAGCAGGCTTGCCCCTACGACCTCGTCTCCTTTGACGATGCCATTCACCACGCAATCGAAATACAGCGCTCGGGAATTACCCTTCACGCGGATCCGAACGGTCCCCGCCCATCGCTTCTTTTCGAGAAAACGCCCCAGCCCGCGTTCCACCTCCTCGCGAGTGGGCTCTTCGATCAGGTCATAGATCTTGCTGTTGATCAGATCGGTAAAAGGTAGCCCTGTCAGTTCGGCGACGCGTTTGTTGACCGTCCGCAGTGTCCCGTCGAGCGAAACCGCGCAGGCTGGATCATCAAATGAATCGATCAACTCCTTGAAGCTGCGCTGCGAGCGCATGATGACCTGGCTGAGTTGGTCGAGCTGCTCTTCCGACGGCACCGCCCCCACGTGCTCCTGCAATCCGCGTAGCAATCCTTTGAGTTCGCTGACCTCGCGACGACGTCCGCCGGCATACACCGCGAACAAGATCGAAAGCGCTAACACGCCAATCGGGATGACGCGAAGGGAATATGGGACATTCTCCAACCGCTCCCACAGCAGCCCAGCCAGCGCCACGGCGAGAAAAACCATAAACCACAGGGCCCAACGCCACAGTTGGGACTCTTCTCGTTCCAGATTCCCCGGAGGGCGAGACGTACGCGAGGAGTTCACAGAGTCCGCGGTCATTGAGGGAGACGCACCGATCTTAGCTGCAAGCCATCTTAATTCTATATGTGTTAGCTGAACAATCTTCTCTGTTGGACGTCTTGGTACGTGAACTTCCGGTAGGGAATACGTTGTTATGTGTATGGACAAACGAGGACATCGCTGTTCCAAGGCCAACGGTCCCCCCGTGCCGGCTGTAGGGATCGGAGCGATTCTTGCTGGCACGAGTTTTCCACAGCCCTTTGGTGACATCCGTCACAGCCAAGCCCGCCCTGGAATCCGTAGGGTAGGTGGGGGGACGATCAGGACCCTGTGTGCCCGCGCGATTCGGATGCCCCTTTTCCCGCGTCTTTGGGGAGAAAGCCTGCCCTCAGTGAAATCGACGGGTGGGGAAATGGACCCCATGCTTTACAAAACTCTCAGCGCCGCGGTCCACGGCATCGACGCCAACATTATTCAAGTAGAGGTCGACTGCTCCGGCATCAAGTGCGATCAGGACCACTTTCACACTGTCGGCCTTCCCGGCGCGGCCGTCCGCGAAAGCCGTGACCGCGTCCGCGCCGCGCTCCAGAACTGCGGCTACGACATTCCGCCTACGCAAATCACCATCAACCTCGCCCCCGCCGACATAAAATAAAGAAGGTTCTGGATTCGACCTCCCCATGGCGCTTGGAATCGTTGGAGCCTATGGTGGCCTCACCAAGAAAGAAATCTCCGACTGCCTTCTTGGTAGGCGAACTCTCGCTCGACGGTGGAGTTCGCGGCGTTCGTGGCGCTCTCCCGATTGCCATCGAAGCTCGTGGCCGCAAGATTTCGCGGATGGTCGTGCCTGAGGCCAACGCCAAAGAAGCCGCCATGGTGGGCGGAGTAGGAGTCTACCCCGTGCGCTCGCTGCTCGACGTGATCCATTTCGTCAACTCCGGCAACGGCATCGCCCCCAGCAAGGCCGATGGTGATTCGCTTCTCCGTGAGTCCCAGCAGTTCTTTGTTGACTTCAAAGAAGTCCGAGGCCAGCAGACCGCCAAGCGTGCCATCGAAATCGCCTGCGCCGGGGGCCACAGCATCTTAATGATTGGCCCTCCCGGCTCCGGCCCACATCCGCGTCTTCTGCGAACTCTCCGCTGACTGCGAACGCCTCCTCGAACGCCTCGAACGCGCCATGACACAACAAGGCCTTAGCGCCCGCGCCCACGACCGAATTCTGAAAGTAGCCCGCACAATTGCTGATCTGGAAGACTCGGCAAACCTCGAGCCCAAACACATCGCCGAAGCCATCCAATACCGCAGCCTGGACCGCACGTATTGAACGTAGGAAAGGCCGCTCCGGGAAACTCGGCCAGTCTTCCTTCGTGAACCTTCGTGGCCATAGTGTTTAAAGCCCTTGCCCGGCTGGACCCAAACCACCTGACCCAAAGATTCTGCGTTCCCCCGCGATCTCCCCTGCGTATAAGTAAAGTGAGGCAGCAAGAGACTGTGCCCATGGCCGAGCGCATTCCCGCAGAAGAATCCGCGGATATCCCGGACAACAGCATCGCCGAATCCGACTTTGCCGCGATCGTGCGCCGTCACCAGTCCATGGTCTTCAGCATCGCCCAGCATTTTCTGGCGGATCGCCCGGCTGCCGAAGAGTTGGCTCAAGACGTATTCCTCCAGTTGCACGCGAACCTGGCGACCCTGAAATCAGAGGCGCACATGACGTTCTGGCTCCGCAAAGTAACCGCGCATCGCTGCATCGACCATAAGCGACGCCGCAAGCCGCCTCAAGTGAGTCTCGACGATTCCCCCGAACCCACGGCCCCCACGCAGTCGTCAGACCCGTTCCTGTCGAGAAGGTTGCGCGACCTCGTAGCGTCGCTGCCCGAAAAACCACGCATGGTCGTGATCCTGCGCTATCAGGAAGACCTGCCGCCCGAAGACATCGCCGGCGTTCTCGCCATGCCCATAGCCACCGTCAAGAGCCACTTGCAGCGCTCCCTCGCCATGCTGCGTGAAAAAGTGACTCGCGCCATCGGAGAAGTGACCATATGACTCGAATAAACAAAGAAGTAGACGGTCTGGATAACGCCCTGAAAAACGCGCTCCGCCGCCAGCAAGCCCCCGAAGGCTTCGCCGATCGTGTCCTGACCCGCGTAGCGAACCAGGGTGCGACTCAGAATCCCACCCGCGATTCATGGCTGACATTGTTTGCCCAGCCTCTCGTCCGCTGGGCGGCGCTAGCCGCAATCGCTACCGCCATGATCCTCGGGTTCGTGCATGTCCAGAATGTTCGCCGCGAGCGCGCCGAAGGAGAAGCCGCCAAGCAGCGCCTGATCCTCGCTCTCCGCATCGCCGGCAGCAAATTGCAGCTGGCGAAAGCCAAAGTCAACGAGATCAATGCGAACCAGTCCCGGAACAAACAGGTGAAGGAGTAACTCGATGAAGATGAAAAAGACAATAACGAAAAGCGACACCCTTGTCGGGACAGATCCCCGAGCCTGCCCTGAGCGTAGTCGAAGGGGCCGTCCGCTTGAGCGAAGCTCGACGTTTTCACTGGCCAGTTCCGGCACCCTAACGCATTACGGAGCGATGTTTTCACTTATTTTCTTGGTGCTCTCAACGTTGTCCCGCGCCCAGGACATCAAAATCCCCCCTGACGTCGAGAAACTCTCCGCCCGCGCCAAGGAAACCGTCGAAGTCACCATGGACGGTCCCATGCTCCGCTGGGCCAGCAAGTTCCTCTCCGCCGAGGATCCCGAGGAACAGAAGTGCGCCAAGCTGGTCGCCAATCTCAAAGGGATCTACGTCCGCAGCTATGAGTTCGACAAAGACGGAGCCTACTCTTCGGCGGAGGTGGAAGCCCTGCGGTCTCAATTCCATGCCCCAGGCTGGAACAGGGTAGTCGGCGTGCGCAGCGATCGCGACGGCGACAACGTCGACGTGTTCTTCAAACTGGAAGACGACAAGATGGCCGGCATCGTCATCATTGCCGCTGAGGCCCGCGAACTTACCTTCGTCAACATCGTCGGGCCGCTCGAAGTCGATCAACTCGCCGACCTGGGCGGCGAGTTCGGCATCCCCAAGTTGGATGTAAGAAAGTCGAATCCCAAGACCTCGTCCAAGCCTGTGGCGACGGTCGAGAAGGGGGACCAAAAGTGAAATCCCTACGAATATTTCTTCTCGTCCTCTGTGCCTCGACCTTATCCTTTGCCGTCGACAACGAATTCCGCGGCGTTGTCCGAGCCATCGAAGGCCGCTACGGTGTCCACCATACGCACATTCCCATGCTGGGTTTTGCGATGTTCTTCGCGCACCCCTCCGCGGGCGTCAGCGGCTTGAAACTCGCGGTCTTCGAAGATTTTCACGCCACCGCCACCCTCGCTGAGGTGACTAGTCTCGTCGAAAGTTCTCTCGGCCGCGGCTGGTATCCCTTCGTGCGAGTGCGCTCCAACGACGACAACGAAACCACGCTGATCTACGCCAGTCCCGACGAAGGCAAGATGCGCATGATGATCGTGAACCTCGAATCCTCGGAAGCCACAGTTGTCGAGTTGAAGCTAAACGACCGCGCGATCAAGCAATGGCTCAAGGAACCCGGAGAAGAAGCCGAAGGCCAGTCCGGCCACCACCACCATCCCGAAGTCGACTGACGCGGTCGGTTGCGACGGGAAGTCCGTATCAGACGAAGGGGCTAGACTCGAGAGAGTCTAGCCCCTTAGCTTTGACGAAACCGTCATAGACAACTATTGATTCGCGGCCTTCTCCAGTGAGCGTTCAGGTGAACGCCGCTACCGCTGCTGATCTTCAACTTACGCTCCCAAGTTGTGAATCCCGGTTTTTTCAACGAAACAGTGCCAGCGCTCCTGATGACCCCGGTGAAGGCCCGCCAACTAGACGGCGCGAAGCTCACGAAGCTGCAGAGGCTTGTTGACCAACACGAACAAGACGGGGACAAACAAGTTGGAACCTTGAAACCTTGCCCCTACTCTTCCCGCACCCGCATGTTCCCGGTCCGCAAATACCGGTTATGCCAGCCCAACGATTCCGTGAGTAGATGCGGAGTATGTTTCCCGTACGAAAGCTGCTCCGACCGCGACAGATAGTCCGCCAGCAAAGGCTTGTACTCCGGAGACGCGCACTTCTCAATCACCAGCTTCGCGCGCTGCCTTGGCGAAAGCCCACGCAGATCGGCCAGCCCATTCTCGGTGACCAGCACCTGCACATCGTGCTCGGTGTGATCCACGTGCGACACCATCGGCACGATCGTCGAGATGGTCCCTTTCTTCGCTGACGACGGCGCCATGAAGATCGACAGATATCCGTTCCGTGCAAAGTCTCCCGACCCGCCAATCCCGTTCTGAATGCGCGACCCCATCACATGCGTCGAGTTCACATTACCGTAGATGTCGGCCTCGATCATGCCATTCATCGCAATCACGCCCAGCCGCCGAATAATGCCCGGGTTGTTCGAAATGTCCTGCGGCCGCAGCACGATCTTCTCTCGGTACGTCGCCATATCGGCGTTGACTTCGTCCAGCATTTGCGGACTCAGCGAAAAGGCCGTCGCCGATGCCGCGGTCAGCTTGCCTGACTTCAACAGCCGGATCATTCCATCCTGAATCACTTCCGTATACGACGTCAGCCCCTCAAACGGGCCTTCCTCCAACCCGAACAGCACCGCGTTCGCAATGTTGCCCACGCCCGACTGTAACGGCAGCAGGTTCTCGGGCATCCGCCCCTTCTTCACTTCCCAGCTCACGAACTCCAGGATGTGCCCGGCGATCCGCTTCGAAGCCTCGTCCGGCGCCTTGAACGGGCTGTTGCGGTCCGGAGAATCCGTGAGCACGATTCCGGCAATCTTCTCCGCAGGAATGTTCAGGTACGGAGACCCGATCCTCTGTCCCGGCTTCGTCAGCGGAATCGGCTCGCGATTCGGAGGCGGCTCCAGCCCGTAATAAATATCGTGCATCCCTTCCAGCGCCGCCGGCTGCCACGAGTTCACCTCGAGAATCACGCGTTCGGCGCAATCGATCCAAGTCCGGTTGTTGCCTAGCGAAGAACTAGGCACCACCCGCCCGTCCTCCAGGATCGCCGTCACTTCAATCAAAGCCACATCCAGCTTCCCCAGAAACCCGTACTCCACGAACTGCGCCACATGGCTCAGGTGGATATCCATATAGTCCATTTCACCGGCGTTGATCCGCTTGCGCGTCTCCGGATCAGACTGGTAGGGAAGCCGCAAATGAATCCCGCCCGCCATCGCCAGCGCTCCATCCAGCTCCGGCCCCGTGGAAGCCCCCGTGAACACGCTCACCTGAAACTTCTGCCTGTGGAAGTGCGCATCCGCAATGCGATGTGCCAGCTCAATCGGCACGACCTTGGGATAGCCCGATCCCGTAAAACCGCTCATGCCAATCTGGTCGCCCGAACGAATCAAAGCCGCGGCCTCTTGAGCGCTCATAATTTTTCGTTCCAGGCTGGAGTTCAAAACGCGGGTGGATGTTGGAGAAGAAGTCGACATTTATGAAGCCCTCACATTCGGTTAAGAATCCATCCCTACGCTAAAAGGGTGGCACTTACCGGTCTGTGATTTCAGTCACATGCGACTGTGGCGGGACCAACACGTTGCCCCATTGCGGAGCGGAAATGAACGGTTTTGCCGGCTTGTTTTTGCAGCCCCGGCCCGGGCATCCCGGAGTCGATTTCAAGCAACTAAACAATTAGTTACCTTTTCGAGCTTCCCTCGTCTAAGGTTTGTGTAAGGAGAGCTAGAGAGTGCCCCCAAAGCAGTCCGCCACGTTCACAGAAGCCGAGCTTCGCATTATGGAAGTGCTTTGGCGCAAGGGTTCGGGCACGGTCCAGCAGGTGCTGGATTGGCTTCCTGACACCTTGGCGTATAACTCGGTGCTCACCACCATCCGCATTCTGGAGAAAAAAGGCCACGTCAAGCACGTTAAGGATGGCCGCGCTTACATTTATGAGCCGATCATCGGACGCGAGGCAGCTACCCGCTCTGAAATCCGGCATCTGGTGAGCCGCTTCTTTCGCAATTCGCACGAAGCACTGCTGCTGAACATTCTGCAGGACGAAGAAATCGACGCCGCTGAGCTCAAACGCCTGCGCGAAATGCTGAATCAGCACGACGCACAGCACGATGCCCGGAACGACGCAGGGAACCCCGTGAAGGTGGAGCGTAAATGATGCTTCCGGAACTCCAGGCTGTGGCGCAGATCTTCACCGAACGGCTACTGAACACCGCCGCCGAAGGCGTTGTGCTCGCGGGCCTGGTGTGGGTGCTGTTGCGCCTCGTCGGCCGCCAGAACTCCGGAACTCGTTTTGCGATTTGGTTTTCGACCCTTCTCGCCATTGTTGCTCTTCCGTTCGTTTCGGGGTGGAGCGTGATGGCCTCACGGGTCCTTCATCCCGCGAGCCCGCAGGGACAAGTTATCCTTCCAGCTTCTTTGGCGGTTTATCTTTTTACAGCGTGGGCTGCTGGCGCAGGTCTCCTTCTCATTCGATTGGCTGTGGGCTTGTGGCGCGTGCACCTCTTCCGCAGGTCTTGCTTTGACTTCGATCTTGCTGGTGTCGATCCGTCGGTGGCCGGCGTGCTCCGCGATTTCGAGTCTGAACGCAGAGTCAGGCTATGTGTGTCGTCCGACGCAGCCGTTCCTGCGGCAGTTGGTTTCTTTCGGCCCGCCATTGTTTTTCCCGCGTGGCTCGTGCCCCAACTCTCTGCCGACGAGATCAAAACAATCCTGCTGCATGAGCTTGCCCATCTACGCCGCTGGGATGATTGGACGAACCTCGCGCAGAAAATCGTCAAAGCCCTCTTCTTCTTTCATCCGGCAGTATGGTGGATTGAAAATCGCCTGACGCTCGAGCGTGAGATGGCTTGCGACGACATCGTGCTGGCGCAGGCCACAAACCCAAGAGCGTACGCGTCGTCCCTGATCTCTTTTGCCGAGAAGTTGCACGGCGCCCGCGGACTGGCGCTGGCCCAGGCGTTGGTGAGTCGTATGCACCAGATGTCATTGCGCGTGGCGCAAATCCTCGATGCGAAACGGCCGAGCCGAACTGGCCTCTGGAAGCCAGTACTCGGACTTAGCGCTGCCATGCTGGCGCTCGTTCTCGGCGCCGCTCCGTACACGCCGCAGGTCGTTGCGTTTCAGGCTCAGCCGATCCAGACTCCGACGCAGACCGCTCAGCGAGTGCAGAGCGCCGAATATCAGCCACAAGACGCCGCCACGATTCGCAACACGGCGACAGAGCCTGCGGTACTCCAACAGAGCGTTGCGCCCCAGGCCAGGGCGATTTCGGCAGCATTCCACCCGCGTACAACTACAGCCCCGCTGCGGTTGAAAGTGTCATCGCGGCGCCAGCCTGTCGTGCGCACAAGCCTCTCGCAAGAACAGCTGCCGATTCAGGAAACAATCTTTATCCTGCGCACGACGCAGTATGACTCTTTCGGCTCCGGCATCTGGACTCTCTGCGTTTGGAGAGTTGGAGGAACAAATCCGGCCGAGCGGCAACTGGACTCGGCCATCGTAGTAAGTGTGATCTAAAGAAAATTTTTTGCTCGTAACAACTAAACAATTAGTTTTAAGGAGATGCAACATGAAAAGCTGGATCAAGTATTGTCAGGCAGCGCTTAGCCGGCGCTTCCTGGTCGGTTTCGCCGCAGCGGCAATGGTCTTTTCGTTTGCGGCGTATGAATTAAACAGCCCTGTGCGCGCAGCGACTCCCGCTGCCGCCGCAGCCCCTCTCGACGACAGCAGTGTGGGTGCGCTGCTTTCACTCGATCACGCGATGGAAGCCCTGGCCGCGCGCGTTACTCCGGCCGTTGTGAACGTCACCGTCGCCGCAAAAAAATCCGCTGACATATCGAACCTTGGTCGCGGAGATGGCGACGACGACTCCAATGGCCTGCAGCAGTTCTTTGGACCTTTCGGCCGCCAGTTCGGCCAACAGTTCGGCCAACGAATGCGTCCGGAACCTCGCGTCGAGCACGGCCTCGGCAGCGGCGTGATCATCTCGCCCGATGGCTACATCGTCACCAACAATCACGTCATCGACGGCGCAGTGGATATTCGCGTCACCATGACTGACCGACGCATCCTGCCTGCGAAACTCATCGGCGCAGATCCCTTGACGGATCTTGCTGTCATCAAGATCGAAGGCAGCAACTTGCCCAACGTGCCCTTGGGAGATTCCACGCAACTTCATCCTGGCCAAACTGTCTTAGCATTCGGCAATCCGCTGGGTTTCCGCTTCACCGTGACGCGCGGAATCGTCAGCGCGCTGAACCGCAATAACCCGTTCGCCGCGGACCGCCGCGCCCCTGGCCAATTCATCCAGACTGACGCGGCCATCAATCCCGGCAACTCGGGAGGGCCGCTCGTGAATGCTCATGGCGAAGTTGTGGGCATCAACACGTTTCTGGTCTCCGAGACCGGCGGTTTTTCCGGAATGGGATTTGCCATTCCGACTCAGATCGTGCGGCCAACCATCGACAACCTCATCCGTTATGGGAAAGTCAACCACGGCTATATCGGTATCGGCATCAATGATGTTACTCCCGACGAAGCCAAGTTCTTCCATCTGACCAATGCTTCGGGAGCTGTCATCACTCAGGTCGAGCCGAATTCTCCGGGCGCGAAAGCTGGCTTGAAAGTTGGGGATGTAATTACCGAACTCAACGGAAAATCCGTAGGTGACGCCGGTGAGCTGCAAGTAGAAGTCGGAGAAAAGCAGCCGGGAACTACCCTCCACCTCAAAGCCCTGCGCGACGGCAAAACCGTCGACGTACCGGTCACATTGGAGGCAATGGGGAAAGGCGAGCACGATAACGAAACCTCCGACGCCAGCCATGGCAAGCCGCGCTGGGGTATCGGACTTGCCGATTTGTCTTCGGATGTCCGGCAGCAACTGCAGGCCGGTGACGACGTGCACGGAGCCGTGATCCAACAAGTCACGCCCGGCAGCCCCGCGGACAACGCTGGCCTGCAGCAGGGTGATGTGATCACCGAAGTTAACCGTCAACCCGTGCACTCCGCGGCCGACGTGCAGAAGGCGCTCGCCAGCGTTCCCAAAGACGGCGATGCGCTCGTGTTGATTTGGTCGAACGGGGGAAGCACGTTCCGCGTTCTGCATCCCACACAGGGTTAGGCAAACGTCAGGTTTGAGGCGCGGGCATCCGCTCGCGCCTCAGCCTTCGTCTTTTTGCAGACACTCACCTACCCTGAGCTTGCCGGGGATTCTTGGACTTGATTCACCCTCGACCTCGGAATTGAATGATGTGACGCCGGTCGCGTTTCGACGGCCTGCCCTCCGGTAAGATTTCGAACTCCCGCATCGCCTTGCGCTCCGCCGCAACTTTTTCCCGCATCGCGCGGCTCTCGTCGCTCTCGCGGTAGAGCGTCTGCGCCACCGATGCCGGCCCGCGGACATCACTCAGCAGCAGCACCTCCACCTGAAAATCGCCCCCTTCGTTCGTGATCCGCAGTTTGTCGCCCGGCCGCACTTCGCGCGCGGGCTTTGCCGTTTGCCCGTTCGAAAAAATCCTGCCCAGCTCGCAAGCCCGCTTTGCCAGTGTGCGCGTTTTAAAGAAGCGCGCAGCCCACAGCCACATGTCGATTCGTACGCTGCTCATAGTTCCATCCAAAGCCAAGCCAGTAGCATTACGGAATTGATTTCCTGGTACCGGCAAAGAAGGTCTATTATCTCCCGATGTTACGGTATCTTTTTTCGCTGGTCGCAATCCTGACACTGCTTTTTCCTGCGCAGGAAAGCAAGTCCGTTCAGTCAAGCGACCATTCTGACCTTGCCTCTGCTCTTGCCTTCGAGACGCAGCCAATCGGCGGCATGACCGGCGGCTGGGGCGGCGGCCCGCCCGGCACCATCTTCACCGACGACAAGGTAATCCACGGTGGCCGATCCGCGGTTCGCTTCGAAAGGCATCCCGGTAGTCCCAGCAACTTTTCTACCGTGACGAAGTCCCTCCCCGTGGACTTCTCTGGTGCCACGGTCGAGTTGCGCGGCTTCCTGCGCACCGAACATGTCAGCGATTTCGTCGGCCTGTGGATGCGCGAAGACGGAGATTCTCCGTCGCTCGCCTTCGACAACATGCAGGCCCAGCAACTGAAGGGAACGACCGACTGGAGAGAATATTCCATCAGCCTTCCGGTCCATCCCGACGCGCGCCAACTTTTCTTCGGCGTGCTCCTGGTCGGCAACGGAAAAGCCTGGGCAGACGATCTGCAACTGCTCGTCGATGGCAAGCCAATCTGGGATGCCCCCAAGGCGGTGCGGCCAACAACAGTCTTCGATCGCGATCATGCGTTCGACAGCGGTTCCGGCATCAAGGTCAGCGAACTCAGCAAAATTCAGATCGACAACCTGGCGACCCTCGGCAAGGTCTGGGGATTTCTCAAGTACTACCATCCCAAAGTCACGTCTGGAGAGCGCCACTGGGACTACGACCTATTTCGCGTCCTGCCGTCGATTCTCGTTGCGCCAGATCGCGCCGCCGCCAATGCCGCGCTGCAACTGTGGATTGCGGGCCTGGGCACCATCACTCCATGCAACCCGTGCGCCAAGCTCAACGAAAAGGACCTTTACTACGGACCCGACCTGGATTGGATCTCAAACGAATCTCAGTTGGGAGCCGAACTCAGCCACAGTCTCCGCTCGATCCGCGACAACCGCCTAGCAGACAAACAGTTCTACGTCTCGAAAGTTCCCGACATCGGTAACCCCAAATTCGAGCACGAACTCGCCTATACCAGTCTCAAGTTCCCCGACGCCGGATTTCAACTTCTTACTCTGTATCGCTTCTGGAACATCGTCGAATACTGGTCGCCGTATCGCGACCTGACGCAAGAAAAATGGAACAACGTTTTGCTGGAGTTCATCCCTAGAATCATTCACGCGAACAACACCGAATCTTTCCGTCGAGAAGTGCTGGCGCTCATCGCCGAGGTTCGTGATGGCCATGCCAATCTCTGGAGTGCTCTCGATGCGCGGCCTCCTGCCGGAAAGTGTCAGGTTCCCGTCAACATCCGATTCATCGAGCGGGTCCCTGTCGTGACCGGATTCTCCAGCCCTGACCATCCAACGGATTTGCAAACCGGCGACGCAATCACGGAAATCGATGGAGTTCCGGTCGCCGGTCTCGTCGAAAGTTGGACGCCGTACTATGCAGCCTCCAACGACGCCGCGCGTCTGCGCGACATTGGTCGCTCTCTGACGCGAGGAGAGTGCGGTGAAACTACGCTAGCCCTTCGCCGCGAAGGCCACGACCTGAAGCTCAAGATCAACCGCTCGGCTCAAGCAGACACAGCCACCGGCCTGCCCACGCACGACCTGCCAGGTCCAACCTTCCGGCTGCTGTCGAGGGACGTCGCATATCTGAAGCTCTCCTCTGTAAAGTCTGAGGAGGCGCTTTCCTACATAGAGAAAGCCGCAGGTACGAAGGGCCTGATCATCGACATCCGAAATTACCCTTCGGCTTTTATGGTGTTTGATTTGGGAACTCATCTGGTCGACCACGAAACTGCCTTCGCCACTTTTACCGAAGGCGACTTGTCGAACCCGGGCGCTTTCCATTGGGGTGCCACCGAGTCTCTGAAACCCGACCAGCCTCACTACTCCGGCAAGGTCGTGATTCTCGAAGATGAAACCTCCATGAGCCAGGCCGAATACACGGCGATGGCGTTTCGTTCCGTTCACGGAGCGATTGTCGTAGGAAACACCACCTCCGGGGCCGACGGCAACGTTTCACCCATCGTTCTTCCCGGTGGGTTGAGCACCATGATCAGCGGCATTGGCGTCTTTTACCCCGACAAGACTCCAACCCAGCAGATCGGTATTAAGCCCAACGTGAGAGTCACGCCGACCATTGCCGGTATCCGCGCGGGAAGGGACGAAGTCCTGGAAGAGGCCGTACGCCAGATCCTAGGCTCCGAAGTGTCAGCGGCTGAGATTGAGAAGTTAGTCAAGCCGTAAACCATTTAAAAACAACTAGTTACGGCCATCATTCCGGCTCAGCAATCTCCCGAAGTCTGCAACCGCTCGCCAACGTCCATGCGCTCGGCCGGCGGAGCCAATGCCCATCCTGGGCGGCTTTACGTGGTTTTACACCGTGCCTTTAAATAAACACTTGACCTCTTCATTTCTTGCGGCTACATTAACGAGTTCCAGGGACATCCGGAAGCTTCTGGGCCCGCATTTTTGCTTCACCTGCGCCTACTGAAGCCTAGCCCAGAAATTTGAGCATCTTCGGTGTCCGGTAGTGCATCTATTCAAGTGAGTTTTACGCTAACTCCTTTTACAACCTACTAGGAACTCAGTGACTTACACGAACTTTGGGGTTCTGGTCACCCTCTCTGTGGCGAAAGGACGAATGCGGAAGGCCACAATCATAAAGTAAGGAGATTGAAAGCTCATGCGCTCTGATCGTGTGTTTGACGCTTTACAGACTCTGCGGAACCGTTATATGCTCTGTCAGCTTGCCTCCAAGGCCACGCGGAAGTTCCATCGGCCCAGCACCAGAATCCAGGAAACAATGAACGGTGTGTTGGATCGAATCGCTGGCGCGGAACGGCAAGAAGTGTTGTCGGAACCAGAGAATTTTGCTGAGGCACAACGGCGGGCTGCTTAACCCAGCCCCGCCCTCCTGCCCGGTGCTTTTGCGTCTTTCCTGAGTCCCCTCCTTTTGAAAATCTCCCGCTGACACTAACGACTACGTTTGAGTGCGCGGGTTCAGGTGAATCATGACCATTGCTGAACTGAAAGAAAAAAACATCACCGAGTTGACCAAGATCGCAAGGACCTTGGATCTCCCCGGTGCCAGCGGTATGCGCAAGCAGGACTTGATCTTCAAGATCCTGCAGGCGCAAAGCGAAAAAGAAGGACACATTTTCGCTGAAGGTGTCCTCGAAATCCTGCCTGATGGCTACGGTTTCCTCCGCTCTCCCGATTACAACTACCTCCCGGGCCCCGACGACATCTACGTGTCGCCCTCCCAGATCCGCAAATTTGATCTCAAGACCGGCGACACCATCAGCGGCCAGGTGCGTCCTCCGCATGAGGGCGAAAAATATTTCGCGCTCGTCAAGATTGAAGCCGTCAACTTCGAGTCGCCGGATGAAGCCCGCAACAAGATCCTCTTTGACAACCTGACGCCGCTGTATCCGCAGGAGCGTCTCAAACTCGAGACCACCCGCGAAAACGCCAGCGCCCGCGTTATGGACTTGCTCACGCCCCTAGGTAAAGGCCAACGTGGCCTGATCGTTTCTCCTCCACGCGCCGGCAAGACCATGCTCCTGCAGAACGTCGCCAACTCGATCACGGCGAATCATCCTGAAGTCGTGTTGATGGTTCTGCTCATCGACGAGCGCCCGGAAGAAGTCACCGACATGCAGCGCTCGGTAAAAGGCGAAGTGATTTCCTCAACGTTTGACGAGCCCGCTGCCCGTCACGTCCAGGTCGCCGAAATGGTGATCGAAAAGGCGAAGCGCCTCGTCGAACACAAGCGCGACGTCGTGATCCTGCTCGATTCAATCACTCGTCTCGCTCGCGCCTACAACACGATCGTTCCGCCCTCAGGAAAAGTGCTCTCCGGCGGCGTCGATTCCAATGCCCTGCAGCGCCCGAAGCGCTTCTTCGGCTCCGCCCGCAACATCGAAGAAGGCGGATCGCTGACCATCATCGCCACGGCCCTGATCGATACCGGCAGCCGCATGGATGACGTGATCTTCGAAGAATTCAAAGGTACGGGCAACAGCGAAATCATCCTCGAGCGCAAGCTCGTCGACAAGCGCGTTTTCCCGGCCATCGACATCCAACGCTCCGGCACGCGTAAAGAAGAGTTGCTGATCCCGAAAGAAGATCTGCAGCGCATCTGGGTCCTGCGCAAAGTGCTCAACCCGCTCTCGCCCGTAGAAGCGATGGAACTTCTAGTCGAAAGAATGGGCAAGACCAAATCGAACGGCGAGTTCCTGGCCAACATGAGCACGCTCTGACCGCAGCTCGAAAATGATCGACAAAGCCAGAGCTCGGTCTCTGGCTTTTGTTTTTCCTTCGTGAACCTTAGCCTCCTTTGTGGTTAGTGCCTTTCCCTGTGTCCCGCGGTGCCCTCGGTGTTGAAAGCTCTTGCCCTTTCCCGCCGCCACCGCAGTTAGATAATCGAATCTCGCGGAAGTATAATTTCCGCAGATGAGTGCTGCCTGACTCACCGCGAGGTTTCCATGGGCCCTAGGATTCGTATGTGCATGTTTTGTCTCTGTATATGCTTCGTCGTCGTTGGCCCGAGCCGGCTTCTCGCCCAGCAGACCCTTCCGCCGCGCACTCATACAACAGACATAAATACTCCCCCCGACGAGGACGAGGCACGCGCCCGCATAACTCGTGATATGGAGAAGAAAGCCGCCAAAGAGCGCGTAGCCGCGCTCAAGAGCGATACCGACAAGTTGCTGAAGCTCTCCGTCGAGCTGAAATCCTACGTCGACAAGTCCGATGAAAACGTTCTCTCCCTCGACGTGATCAAGAAAGCCGAAGAAATCGAAAAGCTCGCCAAGAGCGTCAAAGACAAAATGAAAGGCCCGAACTAAGTCCGAATCGCTCCCGGACATCTGGCCCAACCGAAGCACAGCCTTTTGGCACTATGTAGTTAGAGAGTCGTAACCTTCCCTCGCACGGGCCCCGTTAATTATCTTCGTTGTGAAAGAGTCGCCTCATGCCTCTCGATGTCACTCTCGCCGGCACATCGATTCCTACCGACGCCGCTGCGTTGAAGGGTCTCCAACATGTCCTGAAGCTGGCCTTCAGCCTCGATAAGACTCTTGCCTCGCTGCTCGATGCCACGCTCGTCAGCGTTCCTCCCAATTCATGCAAGTCTAGTATTTCGTACACCAGCCCGGCCGCATCCTGGACTCCGGGTGGTGGCCCGGTACAGTTTGGCTTGCAGGGCGGCGCTACTGGCACGCTCGAGGTGGTTGCCAGCGGCGATCTGGTGCCCTACACCGATGGTCTCGATGCGCCCAAACCGAAAGCGATCACAGCTGCGAAAAACCTGGCATACATGAAGCTCACGCTGAGTTTTACAATTTCCGCGACGGCCGCAGGAAACTACTCAGCGGGCGCGTACGGTGTGACGGCAGCACTCGACACCTCAGACGCCTACTCCGTCACTTTCTGCAAGGCATTTGCACCGCCCACTCCGGTGCGCGAGGCCATAGCTCAGACCTTCGAATCGTTTGTGCTGCCGCTTCACAAAGACACGCTGAACCAGATGTCCGACGGCGACTATCTGCTGCACGCCTTCGACGGCAACCTGCATCTCTCGTTCGGCGCATATGCCGGACTCGACCGGGTACTCTACTCCGGCCAGTCGTCGGTGGACGTGCTCACGGCCTTCGGCTCTCCGCTGGCCACACTCTCGGGCGCGGCCCAGCCTGAGATCAATGCCAGCGTCGCGCTCGACTTCTCCTTCCAATACGCGACCCGCTTCGAAGCGCTCCTGTCGAGGATCGGCGGTACCGCGCGATTGCACCTGTTCCGCTCGCAGAATGCGACCAGCTCAACTGTGCTCAAGGCCACTCTCGCGTTCGATGCCAACGTTTCCCCCTCGATCAGTCCACACAATGACGTGTTAACAAACAGCCTGGTTCAGGCCGCCGGCGGCGCCGGCTCGCCGGGAGGTCTGGCGCTGACTCAAGTGCTGTCGTCCACGAACGCCAGCTCCGAGATCGACAAGTACGTCGCCGAGGTCAACGATAAGCTCACCAGTTGGCTCAACCGCGCCAACGGCATTCAGGCAAACCTGCAAGTGGCCATCGAGACGTGCCGCTCGCGGACCATCCTCGCGGCCTATGCCTTCGACCTGTCCTCCCCGCGATATCCGTCCGCCTGGAAATCCGCCATTGACGGCGACTTCGTCCGGGCCTTTCAGACTGGAGCCGTGACGCTGGACTCCGGCAGTGGCTTGGAACTGTTCTATCAGCAGAAAACGACCTTCTCGTGCCATGTCTTCAACCTGTGGAGCCTGACTTCGTGGAACGATTTCAGCTCCAAAGCCTCCCTGGTGTATGCGGGCAATAACGTCTTTCATTTGGTAGCCAAAGTCGGCCGCACCACGGAAACCGATTCGATGGGCACCATGCACAGCATGAATATCTATTTCTCGGCCAGCGCCGACGTAGCGGTTGCCGGCCAGATCTCAAACACCGACATCGATCTGCACATCGACCTGACCGCACAGAACGATCCGAAGGCCGCCAACACGATCGCGGCCATGCTAAGTGCGATTGAAGGCGGTCCGGTGTGCGGCGCCCTGGCGCGCGGTATGCACGCTTTCGCGACCAACTCGAAAAAGGGAACAGCGCTGCTGCAAGTGACCGTTCCCGCCAGCGCCTATGCGCACATCAACTGCGACCCATACATCGGCGACAAGCCGCAGACCCACAGCAATTACAACGACGCTCAAAACTGGGCCGCGTTTGCCCAGGCTGCCGAAGACCTGAACGCATGGCCCCTGCGGAGTATGCCCAGGGTCTCCGATCAGAACCTGGCTTACCTGAAGACCTTCGTTGCCTGGGAAAAGCTGAACATGACCGCGACCGGCGCCAAGACGCCGAACCGTGTCAACCTCGGCGAGCCGTTCACCAGTTCCGGCTGGCCCGAGGATTTTCCTGAAGTCGACGACAGCAGCCGGCAATTCATCGTCTACTCGATGATGGCCGGTCAGTCCTTCATGAACTTCTGCGCCGCCCTGGGCGACCTTGTTCGCGCCACCGATGTCAATACAACGGCGACCACCTGGAATTCTCTATTGCAACTGATCACCGACGCGATCAAGAAAGAGCTCAACGTAGATTTCCTGCGGCCCGCAGCTCTGGCAGCCATCCGCCTCTGCAAGTCGCCCGTCTCCATCGTCGATGGCCCCTCAGGCGCGGCGGTCCCCACCGATCACTTCGCGGTTTCGATCGGGCTGTAGTTTCTAGAGGTTGCGCAGCACGCGGTCATCAGCGCCGCAACTTCTCCTCCCCTCGCGTGTTTGAATCCCATGACCGCGAAATGCGGCTGGAGGAGAAAAATATGAAACGCGCGATTGCTGGAATCCTTTTATTGGCAGGAATGATCGTAGCGCCCGCGCTAGCCTGGGACCGCGATGGTGACCGCGGCCTGCGACGCGACATGCGGCACGATGAGGCCAAGATAGAACACGATCGCCGCGAACTCCAACGTGATCTGCGCAATGGCAACTACGCCGCCGCCCGTCACGAACGCCGCGCACTCCGCCACGAATACCGCGACCTGAACCGTGATCGCCGCGAGCGCGACTGGCGCTAGCTCCGCGCGACGGGGATTGCCGGCATCTCAAGAGCTACCACCTCGAAAGCTAGCATCTCAAAAGCTAGAATCTTGAACGCTCGCATCATGGCGAACGCCGTCGTCCTCAGGAACGCTGGCATAACCGTGGAAGAGCGGCCCTTTAGGGCCGCGTAAGTCGCGAAAATTGTTCGCGGCTTTAGCCGCCGGGGTTCGCTGCCAGCGCAAACAAAAACGCCATCCGGAACAATCCGGATGGCGTTGAAGTTTACGCGACGCCTACTCGGCGCCCTGCTTGATCCGCATCCCGAAGAACGACCGGTACACGAAGAAGAACGACACCACGAAGAACGCCAAAGCCAGTACGCGCGTCAGCGTCGTGCCCTCATCGCCAGCCAGCTTCACCGCCAGTTCCACCGCCAGCAATCCGAACAGCGTCGTGAACTTGATCACCGGATTCAGCGCCACCGACGACGTATCCTTAAACGGATCGCCCACCGTGTCACCGATGACTGTGGCCGCGTGCAGTTCCGTCCCCTTCTGCTTCATCTCCACTTCGACAATCTTCTTCGCGTTGTCCCATGCAGCTCCAGCGTTCGCCATGAAGATCGCCTGATACAACCCGAAGATCGCAATCGAAATGAGATACCCGACGAAGAAGAACGGATCGACAAACGCGAAAGCCAGCGTCCCGAAGAACACCGCAATAAAGATGTTTAACATGCCCTTCTGCGCATACTGCGTGCAGATGGCCACCACCTTCT
Source organism: Candidatus Sulfotelmatobacter sp. (assembly GCA_035695545.1). Classification (GTDB taxonomy): domain Bacteria; phylum Acidobacteriota; class Terriglobia; order Terriglobales; family Acidobacteriaceae; genus Sulfotelmatobacter. The sequence continues at coordinate 9,477 of DASRRV010000303.1, read as the reverse complement.
TGCTGTCGGTAACTGACGCCTTCTCCACGCCTTCGAGTTTAATGTTGGCTTTGATGAACTCGACCGCGCGATAAGCGCCCGTGGTTACAGCCTGGGTGGAGGCGCCAGTGAACCAGTAAATCATCGCGCCGCCGGTGATCAGTCCCAGGAAGAACGGTGCATTCAGAAGGGAAAGTTTTGCGACTCCATCGGCGTCAGTCAGCCCATTGGTCAGCGCCATGATGATCGAGAAAATCATCGTGGTCGCGCCGACAACGGCCGTCCCGATCAACACAGGTTTCGCAGTGGCCTTGAACGTATTCCCCGCGCCATCGTTGGCTTCGAGCAAGTGTTTCGCGCGCTCGAAATCAACGCTCAGGTTGAAGTCCTTCTTGATCTCGGCCTCAACATTCGGCACAGCCTCGATCAGCGAAAGTTCGTACACCGATTGCGCATTGTCGGTAACCGGACCGTAAGAGTCCACGGCGATCGTGACCGGTCCCATGCCCAGGAATCCAAACGCGACCAGCCCGAACGCAAACACTGCCGGAGCCAGCATGCCTGCCGCCACCGCCAGACCCATCGTGCTCATGTAGTAGGCAATCGCCATCAGCATCATCATGGCCAGGCCGAGATAGTAGCCCGAGAAGTTTCCCGCCACGAATCCCGACAGAATGCCCAGCGACGCTCCGCCTTCCTGAGCCGACACCACCACTTCCTTCACGTGCCGCGACTCCGTCGAGGTGAATACTTTCACCAGTTCTGGGATCAACGCGCCCGCCAGTGTGCCGCAGGAAATAATCGTTGCCAGCTTCCACCACTGCGAGCCGTCCGCGCCAAGTTGCGGAATGATGTAGTACGAAATCGCATACGTGATGGCAATCGATACGATCGAAGTCATCCAAACCAGCGAGGTAAGCGGCGCTTCGAAGTTCATCTCTTTCGCCGAACCGTACTTTGCCTTTGCGATCGCCCCGTTCAGGAAATAAGACAGCGCGCTCGAAACCAGCATCATCACGCGCATCACGAAGATCCACACCAGCAACTGCACTTGCAGGTGCGGTTCTTTCACCCCCAGCAGAATGAACGTGATCAACGCCACGCCCGTCACGCCGTAAGTTTCAAAGCCGTCCGCCGAGGGCCCAACCGAGTCGCCGGCATTGTCGCCGGTGCAGTCCGCAATCACGCCCGGGTTCCTCGCGTCATCTTCTTTGATCTTGAAAACAATCTTCATCAAGTCCGACCCGATGTCAGCAATCTTGGTAAAGATGCCGCCCGCGATACGCAGCGCCGCCGCGCCCAGCGATTCGCCAATCGCGAAACCAATGAAGCACGGCCCCGCATAATCGCCTGGAATGAACAGCAGAATAATCAGCATGATTAGCAGTTCCACCGAGATCAGCATCATGCCAATGCTCATGCCAGCCTCAAGCGGAATCTGGTACACTGGATACGGCTTGCCGGGCAGGGAAGCGAACGCCGTTCGCGAGTTGGCGAACGTGTTCACGCGAATGCCAAACCACGCCACCCCGTAACTCCCCGCGATGCCCACCAGACTGAAGCCCAGAATAATCGGGAGTGTTAGTCCCACCGATTTGCCAGGCACCGGCGACAGCCAGCCAAAGTACGCCGCGATAATCACTGCGATAAATGCCCACAGAAACAGGATGAACTTTCCCTGCGTCACCAGATACGTCTTGCAGGTTTCGTAAATAAGTTCCGAGATCTCCCGCATCGCCTTATGCACGGGCAGGTTCTTCAATCGCATGTAAATAAACATGCCGAAGCCCAGCCCGAACAGGCAGAACAGGATGCCGATCAGCAACAGTTTGTGGCCATCGATTGCGCCGTTCAGAAAGCTGACCTGCGAAAGATCAGGCAACTTCAAAGAAGCTTCCCCGCCTTCACCGGCAGGTTGAGCGATAGCCGCAGTAGCGCCGATTGTAAGCAGCGCGACTATAGCGGAGATTTTCGTGACTACGCCGCGCAGGAACGCAGCGGTAGCGAGACAGGTGCGCATAAGAAGTCCTCCGAACGATGACGGTTTTAAGGAATATTGCAAACGTGTTTAGACACTGCCTTCCGGCAGCAAATATCCATGATCGCGGACCATGGCCCTGATTTCTGTGATCAGGAACACGTTCAATCGACCACCAGACATCGCTCCCGGAATTCCGAACACGCTTCCACCACAAGACTTGTAGGAGTGCTGGAGCTTGGCCGCGTCGGAGTCTGCGCCCGAAATAGAAATGCACCGAATAACAACGACCAGAGAAATAAGACCCTAGTCCCGGTTCACCTGGCGCAAAACGGCCATTTATAACACGTTGGATAGGCCTGGTCAAACCCACGAACGGGGGATGCGAAGCCCATTTTCCGGTATTGGAAAAAATCGATTTTCTGGACTCTCGTTTCCCAAATAGCCTTCGAAAAGACCACGGTCTCCCTAGCTGCGAACAAATTTTGTGATCTCTGGCTAGCGCAGACAAAAAGGCACTATCGGCTTTCCTGTCCTGACCACGCTGGCCAGAGAAACGATGACCCTGGCAAGTGAAAGACTGGCAAGAGAAATACCGGTAAGAGAAATAGAAGATGCGAAGCGCGCGAGCAGGGAACGAGAGACCATAACGAGAACCCCCTGGGAGAGGCTGGTGACCGGATAACCCGCGAGAAGCGGCATCCCACCTGAAGTTCGAGGATTCTACCACGGAAGAGAGAGCGATAAAGAAAGTCTGAAGCGGCACTTTCAAGGAATAAAAGCTTGCCAAAAGCAAACGGGGAGAAGCAATTCGCTGGTTTCCCAGCTTGCCCTCCCCCCTGCTTTCGTAGTGCTCCTTATCCCGCGTTGAATGAGTTTTATCGGATCGCTCGTGCCCGGCAAATAGGGTAGATGCCGTAGACCTTACCATGCCTCTACAGGATTGACCGTATTGTTCGCATCCCCGGCCATGGCTAACTTGAGTGCGTAACTTTCAGCGCACCCGCGCCAGCCGGTGCGCCGTGGCGCGGTCATGGGTTAATGTTGGTACCCTCCAACGTTCAGACCCTCACGACCGCGCCCTTTTGTTTTCCGGTCGCCCCGTCCTTGTCCCTCCGTTCTCTGGAGGGACAGAGCCTGTCCTGAGCGAAGCTGAAGGGACGGGGATTTCGACCTGTCTCAGTACCTACTGCAACTCCACCTTCATATTCAGGCTATGCGCCACAAATCCCCACGAATCCGCCGTCTCATCAATGATCTTCGAGATCGGCTTCCCAGCCCCGTGTCCAGCCTTCGTCTGAACGCGAATCAGCACCGGAGCACTCCCGGCCTGATCCGCCTGCATGGTAGCCGCGAACTTGAAGCTGTGTCCCGGCACCACCCGATCGTCATGATCCGAAGTCGAAATCAACGTCGGAGGATACTTCGTCCCCGCCTTCAGATTGTGCAGAGGCGAGTAAGCGTACAGCCATTTGAAGTCCTCCGCATTGTCAGAAGTGCCGTAGTCCGAAGTCCACGCCCACCCGATGGTGAACTTCTGAAAGCGCAGCATGTCCATCACGCCGACCTGCGGCAACGTCGCGCCGAAAAGGTCAGGACGCTGCGTCAGCACCGCGCCCACCAGCAATCCGCCATTGCTCCCGCCGCGAATCGCCAGCTTCGGCGTTGACGTGTACTTGTTCGCGATCAGCCACTCGGCCGCGGCGATGAAATCGTCGAACACATTTTGCTTTTTCGCTTTCGTTCCCGCCAGGTGCCAGTCTTCGCCGTACTCGCCGCCGCCGCGCAGGTTGGGCTGAGCGTAGATACCGCCCATTTCCAGCCACACAAGGTTCGGCACAGAGAAGCCGGGCGTCAACGAGATGTCGAACCCGCCGTACGCATACAGCATCGTAGGATTCTGCCCGTCCAGCTTCAGTCCTTTCTTGTAGGTCAGGAACATCGGCACCCGGGTGCCGTCCTTGCTCTTGTAAAACACCTGCTTGGTCTCATACTGCGTGGGATCGAAATCCACCTTGGGTTGCCGGAAGACCGAACTCTTTCCCGCCCTCGGTTCGTATCGATAGATCGCAGTCGGTGTAGTGAAGCTCGTGAAGGAATAAAACGTCTCCTTATCCTTCCGCTTGCCTCCGAAGCCATTCGCCGTGCCAATTCCCGGCAGGTCTACATTGCGTATGAACTTCCCATTCAGATCGTGGATGCGAACCTCAGTCCGCGCGTCCTTCAGGTATCCGACCAGGAACAAATTGTCCACGACGCCCACCGACTCCAATTTGTCCACGCCCTGCGGGACCACGGTCTTCCAGTTCGCTTTCTCCGGATGGCGTACATCGATGGCGATCAGCCGTCCGCGCGGCGCCTCCAGATCCGTCTGAATCCAGAACAGCGGACCATCGTTATCCACGAACTGGTACTGCGCATCAAAGGCGTCGAGCAACTTCACGACCGGCGAATCCGCCTGCGTCAGATCCTTGTAGTAAATCCGGTTCTTGGGCGCCGATCCTTGCCACACCGAAATCACCAGATAGTGCCCGTCGTCGGTAACGCCCCCGGCGAATCCCATCTCCTTATTATCCGGACGCTCATAGATCAGCTTGTCCTCTGCTTGCGCGGTGCCCAGCCTGTGGTAATAAAGTTTCTGAAAATAATTCGTCCCGCGCATCTCGGTGCCTTCTTTGGGCTCATCGTAGCGGCTGTAGTAAAAGCCCTTGTTGTCCTTCGTCCATGACGCGCCCGAGAACTTCACCCACTTGATCACGTCAGGAAGATCCTGGCTCGTATCCACATCGCGCACGTGCCACTCCGTCCAATCCGATCCCGAAGTCGCCGTGCCATACGCCATCAGCTTCCCGTCATCCGACAGAGCCGACCCCGCGAGCGCGACCGTTCCATCCGACGACAACGTATTCGGATCGAGCAACACCCGCGGCTCCGCATTCAAAGACTCCGCCACCAGCAGCACGTTCTGGTTCTGCAGTCCGTTGTTATGCTGATAGAAATACCGTCCGCCCTGCTGCTCCGGCACCGTGAAGCGCTCGTAGTTCCAAAGCTTCGTCAGCCGGTCGCGAATCGCCCCGCGGTACGGAATCTGGTCGAGATAGCTGAATGTCAGCTTGTTCTCCGCTTCAACCCAGTCATGAGTGTCGGCCGAATCCGTGTCCTCAAGCCAACGGTAAGGATCGGCCACTTTCGTTCCGTGGTAGTCGTCGACCTGATCAACCGTCTTTGCCTTCGGATAGGTCAGCGCCGCGCTGTCGGTCTGCGCCGCAAGCGGAAAGGTAAATAAGCAGAAAAGGGACAAGAGCACAAAGCAGGGAAGAACATACGTACGAAGCAGCTTCATCAGAAACTCCTCACCATTAGAATCAAGCAAGAGGTTTATTCTCCCTCACTCCCGATAGTCAAGTACAGCCCGCCGATTACGAACAGACCGCGAAGCCGCTTCACATAACAACTTGACAGCCGTTCACATTAGTATCACAATGTGCTACTAATCATGCTTGGCGAATTCGAATACCTGATGCTCACTGCAGCCGCGCGGCTAGGCGAAGACGCTTACGGTGTCGCCATCCGGCAAGAGATCGAAAGCGCTACCGGACGCCCCTGCTCCATCGGCGCGCTCTATACAACCCTCGATCGCCTCGAAGAAAAGGGCCTCATCAAGACCAGCATGGGCGACCCCACTCCGCAACGAGGCGGCCGGCCCAAGCGTATGGTCCGCGTGACGGCGAAAGGAGTGCAGGCGGCCAGCGATTTTTATTCTGCGGTGAAGCGCGTCAGCGAAGGTGTTTCATGGGAGACGAGCCGAATCACGGTCCGATCATGAACCAATCCTGCTGGTGGTTGACCGACACTCTTTCGCGAATGCTGGAGCCCGCCGAACGCGACGCCGTGCTCGGCGATATCTCGGAGTCTCGCGAGTCCGCCAGTCAGGCTCTGTGCGGCGTGCTTGGTTTAGTCGCCCGGCGGCAGGCCATTCTGTGGTCCGCTTGGCGGCCTTGGGTGACCCTCTTGGGAGTAATCATCCCGCTCGCCATTGTTCTGTCAATCGTCTCCCGGAGTACGTCCGATGTGAGTGCCATCTACATCTGGATGTATGCGAACAACTGGGACTGGCCTTTGTTGAGCAATCCCGGATTCTGGCGGCTCCTGGCCGAGACCGTTCTGCATGTTGCCCTCTGGTATTTGACGCTGAGTTGCGTGTCGTGGGCGAGTGGCTTTCTACTCGGATCCATCTCGCGCGGCATGATCCAGATTAACGGCGTGCTCCTATGTCTCATGCTGTTGTTCGGAGCACTGGTGGTCGCTCCACAATATTCTGCATTTCTTGAGGCGTTCATTCAGCGCACGGTTCGGTATCCCGATCAACAAGACGGCAACGCGGTGGTTTTTGCGCTGTCATTTTACCGAGTGCTGTTGCCGTTGATCGTTCAGGCCATTCTGGTTGCACTCCCTGCCGTATGGGGATTGCGTCAAGGCCTCGGCACCGCAAAGCTCAGGCCACTGTTCCGCACAATCTTGTGGACTGCCGCGACCGCGACCCTGGCGGCAATGGTGATTCAGGAGCGTGGTTTTTGGCTTTTACTGGGACCTCACTTCGTGAATGCACTGTATCGACCAGGCAGTTTGTTTGGGTGGGGAATGCGCCTTCTTCAGTTCGTCGTGTACTGGCCAGTTGTATATCTGATCGCGAGCGCTCTCAAGCGACGCCGGCACAGCGGCATTGCCACGACTTAGCCGCCCGCACCAAAGGAGAAACAAATGAGCGTCAACTCAAAACAGAGTCGTCTTCTGCGTGCTTCCGCACTGCTGCTAGCCTTCGCCTGCCTCGCTACTGCCGACGATCAATCCACCGTTCGCGCCGACCTGCAACCCGCAAGTCAGCGCAAACCCGCGCCGGAGTTTGCGTTGAAAGACGGCGCCGGCAAATCGATAACCCTCAAAGACTACCGAGGCAAGGTAGTCCTGTTAGATTTCTGGGCCACCTGGTGTCACGGATGCCAGACGGAAATCCCGTGGTTCGCGGAGTTCTCGCGCAAATACTCGCCACAAGGTCTCACCGTAATAGGCGTTTCTCTGGACTCCGACGGCTGGAAGGTCGTGACGCCCTTCGTCAAAACGGCGAAGATCCCGTACGCGATCGTCCTCGGCAACGACGCAACCGCCAAGCTGTATGGCATCGGCAATATGCCCGACACTTTTCTGATCGACCGCCAGGGGCAAATCGTGGCCGCGTATTCCGGCGTAGTCGACAAAGACAATGTCGAGGCCAACCTCCGTACCATGCTCTTCCAACCGTAAGTTGGCTGCATTCAAGAGAACGACCCTTGCCTTGCCACGGCTGCCCTTCGACCTGATATAAAGTCAGAAACGGAGACAGCCGCATGCCGAAAATCACTCCCTTCCTCTGGTTCGACGACAAGGCCGAAGAGGCAATGAACTTCTACTGCTCGATCTTCAAGAACTCGAAGGTCGGAACCGTCACCCGCTACGGAGACGCCGGTCCCGGCCCGAAAGGCACGGCCATGGCCGCCAACTTCGAGCTTGAAGGGCAGCAATTCATGGCCCTGAACGGCGGCCCGATGTTCACCTTCACCCCGGCGATCTCCATGTTCGTGAACTGCGAGACTCAGGCGGAAGTAGACGACCTCTGGGAGAAGCTCTCCGCCGGCGGCAAGAGAGAAAGATGCGGCTGGCTCAAAGACAAATACGGACTCTCCTGGCAAATCATTCCCTCGGCCCTAACCGAGTTAATGCGCGACAAGGATCCCGAAAAATCGCAGCGCGTACTGAAAGCCATGCTGCAAATGGATAAAATCGACATCGCAGCCCTGAGGCGCGCCCATGCCGGACAATAAATCCCCAATCCCAACCACGATCGCCCCCTGGCTCTCCGTCCGCAACAGCGCGCGAGCCGTCGAATTCTACAAGTCCGCCTTTGGAGCGACCGAAGTTTTTCGTCTCGATGGCGACGGCGGAAGCGTGGTCGCTCGTCTCTCAGTAGATGGCGCGGAGTTCTGGCTGGGCGACGAATCTCCCGAGAACAAGAACTTCAGTCCCGAAACTCTCGGCGGCGGAACGGTTCGCATGATTCTCACCGTCTCCGATCCCGACGCAGTCTTTGCCCGCGCCCTGGCCGCCGGAGCCACGCAAGTCGTGCCCGTCACAGAAGAGTACGGATGGCGCCTGGGCCGCGTCGTCGATCCCTTCGGACATCACTGGGAGATCTGCCGGCCGCTGGAGTAGGTGTTTAAAGAAGCGACTTGCGCTCAGGGCCGCACTGCTGGCCCGTCTGCCTCTGCTCGCAGCAACATCCGTCGATCGCTGCTGTGCGCATCGTGGCAGTCCAGGCATCGCCCTTTCACGATGGGCGAGTGCTGTTGCAGCGCCGCAGATTTCTCGTGGCAGGCAAAACAAATCTGCGTCTTCGGCATGATCAGGTTCAACACCGTCATGTCTCCCTGGGTTTTCGCCAGATGGCACACGTTGCAGGAACTCGCCATCGCCGAATGCACCGAGGCCCCGGTCATCTTACTTGCGTGACAAGAGGAACACTCGCTCTCTTTCGGCACCACGCCCGGATGCTCGACCGCATGAACCGTCCCCGCCGCCGTCAGCAGTAACAGCAAAACGAAGAGTCGATTCCGCCTGGCGTGTACGTGCATCGCGCAATTCTAGTCACGCACATCCGAGCAATCACTATTGCGAATCTACTAGAGCTCCGTCTCATAAATGGTTTGGGAAGGGCACGACTTCAGACGTTGCGGAAAAACTCGATCTTCGTGACGAAACGGACGGGCACGAGTTTTACTCGTGCCGCTAAGTCGATGAAAATAGGTCCGCGCTTTAACGCCTGAGGTCCGCTTCTTGCGCCTCGGCGGACTTTTTCCGCAGCTTCTTCAGTCGTGCCGTTACGCCCCGTATAACTGCCTGGGCTTTACTCCCTGGCAACTGTCACCCGCCCGCCCCAGCGCCTGTTCATTGACTTTCAAGCGCTGGCGGGTGAGGTCCCAGACCGTCTCCACCTGCCGGGGTAGGTCTTGCACCGCTCTCCATGGTCTAAATGGCCCGCTCTCGTCGGCTGCGGGCACGCCTTGAGATAGAGGGCGCGGCTGGGCCGGCGTCAGGATCAGGGCAAGGCGGGTTGCGCACCAGGTAGTCAGGTGAGGCTCCTCAACGGGTGCAATGGCGATGCAACAGTTAAGGTACGTTGCAGCGGAAAAACATCTCGTCGCGCCTAGCGGAAAGTAACTTCTACCGGATAGGACGGCGCAGCTACAATTCCTTCCCCACGGGTCCCAATCCCGTTAGCGGGCTGGGGGCACAGGATCTGATAACGCCTTACTCCAGTGATTCGAAACTCAAGCGTTGCCCATGACTCACGTGAGGCTACGGGATCGGCGCTTAAATCGGGCAGTTGCATCTCGAAAGTGCCGTCAGGAGAAACCGGGGCGGTAGCAATCTCGGTGATCTCCGGTGCAGCGGAAGAGCCTAACATTGGCTTCCAGTCGTAATACCAA